>NZ_CP043042.1:3600000-4200000 GCF_008122265.1 Marinobacter fonticola
TTCCTCTGCAGGTGGTTCAAAGCTCGTCTTGCTTATCCGCTGCTGTCGTCATGAGTTGTCAAGGGTTAGTCGACAACTGCACTCCGCTCTTTTGCCGTGGCCTGCTTAGTCTCCAGTTTCATCGTGTGGCGGCAGAGCTTTGGTACCTTTCGCCAGTTTTTTCTCTTCCGATTTCACGCGACGCTCCAGTTTCTTCAGGTCTTCCTCGGCGGAAAGGCGCTCTGGTTTGATGCCGCGCTGGCCTAACATATCCCGAACGCTGTTGTTGTTCTGAATATGCTCGCCCGTAATGGCATGCTCTCCCTGAAGGTCAGACTGCTCCACGTTGTGATTCGTCATCTCCGTGGCGAGGTTTTTGGCGGCGATCGTTAACGTGGGCAGAAAGTCTGCCAATGGGCGGTTTTTGACAATGCCGTAGTGATCTTTCATGGCCTGAGTCGTGTGGCCACCAAAGAGTGCCTTGTCACCTTGCGAACGGATTCGTCCAAAACCGGCCTCATCCACTCCGCGCTCGAATATGTTTTGTGACAGCGCCTTTTCCGACTCCCTTAGCCGGTCACGGGCTTCCAACCGGGCTTGCAGACGCATGCGGTCTTCTATCAGCTCCTGCCTGCGGGTCTGTACGGCAAAATAGCTTTGGGCAAAGGCGATTTCGGATTTACGTGGGTCGCCGTTTTGAGCGATCAGATAGCAGGCGTAGCGTGTGAGCATAAAATCATCGACTTCACGCTTGGAACCGCTACCGAGCGTGACCATTTTCGTGACGCCACGGAAATGGTCCGAGGCAGGGTGACCACTGGCCTCGCAGGATTCCACCGCCCGCTGAATGGCGGTCTGAAAATTCTCCCACCGGGCATAGCCCAGTAATTCCTGCAAATCACGGGCAAACCAGAATTCGATGCCCTGAGCATCCGCACGTTGCGCGGCAGATTCCAGATGGTCTCGCAGGGTCTGAAGTTGCTTATCCATGGCTCAAGTCCTTTTGGTGATTCCGGCTCTGCCTGTCTTCGCTGGTATAAAATGGGTTTTGTCGGCCAACTCTTTCCGATTGCTCACAACCGCAAGCGATCTAATTTCGCGTAGGTCCTAGTGCACTGTTTGGTTAATTCGCTGACTTACTGCGAGCTTCTGAAGGCTTTGGGCAAGGCGCTGGTCTGCAGGCATGGTGGTTCCATGTCAAAGAGCAGCAACGCAGATCCAAAGCCTTCAGAAGCTCGCCCGAAGGGAGGCCCTGAGAGTCTGGCTAGCGGCGTTGCGGCGAATCGATGTGGAACCACCACACCGTCATCACCGCGCCTTGCTATCCAGATTCTCAGGGCCTCATTAAGTCAGCGAATCAACCAAACAGTGCACTAAGGCTGCGCGGCCAACTCCCGCTCGATCACCGCCTGCATCTGAGCCCAGCCCGGCCGGGTCAGGCGGATGTTGTCGACGTAGACGGTCGGGGTGCTCGCCACGCGCAGCTGCTGGGCCACACCGACACTTTGACTGATGTCCTGGCGATGCAGCTCGGTTTCGACACAGCGCTCCAGACGCCGGCTGTCCAGTCCGAGTTCGTCGGCATAGCGGGCGAAGGTGCCCACCGGGTCGGAGGAGCTACTCCACTCGCCTTGGTGTTCGAACAAGCGGTCGTGCATGGGCCAGAAGGCGTCCTGATCTGCCGCGCAACGGGCCGCCAGAGCCGCTTCCTGCGCGTATTCATGCTGAGTCAGGGGTAAATCGTAGAATACCAGGCGAACCTGGCCGCTCTTCACGTACTCGTCGCGCAGGCGTTTGGACGCCGGGGCAAAACGCGCGCAGGCCGGACACTGGTAATCGGCGAACTCGCGAACCACTACCGGTGCATCGGCATCCCCGATCGACACGCCCACGGAATCGAACGTGGCCGGGAAAGGTTCGGCATCGGCAGACACATCCGGCAACGCATCCGATGTCGGTTCCGGCGGCTGCGTGACCCACCAAACCACCATAACTACCAGCAGCAGGGCGACAATTCCGCCGATCATCATCCACTTGCCGCCCTTATCGGACTTATCGGTCCTTTTGCGCGGCACATTCTCCCCGCTCGTCTTACGGCGTTTTGCTTCGCCCATGCCTTTCTCCTGAAAAACAGCCTTAATCAACAATGCTGGCAGCTTACACTACCGGCAGCGAGCAGCAATAGACGCTTTAGCCCGCTTTCGATAACGTGTTTGTCTGCATCGTAGATGCGACAGTCACCCTTAACGAGAGGACGCACCCGTGGCCTTGCCCGCACAATTGGAACACCGCCTGACCCTGCCCTTGATTGCCGCGCCGATGTTCTTGATATCAGGTCCCGAACTGGCCTTGGCGTGCTGCCGCAACGGCATCGTCGGCAGCTTCCCGGCACTTAACCAGCGCACCAGCGAGGGCTTCGAACAATGGTTGATTGAGATGAACAGCGGTCTCGACGCCATGCGCAAAGCGAACGCTAACGCCGTCGCCCCTTACGCGGTGAATTTGATCGTCCACAGGACCAATCCCCGCTGGCAAGCCGACCTGGAGCTATGCCAGAAGCATCGGGTGCCGATTGTGATTACCTCATTGGGCGCCGCCAGCCATGTGGTGGAAGCGGTGCACAGTTACGGCGGGCTGGTATTCCACGACGTGACCAACCAAAGGCACGCGCGTAAGGCGGCGGAAGCCGGAGTCGATGGCATTATCGGGGTAGCAGCGGGCGCAGGCGGCCATGCGGGCACGATCAGTCCGTTTGTGCTAATGAAGGAAATCCGCGACGTCTTCGACGGCACGATTATTCTCGCCGGCTGTCTGTCTCAAGGCGACGATATCCTTGCGCTCCAAGCCATGGGCGCCGATCTGGGCTATATGGGCACTCGATTTATCAATACCGAGGAGTCCCGTGCCGACAGCGCCTACCAAAGCATGATCCTGGAGGCGAT
This sequence comes from Marinobacter fonticola, assembly GCF_008122265.1. Classification (NCBI taxonomy): domain Bacteria; kingdom Pseudomonadati; phylum Pseudomonadota; class Gammaproteobacteria; order Pseudomonadales; family Marinobacteraceae; genus Marinobacter; species Marinobacter fonticola. Next base: position 3,602,922 of record NZ_CP043042.1, read on the forward strand.
CTCCGGCGACATCATTCATACCCCTGCCGTATCCGGCATACCCGCCAACTTCATGCGCCAGAGCCTGGAAGCCGCAGGCTATCCCATGGACAAACTGAACCAGCCCGGGGCCATCGATTACGGCGAAAAACTCAAACCGGTGGATGACGAGGCCAAGGCATGGAAAACGGTCTGGTCCGCCGGCCAGGGGGTCAGCACCATCCATGACGTGGTACCGGTCGATACCCTAGCATCGCGGCTGCTCGCGGAATACCGGCAGGCGCTGACTCGGCTCGAAGGCATGGCGTTCAAGCCGTGAGCCTCAGGGTGCCCCCAAGCCCAAACGAAGTTTCGTAAGCTGGCATTGGCCGACACTGCACCGGTAAACTAGGCCCCCTTAACACGAGTGCCGCCCTGATTACCGGGTGTTCTTCGCAGCCATTTCCCAACGAACGACCAACCATGAGCCAAGGCATTTCTGCCGATCCCGGGTCTTCTCCGGCCCGATTGCTGCAGTCGCTGACTGCCGCTGGCACACAAGCGCGCAAAGAGTCACTGCCGTGTTTCGCCGAGCGGCTGAGCCGTCTGTTCGGACTCGGGGACACCATGAAGCTGGATGACGCGCTCGCTTTTCGCAGCCGGCAGCCGGGCATCCCGCAGAGCGCGGTCCTGCAAGGTCTGGTGCAGGAGTTTGCCAGGAACCGGCGGCTACTGGCTAAGCGGATTCATACGTATGGGACGGACGTCGACCCCGGAGACCACCCCACTGCGGAACCTTATGTCCATGCGTTGCTGGCCACACAACGAAAGATAGCGGCCACGACCCGGCAACTGCGGGACAAGGTTCGAAAGGCCATGCAAGATCAGGGACAGAACCTGGCCCGGCTGGCAGAGCTGGATGCGGTGTTTGACCACACGATGGCCAGCTACACCGCCCAGTGTTTTGCCCGGGTTCCCAAGACGCTGGAACAGCGCTTCCGGGCTCTGGAAACTGAACCCGGGGGCGCATCCCGTTCAGGGTCAGCGCCCGGCAACTGGCTGCACCGTTACTGCGAGGAGGCGCAGAGCCTGTTGCTCGCCGAACTGGATGTCCGGTTGGAGCCGGTACTGGGTCTGCTGGAGGCCTTCCACAACGAGGTTAGCCATCACCATGAGTAAACTGTTTTTCACCCTCGCCTTTGCCATCGGCATTGCCGTGGTGGTTTGGGTCGGCGCGGGCTTTATTGGAACAAACCCGTTGGCGCTGGCCTTCACTGGCCTTATTGCCCTGATATTCGGCCTGGGATTCACCGAACTTGCCGGATTCCGCGGTACCACGGCGCGGCTTTCAGAGCGGCTGGACGATACGCCCACCCGCGAGGACCAGCTCGGCAGTTGGCTGGATGGGCTGCCAGAGCCAATCCAGTTTGCGGTTCAACGGCGGCTGGAAGGTTACGATGCCGCCCTGCCGGGTCCTCAACTAACGCCGTATCTCACCGGCTTACTGGTCATGCTGGGCCTACTGGGCACGTTTGCCGGAATGATCGTGACCCTGGGGGGAGCCGCTTCCGCCCTGGATGGCAGCACTGAGCTCAGCGCTATCCGGAGCGCCCTCGCCGCCCCCATTGCAGGGCTCAGCTTGGCGTTCGGCACCTCCATCGCGGGCGTTGCAGCCTCGGCCATGCTGGGTCTGGCCTCAACCCTGAGTCGCCGGGATCGCCTGCAAATCTCCCGTAAGCTGGACCGCAATCTTCGCCAGAAGCTGCATCACCTGTCTGCAGACTTCCAGCGTCACCAGGCGTTTACCGCGCTGCAATCCCAGGCCAAGGCGCTACCTGAACTGGCCACCACCATGGGGTCCCTGTTGGACCGAATGGAACACGTTGGTCAGCGGCTGGAGCAGTCCCTGACCCAAAACCAGCAAGAATTTCACGATACCGTCGGCAATCAATACCGGACCCTGGCGGATACCGTGGCTCAATCCCTGAAGGACGCATTGGACGCCAGCTCACGCCAAGCAGCGGAACGCATCGAACCGATTGTAAGCGACGCCATGATACGGCTACGTGACGACGCCGGGGAGCTCCACCGGAGTTGGTCATCGGCTGCGGAAAGCAAAATCGGCCACTTAGCTGAAGCCTTCCAGACCACCACGATTAAGGCCGGCGAACGCTGGCAGCACAATCTGGAAGCCCAACAGCAGGCGAGCGAAGAACACCGCCAGGCCCTTGAGGAAAGCAGCGAGCAAAGCCGGAGGCAGATGCTGGAGCTGATACAGCAATGGCTGTCCGACATGCAACGGCATCAGCAGGAACAGCAGGACCAGTTCCACGAACAGGTCAAGGCGGCAGGAGAGCAGCTCCAGAGAGCCAACGAGCACAGTGCCGAACAGTGGCGCAGCGGCCTCGAGCGTCTGCAGACCGCCAGCGAATCGCTGTTGCAGGACCTCGGCCAGACGCTGTTGGACTATCAGAACCGTTTCAACGAGAACACGGACATACTGATCGGCAACCAGAAAACCGGCCTTGAGCGTCTGACCAGCACTATTAGCGAACAGCTGAGCGCCCTCCACGCCCAAGAGGCCGATCAAGCGCAAGTGACCCACGACCGCCTTGAAACGCTGGAAGCTACTGCGGCGAGACATCTCACCGAGTTGGGCACAGCGCTTGAGGTGCCGATGACCCGGCTGATCGAAACCGCGTCGGAAACCCCCAAGGCAGCGGCGGAAATCATCAGGCAACTACAGACGGAAATTGCCCGTAACAGCGAGCGGGAAAACGAACTTTTGGAAGAACGGCAGCGGCTCCTTCAGCAACTGGATAGCCTATTGGAGACCCAGCGCACCCAGGCGGAAAGCCAGCGCGACGCGGTGGATACACTGATCACCGGGGCCAGTGAAACCCTTGATGGTATCAGCGGCCGCTTCAACGCGTTGGTCCAGGAGCAAAGCCAGCAGTTGGTTAAATTGGCTGAAGACGTCACCGGCAGCAGCCAGGAAGTTGGCGCCCTCAGCGAGGCTTTCCAGACTGCGGTCGAACTGTTCAGCACCTCGAACACCCAACTTCAGCAAACCCTGGCCGACATGCAGCACGCCCTGGGTCATGCCAGCAGCCGCCATGACGAACAGCTCGCCTATTATGTTGCCCAGGCCCGGGAAGTGATCGACCTGAGCGTCAGCTCCCAGAAAGACGTTATCGATGCCGTGGCCGCCCTGCAATCGGCGTCTCCCGCCAGCAGCGAGGCCCGCTGATGGACGTGCTTAACGACGGCGAACAACAGTCGACGCCGGTCTGGGCGATCTTCTCTGACCTGATGGCCGCCCTTGTTGGCATACTGGTGCTGATACTGGTCTGGGTCATTGGCGTCCAACTGGAGCTAAGCCAGTCCCTGGCTGCGGAAAAGGAACGCCGGGTGGCGGAACAACAGAAGCGCCAGGCCCTTGAGCAGGCACTCGAAGACCCGTTGACCAAGGGTCTCGTCACCTTCCGTGATGGCCGCATCGGGATCAGCGGCAATGTGTTATTCGGGCTGAACTCCGACCAGCTCCAGAAAGACGGCGAAGAGGTGCTGCAATCCCTGGTTGAACCGCTTGATACGTACCTGAAGAACCATAACGAGCTGCTGATGGTCAGCGGTTTCACCGACGATCTGCCGATCCATACCGGGAATCGTTATGGCGACAACTGGGGGCTCTCTGCACAGCGGGCCCTAAATGTAACCCGTGCGCTGATCGATGAAGGCCTGCCAAAGGATCGCGTCTTTGCCGCGGCCTTCGGCGAGCAACATCCTGTCGTGCCTAATGAGGACGCCGAGTCCCGCGCCCGCAACCGGCGAGTGGAGATCAGCACGGTTCCCCGGCCGGAACCGGCCGAATCCGAAGCCAAGCGATCCGGCAATGACGACTGAAACCGCAACTCACGAATCCCCACGGCAGCGGCTCGACCGATTAAGACACGCCAGCCAGCAGGCTGTCGATCCGGTCCGATTTCGCTACCTGGACGCACTGGAACGGCGGCTCCGGGAACGCGACCTGCAGCACGGCCGACACTGGGTTAAGTTGCAGCAGGCGCTGGATGATTACGAGAGGACACACCTGCGGACCACGCCTCGGGTGTCGGACCGCCACCCATCGCCGGTCAGTCTTGCGCCCTTGTCCCAACTCTCCGATCTGCTGAATGGCCAGTCACCGGCAGCAACGGCTGAAAGCACATCGCCACTGGCCGAGCTGTTCGCCGGCGATGGCGCCGAACCCGCAGATACAGCACCCGCCTATTCACCCCGGCCCCTCAAGGCCGTGATGCGTGCCCGAGCGCTCCAAAGTGAGCGGACATTGGAGCGCCGAATCCAGTCGGCTATCGAACAGTCGCCTGAAAACGCAGGCCCGATGAACGCGCACCGGCTGGTGAGTCGCGCCGTCGGGGAACTTAAGCGGCTTTCACCGGATTATCTGAAGCGGTTTGCGAGCTATACCGACCTGTTGCAGTCGCTAGAGAGGCTCAACATCAAAGGCTGATTTGGCAGGAAAAATAAGCGACCGGGTGAAAAGCGGGAGAGACAGCCCCCGGAACGGTTCCGGGGGCTGGATACTGCGGTTTACTTCACTTTCGGATCCAGTTCGCCAGCGGCATAACGCTCGAACATACGTTCGAGGTTCACCGGCTTTATCTTGCTGGCGTTGCCCGCGGTGCCGAACGCTTCGTAGCGCGCCATGCAGATGTCGGACATGGCTTTGACGGATTCCTTCAGGTATTTGCGCGGATCGAATTCGGCGGGGTTCTGCGCCATGAAACGACGGATCGCGCCAGTAGAAGCCAGACGCAGGTCGGTATCGATATTGACCTTACGCACACCGTGCTTGATGCCCTCGACGATTTCCTCGACCGGTACGCCGTAGGTTTCCGGAATCTCGCCGCCGTACTGGTTGATGATTTCCAGCCAGTCCTGGGGTACGGAGCTGGAACCGTGCATGACCAGATGGGTATCCGGGATACGGGCATGGATGGCCTTGATCTGGTCGATGGCCAGGATGTCGCCGGTGGGCGGACGGGTGAACTTGTAGGCGCCGTGGCTGGTGCCGATGGCGATGGCCAGGGCGTCCACGTGGGTCTTCTTGACGAAGTCGGCGGCTTCTTCCGGATCGGTCAGCATCTGGCTGTGATCCAGGGTACCTTCCGCACCGATGCCGTCTTCCTCGCCGGCCTGACCGGTTTCCAGAGAACCCAGGCAGCCCAGTTCGCCTTCCACTGACACGCCACAGGCGTGAGCCATTTCCACGGTACGACGGGTGACATCGACGTTGTATTCGTATTCGGTCGGGGTCTTGCCGTCTTCACCCAGGGAGCCGTCCATCATGACCGAGCTGAAACCCAGCTGAATGGAACGCTGGCACACGGACGGGCTGGTGCCGTGGTCCTGGTGCATAACCACTGGAATGTGCGGAAATTCTTCGACCGCCGCCAGAATCAGATGGCGCAGAAAGGGTGCGCCAGCGTATTTGCGTGCACCCGCAGAGGCCTGGACGATGACCGGAGAATCGGTCTTGTCGGCGGCTTCCATGATCGCGCGCATCTGTTCCAGGTTGTTGACGTTGTATGCGGGTACGCCGTAACCATGCTCGGCGGCATGGTCCAGCAGCTGGCGCATTGAAATAAGGGCCATCGGGTACTCTCCTTCGTGAAACGTTTCTAAATCAATGTTAAGCGCCGCGCTCTTCCAGTACCGCGACTGCAGGCAGGGTCTTGCCTTCAACAAACTCGAGGAAGGCGCCGCCGCCCGTCGAGATGTAGGATATTTTCTCACTCACGCCATACTTATCGACCGCGGCTACAGTATCGCCACCGCCCGCGAGAGAGAAAGCATCACTCTGGGCAATAGCGTCGGCCAGGGCCTTGGTGCCGTTGCCAAACTGGTCAAATTCGAAGACGCCCACCGGACCATTCCACAGGATGGTTTTTGCATTTTTGAGGAGCTGTGCAAATTGTCCTGCAGTTTCCGGGCCGACATCGAGAATCATGTCGTCGTTAGCGACGTCCGAAATATTCTTGGTGGTGGCGGTCGCGTTCTCGTCGAATTCCGGGGCCACAACGACGTCCACCGGCAGCGGAATCTCAACCCGTGCGGCGATGTCCTTGGCGGTATCCAGCAGGTCGTGCTCGCAGAGCGATTTGCCCACCGGATGCCCGGCAGCGGCCAGGAAGGTATTGGCGATGCCGCCACCCACAATGATTTGATCGCACACTTGGGACAACGAATTGAGGACATCCAGCTTGGTGGACACTTTGGAGCCCCCAACGATGGCCACAACCGGCTTGGCCGGATTGTCCAGCGCCTTACTCAGAGCTTCCAGCTCGGCCGCCAGCAGCGGGCCGGCGCAAGCTTCCGGGGCGAACCGGGCGACACCGTGGGTCGACGCTTGGGCGCGGTGGGCCGTGCCGAAAGCATCCATAACGTAAATATCGCACAGAGCGGCGTACTTACGGGACAACGCTTCGTCATCTTTCTTCTCGCCCTTATTGAAACGGACGTTCTCGAAAAGCACCACTTCGCCGTCGGCCACCTCGACACCGTCCAGGTAATTTTCGATCAGGCGCACCGGCTGGCCCAGCATCTCACCCAGGCGATCAGCCACCGGCTTCATGGAAGACGCCTCGTCATAGACGCCTTCTTCCGGGCGGCCCAGATGGGACATTAGCATGACCTTGGCCCCTGCATCGCGCGCCGCCTCAATGGTGGGCAGGGAGGCACGGATACGGGCATCGCTGGTCACTTGGCCGCCCTTAACCGGAACGTTCAGATCCTCACGGATCAGGACACGCTTACCGGCAAGATCCAGCTCGGTCATCTTCTTGATGGTCATGAAAATTTTCCTTTTCCAAGTCGTTATCAGGATCAGTGAAAATCGATCGCTAGTGAAAATTGTTATTCAGTAAAAATCGTCAGATAGTAAAAATCGATGGCCAGTGAGTATCGACGCCCGTTAGGCATCAGCAAAGCGGGACAGCCAACTGCGACTGACGTCGAGCATACGGTTGGCGAAGCCCCATTCGTTATCAAACCAGCACAGCACTTTTACCATCCGGCCCCCGCTGACCCGGGTCTGGCCGCCATCCACGATGACCGAATGGGGGTCGTGGTTGAAATCGGCACTGGCCAGCGGCTCGTCGGTGTAGCCGACGATGCCCTTGAGGGCACCTTTGGAGCATTCACGAATAATGCGATTGACCGTTGCAACATCCGTGGCGGTAGATACATTAACGGTCATATCAATGGCGGAAACATTCAGCGTGGGCACGCGCATGGCCACCGCACTGAAGCGATCCTTCATGTTGGGTAGCAGCCGCTCGATACCCCGCGCCAGGCCGGTGTCCACGGGCACGATGTTGTGCAGCGCGCTGCGGGTGCGGCGCAGATCGTGATGGTGATAGGCGTCGATCACCGGCTGATCGTTCATGGCCGCATGGATGGTGGTAATGGCCCCCTGCTCCACGCCGAACGCCCGATCCAGCTCCTGAATCACCGGCACCACACAATTGGTCGTGCAGGACGCGTTGGACACGATGCGATCCTCCGCAGCCAAGTCGCCCTCGTTGATTCCGAACACGACGGTGCGGTCCACATCCGGCTCGGCGGGCTGGGAAAACAGCACCCGTCCGGCTCCGGCACGCAGATGCTCCTGAGCGGTATCGCGGTCACTGAAGGCGCCGGTACACTCCAGCACCAGATCCACTTGAAGATCCGACCAGGGCAGCTCCCCCGGCTGGCTCGCCCGTAACACCTGGATCTCGTCGCCGTTGACCACCATGCCGCTCATGGTGGTGTCCACATCGCCGCGGAAACGGCCATGGGTGGAGTCGTACCGGGTTAGATGAGCAATGGTTTCCAGGCCTGACAATTCATTGATTGCCACAACCTGCAGCGCGTCCCGGTAGCCATTTTCATAGAGCGCACGCAACACGCACTGGCCGATACGGCCATAGCCATTGATTGCCAGACGATGTGCCATGACGTGGAGCTATCTCCCGCAGTAAAAAGAACGGCCGCCGAACCGGCGACCGTATTAGACTTAATTGTCGAGCAGTTCCTGAGCGGTAGAAACCACGTTGTCGACCGTAAAGCCAAAGAGCTTGAACAAATCCCCCGCCGGGGCGGATTCGCCAAAGCTACTCATGCCGATGATGCGACCGTCGAGGCCCACATACTTGTACCAGTAATCCTCGAAACCAGCCTCGATGGCGATGCGATTGGTCACATCCAGCGGTAATACCTGCTGTTTGTACTTGGCGCTCTGGGCCTCGAACACTTCCGCAGACGGCATGGAGACCACGCGAATGCTACGGCCCTGCTCGCGCAGCGCACTCGCGGCCTCTTGGGCCAGACTCACTTCAGATCCGGTAGCGATCAGGATCAGCTCGGGCTGGCCCTCGTCATCGGACAAAATGTAGCCGCCCTTGGCCGCATCCTTGAGTTGATCGTCGGTGCGATCCTGGTGCGGTAGACCCTGCCGGGAAAAGACCAAAGCGCTGGGGCCGTCGGCACGCTCCAGCGCGCTCTTCCAGGCGATGGCGGATTCCACCGCATCGGCGGGCCGCCACACGTGCATGTTCGGTGTGGTGCGTAGCGCGGTGAGCTGCTCGATAGGCTGGTGAGTGGGGCCATCTTCGCCCAAACCGATGGAGTCGTGGGTAAAGACGAAGATCGAGCGCAGCTTCATCAATGCCGACATACGCACCGCATTGCGGCAATATTCCATGAAGATCAGGAAGGTGGCGCCATAGGGCGTAAAGCCGCCGTGCAGAGCGATCCCGTTCATGATGGCCGCCATGCCGAATTCACGCACACCGTAATAGATGTAGTTGCCGCTGGCGTCATCCTTGTTAACACCCTTGCTGCCATCCCAGATAGTCAGGTTCGAACCGGCCAGGTCGGCAGAACCGCCAAGCAGTTCCGGCAGCATCGGCCCGTAGGCGTTCAGGGTGTTCTGGGACGCCTTGCGGCTGGCCACGGTTTCGCCTTTTTCCTGGCATTCGCGGATGTAGGCGTCGGCCTTTTCCGAGAAGTCCACCGGCAGATCGCCCTTCATGCGACGCTCGAACTCAGCGGCCAATTCAGGGTGCGCGCTCTTGTAGGCCGCGAAGGCTTCGTTCCAACTCTTCTGCGCCGCCGCACCTTTCTCCCGGGCGTCCCAGGCGTTGTAGATCTCGTCCGGCACTTCGAAATCGCCGTAGTTCCAACCCAGGTTCTCTCGGGCGGCAATAATTTCAGCCTCACCCAGCGCGGAACCGTGGCAGCTCTCGGTGCCCTGCTTGTTAGGCGCGCCGAAACCGATGATGGTCTTGCAGCAGATCAGCGTGGGCTGGTCAGTGTTGGCCCGGCCTGCGTCGATGGCACGACGGATTTCTTCGTCATTATGGCCGTCAACATCGGCGACCACGTGCCAGCCGTAGGATTCGAATCGTTTGGGCGTATCGTCGGTGAACCAGCCGTCCACCTCCCCGTCGATGGAGATGCCGTTGTCGTCGTAGAAAAAGATCAGCTTGCCCAGACCCAGGGTGCCGGCCAGGGAACAGACCTCATGGGAGATACCTTCCATGAGGCAGCCGTCGCCCAGGAAGGCATAGGTGTAATGGTCGACGATATTGTGGCCGTCACGGTTGAATTGCGCGCCCAGGGCCTTCTCGGCGATAGCGAAGCCCACGGCGTTGGCGATGCCCTGGCCCAGCGGTCCGGTGGTGGTCTCAACACCCGGCGTATAACCATACTCCGGGTGACCCGGCGTCTTGCTATGGAGCTGACGGAAATTCTTGATGTCGTCGAGGGAAACGTCATAGCCGCTCAGGTGCAGCAGGGAGTACTGCAGCATGGAGCCGTGGCCGTTGGACAGGATGAATCGATCCCGGTTGGGCCACGTCGTATCCGCCGGATTGTGGCTCAGATAATCGTTCCAGAGCACTTCGGCGATGTCCGCCATACCCATCGGTGCGCCGGGATGGCCGGAATTAGCCTTTTGGACCGCATCCATGCTGAGCGCGCGAATGGCATTGGCAAGGTCTTTACGGGACGGCATCAGTAATCTCCAGAGATGTACAACGGCTTGAAATAAAGCGCAAACGAACCACGCGACCGGTTCGCCAACACAGCCAGGAATCGAGAAGGCGCATATTTTCGCCGATTAGGGAGGCTGTGAGCAAATGCGTATAGCTGCCGGTACCGGAAATTCCGTAGCTGGCAAGCCTCGCGAGAAGCTGCGTGAAGAATAAGCCCTTTGACTTCAGTGCCTTTGGCAAACACCCGCTGGAAATTCAGCACCCTTTAATAACGAGTGGGATAGCAAGAAGCCGTCGCGAGCAAAGCCATGCAAACCTATATCAAAGTTTTTTGATATTGTTATTGACCGTCATACTTCAGCTCCCTACACTTCGCCTTTATGAACAACCTAGCCGAAGTTCCGACCCCCTCCAGCGCACTGGACTCCTTGGCCGCCGTCTATAAGGCGAGCGGCGATCCGTTGCGGCTGGAAATCCTGCGCGTTCTGCAGCGGGATACGTTCGGCGTGCTGGAGTTGAGCCAGATTTTCGAGATGCGCCAGTCGGGCATGAGCCACCACCTGAAAGTGCTGAGCAAGGCCGGGCTGTTGGAGCCGCAGCGGGAAGGCAATGCCATCTTTTATCGCCGCCCGTTACAACCGGCGGAAGACTCGCTGGAAAGCCAGGCGCTTCAGCAGTTGTTTGCGACCATCGATCAGGCGCCGTTACAACCGCACCGGGCGGCGGCCATCGATGCGATTCGCCACCAGCGGTCAGAACAGTCCAAGGCGTTCTTCGCCCGCTACGTGGACGAATTTCGCGAGCACCAGGAACTGATTGCCGAGTTCGAGCGCTATGCCGACCCCGTGGCCCAGCTGATTCGTTCTCGTGTCGACGGCCACTTCGACCACGTGCTGGAAGTCGGACCCGGTGAAGGCGGCTTTCTGCCGGCGCTGTCGCAACTGGCCCACCGAGTGGTTGCGGTAGACAACTCCGACGACATGCTGCGCCGAGCGAAAAGCCGCTGCGAAGACGAGGGTCTAAGCAATATCGAACTGATAGCGGGCGAGACGGATACCTTGCTGAGCCGGGGCGACACGTTCGATCTGATCGTGGCCAACATGGTGATGCACCACGTGCCCAGCCCGGCGGATATTTTTGTGGATGCAGCCGCTCTGTTGAAAGACGGCGGTGTGCTGGTGATCAGCGACCTTTGCAGCCACGACCAGAATTGGGTCAAGGCCAACTGCGGCGACCTCTGGCTCGGCTTCGAGCCGGAAGAATTGTCAGCCTGGGCCCAGGATGCGGGCCTCGCCACCGGTGAGACGCTTTTTATTGGTTTACGTAATGGCTTCCAGATTCAGGTACGGGAGTTCTGGAAGCCATTTAACGCTCAAAAGAACCCCCAAACACACCCACAGCCAACGCTGAACCATTAACCGGGCGCGACATCGCCACATCCGTCGCCGGAACACATAAGGAATTCCGATACATGTCTGACTACAACATCTTCACGTCCGAGTCTGTTTCCGAAGGCCATCCGGACAAACTGGCCGATCAGATCTCCGATGCCGTCCTCGACGCCATCCTGACTGAAGACCCCAATGCCCGCGTGGCCTGCGAAACCCTGGTCAAGACCGGCGTGGCCATCATCGGCGGCGAAGTCACCACCTCGGCGTGGGTCGACCTGGAAGATCTGGTGCGCTCGGTGATCAAGGACATCGGCTATACCTCCTCCGACGTGGGTTTCGATGGCGATACCTGCGGCATCATCAACATCATCGGCAAGCAGTCCGTGGACATCGCCCAGGGTGTAGACCGGACGAAGCCGGAAGACCAGGGCGCCGGTGACCAGGGCCTGATGTTCGGTTATGCCAGCAACGAAACGGACGTGCTGATGCCAGCACCGATCTGCTATGCCCACCGTCTGGTGGAGCGCCAGGCCGAAGCACGCAAGAACGGCTTGCTGCCGTGGCTGCGCCCGGATGCCAAGAGCCAGGTGACCTGCCGCTACGAAAACGGCCGCGTGAGTGGTATCGATGCAGTTGTACTGTCCACCCAGCACGACCCCAGCGTCAGCCAGGAAGACCTGAAAGAAGCGGTGATGGAGCTGATCGTCAAGCACGTGATCCCCGAGGAACTGCTGACCAAAGACACCAAGTTCCACATCAACCCGACCGGCAAATTCGTCATCGGCGGCCCGGTGGGCGACTGCGGCCTGACGGGCCGTAAGATCATCGTCGACACCTACGGCGGCATGGCCCGTCACGGTGGCGGCGCCTTCTCCGGCAAGGACCCGTCCAAGGTGGATCGTTCCGCCGCGTACGCCGGTCGCTACGTGGCCAAGAACATCGTGGCCGCCGGCCTGGCGGACAAGTGCGAGATCCAGGTGTCCTACGCCATTGGCGTGGCCGAGCCCACCTCCATCTCCATCAACACGTTCGGTACCGGCAAGATCGCCGACGATAAAATCATCGCCCTGGTGCGCAAGAACTTCGATCTGCGTCCCTACGCCATCACCCGAATGCTCGACCTGCTGCACCCGATGTACCGCGCCACCGCAGCCTACGGCCACTTTGGCCGCGAACCGTTCGAGATGACCGTTGGCAACGAGTCTTTCACCGCGTTCCCGTGGGAGAAGACCGACAAGGCGGCTGCGCTTAAGGATGCAGCAGGGGCTTAACGGCTAAAGCCCCTCTCCCGCCAGGGGCGAGGGGAGCATAAACACAGAATTTTTACGTCTCCGCCATTCCGCGGCGGCGACCAACAGATCCAGGAGCACAGAACATGAGCACACCGGCTGAACAACTGAACACCAACGAAGACTTCAAGGTTCGCGATATCTCCTTGGCAGATTGGGGGCGCAAGGAAATCATGATCGCCGAGAGCGAAATGCCGGCACTGATGGCCCTGCGCAACAAGTACAAGGGTGAGCAGCCGCTAAAAGGCGCGCAGATCATGGGCTGTATCCACATGACCATCCAGACCGCCGTGCTGATCGAAACCCTGATCGAGCTGGGCGCCGACGTGCGTTGGTCATCGTGCAACATCTTCTCCACCCAGGATCATGCCGCGGCGGCCATTGCGGCCAAGGGCATCCCGGTGTTCGCCTGGAAGGGTGAAACCGAGGAAGAGTACGAATGGTGCCTGGAGCGCACCGTCGGCGCCGACGTGGAAGGCTGGGAGCCGAACATGGTGCTGGACGACGGCGGCGACCTGACCGCGCTGCTTCACGACACGTTTCCGGAGATCCTCAACAAGTGCCACGGCATCACCGAAGAAACCACCACCGGGGTCCATCGTCTGCAGGAAATGATGCGTGAAGGCACTCTCAAGGTGCCGGCAATCAACGTCAACGACTCCATCACCAAGTCCAAGAACGACAACAAGTACGGTTGCCGTCACAGCCTCAACGACGCCATCAAACGCGCCACCGACCACCTGATGTCCGGCAAGAAAGCGCTGGTCATCGGTTACGGCGATGTGGGCAAAGGCTCCGCCGCCTCCCTGCGTCAGGAAGGCATGATCGTGAAGGTCACCGAAGCCGACCCGATCTGCGCGATGCAAGCCTGCATGGACGGTTACGAAGTCGTCTCTCCGTTCGTCGACGGCGTTAACACCGGGACCGAAGCCGGCGTCAATGCCGAGCTGCTGGGCAACACCGACCTGCTGGTCACGACCACCGGCAACGTCAATGTGTGCGATTCCAACATGCTCAAGGCCCTGAAGGCCGGCGCGGTGGTCTGCAACATTGGCCACTTCGACAACGAAATCGACACCGCCTACATGCGCAAGCATTGGGAATGGGAAGAGGTCAAACCGCAGGTGCACCTGATCCATCGTGACAAGGCTGCCGGCGACTACCTGCTTCTATTGTCCGAGGGCCGTCTGGTGAACCTGGGCAACGCCACCGGTCACCCATCGCGGATCATGGACGGCTCTTTCGCCAACCAGGTGCTGGCACAGATGCATCTGTTCGAGCGTCGCTTTGCCGATCTGCCTGTCGAAGCTCGGGAAAAGGGCATTTACGTTCACGTCCTGCCCAAGCACCTGGACGAGGAAGTCGCCCGGGCGATGGTCGAAGGCTTCGGTGGCACCATCACGACGCTGACCCCGGATCAGGCCAAGTACATCGGCGTTGCGGTCGAAGGCCCTTACAAGCCGGACAGCTACAAATACTGATAACCCGATGCTTTCAACCTCGGCACACACATTCCCCCTGCAAGCTGCGGGGAATGGTAGGTTGGGCTGAGCTTGCGAAGCCCAACATTCCGACCTCCGGTTACGATGTTGGGCTTCCTTCGTCAACCCAACCTACTGTGCTTCCGTGCTTATGTTGATAGCGCTACAAACCAGCGGGGCGGGAAGACCAGCCGCCCGATTTATGACGCGCGGTGCTCGTATACACGGGCGCCGATAGCAACAGAGCCAGACCATGGAAACCCAGAAACAATTCAAGCGTCGTTTCAGCTTCGAGTTTTTCCCGCCCAAGACCGACCAGGGCAAGGAAAAACTGCAGGGCGTGCGCGACAAGCTCGCCGCTGTGAACCCGGACTTTTTCTCGGTCACCTTCGGTGCCGGTGGCTCAACCCGCGACCGCACCATCGACACGGTATTGAGCCTGCATCAGCAGGGGATCTCGACCGCCCCGCACCTTTCCTGTGTCGGCGGCACCCGCGAGAGCATCGCCGAGCTGCTGGACCTGTATAAGGAAAACGGCATCAACCGCATCGTTGCCCTGCGCGGCGACCTGCCCTCCGGGATGGGCGCGGCCGGCGAGCTACGCTATGCCAATGAACTGGTGAGCTTCATCCGTGAGCACTCCGGCGATACCTTCAACATCGAAGTGGCGGCCTATCCGGAATTTCACCCCCAGGCGCGCACCGCCGAGGATGACCTGGAGAATTTCGCCCGCAAGATCGAAGCCGGCGCCAACAGCGCCATCACCCAGTACTTCTTCAACGCCGACAGCTATTTCTACTTCATCGACCGGCTGGAGACCATGGGCATCACCATTCCGGTGGTTCCGGGCATCATGCCCATCGTGAACTATTCCAGCCTGGTGCGTTTCTCCGACATGTGCGGCGCCGAAATCCCCCGCTGGATCCGCAAGCAACTCGATGCCTACGGCGACGACAGCGACAGCATCCGCAAATTCGGCGAGGAAATGATCACCACCATGTGCGAGAAGCTGCTTGCCGCCGGCGCGCCGGGCCTGCACTTTTACACCCTCAACCAGGCCAACGCCAGCCTCAACATCTGGAACAACCTGGGCTTGGCCAATCGGGACAAGATTGCGTTCTGAGCCCACAAACCGTTTTGGCCAAACCGAGGCGGTAGGGACTTGTCGCTGAAAAAGGGGGCATGGACGCCCCCTGTCCGTTTTGGCTGGCCACGGACGGCCATCCAAAATGGTGTAAGCGACAAGTCCCTGCCGCCTCGGACTCGAGCTAAAATTCTAAATCGTTGTCATACCTACTGTTTTAAAACTCCTTCCAGCGAGGTCAATTAGACCTCTAGCCAAGTCGTCAAAATTGACTTCCGGCCCTATTTAACGCCATGGTCTAAACTAGTTCGGTTATGGCATTACGAAAAACTGCAACCGTAGTGCCTGTGCTATCGACGAACAGTCACAAGCAAAACTGCCACAAGCAGAAATCGGACGACTAAAAAAAGAAACCAGGAGGTTATATGAGCAGCAAATGGCTGAAGACCGTAAGTGCAACGCTCGCCCTTACCGTGGGCTCCACTATGGCCAGCGCAGAGACCCTGCGGGCCGTCACCGACCCCAGCTTTGTTCCGTTTGAAATGATGGACCAGGAATCGGGCGAAATGGTCGGATTCGATATGGACATCCTCGCCGAAGTCGCCAAGCGCGCCGGCTTCGACTACGACCTCAATACCATGGACTTCAACGGTATTATCCCGGCCCTGCAGACCGGCAACGTCGATATCGCCCTCGCCGGCATTACCATCACCGAAGAGCGCGAGAAAATCGTCGACTTCTCCGATCCGTATTATGACTCCGGTCTGCGCCTGATGGTCCGCGCCGACAACGAGGAGATCAAGGAGTTCGATGACCTCGAGGGCAAGAAAATCGGCACCAAGATCGGCTCTACCAGCTACGACTACCTCACCAAGAACCTCGACGAAAATGAAGGCGTGACGCCCTACCCTGGCAGCGCTGACATGTACATGGCCCTGATGTCCGGCAGCGTCGACGCCGTATTCTACGACGCCCCGAACGTCGGCTACTTTGCCCGCACCAAGGGTGAAGGCCGCGTAGAAACCGTAGGCCCACTGTACGAAGGCCAGCAGTACGGCATTGCCCTGAAGAGTGGCAGCGAGCAGCTGGAAGACGTCAACAAGGCCCTGGCTTCCATGAAAGAAGATGGCACCTATAAGGACATCTACGAGAAGTGGTTCGGCAAGATGCCGGAAGACCAGTAAATCCTTGTTCGATGATGCAGGCTCTCCGTTGGAGACCTGCGTCATCGATCCCTTCCAATTGGAGAACTGACACGTGGAATCCGGCTTTCAGTTTGACTGGGGCGCGGCGATCGAGTCCGTGCCCTACCTGCTTAAAGGTATTCCCTACACCCTGTTGATCTCGTTCGGCGGCCTGTTCATCGGTTTCTTGATCGGTATCGTCATGGGGCTGCTGAGCATCAACCGTAACCGCCTGCTGCGCTGGCCTGCGACGGCCTACATCGAGATCTTTCGCGGCACCCCGATCCTGGTCCAGGTCCTGTTCATTTTCTATGGCCTGCCCGATCTCGTGGGCGGACCGATCGACGCTTTGACCGCAGGTATCGCGGCCATCGCCCTCAACTCCGGCGCCTATATCTCCGAGGTCGTGCGCGGCGGTGTGCAGTCCATCGACAAAGGCCAGACCGAGGCCGGCTTGTCCCTGGGGCTGTCACGCTCCCAGACCTTCAAGTCCGTCATCTGGCCCCAGGCGCTACGCCGCATGATCCCGCCGCTCGGCAACCAGGCCATCGTCAGCATCAAGGACACCTCGCTGTTCTCCGTCATCGGCGTGGGCGAACTGGTCCGTCAGGGCCAAATTTACATCGCCACCACCTTCACGGCGTTTGAGGTCTACTTCATGGTGGCCATCATGTATCTCGCCATCACCCTGACCCTGTCTTTCCTGCTGCGTCTGATGGAACGGCGCGGACTGGCATCGACCTGACGGAGGCTGATAATGGACAAGATCGTGCGCATGCAGCGCCTGAACAAGTATTTCGGCGAGCACCACGTCCTCAAGGACATCGACCTCTCCGTGGACTCTGGCGAAGTCGTGGTCGTGATTGGGGCCAGTGGCTCGGGAAAATCCACGCTCATCCGCTGCGTGAACGGCCTGGAGGAATATGAATCCGGCGAACTGAGCGTCGACAGTCAGACACTGGCGCCCAAGGGTGGCAACCAAAAAGCCCTGACGGAAATCCGCAAAGAAGTGGGCATGGTGTTCCAGCAGTTCAATCTGTTCCCCCACCTCACGGTGAAGGAGAACATCATGCTGGCGCCGCGAAAGGTGAAAAGCGCCGACAAATCACAGGCTACCGACATTGCCATGAAGCTACTGGAGCGGGTGGGCATCGCCAATCAGGCCGAGAAGTATCCATCCCAGCTCTCCGGCGGCCAGCAGCAGCGGGTGGCTATCGCCCGGGCGTTGGCCATGGAGCCGCGCTTGATGCTGTTCGACGAACCCACCTCGGCCCTGGACCCGGAGATGATCGGCGAAGTGCTCGACGTCATGCGGGAACTGGCAAAGGAAGGCATGACCATGATGGTGGTCACCCACGAAATGGGCTTCGCCCGGGAAGTGGCGGACCGGGTGATCTACATTCACGGTGGCCAGATTGTCGAGGAGGGCAAGCCGGCGGATGTGTTCGACAACCCGCAGAACGAACGGACCCAGTCTTTCCTGTCTCGGGTTTTGAAGCACTGACGGTTGGTTGGGGACGAAAAGGGGAGCCAAACGGGCTCCCCTTTCATTTTCCGGAAGGTTACCGGGGCGTCAAAGCAACCCACGCGTCGCGTCGTATTCCTGTTCCATCTTGTACCGCGAGTCATCGACCAAAAACTGAGCAATCTTCTTGCCCAATAGCGGAATATCGCAACGCACGTCGAGCGACACACGATTGGTACAGGCAGTCCCGGCAGACTTCAGCTGCATGTTGCCCTTTATCTTCGCCGGCACACCGTCGATCCGCACCCGGAACTCGCAGTGCCATTCCGAATCGTCCTTACGGAACCAATGCTCTTCCTGACGCACTGAATTCCACGGCCGGTGAAAGCTGGTGAGCGTGGCAGGCACCTTGACCGAGGTCGTCATTTCCCGCTCTACCACCAACTTTCCGGCGGCGTCGTCGCGCGTGAGTTCCAGGACCTGGACATTGCGATGTCCAAGCCGGTCGTTCTTGGCATAGATATGCTGCCTGTCGAAAAAGGTAGCCAATAGCTTGTCCAGGCTGACATCGTACGGGTGGACAACATCAAACTTCATGCCGTGTCTCCTGTCTTGTTATGCCCGCCATGATCCGCCAACTCAACGGCTCGGCGCATTGGCCGCGTCTCCTCGGCGGCAAGGCAAAAAAGTCAGGGGCCGGTGACTGGTACAGGAGGCACCGGGACCAGTATCATTGCGATCCAAAGAGCCGCCCCGACCGCCGCACAATAAAACCGGCGCCGCCTGAACCCTTGCGGCCCAAGAGGAGACATTCATGCGCAATGCTGACCTGGTCAAACGCGACCTTAAATCTGTCTGGCACCCTTGCACCCAGATGAAAGATCACGAATCCCTGCCGCTGATTCCTATCAAGCGTGGCGAAGGGGTGTGGCTGGAAGATTTCGAACAAAATCGCTATATCGACGCGGTCAGTTCCTGGTGGGTGAACCTGTTCGGCCACGCCAATCCGCGCATCAATGCCGCGATCCGCGAGCAGACCGAGCAGCTTGAGCACGTCATCCTCGCCGGCTTCAGCCACGAGCCGGTGGTCAACTTGTCCGAGCGGCTGATCGACGTCACCCCGGACGGCCTCAACAAGTGCTTCTATGCGGACAACGGGTCGTCGGCCATCGAAGCCGCCCTCAAGATGAGCTATCACTACTGGCGCAACCAGGGCCAACCGGCCAAGAAGAACTTCGTCAACCTGGGCAACAGCTATCACGGTGAAACCCTCGGCGCCCTCGCGCTGGGCGACGTCTCCCTCTATAAGGACACCTACGAGCCGCTGCTGATGCAGGTGATCACCGCGCCGTCGCCGGATGCGTTCAACCGCGAAGCGGGCGAAAGCTGGGAAGATTACGCGTTGCGCCAGTTCGAGGGGATGGAGAAGATTCTTGCTGAGCGCCACGACGAAATCTGCGCCGTGGTGGTCGAACCGCTGATCCAGTGCGCCGGTAACATGCGCATGCATCACGCGATCTACCACAAGAAACTGCGCGAAGCCTGCGACAAATACGGCGTACATCTGATCGCCGACGAAATCGCCGTCGGCTTTGGCCGCACCGGGACAATGTTCGCCTGTGAGCAGGCAGGCATTACGCCCGACTTCATGTGCCTGTCCAAGGGCCTGACCGCCGGTTACCTGCCCCTGTCCGTCGTGCTCACCACCGATACGGTTTACGACGCCTTCTACGACGACTACGAAACCATGCGCGCCTTCCTGCATTCCCACAGCTACACCGGCAACCCGATTGGCTGTGCCGTAGCCCTGGCGACACTGGATATCTTCCGCGACGACAACGTCATCGAGAACAACAAGCGCCTGGCCCAATGCATGAGCGAGTCCGTCGCCCACCTTTCAGATCACCCGCATGTGGGCGATATTCGCCAGCATGGCATGACCCTGGCCATCGAAATGGTTAAAAACAAAGCCAGCAAAACACCGTTTCCTTGGCAAGAGCGCCGCGGCATCAAGGTCTACCGCCACTCGCTGACGCGCCAGGCCCTGCTGCGTCCGCTCGGCAACGTGGTCTACTTCATGCCGCCGTACGTGATCACCGAGGAGCAGATCAAGCATCTGGCCCAGGTGGCTACCGAAGGTATCGAAATCGCGGTCAGGGACTAAGGAATCAGAGGTTCCCCAATGCGCATCCCCCGAATCTACTCTCCGGTGGCCCTGGCCGCCGGCAGCGAAGTCGACCTCGAAGACCAGGCCGCCAACCACGTGGGCCGGGTGTTGCGTATGCAAACCGGGCAGCAAATTGAACTGTTCAATGGCGACGGCCACGACTATCCTGCAACCCTGACCGACGTCAGCAAGAAGCGCGTGCAGGTGCGCCTCGGCAAACCGGTTGCCAACGTCAGCGAATCGCCCTTGCAAGTCCATCTGGGTCAGGTGGTGTCCCGGGGGGATCGCATGGATTATGCGATTCAGAAGAGTGTGGAAATGGGCGTTGACCGCATCACACCACTGGTCAGCGAGCGTTGCGAGGTGAAACTCAAGGGCGATCGTGAAGACAAGCGCCTGCGCCACTGGCAGCAGGTGGCGATCAGTGCCGCCGAGCAATGCGGGCGGGCGCGTGTGCCGGCTATCGAACCCGTGTCCACACTTGCCGACTGGTTCGCAGCGACCGAGGCCACAGACCTTAGACTAGTGCTGCATCATCGCACCGCGCAGTCGCTGGCCGGACTGGCCAAGCCTGAGACACTGGCATTACTGGTCGGACCGGAAGGCGGGCTGAGTGACGAAGAAATCCAGGCCGCCGAAGAGGTGGGTTTCCTGCCCGCCGCGCTGGGGCCTCGCGTGCTCCGAACCGAAACGGCGCCAGTCGCCGCCCTGGCCGTTTGCCATTGGCTTTGGGGCGACGGCCAGGCTGGATAAAATCAGTTTCCGACAGACATCCCTATAACGATAACCGTTCCAGAGAGTACCGGTCGTGCGAGATTCCAGCCGTTCAACGCGCATCAGGCGCCGTCTGTTGCCTATCATCCTCATTATCCTTGCCGTTGCGGTTGTGGCGGTGCTGTTTATGAGGAAACCCGCACCGCCCGAATCCACGGCGGAAGAAAAGACCTGGCCAATCCAGACGACGGTCGTTGAATCGACTGCCCGGGCGCCGCAACTACGCTTGCTAGGCCGGATCGAAACCCCCTACCAATCCACCTTGAGCGCCGCCGTCACCGCAGACGTCGCCGCCCTGCCTGTCCTTGAAGGCCATACGGTAGCCGAGGGCGAGGTGATCGTCGAACTGGACGACACCGAAGTGAAGCTGCTGCTCGACCAGCGCCAGGCGGACGTCGATGAGCTGCAGAGCCAGATCCGTCAGGAACAGAACCAATTCGAAGCCGACCGGCGCCTGCTCGAACGGGAGAAATCCCTGGTGGCCCTGGCTGAGCGAGCCCTGGACCGCGAGCGACGCCTGGAAGCCTCAAATCTCAACAGTCAGGCCCGCATCGATCAGGCACGGCAGTCATTACAGGCCGCGGAGATCTCTCTGGTTAATCGGGAGCTGGCGGTGGCCAATCACGAGAGCCGCCTGCAATCCCTCAAGGCGCGGCTCGCGCGCGCTCAGGCGCTGCAAGAGCAAGCCCGCCTCGATTTACAGCGCACGGAAATTCGCGCCCCGTTTGCCGGAGTGGTAACCGATCTCCAGGCCAGCCCTGGCGAGCGCGTGCGGCCCGGCGAAGTGCTGGCCAGTCTCTACGCCACCGGCAACCTCGAAGTCCGCGCCCAGATCCCCATGCAGCGTATTGGCGTGGTCCAGCAAGCACTGGCGGACGAAGCGGTGATTACCGCGACCACACTGGTCGATGACCAGACCTACCGGCTCCAACTCGCCCGTCTTTCCGGTCAAGTCAATCCAGGCGCGGGCGGTGTCGATGGACTATTCCGGTTTACCGACGACACACCGCCCGCCGCCCTGAATCGCACACTGGATATCACTCTGGAGCTACCCGCTCAGTCGAACCTGTTCTCGGTACCCGTCTCCGCGCTCTACGACGAACAGACCCTGTTCCGTATTGCCGACGGCCGCCTGGAGGCTCTACAGGTCACCGTGGTGGGTGACCGCTTCGGTGAGCATGGGCAGCGCCTGCTCGTACGCGCCAAGGCACTGAAGACTGGCGACCGCATTCTCACCACCCAGTTGCCCAATGCAATCAGCGGTCTCAAGGTCACGGTGACGAACCCGGAGTCCGACCATGGCTGACAGCCCCGGCCAGCATCGCAACGATATTCTCGGCCGGTTCGCCCAGCACCGGGTTGCCGCCAACTTACTGATGCTGATCATGCTGATGGCCGGCATCTATGCGCTTACCGGGCTCAATCGCCAGTTCCTGCCCAATTTCGCGACCGACTTCATCACCGTAACTGTGGTCTGGCCGGGTGCCAGCGCCGAGGACGTGGCGCGGTCGATCACCACCCCGCTGGAGCAGGAACTGCGCAATCTCGACAACGTGAAGGAGATGAAGTCCACCTCGACACTGGGTTACGGCAATATCGTGATCGAGTACGAGGAAGGCACGGACATGGGCATTGCCCTGGACCAGGTCAACGAACACGTCGGTCTGGTCCGCAACCTGCCCAGCGACGCCGAACGCCCCGAGATCAGCAAATACATCCGCAACGAGCCGATAGCTACCGTGATCCTCACCGGTCAGGCACGGCTGGAGGCCTTGCGCCCCATGGCCTACCGCTTTGAAGACGCGCTCCTAGGCCGGGGCGTGGCCAAGGTGGAGCTGACCGGCCTGCCGGAGCGGGAAATCGCCATCGAGGTGGACAGCGAGAACATTGCCAACCTGGGGATGTCACTGCCGCAACTGGGGCAGCGCATTGTCGGCCAAAGTCAGGATATTCCCGCCGGTACCGTGGGCGACGAGGAGTCCGCCCGGGAAATCCGCAGCCTGGAAAAAGGCCGCACCGCCAGCCAGTTCGCCAACATGGCGATCATGACGACCGCCGACGGACGCCGCCTGACCCTGGGCGACGTCGCCGAGATCTCACTGCAGCCCAAGGACAATGCGGTTGAAGTCTTCTACCGGGGCCAGCCGGCGGTACTGATGCAACTGCAGCGGGCCGAAACCAGCGATGCGCTGAAATCGGCAGAGATTATGCAGGGCTGGCTGGAAGACACGCGCCCCACCCTGCCCAAGAACATCCAGCTCATCGTCTTCGACGAGCAGTACGAGCTGATCGTCGACCGCATTAACTTGCTGCTCAAGAATGGGATTGGCGGCTTGATCCTGGTGGTCGGCATCCTGTTCGTGTTCCTCAACGGCCGCATCGCCTTTTGGGTCGCCGCAGGCATTCCTATCTCCTTTATGGGAACACTGGCGATCCTGTGGTTTAACGGCGGCAGCATCAACATGGTGAGCCTGTTCGCGCTGATTATGGCCTTGGGTATTATTGTCGACGATGCCATCGTGGTCGCAGAGGACGCCATGACCCACTACCAGCGAGGCGAGCGCTCGTTGCAGGCGGCAGAAGGCGGGGCCCGGCGCATGCTGGTACCGGTGATGAGTTCCTCGCTCACCACCATCGCCGCCTTCCTGCCGCTGATGCTGGTGAGCGGAATCATCGGGCAGATCCTGCGGGATATACCGTTCGTGGTGATCTGCGTGATCATCGCCTCGCTAATCGAAAGTTTCCTGATTCTGCCGGGCCACCTGCGGGCTTCGTTCCACAAACACCATCATCGCGAAGAAAGCCCCTTGCGCCAGAAACTCGACCGGGGGTTCAACCGCTTTCGCGACCATTGGTTCCGGCCTATGGCCGAATGGAGCCTGGACAACCGGGGTACGGTGATCGTAGCGACCGGCTGCGCTCTGGTCGTCAGCCTGGCGATCGTCATGTCCGGCCACGTGCGCTTCACCTTCTTTCCAACGCCGGAATCTTCGCGCATCGTTGCCGCGGTGAAATTCGCGGCCGGCACGCCGCCGTCGGACGTCAAGGCTTATGGGCGAGTGATGGAAAATGCACTATGGCAGACCAGCAGCGCACTAAAAGACGATAGCGAGCTGGTCAAGATGGCGGTCCTCCAATTGAACCGGGCCTCTTTCGATGGTGGCGTCTCTATCGAGCGGGGCGAACAATACGCCATGGTGTCGGTAGAACTGGTGACGCCGGACGCCCGCACGGTGCGCAACCCGGCGTTTATCGCGGCCTGGCGCGACGCCCTGCCGCAACTGGCAGGTGTGGAACAGCTGTCGATTACCAGTCCCCAGGGCGGTCCACCGGGCAAGCCACTGGATATTTTCATTTCCGGCGCCGAGGCCGGCACGCTCAAACAAGCCGCCGAATCCCTGAAGGAATCCCTGCGCAGTTACGAGGGCGTGACCGATATTCTCGACGACCTGCCCTATGGCAAGCAGCAATACATCTTCTCTCTAACACCGCTGGCCCAGTCCCTCGGCCTGACCATCGACGACGTGGGGCGCCAGATGCGCGCGGCGCTAGATGGCCAGCTGCTGCAAGTGTTCTACGATGCCCACGACGAGGTCGAAGTGCGCATCATGCTGCCCGAAGCAGAGCGCAACCTGCAGCGCACCCTGGATACCTTGCCCATCGTGACACCCAGCGGCAACACCACGCCCCTGGCCAATGTAATCAACCTGGAATCCAGACGCGGTCTGTCGTTGCTGCGCCACACCGACGGCCAACTGGGTGTGCACGTCACCGCCGACGTGGACACCACCGTCACCAATGCCAACCAGGTGGTTGCCGACTTGCAACAGGATGTGATTAGCAATCTGCAAAGCACCTTCGGCGTGAATACCCGCTTCGAGGGCAAGGCGGAGGAACAGCGGGAAACCGGGCAGGATATGATGGCCGGCGCCCTGATCGGCCTGGCGCTGATCTACATCATTCTCGCTTGGGTATTCGGCGCCTACAGTTGGCCTCTGGCCGTGATGATCGCCATTCCGTTCGGCCTGTGCGGTGCCATTTTGGGCCACCTGCTGCTGGGCATCGATCTCACCATACTGTCGCTGTTCGGCATGTTCGGCCTGTCGGGAATCGTGATCAACGACTCGATTATCCTGGTCACCTTCTATAAGGAGCTGCGCGAGGGCGGCATGGCGATCCGGGAAGCCCTGGTGGAAGCGGCTTGCCAACGTCTTCGCGCGGTTCTGCTCACCTCGCTGACGACGATCAGTGGCCTGCTCCCCCTGCTATTCGAGACCTCGCTACAGGCACAGTTCCTGATCCCCATGGCCGTCAGCATCGCTTTTGGTCTGGCCGTGGGTACGTTCCTGATCCTGTTGGTGGTGCCGGTGCTGTTATCGTTGATCGAAGGCGTTTCGAACCGGCTGCAGCGGGCCCGTCTCCGCCCGGCGGATGCCCCGGGCCAGGGGGACTGAGGGCGGACGATGGGCTGGCAATGATCCTGGTGACCGCCGGTCGCTGCGCGGCTGTCATTGACAGCATCCGGGCCGGCAAAGATGATGCGTGAAACCGCTCGGCCTCAGATCCGCGCCCATAACGATAACGGACACCACGAGTAGTCATACCCATGAGCGAGCTGCTGCACAACGTTGAATTCTGGCAATACCTCAGCATCCCGGTCATTGCCGCCCTGATCGGTTGGGTGACCAACTGGCTGGCTATCAAGATGACCTTTTACCCGCTGGAGTTCACCGGCATTCGCCCGATTTGGGGCTGGCAGGGCATCATTCCGTCCAAAGCGCGCAAGATGGCCGCCATAAGCGTCGACGCCACCATTGCCAAGATAGGCACGGTGCAGGAAATCTTCGACCAGATCGACCCCCATGTATTGGCCGAATACGTCATCCACAACGTCGAGCCTCGCACCGAGGAATATGTCGACGAGTTGATGCTGAAAGAGTACCCCACCTTTTGGGAAAATCTACCCGCTTCGGCCCGCAACATGGTGTACGAGCGGGTGCGCAAGTCCACGCCTCATCTGGTGGACAATCTGGTGGATGACCTGTCCCAGAACATCGAGGGCCTGTTGGACATCAAGGGCATGGTCATTGACCGGCTGGCGGCCGACAAGCGACTGCTGAACCAGATCTTTCTGGAGTGCGGCGACAAAGAATTCCGCTTCATCGTCAACTCTGGCTTCTACTTTGGCTTCCTGTTCGGCCTGATCCAGATGGTCGTGTGGTACTTCCATCAAGCTTGGTGGGTACTGCCTTTCTTCGGTCTACTGGTCGGCTGGGCCACCAACTGGATCGCCCTGAACGTGATCTTCCGCCCGCTGGAACCCCGGAAAGTCGGCCCCTTCGAGCTCCAAGGCCTGTTCCTCAAACGCCAGCGGGAAGTGGCCGAATCTTTTTGCCACATCGTCACCCACGAGATCCTGACGGTCGCCAACATTGTCAACGCCATCCTCAACGGCCCTAACGGCGATCGCGCCAAAAACATGGTTAAAAAGCATATCAAGCCGCTGGTGGATGAAACCGCGGGCATGGGGAAGGCCCTGACGCAAGTCGCATTCGGCCCCACCGGCTTTGCCACTCTAAAAAATCAGGTGGGGGAAAAAGCACTGGAGATCTCGTCCACCTCGTTCACCAATCCGGTGTTCGAAAAAGACCGCGCCGAAGCCGTCGAAAAGATCATGGTGGAGCGGATGATTGCGCTATCCTCCGCGGAGTTTCAGGACCTCCTGCGGCCCTGTTTCCAAGAAGACGAGATCAAGCTCATCCTGGTCGGTGGTGCACTGGGCTTCGCCGCCGGGGCGGCTCAGTTTGTCTTCGTTTTCGGCCAGAACCTGTTTTAGGGGCTCGGCCACAGTGTGTAACCTCGTAAAATCATCAGCTACCCTCTTATGGGGAGAGCCGAACCTGCCGTAAACTTTGGCATAAGTAACGCGAGACAGGCGCGCCGGCGGTGTAACGTTTAGGTGCTATGTTTAGTGGATAACCGCCCGAGGGCCGTAGGATGTGGCGCCTGTTTAATTGGCTAAAACCGAAAGACGCTGATCAACCCGCTACGTTACGCCGCGAGTCCGGGTTGCTGAATTCCGCACGCCCTAACGAAGACGCCGAGGATGCGACCCGCCATGCGCTACGTCAGCTCGAAAGCCACCTCTTCAGCTGGCTACTGGATGCAACACCCGCCCAGATAAATCAGGATACGCCCCACGAGCCGGTGATACGCCAGGCACTGCAGGAACGCATCGCCGATAACGCCTTGGTGGAACTGCCACGCCAGCCAGCCGTTCTCCCCAAGCTGATACGGGCGCTCTCGGACGAGAACGTCAGTCGTCACGAGCTGTCCGAGATCGTCCTCGCCGATCCGGCGCTAACCGACCAGCTCCTGCATGTGGCCAACAGTCCGTTCTTTCTGCCTGGCGAGCAACATATCGAATCGGTCGAACAGGCGATTTTTCTTTTGGGCATTAACGGCGTGCGCAGTGTTGCCTCGGCCGCCGTGCTGCGACCGATGATGACCGCCCGCAACAGCCAGGAGGCGCTATTCGCTCAGCGTGTCTGGCGCTGGGGTTTGGCGTGCGCCCGGGCGGCGGAACTGATCGCCAATACACGCGGCGCCGACGGCAATACGTTCTTTATGGTGGGACTGATGCCGTCGCTGGCGTACATCACCCTACGGCGCGAAGTCGCGCGACTGTACAAAAGCGAGTATCCGGGTGAAGTGATGGATCCGGCGGTAGTTCGCAGTGCCCTGCGCCACTGCAGCTGGGCAACGGCGCAGATCATTGCCACGAAGTGGGACTTGCCGCCACGCTACCACGCCTATCTGCTAGCAGCAGAGCGGCCTGCGCCACACACTGAGCACACGCCACTGAACGATGGCATCATTCTTGGCACGCGCGAAGTGCTGCGACATGCTCATCAGCGCAATCTGCCCGAGGAGCACTTAATCACAGCACTGCAGCTGGATAAGAACCAATTCCAGTCCATCCGCGACGCATTGCTCAACATGCTGCGGGACCCGTCCCGCCCCAACGCAGGCTGACCTTCAGTCCCGGTGGGGCTTAAGCAGCTCCGCCATGGTGCGGGGGTCGCTGCAATTGGGCAACGGTGAGAGATCCTCCGGCAGCACCTTGGGCAGGCGCCGGATCAGCCGTTCCTCATCAGCCCGGATAACCGAGAGAATATCTTCGACGCTGATCAGATCCAGCGAGCGCGCCGGCACCAGGCCGTCCCCCGCCGGACCGGCCAGCATCAGCAACCCGCCACGAATCAACTTGTCGCTGATCTTGCGCGAGACTTCCGCCGGCACCCCCATGTTCTGCTCCAGCCGCTCCTGCTGAGGTGCTGCCTTACCTTCACTGAACGGCTTGCACACCAGCCACATCAGCACCAGCGCCACCTGCTCCTGCAACGCCGGCGAAACGCGCACCCGGTGCCGCTTGGCGATAGCACTGGGGTTCTGGATGTAGAACACAATGCTTGAACCCAGCAGCAAGATCAGCCAGTTCAAGTAGAGCCAGATCAATAGAATGATACCGATGGCGAAGCTGGAGTAGATGGCCTCGTAACGCGCCGAGCCAGCTACGAACGAGGCGAAGAGCATGCCGCACCCTTGCCAGGTCACACCGGCAATAAGGCCACCAATCAAGGCATATTTCGGCTTCACCTTGGTGTTCGGCATGAACACGTACATGAAGGTGAAGGCCAGCACCACCAGGAAGAACGGCGTAAAGCGGCTTAGAAAGAGGACCACCGTGCCTAGCGGCTCAATGGCAATCAGGGTCTGAACCACGGTTGAGGAAAAAATGGTGGCGCTGATCCCAATCGCCAGCACCATCAGCAATGGCCCGATCATGATCACGCTTAGATAATTACTAAAACGCTGGGCGAGGGAGCGCATCTGCGGTACGCGCCAGATGGTATTGAAGGAAAACTCGATCTTCTGCACCAGAGAAATAACGGTATAGATCAGCAACGCCAGGCCCACAGACCCCAGCACGCCAACCTTAATATTATCGACGAACTCGAGCACCTTGTTCGCCATATCGATGCCCTGTGGACCCATGGGCTCGAAAAACTGGTAGAGAAAGGGCTGGATGCGCTGATGCACGTCCATGGCCTTGAGTACCGAAAAACTCAGCGCCAGCAGCGGCACGATGCTCAGTAGCGTTGTATAGACCAAGCTCATCGCATGTAGCGTGAGCAGGCCGTTGATCACATCGCGGGCGACCGCATAAATGATTCGGCAAGCTTTGTAGAGCCCGATCCAGGGCCAGTGTCGCGGCGGGTTGGGATTTGCCAGGATCCATTGTTCCAGTGCATTTAAACGTTCCTTGAACTGGATGGAAGTCACACTCGTCCTCTTGATGTCTGTCCTCGATGCCCCGCTGGGCTGTGAGCTACTGCGATACTATACGTCCTGTATAGCTCTGCCGATTCCCAGTATGGCGCATTTTCACGGGTGGCAGATATGCCTGATGCCACCCCGTAGTCCAAACAGTAGCCCAAACCGTTACGCTGCCTCCTTGTCAGGCCTATCCATTCGCTCGAGATACCATCTCGCCAGAAACGCACCCACGATGATCTGGATCTGGTTGTAGCACATGATGGGCAGCACGATCATGCCAAAGCCAGGATGACCGGCAAACAAGACTTTTGCCATGGGCAACCCGGATGCCAGACTCTTCTTCGAGCCGCAAAATACCACGGCGGCCTCGTCAGCCGTATCCAAACCCCAGGCCATCGCAGCGAGTCGCGCCAGCAGAATCACGACGAATAACAGCGCGATACACAGGCCAATGGCCAGCACAATCGACGTCACTGGCAGTCGCTGCCACAGACCACTGACCACCGAGTGGCTAAACGCCGAATAGACGATAAGCAGGATCACCCCCTGATCGTACCGGCCCATCAGCGACTTGTGTCGCTCCATGAAGCCGCCTAACCAAGGACGCAAACCATGCCCGACACCAAACGGTAGCAACAACTGGAAGACGATGTCCTTCAGGGCATCGCCGACGGAGAAGCCGTCGCCCGCAACGCTCACCAGCAACATCAGCAGAAACGGGGTGAGCATCATACCGAAGACATTCGAAGCTGCGGCGCTGCAAACAGCGGCCGGCACGTTTCCTCGCGCCATGGCGGTGAACGCAATCGAAGACGAGACCGCTGATGGCAGGACGCCCAGATACAGGAAACCAAGCACCAGGTCTGCCGGCACCCAGCTTGAGGGCAGCTTCGAGATTGGCCATACGAGAATCGGAAAGACCAGAAACGTCATCGCGGTGATGATGACATGCAACCTCCAGTGGCTTGCCCCCGCCACCACCTGCTCCCGGGACAGGGCGGCGCCATGGAAGAAGAACAACAAGGCAACGGCAACACTGCCGGCCACCCCGAAAAACGCGGCCGCATCCCCTCGCGCCGGAAGGAAGGTGGCCACGCCAATCGTCCCGAGCAGGACCAAGGTAAATCTATCGAGCGGAATACGCATCACTTGCCCTCCAGCGCGTCCAGGCTTGGCTTTAGCAGCGCCCGCGCCACATCGTGTGCCGCCTCCGCATCGCGGAATCGGATAGCCTCTAGCAAGTGTTCGTGATCCGCATGGGTGGGCTCCGGCAGGCTGACATCCTTCTCCGTTTGATGAATGGTCTTGCTAATGCTGGACGAGAAGTAGGTATAGAGCTCGATGAGCGCCTGATTGCGAGACGCTGCAACAATGGCTCGGTGGAACTGCTCGTCGTGCTGGATTCGCGCGTCGATGTCGTCACCGGCGGCGGCGCGACGATCAAGCGCTGACTTCATGTCGGTCAGGTCCTGATCGCGCCTATGCTGCGCCGCCAGCCGCGCAGCTTCGGCTTCCAGCATCATGCGCACTTCCAGCTGATCGCGGAGTTCCGTTCGCTCGATGCGCCGGAACACCTCCCCGGCGTCGAGCATCGCCCGAACGTAGGTCCCGTCTCCCTGACGGGTTTCCAGAATACCGACGTGAACCAGTACACGAACGGCCTCGCGCACGGTGTTGCGGCTGACGCCGAGGTTCTCGGCCAACGTCGCCTCGTTGGGGAGTCGTTCCCCGACACCCCAAACCCGTTGTTCGACCGCCTGCCGTAAGTCTTCAATTGCCGATTCGACCAATGAGCCACGCTTGATTTTCTGCAATGACATCAACTTTCACCCAATCAACCAGTCATCCTATGAATTTAATCGAAGTGGATTGGAATGCCAAGAGCGAAGTAGCCCGATGAGCAGGTACGGCTGTGTATCCGAGAGTCCCGGGAAGACCCGTCCATCGATAACCGTTAAACTGGGCTATACATGCAAGGCGAAGACACCGAAACCATGAGCCCCAGCCTGATTGGATATCGTATTCTGACCTACACCAGCCTGGGGCTGGCCATTATCGGCATCGTGCTGCCACTGCTGCCGACCACCCCATTCGTGCTGCTGGCGGCGTGGTCAGCAGGGCGCAGTTCGCCGGAGTTCCGCCGCTGGCTCGAGAATCATCGCACGTTCGGGCCGATCATCGACAACTGGAGGACACGCCGCGCCGTACCATTGAGAGCTAAATGGTTGGCTTGCCTCATGCTAATGACCAGCTGGGGCATTCTGTTCGCTTCCGGAGCCTCGACATGGCTTTTAGCGGGACTGGCCATTTTCTTCTGCGGACTGCTCGTATTTCTTTTTACCCGGCCATCCTGCTGAACTAACGAACACTAGTGTACCGCGCAGTAGATCAGCGAATTAACCGCACGGCACACTAGCTGCAGTCTATTAGAGATTCTCGTACCGATTGACGTCAAAGATGCCCGCCTGAACGGGATCGGTCTCTTCCACGTAGGCCCGAAAGTCCGCTATCACCTCCCAGAACCTCGGATGAGTACGGCGGATGCCCCAACGGGAAGCCAGCGCGTGCAGATCCTCCGCCGTTTCAATAGCACGGAACGAAGCGACAAAGGCGTCAAGCTCCGCCAGCGGTATGTCAAAACTGAAGTTGGGATAGCTGCCCAGGGTGCCGTCGAGCACCGTGACGGTATCCTCCTCGGGTAACAGCCGGCTATCTTCACCGAACATGAACGCCACGTTGGAGTGGGCGCGATTGTGGACCAGCGTATAGATCCAACGCTCGCTGCCGCTCGTCACACGCAGGAAAGTGACTTCAGGTAGCCGCTGGATGGCTGGCAACGTCGCGCCGGTTTCCGCGGCCAATGGTCGCAGCAACGCTTCTGCCCGGCGCTGACCTTCACTCATCCCGGAACGGTCGCAAGAAGCGCCGGTGCAGCGATTCAGGGTATCCGGCGGGCCCATCACTTCGCTCGCGTGTTGCATCAGAAGCTGGGCGAACTGGCCCATCACGGCCTGCTCGTCATGCGGATCGGTCGCAACGCCATAATCCATGGCCACCGGCGTGTGGGTGTCGAGATCGGTATAGGTAATCGCGTTCTTGATCTTGCCGGAGCCTTGATACCAGCGGTCGTAGATCGGTTGGCGAGCTTTAGCGGGAACGTAACGCAGGAAGTTGTGCTCGGCGCCATTGCGAATCAGATCGAAATAGAGCCGCGTCTGGGCCTGATGCGACACACTGCCGAACACGTTGAAGTTCACCACCAATTCGTAATAGGTCCGTTCCAACAGCGGGTAGTCCATGACCCAGATCGTGCGCGGCACCTGCCCATGCAGTCCGCGCCGCACCGACGCGCTGTCGTGATGGCGGAAGATCGTCAGCAACGCATCCCGGTTCCAATTATCGCCATCCCAGAGTTCGTCGACAGTGGCGCCGCCCGTCTTGCGCTCGGCATAATATTTCTCGCGTATTTTGAGGTAGTCGTTGCGATTGCCTTTGTAGCCCAACCATTCGGGGCTCAACGCAAGGATATCGCTGTCCTGCCCCGGCAAGCCCAGCAGCGGCGTGACCTTATCGCGATAAGTCGCGTCGTTGACGTAGGCTTCCTGCCGAGGATCCTCGAACAGTGTCCAGAATTGGTCGCGAATCACATCGGTGGCAATCTGGCCACGACAGACCGGCCCGCGGATAAAGTTTCGGACAAAGTATTCGGCATCGTCGAGCATGAACTGATAGCGGGATTTTGCGGGAATGGCGGCGAACGTCTCGAATGGATTGGATCGTTCGTGGTAACCGTAGCCCGGCATTTCCCGGACCTGCCAATCCGGTTCGAAAAATAGCGACTGGTAGCGCTGCATGCGCGTGTCACCGAGGGCATAGGTGATGTGGGTCTTGTCGACAATAGTGCGCGTCACCGGCTGCAGCCGGTAGTAGAAACGCCCGTCGGGATCTTCGTTCGGCCTCACCGTGGCCACCGGCAGAATGCGCTCGCCAGGCGGCGTCCAGGACCGGACCAATTCGTAGAACCGACGACCGTCGATATCCGGAAAATGAAGGTGGGCCGCGAACAGGTGCTCGAATAGATAGCGAGACACCAGTTGCTCACGCTGTCCGGATTGGTTGAAGAACGTTTCCCACCGCTTTACAGCCCCTCGTTCCGCATTGCCGGGCGTGTAGTCCGCGGGCTGGGTCACGGCGCCTTCGGCGATCCAGGTACTCAGCGTGTGGTATTCCACGTCTGTCAGGCCGGTCGTCGCGAACGGCATGCCGCCATGGGGGTTAGCCTCGGCATAATCCGCAAAGGCGGGTAGCGCCGGACAACTCTGTGGCCGGCCGATACCAATAACGACATCGTCCGGAAGCCGGCTGTTGGCCGGTAATGGGTGCTGGCGGCCCAGCTCGATCATTTGGAACAGCATGGAAGTGTCCCGTGCATCCAGGGCACCTTCGACATTACCGTGCAGCACCGAGAAAAAGCCCTTCTCGCGCCAACCCGCAGCGTTGACCGCATCGACGCCCAAGCGTGTGGGCATCATGTCCTCCAGGCGGCTACCGTCATAGACCGGCAGCGGCGAAGCGCCCCGTTCGACACCCTCGGCGCTGGTCAGCTTGAGTTGGCAAGGTGCGTCGTAACAGCCATGGCAAGCCACGCATTTGGCTTCGAAGATAGGCCGTATATCGCTCTGGTAATCATACGACTGGTTTAAAGCCACGATAGGCTGCGGTTTGTCGTAGGTCGGCACCTGGCTGCAGGCGTAAACGACGAGAATACACATCAGAACCAGCACAGCGGCCTGGAGCGGACGACGACGTCGGTCGGATTTGACCATTAAGACATCCTTTTCGACAGAAGCGGAAGCGGTACTCGGCCGACAGTTACGTGCCGGCGCCGCAAAGCGCCCATTATAAGGCGTTTTGCGGGCGCACGTAGGGCCGCTTCATTACGGTTCAGTCCGTTATCGCGGCGCCATCCACGAGTCGCAAAGTGGTCATCACGTTCAGGTTCACGTTCAGGTAAACAGGGTCAGCCTGGCGACGGCGTCCTGCGAGCAAACAGCATGGCGACGAAACCCAGAAAGACCAGCCCCGCCAGCGCATAAACGCCCGCATGAAGCCCGGCCACACCGCCGCCGGCCAAGTGCCATGCCAGGGCCGCTATTGCCGGTCCGATGGTGGATCCGAGCATCCGTGCGACACCGGCCAGGCCACTTGACGTGCCCATCTGGCCCGCCGGCGAAGCCTGTAACATCGCAGCCATGACGGGCGCATTGAATACTGCCATCCCCGCCCCTGTGGCCGCCGAGGTCAACACCAGCTCTATCACGGTGGCATCCGCGTCGAGCGTCGCCATGGTCAGCACGCCGAGGGTGGTCAGCGCAGCACCGACGGTCGCAATGGTGGCCGCGCCGAAACGGTCGGCCAGCGTTCCCGCCACGGGTGAAATCAGCGCGGCAATACTGACAAAACCCAGCATGGCGTAACTCAGGGTTTCCGGGCCTTGGCCCAGCACGTCATTGACGAAAAACGGCAGGGAAAAGGACATCAGACCAATAATGCCGGCGACCAGCGTCAACGCCAGTGCGGCCAAACCAAAGGAGCGGTGCTTGAGCAGCCGCACAACTGGCTGGGAGGTTCGCAACCGGCACCAGACCCCCACCGCCAGACCCGCATACATCAGCAAGCCAAGCGAGGTAGCGCCGAACCCCGAGCTTCCCTCGAGGACAAGCATCAGGGCCGTCATCGCGCTTCCGATCAATAGCGTATCGCGCAGCATACCCCAGGTGGGTAACGGCAGAAGCGGCTTCGAAGCATGGGCATCCGCCGGCGGCAGGACGCGGTAGCCCAGCAACAGCACGACGAGCAGCAGCGGCATCTTGACCAGAAACACCGCCCGCCAGCCCCACAGATCAGCAACGAAACCGCCCAGGGGAGCCAACCCCACACTGCCTAGCATCATGATGGTGGCCACAATACTGATCGCCCGCCCGCGCTCCGCAGCACGAACGGTTTGGGAGATGACCGGCATATAGACCGTCAGGTAGAGCGCCGCCGCCAGGCCTTGCAGAACCCGGCCCAGCATCAGCAGCTCAAAGGAGGGTGCCCACGCCGAAATCAGACTAGTGAGCCCTACCGCCAGCAGCGAGACGAGGAACACCAGCCGGGTGTCGGCCTGATCGGCCCAGCGGCCCGCGGGAATAGCCAGGGCGACGAGCGGCACGGTGTAGGCCAGCAGAACCCAAGCGGTTGCGGTAGAGCGAATCCCCAGGTCACTGCTGATCAGCGGCAGGGCAAACGCCGATAACGTCAGCTCGCTGGCGATAACCAGGGTCGCCAGCGCCAGGGCGACCACCGACGCCCAGCTCGTGTGCCGAACGTCTTCCCGTATTGCCGTAACGTCCCTTTGCGAAGCGACGCCGACGGATTGTGCTGAAGTCATGCCATCTTCCTTGTGCTGACGAATATCCGGTTATGCCGATCAAGCGGACTCGCTCTAGGGCAGATTCTGACGGGCATTGCGCGTAGCCAAGGCCCACCACCGTAAGCGATCGATCATACGTTTAGTGGCTGCTCAGCCATGACATTCTCCACTCGTGTTTACAGGAACCGAAGTGCTTGCCCGACCCTAAATGGATGCACCTCGGAAAGTGGAACTGAGCTTAAAACCTCAAGTAAACTTGAGGTCAATTAAAAAGATCATTGGAAGAAACGATGGCAAAAATAGACGCAGCCAATATCCGCAAGCCTTTGTCCGTCGGCGAGCTAAGTCAGCGTAGCGGCGTCGCCGTATCGACCATCCACTTCTATGAACATAAGGGACTGATCGGCAGTTGGCGCACCGAGGGCAACCAGCGACGTTTCCACCGGGACGTCTTGCGCCGGATCGCCGTTATCAAAGTCGCCCAGCGGCTGGGCATTCCCCTGTCGGAGATCGCTGAAGCCCTGGCTACCCTCCCGGAAGGCCGCACGGTAACCGCCAACGATTGGCAGCGGCTGTTTGTCTATCGATGCCTGTAAGCTGCGCAATCCCCGGGACGACCTCGGTGACGAGGGACCGGGACCGAGGCTGCTGGATCCAGATTGATCGCCGGCTCACGCTGCTTTGGCCAAGGGTGATCGAAAAGCCACTTCGCGATATGCTGATGCGCTGAAGTTCATGAACTTCCAATCGGGAGTATCGCTATGAAAACCCTGAAAATAGATATCGTGTCCGATGTTGCCTGCCCGTGGTGCGCTATCGGTTACGCGCGCCTGAAGCAGGCAATGGACGACGTCAAAGACGAACTGACGTTCACCCTCGACTGGCACGCGTTCGAGCTCAACCCGGACATGCCGCTGGCTGGCGAGCCAATTCTCGAACACCTCAGCCGCAAGTACGGTCGCAGCGCCGCCGATATGGAGGCGACCCAGGCACAGATGATGGAGATCGCGCACAGCCTTGGCCTGAACTTCAGCAAGCTGCAGGAGCGCCACGCCCGCAACACGTTCGATGCTCATCGCCTGCTGAAATGGGCAAAAACCGAAGACCGCCAGACCGAACTCAAGCTGGCCCTGTTCGAGGCCTATTTCGGCCGCGCGGAGAATGTTTCGGAGCAAGCAGTGCTACGGCGATGCGCTGAGGCCGTTGGGCTGGATGGCGATGCGGCTCAACGCGTACTGGATTCGGATGACTACGCCGTTGCCGTTCGCGCCGACGAAGAGCGCTATCAGCAAGCCGGCGTCACCGCCGTGCCCGCCTTTATCGTCAACCAGCGCTACCTGATCGCCGGAGCCCAGGAACCCCACACCCTCGTGCACACCTTTCGGGAGATTGCCGAGGACCGGGTCGAGATATCGCCGGTATGATGCAGGGTGAGTAGCCTGAAGCCGTAACGGACCTCAGGCTGCTAGCTGCGCTGCTACCGGTTTGCGGTCAAGGCCTCACGGCCCCTCCGAAGCTGAAGAGGGTGTTGCAAAACTACTGCGCTCGGCCATGCGGCGTTGAAAATCCGCTCGTGCGCGAGTCCGATCAAAATGCTCATTTACTACTAGTAAACTGCGCTTTTTCGCGGATTTCCGCCTTGCCTGGCTTTCGCTCGCTACGTTTTGCAACACCCTCTGAAGCTCCGGCTACATTTAGTGCGGATAGTGCGGAAACCCGAGTGGATGGGAGAGGGCCCTCAGGCCGGCGCCGGCATCCACTGCTCCCCCCGCAACTTGATCACATCCGCGCGTGGCGGCGCGCCGAACAGGCGGCTGTACTCGCGGCTGAAATGGGACGGACTTTCGTAGCCCACCCGATAGCTCGCAGTGGCCGCCTCGAGGCCTTCCGAGAGCATCAATCGGCGAGCCTCATGCAACCGCAGTTTTTTCTGGAACTGCAACGGCGACATACGGGTGACCTGCTTGAAGGTGTGGAACAGCGCGGATTCGCTCATGTTGACCTGTTCCGCCAGGTCCTTCACCCGCAGGCTCTCGGTATAACGATCCTTGAGCACTGCGATCACCCGTGAAACCCGGTGCACGGAGGAATCCGCCACCGCGAACTTGCGCATACGCGGGCCCATCTCGCCAATCAAGGCACGGTAGATGATTTCCCGTCGGGCCAGGGGCGCCAACACGGGGATATCGTGGGGCGCATCCAGCAGACTGGTCAGTCGATTGACCGCATCCAGCATGCCCTTGTCCATGTGCGCCAGGCACAGGCCGCAGGCACTTTCCGGACAGGCGTCGGCCTCCGGGTCGAACTTGAGCTGGCTACCCATCTCCAGCACCAGATTGCTGACCTCCTGCGGGTCGACCGTGATCTTCATCGCCAGGTAAGGCTCATCGGGCGACGCGGTCACGATGCGACCCAGCACCGGGATATGCACGGAGGTCACCAGATAGGACAACGGCTCATAAACCAGCTCCCGGTCCCCGAAGTTCACGGTTTTCTGGCCCTGGACGAGGAAGCACAGGGACGGGTCGTAAACCGAAGACACGCAACTGGTGGGCGAGTCGGAGCGAAAAATCTCCAGTCCCGGCACCGTTGTTTGCTGAATTTTCTGATCCTCCGACCAACGTTGCAGCGTTTGAGCCAACTGCAGGCGCGTGGCTTCGTGACTTTTTTCCAGAGTCGCCTGGTCGTCCATGGGGAAGCTGAGATTTCGTACTAGCACGGTCGCTCTCCTGCCGTTTGCTGCCGACAAAAACGGCCTTCAGTATACGCATGGACAAAAAAGCGTCAGCGTCTAAACACAGAATTTAGCAGGAATAGGCAATCACGTGACAGAAACGGGCAAACGGGATAGCCCTGCGCGTTTATCCCGTACTCTTTCTGTTTCAGCAATCCGGATGCATCCAGGTGCGCCCTGACTTTTCCCCGCCTTCAAGAAAAGGCGGTGAGAGCCCTCATTGTCACATCCGTGCAATAGTGTGCAACCCTCTATGGTTTTAGCCAGATCACTTTCATACCGCGCTGTATAAGCCCGAAGCCAGCCTCCGCCGCGGGTCCGCCACGTCCGCCCTACCACCAAAACTTCAAACCTCTGTAGAAATGGGCAATCTCCGCGCAGAAACCGGATACCGCCGGTTTGGCACCGGCCCTTACATTAGCCTCACGTCTTCGATGGAATTCATCCGACGCCACGCCCATCGCCTGATTGCCCATATTCCTTCGGGGCGGCGATACGAATAACCGCTCGCGAGGAGAACGCGCTTCATGGACTTGTTGCTGAAAAAACACGCGCTTGTGAAAGAAAGGGCCAGGACCCGAATATCTTATCGGACTGTAGCCCTTTCATTGTTGAT
The DNA here is from genome assembly GCF_008122265.1 of Marinobacter fonticola. Classification (NCBI taxonomy): domain Bacteria; kingdom Pseudomonadati; phylum Pseudomonadota; class Gammaproteobacteria; order Pseudomonadales; family Marinobacteraceae; genus Marinobacter; species Marinobacter fonticola. The sequence continues at coordinate 3,641,863 of NZ_CP043042.1, forward strand.
GGCCGTTGGTCTGGCAGGTTGCGATGTGCACAGTGAGGAAGCAGCCACCCCTCCGCCACCGCCCGCTGTGGATGTTGCCCAGGTCAAACCGGAACCCGTCACCCTTTGGGACGGCTTCACCGGACGCGTCGCCGCGCCCGAATCGGTCGAATTGCGCCCACGAGTCAGCGGCTATATCGACAAGGTGGCCTTTGAAGAGGGCGAATGGGTGCATCAGGGCGACCTGCTATTCCAGATCGACGCGCGCCCCTACCAGGCGGCGGTTAACGCGGCTAAGGCAGAACTCAACCGCGCCCGCAGCCAATACGGGCTGGCCCAGAGCGAGGCAGGCCGCGCCAAGCAACTGCTGGACAGCCGCGCCATCTCCCGGGAGGAATACGACCAGCGCGAGTCTGCCATGGCCACCGCACAGTCTGCCGTGCTGGCCGCCGAAGCGTCGCTGGACAGTGCCCAGCTGAACCTGGAGTACACGCAGATCCGCTCACCCATCGACGGTCGCGTCAGCCGGGCCTTCGTGACCCGGGGTAATCTGGCCACCAACGACCAGACCCTGCTAACCCGTGTGGTGTCCGTCGACCCGGTCCACGTCTATTTCGAGAGCGACGAGCAGACCGCCTCGGCTGCACTGAACCGATTTAATGAGGGACAGATGCCGACAGTCAAGATAAGCCTGTCAGGCGACGAGGAGCGTTTCGCGCACACCGCCATAGTGGACTTCGTGGACAACCAGCTGGATGCCAGCACCGGCACCCTACAGTACCGGGCCGTGATGGCGAATCCTGATGGCATCGTTCGCCCCGGTCAGTTTGCCCGCGTGCAAATGCCGGTAGCCGAACTGGATCATGCACTGCTGGTGGACCAGCAGGCGGTGCTCACCGACCAGGACCGTCGCTACGTCTATGTGGTGGCGGACGACAACACCGTTAGCCGCCGCTATATCGAACCCGGCCAGCGCTCCAACGGCCTGCTGGTCGTGCATGAAGGCCTCAAGGCCGACGACCGCATCGTGGTGAACGGCTTGCAGAAAATCATGATGCCCGGCATGCAAGTGGCGCCGGAACAGGTCGCCATGCGACCCAGCGAGCGCGAGCAGCCGCAGGTCGCCAGCACGCAGTAGGCGTTAGCTAGCCAGATAGATGGCTAGATTAAAAAACCCCCGAACCATTTAGTCCCGATTAATGCCTGTCTGGCGCGGTCTCCAAGACCGCGCTCTGGGAGAGTTATGCCATGAACTTCTCAAGATTCTTTGTCGATAGGCCGATCTTCGCCTCGGTGCTGTCCATCATCATCTTCGTCGTGGGGCTGATCAGCATCCCCGGTTTGCCGGTCAGCGAATACCCGGAGGTGGTGCCGCCCAGCGTGCAGGTGACGGCCCGCTATCCGGGCGCCAACCCGAAAACCATCTCGGAAACCGTCGCCACGCCCTTGGAAGAGTCGATCAACGGCGTGGAAGACATGATCTACATGAAATCCGTCGCCGGCAGTGACGGCACCCTCGCCCTGACCGTGACCTTCAAGCTGGGCACCGATGCCGACCGGGCCCAGGTGCAGGTACAGAACCGGGTGTCCCAAGCCCTGCCGCGCCTGCCGGAAGATGTGCGGCGCCAGGGCGTGACCACCCAGAAGCAGTCGCCGAACCTGATGATGGCAGTACATCTGCTGTCGCCGGATAACACCTTCGACGCCACCTATATCCGCAATTATGGCGTGCTGCACATTCGTGACGAACTGGCGCGCATACCCGGTGTGGGCGAGGCGGGCCTGTTCGGCGCCGGCGACTATGCCATGCGTCTGTGGGTCGATCCGCAGCGGGCGGCGTCCTATGGCCTCACCGCGGGCGATGTCGCCAACGCCATCCGTGAGCAGAACATCCAGGTCTCGGCTGGCCAGATCGGTGCCCAGCCGATGCCGGAAACCAACGATTTCCTGATTTCCATCAACGCCCAGGGGCGTCTCGAGAGCGCCGAGGAATTCGAGAACATCGTGATCAAAACCGGCAACGGTGGACGCGTGGTGCGCCTGCGGGATATCGGCCGTGCAGAACTGGCGGCGTCCGAGGATTCCCTGCGCGCCCTGCTCAACGGCAAACAGGCGGTGGCGCTGCCGATCTTCCAGTCGCCGGGCTCCAACGCGTTGGAAGTGTCCGCCGCCGTGCGCGCCAAGATGGCCGAGTTGGACGATAATTTCCCCGCAGGCCTGGAGTGGGAAGTGGCCTACGACCCCACGGTGTTCGTCAGCACCTCGATCAAGGCCGTTATCACCACGCTGCTGGAAGCGGTAGCACTGGTAGTGCTTGTGGTGATCCTGTTCCTGCAGACCTGGCGGGCGTCGCTGATCCCGTTGCTGGCAGTGCCGGTCTCGATTGTCGGAACCTTTGCAATCCTCTCGCTGCTGGGGTTCTCCATCAATACGCTGACCCTGTTCGGCATGGTGCTGGCCATTGGTATCGTGGTGGACGACGCCATCGTCGTGGTGGAAAACGTCGAACGGAATATCGAGGAGGGTCTCCCGCCTCTCAAGGCCGCCCATCAAGCCATGCGCGAAGTCAGCGGCCCCATCGTGGCGATCAGCCTGGTGCTCTGTGCGGTGTTCGTGCCCATGGCCTTCCTTGACGGCATCACCGGCCAGTTCTATCGCCAGTTTGCGGTGACCATCGCCATCGCCACGGTGATCTCGGCGATTAACTCCCTGACCCTGTCACCGGCGCTCGCGGCCACCTTGCTGAAACCCCACGGTGCCAAGCCGGATCTACCGGCGCGGGTTATCGACAAGCTGTTCGGCTGGCTGTTCCGTCCGTTCAACCGCTTCTTCAACCGTAACGCGGAGCGCTACCAGGGCTTCGTGCGCCGTAGCCTGCGCACCCGCGGGCTGGTGTTCGGCATCTACGTGTTGTTGCTGGGCGGTACGGTGTTCATGTTCAACCAAGTGCCGGGCGGCTTTATCCCGACCCAGGACAAGACTTACCTGGTCGGCAGCATTCGCCTGCCGGAAGGCGCGTCCCTGGATCGCACGGAAGAGGTGGCTCGACGGGTCAGCGAGATCGCCCTGGAGACCGAGGGCGTTGCCCACGCAGCCGCATTCGTTGGCTTCAACGCCTTGCAGGGCACCAACACCCCCAACATCGGCACAGTGTTCATCCTGTTCGATGACTTCGAGGTGCGCGAGAAAACCGCGCTGGACCTCGCCGGCGAGATCAACGGCAAGCTAGCGGGCATCAAGGAAGGCTTTGCGGTGACCTTCATGCCGCCGCCGATCTTCGGCCTGGGCGCGGGTTCGGGCTACTCCGTGTACGTGCAGGATCGCGCCGGCGCCGGCTACGGCGTGCTGCAAAACGCCACCAACCAACTGGCGGGCGCCTTGAGTCAGGAACCGGGACTGAGCTACCCGTTCAGCTCCTACCAGGCCAACGTGCCCCAGTTGGATGCTGAAGTGGACCGGCGCCAGGCCAAGGCCCAGGGTGTGCGGCTGGACGACTTGTTCGGCACGCTACAGTTCTACTTCGGTTCGCTCTACATCAATGACTTCAACCTGTTCGGCCGCACTTACCGCGTGGTCGCCCAGGCGGATGCACCCTACCGCGACGACGTCAGCGATCTGGAGCATCTGTTCGTCAGCAACGACCAGGGCGAGATGGTGCCTCTGAGCACCATGGTCGAACTCAAGCGCAGCTTTGGTCCCGATCCGGTCATCCGCTACAACGGCTATCCCGCAGCGGATCTGATCGGGCAGTCCGACCCGACCGTGCTGTCCTCTGGCGAAGCCCTGGACGCGGTGGCCCGCGTGGCGGAACAGACGCTGCCCCGGGGCATGGATATCCAGTGGACCGACCTGAGTTACCAGCAGATTACCCAGGGCAACGCGGCGATGATCGTGTTCCCGCTGGCACTGCTGCTGGTGTTCCTGGTGCTCGCGGCACTATACGAAAGCTGGGTGCTGCCACTGGCCGTCATCCTGATCGTGCCCATGTGCCTGCTGGCCGCCCTGTTCGGCGTTTGGCTCACCGGTGGCGATAACAACGTGTTCGTTCAGGTCGGACTTGTGGTGCTGATGGGCCTCGCCTGCAAGAACGCGATCCTGATCGTGGAGTTCGCTAGGGAAAAGGAAATGGAAGGCATGGACACCGTCCGCGCCGCCCTGGAAGCCTGCCGCCTGCGTCTGCGCCCGATCATTATGACCTCCGTGGCCTTCATCGCGGGCGTGGTGCCGCTGGTGCTGGCTTCCGGCGCCGGTAGCGAAGTGCGCAACGCCATGGGGATTACCGTCTTCACCGGCATGATCGGCGTCACCCTGTTCGGCCTGCTGCTGACACCGGTGTTCTATGTCGCCTTGCGCCGGCTCGCCCAGCGTGGCGAAAAGGCGCCCGCACAGCCTCAGTTGGACGATCAAACGGGAGAGAGCCATGCTTAAACGCTTGTTACCGCTGTTTGTTGCGCTGCTCGCGGGTTGCGCCGTGGGGCCGGATTACGAGCCCCCGGTTATCGACTCGCCGGCTCAGTTCACCGAAGTTCACGACGATCACCCGTTCGACCGGGCCCAGGAGGCCCGGTTCTGGGGCGGCTTCGACGATCCGATGCTGGCGGTCCTGATCGATCAGGTGCTATCCGCCAACCAGAACCTGCGGGTGGCGGTGGCGCGCTATGAGCGGGCCGACGCCCTGCTGCGAGGCAGCCGCCGTGAGCAGTTACCCACTATCGGCGCCAATGCCTCTGCAGCCTCGCAACATTTGGCTGCCGCCGAACGCCCACCGGCGGGCCGTGGTGACGACGATATCGAGCTGTACCAAGTCAGCGCCACTGCTAGTTGGGAGCTGGACCTGTTCGGCCGCCTGCGCCGCGCTTCCGAAGCCCAGGCCGCCCGCCTCGAAGCGGCCGGCGCAGAACTCGATGCTCTGCAGGTCGCTCTGGTCGGCCAGGTCGCCAGCAGCTACTTCGAGCTGCGCGGTTTGCAGCAGCAACTGGATGTCGCGCAGCAGAACGTCGCTATCCAGCGGGATTCGCTCGGCATCGTCCAAGCGCGATTGAATGCAGGCCGCAGCACGAACTTCGATGTCATGCGGGCGCGCTCACAACTGGAAAGCACCCGCGCAGCCATCCCGGAACTGCAGGCCGAGATCCGTACCCGCATGCACCGAATTGCCGTGTTGACCGGTCAGGCACCGGGCAGCCTAATCGGCCAGCTTTCCACCGCCGTTGCCTTGCCGACAGCAATGCCGGAGATTCCGGTGGGCAGTCCCGGTTCGGTGCTGCGCCGGCGTCCCGACATCCGCGTCGCGGAACGGACACTGGCCGCCGCTACCGCTGACATTGGCGTCGCCACCGCGGACCTGTTTCCCCGCTTCAGCCTGGACGCGCTGATCGGCTCCGTCGCCGTCGACAGCAGTGACCTGTTCACGGGCTCATCGGAATCACGCCGGGTGGCACTGGGGATCGACTGGACCTTCCTCAACTTCGGCCGTGTCCGCGCCCGGATCGACGCCCGGGATGCCGAAGCCCGCGCTGCCCTGGCGGAATACGAACAGGTCATTCTCGAGGCGCTGGAAGAGACCGAAAACCTGCTGGTGCGCTACCACCGGTTCCAGGACCGTACCGAACGTTTAACCGAAGCGTCCGATGCGGCACGCCGCGCGGCGGAACTGGCCCGCATGCGGTACGAACGCGGCTACATCGGCTATTTCGAAGTGCTGGATGCGGAACAGGAGTTGCTAGAGACCGAGAACGCGCTGGAAAGAAGCCGCACCGCTACGGTGTTATCCATGGTCAACCTGTACCGGGCCCTGGCCGGCGCACCACGGGAACCGGAGACTACGGCAAGCGTCCAATAGCCAGGTTTGCCCAAACGAACCAACCGGGCATCGCTCGGTTGATTCGTCATCAAAAGCGCCTACTATGAATGAAGCCTCACCGCTCTCAAGGAGGAGCCGCATGTCGTCATTCCATCTCGCCCAGCTCAATATCGCCCAGCTGTCTGCGCCCATCGACTCGCCTCAACTCGCCGATTTCGTCAACAATCTGGACCGTATTAACACCTTGGCTGACGACGCGCCCGGCTTTGTCTGGCGCCTGCAGACCGAGGAAGGCGATGCCACCAGCATCGACTACTTCGGCCCCGAAGTGATCACCAACATGTCGGTCTGGGAAAACGTGGATGCGCTGCACGACTACGTCTACCGTACCGCCCACATCGAGGTACTCAGGCGTAAAAAGGAATGGTTCGAGAAGATGCGCGGGTCGCACATGGTGCTGTGGTGGATTCCTGCCGGACACCGTCCGACGCTGCCTCAGGCCGATGCCCGGTTGCGTTATTTGCGTAAATACGGCTCCTCCCCGGACGCCTTCACCTTCAAACAGGCTTATCCGGCGCCGGATGCCCAGAACATGCCGGCCACCCAGAGCTTTGACGAGGCTTGCCCCGCACCATAAGCATCGATTTCTCAGGTATGAATCAGCCTCAAATCCAATGGAAGAACCCGCAAGGCGCGGGCTCTTCCTATATTCGACAGCAACTTAGGCCGGCTTGACCGACGGCGTGACGGTCTCCCCCGCACTGTCCAGGTCCTGAGCGGCGTCCAGCACCAGCGCCAGCTCTTCCTCGGCCGTCTTGGCGACCAGATGATGCCGGGCGTAAAGGAAGTAGTAGGCCGCACCCACGACGAACAGCACGATGGTGTAGGCGAAGGCACGGGGGTCAAAGGCGTAGACCCCGGTCATTGCAATCAGAGACAGCACCAGGGCGATGACCGAAGTGACCATCCCGCCCGGCGTGCGATAGGGCCTGGCCAGCTCCGGCTGACGCAAACGCAGCAGAATGTGGCTGACCGACATCAAGGCATAGGAAATCGTGGCACCCACGACCGCCATGCCCAGGATCAGGTCGCCCTCGCCGGTCAGCGATACCAAAAACCCGAAGATACCGGGCACCACCAGCGCCCAGACCGGGGCCTTGCGTTTGCTGGTCAGTGACAATGCCTTGGGCAGGTACCCCGCCCGTGAGAGTGCGAACACCAGCCGGCTATAGCCATAGATGATGGAGAAGAAAGAGGCGATCAGGCCCGCCAGACCCAGTACGTTGATCACGGTAGCCAACGTCGTGCTGCCCGTCGCCTTGAGGGCATCAACCAAGGGGACGCCGCTGGCCCCAATCATCTCCGCACCGGCGGCGCCCGCCAGCAGCACCACGACCAAAAGCGCGGTGAACAGCAGGAACACCATCGCGCCGATAATACCGCGAGGCATATCCCGGGCCGGGTCCTTGGCTTCTTCCGCGGCCAGCGGCACGCCTTCGACCGCCAGGAACAGCCACATGGCGAACGGCAGTGCCGCCCATACGCCGTACCAGCCGAACGGCAAAATTTCGCTGGCGCCGGCCGCCTCCGTCGGGGCGATATCAAACAGGTTGGCCGTGCTGAAGTCCCCCACCAGCGCCACCGCCGTGGCGAGGATGGCAAACACTGCCAGGCCGCTGATCACCATCATGACTTTCAGCGCTTCCCCGACACCAGCCAGGTGAATCCCCACAAACACCGCATAGAACACGGCGTAGACCCAAGGCCCGTTGATACCGAGCAGCTCTTCTACCGCGGCACCGATAAATATCACGATCGCCGCGGGGGCCAACGCGTACTCAATCAGTACCGCCAGCCCGGTAAGATAACCGCCGGTCGAACCCATAGCGTGGCGGGCGAAACTGTAGCCGCCTCCCGCGGCCGGGATTGCGGCGGACATTTCCGCCAACGATAGCACCATCGCAAAATACATCAGGGCCATCAGGCCCATAGCGATGGCGAAGCCACCCCACCCGGCCTCGCCAATGCCGAAATTCCAGCCGGCAAAATCACCTGAAATCACATAGGACACACCGAGCCCGGCGAGCAGGAACCAGCCGGCGGTCCCTTTCTTCAACTGACGCTTGGCCAGATAGCTGTCATCCACTGAAGGCGTTGTCATTGAACTTCTCTCCTTGAATCCCGGTTTTAATGGCCGAACGTCAGTTGGCCAGGAAATTCCTGTTGGTTTGGGTGTTATCGACCACGACCTCCTCGGTCCGATCCTTCAGCCCTACCCCAGACAACTTCAATCGATGGGCTTCATGTAGCAGGTAGAGGAGGCGCTGACTGGCCTGTTCGAAGCCCAGGCCAGCGGGTCGCACGTTGGAAATACAGTTGCGGTTGGCGTCGGTCATGGCCGGTCCCGGCGCCCATGTCAGGTAGATACCCAGACTATCGGGTGCGCTGAGCCCGGGACGCTCGCCGATCAGCACCGCCACGGCGCGCGCTTTAAGACTGGCGCCAATCACGTCGCCGATGGCGACCCGGCCCTGCTCGACAACGGTAACGGGTGCCAGGGTCCAGTCGCGTTCGTCCTGCTCCAGCGCCTGGAGAAAAGCCGTCAAGAACGGTACGGCGTTGCTCTGGACCGCCGATGACGACAAACCGTCGACGACGACCAACGCCAGATCAAACCCCTTATCGCGATCAGCGACCGCACTCAGTTGCTCTTGAGCCTCATCGGATAGGACCCGCCCCAAATCCGGCCGCTGCAGGTAGGTATAGCGATCTTCCGCCTCGCTGTGCAGGACTATGGGATCGCCGGGTAACTTGGGCGCCAGGATGGGCTTCAACTCATCCACCAGGGCGGCCACGTCGAGCGGGAAATGCACCGCGTCCCGGGCACGGGCGTGGGCGAGCTGAAATTCGAGCAACTCCCGGGTTGGCAGGCTGATACCGGCCCGTCCCAGCCCGATGCGGGCATCGGTGTACTCGCGCAGCCGGCGCCAGGGATTTTCAATCACCGTCGGAGCTGCGTTATCCGACACCGGTTTGTTGTCAGGCATCGCGCACCTCTCCGATCAGGCCTTTCAGACTGGGATGGAAGATGCCCGGCAGCCGGGCGCTGGGTTCGTGGCGCTGCACGTCGTCGAAGATACCCATACGCTCAAGCCAGGCCTCGAATTCCGGCGCGGGCTTGAGATCCAGGACACGCCGGGCATAAAGCGCATCGTGGAACGACGTGGTCTGGTAATTGAGCATGATGTCATCCGACCCGGGGATACCCATGATGAAGGTGCAACCGGCCACGCCTAGCAGGGTCAGCAGATTATCCATATCGTTCTGGTCGGCTTCGGCGTGGTTGGTGTAGCAGATGTCGCAACCCATAGGCACGCCGAGCAGCTTGCCGCAGAAGTGATCCTCCAGTCCGGCACGGATAATCTCCTTGCCATCGAACAGGTACTCGGGGCCGATAAAGCCCACCACCGTATTCACCAGCAGGGGGTCGAACGCCCGGGCGACGGCGTAGGACCGCGCCTCGCAGGTCTGCTGGTCGAGGCCGTGGTGGGCATTGGCGGAAAGCGCGCTGCCCTGGCCGGTTTCGAAATACATCACGTTAGTGCCCACGGTGCCGCGCTTAAGGGAGAGCGCCGCGTCGCGAGCCTCGCGCAAAGTCGACAAGCTGAAGCCAAAACTGCTGTTGGTGGCCTCGGTGCCGCCAATCGACTGGAACACCAGATCGACCGGCGCCCCCTGCTCGATCGCTTCCAGGGTGTTGGTCACATGGGTCAGCACACAGGACTGGGTCGGTATCTCGTACTTGCGGATTACCTCGTCCATCAGGGTCATCAGCTTCACTGACTGAGACACGTTGTCGGTCGCCGGGTTGATGCCGATCACCGCATCGCCGTTCCCGTAGAGCAAGCCATCGAGGAGACTCGCCGCGATACCGGTGACATCGTCCGTCGGGTGGTTGGGCTGCAGCCGGGTGGAGAGGTGCCCCGGCAGACCGATGGTATTGCGAAAGGCCGTCTGAACCCGGCACTTGCTGGCGACGAGAATGAGATCCTGGTTGCGCATGATTTTGCTGACCGCCGCTACCATTTCCGGCGTCAGGCCCGGGCGCAGGCGAGTCAGCACCTCACCGCTCGCCGCATCGCCGAGCAGCCAGTTGCGGAAATCGCCGACCGTAAGGTGGGACACCGTTTTGAACGCGGCTGCGTCGTGACCATCGAGAATCAGCCGGGTTACCTCATCCTCTTCGTAAGGGACCAGGGCTTCGGTCAGGAACGTTTTGAGCGGAACCTCGGCGAGGCACATCTGAGCCACCACACGCTCTTCGGCGGATTCGGCAATAACGCCCGCCAGACGGTCCCCGGAACGCGCAGGCGTGGCCTTCGCCATGAGTTCGGCGAGATCCCGGAAGTGCCACGTCTGAGTCCCCAGCGTGAATGAATATCGGTGCTTCATAGGCTTACCTGCCTTGCTGAGTCTTTCGGCTTTGCCGAGAGCGTCGAGACGGGCGCGGCCCGGACTCTCCGGCCATAAGGTATGGATCTTGCTCCACGCCATACCGACCTCTTTACTCTAGCGCTGGCACAAAACACCGGTTATCGAATTTTGGCAAAAGGTGATCGGCGCCAAAGCCGTAATAAATCAGCAGGGCGTTCAGGTGGCGCGACGCCGGATTAAGGGCCAAGCTTGGGAAGGGAAACGACACTTCGGAGGTGATCGTGAACCACGAACAACAAAAAAATGCACCATTACGATGCACGACGATCACCGATGATGCCCACGCGCAAGCGGACCACCTGACCAACTGGACCCAGGAGTACGACCAGGTCAGTCCGGGTCGCTTTTATGGCCGCATCGACGAGCTGCATCTGGGTGGCGTTCAGGTCTACAACGAACACAGCAGTCATGCCCTACGCCAGCAATGCATGGTCTGGCCCGATGCCATCTGGTTCGGCCTGCCCAGTCAGCGGGCGGAATGCCGTGTGGACGGCCAGAGCCTGGACGCCACGGACATTATCTGCCGGCCCGGCAGCACCCCGTTCGAGCTGGTCACGCCCGCGGCGTTCGATATGCTGGGCATTGTGGTCAGAGAACACGACCTGCTGGCCGCGTCTGCATCCCAGGGTATCGCTATCAGCGCCGACGATGCCCGCCGGGTTGTCCGGCTGAGCCTGCCGGAACAGACGCTGCATAACCTCCATTACCTGGTCAGCCGTATTGTCCACTCAACCACCGACCGGCTGGACAGCCACATCCACCGGGATCTGCTGATGCTGGCGCTATTGGAGACCCTGGAGCGCGAAACGCCAAACCGTTCCGTGGCGCCCAGTTACCTGCACCGCAAAGCGGTTGTCGAACGCATCAAGGACTACGTGGCGCACGCCCGGGACCTGCCGGTGACCATGACCGAGCTTTGCGAGTTGGCTTGCGTCAGTCGCCGCACCCTCCAGTACAGCTTCGAGAGCATCCTGGGCATCAGTCCGCTGCAGTTTCTGAGAGTGACCCGGCTTAACCGGGTCAAGCGACTGCTCAGCGCCGGCCACCCAACCTCCGTGTCCGATGCGGCGGCTTACAACGGCTTCTACCACCTGAGCCAGTTCTCCGCAGATTATAAGCAGCTGTTTGGCGAGTTGCCGTCCCAGACACGGGCGCGACATCCAGTGCCGGCTTAACTGTTCCCCTGCATAAGGGTTCAACTGTTCCTTAACCCGGAGCCAAGCCGTCCCTATACTGGTTAGCCAGCCAATGGTGTTCAGCCAGCAACCGAGAGCGTTAGATGTACACCCCAAAGCATTTTGCAGAACAAGACACGGCGCGGATGCACGCACTGATCCGCAGCCGCGGCTTCGGCACGCTAGTTACCGCCGGGCCGGACGGTCCCGACGCCAATCACGTCCCGTTCTATCTGGACGCATCCGGTAAGCTCCAGTGCCATGTCGCGCGCAGCAATCCCCTCTGGGAGCAAGTGCGGCAATCGCCGCAGGTCCTGGTGATCTTCCATGGCCCGGATGCTTATATTTCTCCCAACTGGTACGCCACCAAGAAGGAAACCGGCAAGGCTGTACCCACCTGGAACTATCAGGTCGTTCACGCCCATGGCCGCGCCGAACCCATCGAAGATCCGGCCTGGCTGCGCGAGCACCTGGATAACCTGACCCATCACAACGAGCACATGCGTCCCGATGCCTGGGCGGTCAGCGACGCGCCGGCGGACTACATCGAGAAGATGATGGGCGCGATTGTGGGCCTGGAGATCACCCTCGACCGCCTGGAAGGCAAACTCAAAGCCAGCCAGAACCAGCCTGAAGCCAACCGCGCGGGGGTAAAAGCAGGGCTCGATGCTGAAGGTACCGAGTCGGCCAACGCCATGGGCAACCATGTACCCTGACGGGACCGGCGCATAGCAGCGCCCCCATATTTTCACCTTTCCTTCATATCTTCGACATATTCCAGTGCCATGGTGTCCCTGACCTAAAAACAAGCTCGCAGATGGGAAGTCGCGGGCCACTAAAGAGAGAGGGACATCAAATGGGCCTGAGTGTCTGGCAAATCGTTCTCGTGGTTATCCTATTCCTGCTCCTGTTCGGCCGCGGCAAGATTCCCGCGTTGATGTCCGACCTGGCGCAGGGCATCAAGAGCTTCAAGACCGGCATGCGTGACGAGCCGGAAAAAGACGAAGCCCATACCCCGGTGTCTGAATCCGTCAAGACGGCTGAGCCAGCTGCGCAAACCCGCACTACGTCCTGACCAAGTGAGGCCTCGGCTATGTTTGACCTGAGCTGGGTAGAACTCCTGTTCTGCGGTGCGCTGGCGCTGATCGTTATCGGTCCCAAAGACATGCCGCAACTCTTCCGTGCCGGCGGCCGCCTGCTGAGCAAGGGACGTCGTTTTTATAGCGACGTGGTCGGCAGCATGCATCAGCTTGAGCGCGAGGTGGACATCGCCTCGGGCAAGGGGCCCGCCCATGAAAACTGGCGCAATCTGATTCCCGAAGACCTGCGCAACCTGCCCTCGGATTTTCGTCCCGGTGCGTTCTCGGCCGAAGACCATCAACGCCGGCGCGCTGCCATCGAGCAAGCTAAACGCGACGCGGAAGCGGCGCGGCAGGCCGAAGCGGATCGGGCAGCAACGCTTACCGACGAGGCCAAATTCAACGACACAGCGCCTACGGATAACCGGTAACCCGCCATGAGCCAAGACGATCTCGACCTTTCCAAGGCCCCGCTGCTGACGCACCTGCTGGAACTGCGGACCCGACTATTGTATTGCCTGGGTTTCTTCGCGGTGGTATTCGGCGTTTCATACCTGTTCGCCGAGGATATCTATCGGTTCCTGCAGCAGCCCCTGCTTCAGATTTTCGGTCCCGAGAGTGGCCGGCGCATGATCTATACCGGTCTGCACGAAGCCTTTTTCACCTATCTGAAGCTATCCTTTTTCATGGCGATGTTCGTCACCCTGCCGCTGGCGCTGATTCAGGTCTGGAAGTTCATTGCGCCGGGGCTTTACCAGCGCGAACAGAAGGCGCTATCGCCACTATTTGTTATGACCCCGGTTCTGTTTGTATTGGGTGCATCACTGGCGTTCTACGTGGTGATGCCCCTAGCCTGGGATTTCTTTATCAGCTTCGAACGGCCCAGCGTGGAACAGGGTATCAGCGTCGAACTGGAAGCACGAGTGAGCGAATACCTGGGACTGGTGATCAAGCTGATCCTGGCGTTCGGCCTGAGCTTCGAGCTACCCGTACTGCTACTTGTGATGGCCAAGGGGGGCCTGGTGACCGCCGATTCCCTGCGGCGGCATCGCCGCCACGCTATCGTCGTCACCTTTCTGTTTGCTGCACTGATTACCCCGCCAGACCTGATTTCACAAATCGCTTTGGGGCTACCTATCGTGATGCTTTATGAGCTCTCCATCCTGCTGATTCGCTGGACGCGGTCGGATGAGACGTCCATGGAGCGCGCGGCCGCCAGCCAGGTTTAGTCCGTCGTTCGGTTATGGCGAACGCAGGTCGGCCTCACCCATACCCTGCTTATTTCTCACCCATACCCTGCTTATTTCTCACACATACCGGCTATTTTTCACACATACCCACTATCACGAAAGGTTCATCCAACCGTAAAAAGCCTTACCTCCGACTGTCACAGGAGCGCTGCATTGTATTTCGGGACGACTCAACGGAAGTCCCCGAGAGCAGATCGGGAGATGAGTCCACAACCTCAAAAAAACCTAAAAGCAAGGAGCGTCCTGATGACTCACCTGTTCAAGCCCCAGTTCGAGGGCGACACCGAAATCCAGCCGGTGTTCAATCGTCGCGATTTCATGAAAGGCAGTTCAGCCGTCGCTGCAAGTACCGCCTTCGCAGCCATGGCCAGCCAGGCACAGGCTGCCAGCTTCCCTTACACTGACGGCTACGGTCCATTGATACCCACTGCGGACAAGGCCACTGGCCTGGAACTGCTCGCCCTGCCTGAAGGCTTCGAATACACCACCTACGGCTGGACCGGCATGATCCAAACCGACGGTCTGCCTACCCCGACCGATCACGACGGCATGGCGGTCGTTGCGGCCAAGAACAACATCATCTCTTTGGTCCGCAACCACGAGAATTCGGAAGGCGAAGGCGCACCCTGCCTGCCCCGTGGCAACCGCGGGGTCTACAATCCAGCCCAGTATGGCGGCACGACCAACCTGATGTTCGACGTCATGGAAGGCAAATTCCTGTCGTCCTACAACAGCCTTGGCGGCACCATTCGTAACTGCGCTGGCGGCCTTACACCGTGGGGCACCTGGCTGTCCTGCGAAGAAACCTTCAACCCATGGAACCAGGGCCCGCAGGGTTATAACCATGGTTACGTGTTCGAGGTTCCCGGCTTTGGCTTCTCCGACGGCCAGCCCATTCGCGAGATGGGCCGTTTTGCCCATGAAGCCGTCGCAGTCGATCCCGCCACCGGCATCGTTTATGAAACCGAAGACACCGGCGCTTCTGCCTTCTATAAGTTCGTACCTGAAGGCAAATGGGGTGACCTGAAATCCGGTGGCAAGCTCTACGCCATGGTACTGGACAACACCACCCGCCTGGACCTGCGCGGTGGGCTCGCAGCCGGCACGACCTGGGACGTCTCCTGGCAGGAAATCGCCGACCCGGACGCCATGTCCCAGACCTGCTTCGATCAGGCGACTAACGCTGCCATCATCGAGCGCGGCGAAGGCTGCTGGTACGACGACGGCAAGATCTACTTCGTCTCAACCTCCGGCGGTGCCGCCAGCCTGGGTCAGATCTTCGTTTACGACCCGCGCAAGGAAATCTGCACCTTGCTGTTCGAATCCAGCGACACCAGCCAGGTGGACGGCCCGGACAACATCGCCATCAGCCCGCGCGGCTCCATCCTCATGTGCGAGGACGGCGGCTCCAACCCCAAGCGCCTGGTTGGCCTGACTCAGGCTGGCATCACCTTCCCCTTCGCTGAAAACCGCATCGCGCTGGACCAGGGCGATCTGAGCACCATCGATGCCGCGTTCCCCGGCGCGCGCGAGTTCTTCTGGGACGAGGTGGGCCCCTCAACGAATGGTTCCAACCGCCTCAGCTTCACCAGCAGGGAATGGTGCGGCGCCACGTTCTACGGCCGCTGGCTGTTCGTGAACATCCAATCCCCGGGCGTGACCTTCGCCATCACCGGTCCCTGGGAGAAGGGCGCGCTATAAGTCTTGATCGACGCACAGGCTTCATCGACCCACAGGGAGGTGGGCACTCAGAAAAAGAATACTCAGGATCCACAACAAGCGGGTAGTCCCGTCAGCCGGCGGGCACCCGACTCAAAAATGACGAAACAAGGAGAAAGTGAAATGCGTTCATTGATTCAATCCACCGGTCTGGCGCTGCTGGTTATGCTGCCTTTTACCGCCAACGCCGGCATCATGGAACTGTCTGGCGATGGCGGCTATTCCGAGGCCGTGGACAGCAGTAACGGCTGGGTGACAGAAGATACCTTTACCGGCGATAACGTTGATTTCTGGACCTTCGAAATCAGCGAGCCGACCACGCTTTCGGTCGACATCGAGTCGGACATCGCCTTCGGCATCAGCGTCTATATGGGCCAGATTGCCGATGAATTCGCCACGATGTTTTTCAGCAATAGCGGCGATTTCACCGATGGGTCGCTGACCTACGCCGGCGGCACCCCAGCGATCCCCGGCGGCAATAGCAGTCTGTCCAGCCTGTTTCTGGATTCCGCAGGCTTCTTCACCATCGCCGTAGGCGGTGCAGAAGGCTTCGATTTGTCCGGCCCCTTCAATTACACCATGAACGTCGCAACCGCTGCGGCTGTTCCCGAGCCCTCAACCCTGGCCTTGATGCTGGCCGGTGGCCTTACTCTCGTCGCCCGTCGCCGGTCTGCCAAAAACGCCTAGCCGGTCACCCGACAGTCCGGCACCCAATCCGCGCCGGCCTGTTCCCTTTGCCGCCTGCCCGGTCCCCAGCCGGACCAGGCGGCCTTTTCTTGTCAGTGCCACGCCGATTAATGACTGGCAAAAACGCTTAAAGCACCTTTTTAAAGCCCTCGAACTGCGGCGGTCCGAGATAGATTCCCTTCGCGGGTTTGGCGTTAGCGTGGGCTTTGCGAAAAGCGTCCGATTTAGTCCAGCTCACAAATGCGTCTTCGGACTCCCAAACGCTATGGGAGGAAAACAGCGTATGGTCGTCGTAGCTGGGGCCCTGCAGCAAGTTGAAGCTCTTGAAGCCAGGGACTTCATTCAGGTGGGTCTCGCGGTTACGCCAGATTTCGATAAAGTCCTCTTCCTTGCCCGGTGCGATTCGGAATCGATTCATCGCGATATACATGGTCTGACTCCTTCTTATAGACGTATTGAACCGTCGTATTACGAATATAGACGTATTGGACGAGACGTATTGGACACCCACTATATAGCAGCGCCGCCGCTTACACCCCATGCGATTGTCACTGGTGCCCACTCAACGCAAACGTCATGGATAGAGAGGCCAAGTTGCCGGTTTATTGCCCGAAAAGTTTTGAAATTATCAAAGGCTGGTGATTGCGGCGCAAACTCCGTGTATCGTCGGTCGTTCATTTAAATGGCTGAAGAGATGTCCATGTCCGAGCTGATCCTGCACCAGTACGCCATGTCCCCGTTTTCCGAGAAGATCCGCACCATGCTGGGCTACACCGGCCAGAGCTGGAAAGCAGTTACTGTACGCGAGATGCCGCCGCGCCCAGACCTCGAACCGCTGGCTGACGGCTATCGCAAAATTCCCGTGGCCCAGATCGGTGCCGACGTGTTCTGCGATACACGTACCATCAGCCGTGAAATCGCCCGCATGTCCGGCAAGCCTGAACTGGCCCTGGAGAATAATTCGCAAGAGGTGCAAGACTTTGTCCGCGAAGTGGATCTGCAGATCTTCCTGGCGTGCATTGTCTCGTCCAGTGGCGGCGGCCTGCTGATCAAGCTGATCCGCAATACGTCCATAATCGATGCCTACAAGTTCTTGAAGGACCGCATCGAAATGGGCAAGAAATCGAAGGTCCGTTCCGTCAGCCCCAAACAGGCCAAAGCGCGAGTAGCCGAGCATGTGGCCGATCTTGAGAAGCGCCTGACACGGGATTTCCTGTTTGGCGACAAGCCATGCATTGCCGATTTTTCGGCCTATCACGGCTTATGGTTCGTGTGCGATGTTGCGGAAAAAGACGTGCTCAAGAACGCGCCAAGAGTAAGCGCCTGGATGGAGCGCATTCGCGCTTTCGGACATGGGTCGGTGGAAGAAATCAGCGGCGACCAGGCGCTGGAAGTCGCGCACGCTACGCTACCGCGCCCGTTACCGTCATCGAACGCCAACGGCTCGATCGGTCAGACAGTCCGTGTGGCGCCTGACGATTATGGACGCGAACCGATAACCGGAACGCTGGTGGCCGATGATGGAACGAGTTGGATTATCGCCCACGAGCACCCCCGCGTCGGTACCGTGAACATTCACGTCCCGCAGCAGGGGTTCAGCCTGAAAGACCGCTAAAGCGCGGCTACCAAGCCACCGCGTCGTTCGATCCCCGTTTGATAATCGGGGTTTCGTTCTCCCACACAGCCAGACCGTTCTGCAGGTCGGTCAGGCTGAGCTGGAAATAGTATTCCACCTGCTGCTCGTCCTCGACTTTGTGGTTACGCTGGATGATCTTGCCGGACAGACTCAGGTCCGGCGCTTGGAGCGTACCTTTGCGCTGCACGCCGGACTGGTCGAACTCTTCGTTGTTACGAAGTTCACGGGCCTGCTGGTTCATCGGGTCTTCGGCGCCCTCCACACCAACAGCCGTCGTGGTCAACACCTTGCCCGAACGCAGCAGGGCGACCCGTATTTTCTTGGTAAGCTGATCGGTATCGATACGCTGCATGGTGTCATTGACGATGCGGCTGACCACCATGACGTAACGCTGGCCGGAGGGATTGGAGACGGCACCGCTGGCCAGCAGATCCTGCACTGCGTCGTCTGCAGCGCGCTCGAAGTCCCGGTAGTCGAGTGTCATGGCTACCGGGCCCGTATCTGCCGCCGGGTCGACATAGCGGGTAGGCGTGGCGCAGGCCGTCAACAGCAACGATACAGCGGTTATGACGATCAGCTTTTTCATGGCTCTCGATCCTCGCGCAGGTGCAACTGATAGCTGACGGCCCGCTCATGCGGGGCCGTTGCCGAGAAGAAACGGGTCTGATTGCGCAGCACGCGTGCGGTTCGATAGCCCTCGCCAACACCGGGCACGATCATGCCGTCCCCGTCGAACCAAGTGACATCCCACTCCATATCCGTGTCCTGATATGCCTGAACCGAAAACTGGATACGTAGCAGGGCGCTGTCGTCTGCCAGTTTGACCCGTTGAGACAGCAAGTCCTGAACCGTCAATGACTGGCGGATTTCCGGGTCGACCTTCAGGTCGTCGCGGGGTACGTATTCCCGCTTGGGCTGGACCGGTGCGCAGGCGGCGATCACCGCACTCGCCAGCGCCAACGTCAGCATGAATACCGTTTTACGCATAATAAGCTCTCCTATAGCGCGTCCATCGCCGAACATGGCCGCGACCCGTCGTCATCCCCTGCAAGGGTATAACACTGGCCGGGGCGCTCGCCCTTAAGGTCCAGCAACATTACCGTAGCAGGCGCCTGGGCGGTAGGTCGCTTAACGTAAACCAGGGTAAAGGGTTGATCCGGAACGTCCACCGTTCCCAGACGCCCCCGAACAGTGTCACCCAGAACGATCCGGCCATCGGCGGGCCGTTCCATGCGCGCGACCTCCCAGTGGTCCGGCAGTGCTTGCCAGCCTCGCAGGTCTGCCTGGGTGGTCGCGAGGGTGTAGATAATCGACCCCAACTGGCCTGCGATACCAAGGGACTCCGTAGCCTGATATTGGATGATGCCCTTGACCACCGCGCCGGAAATGGCGCGGGTCAGCACGCTGGAGAAACGGGCCTGCATCTCGGTGCGAATAACCTTGCCCATCTGGGCAACAGGTTCTGTTTTGACACTGCCCGCCGGCGATTGAGCCATCAGACTACCCGCAACCGCTGTGCGTTCCCGGTAGCGCGGCAACGCTATGCTGGTAAATATCACGGACGCCCTGTCGCCACCATGGGACAGGAATAACGGTATATCAAACCGGGCTTCTTCCAGTACCGGGCCCAAGCCATTCTCGTAAAGTATCCACACCATCGGCGGCAGCTCATTTCGCCTCGTGCGGCCCGCGGCCAAGTCAGCCGCCAGCTCGGCGTCAGCTTGCAACGTCGCATGGCCCGGCGTCATGGCAGCCACCCGGCGTAAAGAGTTGGCGCCCCGTTCCGTATCCGCTCCGCCCTGGCCGCTGGCCAAGAAGAACAGCCCGTGCAGGTAGGTGCTGGAAGGCACGATGTAATCGGGATAGACGCTCCAACCGGACGGGTCGCCATAATGGGCTTCCAATACCGAGCGCATGCCGTCGCTCTGAATACTTCGCTGAACCATTCGAGCGTTCTGCGGATCGTTCTGCAGCGCCCGGCGTTGCTCGGCGATTTCCTCGGCGAAGAAATCCACCGCCCGCCGCGTGCGGTCGTCGGCGCGATTGAACTCCACCCGCGCATACTCAGCATTGGCCTCGGCCAAAAATGACAAGCCTTTGTAGGTGTTCACCATGATGGCCTCGGACATCAGGGCGCGATAGTCCCGAGAGGATTCATTGACCAGCACCGACATTACATTTTCGGTCGCGGAGGACGCGAAGCCCTCAGTATCCAGATATTTCATCTCGGCTTCGGCCTTGTCGAACGCCGCAATCGAGTCCTCAAAGTCCCCTTCCAGGCGATAGGCTTCGCCCTGGTGCAGCAGTTCAAGCACGTGATTACCTTTGCCGGGATCGCCCTCGTCCTGATAGTTCATGACGCTGGCAGCAACGGCGTAATTGCCCTGGCTGAAAGCACTGTTGAACTGGGCCATCCGGTCTCTTTGCTGGAACGCAGAGCAGCCGGCGAGACTTAACGCGGCGAGGAGTGCGAGACTGTTTCGGGTCAATCGATGCGCGGTACTAAAAATCAACACTCGATTCCTGGTCCGAGAATACGCCATCATATTTACAGTGCACTAGACAGTAACGGTGAGGATGAGTTCATGGGAGAAAACGCTTGCCATGTTACCGCGTGGCGGGCAGCATTTCCCGCTCACCCAACGAGCATGAACAACGAAGAGGACTTTACAATGGCACAAGCAACCGCACGCCACATTCTGGTAGACAACGAAGCGAAGTGTGAAGAGCTCAAGCAACAGATTGCCGATGGCAAAGACTTTGGCGAAGTGGCCCGCGAACATTCCAGCTGCCCCTCCGGGCGCAACGGCGGCGACCTCGGTTCCTTTGGCCCCGGCCAGATGGTCCCGGAGTTCGACAAGGCCGTGTTCAACGGTGACGTCAATGTCGTGCAGGGCCCGATCAAGACCCAGTTTGGCTATCACCTCCTAGAGGTCACCAGCCGTACCTGATTAGGTGGGCTACTTTGAAAACCCCGGAGATCGTCGATCTCCGGGGTTTTTTAATGCGAGCTGGAACCCAGGCAATTGTGTGCCGTGCGGTTAATTCGCTGATCTACTGCGCGGCACACTAATACCTGAACTGCGAAACCGCTGCCTGCAATTCATCCCCCATGCTCGCCAGCCGATCCGTGCGTGACCCTGTATCCGACGCATGGTGATTGATCCGATCGATCTGCTGAGTCAGGTTGGCGAGGTTGCGGTCAATACTCTGAATCGCTTCGCTCTGCTCCGCCGTGGCCTGGGCCACCTGTTGATTCAGCTCCTGCATCCGGCTGGCCTTAGTCTCGATACTCTCCAGACTGTTGCTGCAATGGCGGATACAATCCACCGTATGGCGACTTTCCTCCAGGCTCTGACGGATTTCGGCTACCGCCCGGCGCGCATCGGTTTGCAGGTTTTCCACCAGGTTCTGGATTTCCACGGTGGAATCGCCGGTGCGGCTTGCGAGTCCCCGGACCTCGTCGGCCACGACCGCAAAGCCGCGACCGGACTCCCCGGCCCGTGCCGCCTCGATGGCGGCATTCAGCGCCAGCAGATTCGTTTGTTCGGCGATACCGCGAATCACATCGAGCACCGTACCGATGCTGTCGCTTCGCTCGGCCAACTGATGGATGACGCCGCTGGCCATATCGATCCGGCCAGTGAGCGCGTCCATGGCTTTTACCGATTCACTGGCCGCGGAGCCGCCCTCTCGGGTGAGGCGACTGACTTCGTCGGCCAACCGGGCCGCATCTTCGGTGCTAGCCTGAATACCCGTAGCCGAGGCTGACATCTGGGTCGTCGCCGTGGCAACCAGCCCCGTCTCCTGCTGTTGCTGACCGACCTGCCCCGCCAGTTGCTGACTACCCTGCTTGCCCTGAACCGCCACCTGCCCCAATTCCTGGGTGGAGTCCCCGAGGCGATGGATGAGTTCGCGGAAGCGCCCCAGCATGCTATCGAACGCGCG
The DNA here is from genome assembly GCF_008122265.1 of Marinobacter fonticola. NCBI lineage: Bacteria > Pseudomonadati > Pseudomonadota > Gammaproteobacteria > Pseudomonadales > Marinobacteraceae > Marinobacter > Marinobacter fonticola. The sequence continues at coordinate 3,663,633 of NZ_CP043042.1, forward strand.
GGTGATGACCTGCAGCTCATCGTCACGCCGGTAATCCAGGGACGCCGTCAGATCGCTGTTGGCGTGAATCTGCTCGATGCGCTGGCCCAGCATGCGGATCGGTCCCAGCACGGAGCGCAGGAAGATCGCCCCGAGGACCACGGCCAATGCCGCGATAACAGCCATCATGCCCAAACTCACCCGGGTTGCCTGCCGAATATCGCCGCGAATAGCCGCGACCGACTCAGCCACCTCGGCACCGGCCCCCTCGACAGCATCGCCCGCCTCAAGCACACCATCCCCCAGCGCCTGTTCCTGTTGACGATAAGCCTGCCTGACGGCATCCAGCCGGGCGCCAAGCAGCACTGCGCGCTCACGGGACGCCTCGCCCATCGAGCGCCCCATCAGCATCATGGAGTCCTCGAAGAAGGTGAACATCTTCTCCGCCAGCATGCGGTACTCGTCCAATGTTGAGGTCATCTCCGCCACGAGATCGGCCAAATCGGGGTTTTCGTCGACCAGTCGCGTCAGTGCCGCACCGAAGGCGTCGAATGCGACATGCGCCTTGTCGAGGGATTCGGGGTCGGCATTCAGGGCGGCGTGGGAATACCAGTATTGCAAGCTGTCGAGTTGGCGCTGGGCGTCGTTGACGCCTTGGGCCAGCGCGGCCAGTCGGCGCTGCTCGCGGATCAAGTCGGCCTGGCGCCGGGTCGCCTCCACCTGACCGTCGATGCTGGCCTGCTGACGGTCGACACTGTCGCCAATGGCATCGATACGGTGGATCACCAGGCTGGAGGCGCCAACCGCCACGGCAGTCAGGATCGCAAACAGCAGGATCACCTTGGTCCGGATCGTCAGGGAAAAGGAACGCGCTCGACTGCGCTGGATTGAGTTCTGGCTAGAGGACATCGGGCTATCCCTCCGTTTGTAGGGCCGTTAAAGAGAATCGAGGAATCAAGGCAGCACCCTCAGGGCAGGTAGTGGCGGCGGGTCCAGCCTCGCATCTCGTCGAGCCGTCTCAGACGGTGCGCGGCCTCGTCCAGCGTCGGGCGGATAGGGCTTCCAGCCGTCAGCATGTCGGCGAAACGCCGGGTCATCAGATCCCAGAAGCGCTTCATCTCAGGTATGTTGGGCATCATTTCGCCCTTGCTGGCCGACAGGAAAGTATGCTCGATAAAGGGATCGTCACTGAGATCGCGAACCAATCCCAGGTGGGCCACCGCGCCCAGAGGTTTGTCGTCGTTGACGGTCGCGAGACCGTCTTTGGTCAGCAGGTAATCTTCCAGGAAGCGTTTTGCCATCACCTTGTTCGGCGTTGCCGAACTTATTCCCGCCGCCAGAACACCGACAAAGGGTTTACCGGGATGCTCCGGTTCCACCGCCGGCACGTCGGCGATACCGATATCGATACCCGCCTCGCGCAATTCGCTCCAGGCCCAGGGACCGTTGATGATCATGGCGGTATCGCCTGCCTTGAATGAGGTCATCATGCTGCCGTAGTCGGTGCCCTTATCCAGAGCCCCTTGCTCCAGTAGCCGGCGAATGGCCACCGTGGCTTCGACCGAACCATCCGTCGCCACGCCGACATCCGTCAGGTCATAGACACCATCGGTCTTGCCAAAACTGTAACCACCGGCACCGGCGAGAATCGGCCAGGAGAAATAGACATTCTTGTAATCCCAGGCCAGCGCGTGCTTGCCGTCCTTACGCAGCTCCCGGTCCAGTACCAACACATCGTCCATGGTCGCAGGCGGCGTGCTGACCAGAGCGCGGTTGTAGATCAAGCTGACCACCTCCGTTGCGATGGGATAACCGTAGACTTTGTCGCCCACAGTCACGGCCTGCCAAGCGAATGGCGCGAGCGCTTCCCGTACCGAAGCCGAGGGTTCGACGGGTTCCAGCAGGCCTTCGTTGATCCAGGAGCCGAAGCGGTCATGGGGCCAGATAATGATGTCCGGCGCCTGGCTGGTGTAGCCGGAGTGATCGAACTTGCCCGTCAGGTCATCCGGCGTTTCCACCACCACCGGTACGCCGGTGTCCCCCTCGAAGCGTCGCCCGACCTCGGCCAGGCCGTTGAATCCCTTGTCGTGATTGATCCAGATATGCAGCGTACCGGCCTCGAAGGCGAGTACCTGGCTGCCTGGAAGAGCGAGAAGAAAAGCAGTAAAGAGTGTTTGGAGAATTGATGTGATCCGCATGACTGACTCCACCGTTTGTGGCCGGCGTGCCGTCTCACCGAAAGCGGACGGGCGGCAGCGGTGGGCTGGAGCCTGAAGCCGGAGAAACAGTCGCCGCGGACATACTTAAGCAACTCTTTGAGTATGCCCTTGTTGTTATTGTGTCGAGTGGGCGCACCGGGAGTGCGCCGAGATTCAGTCTATGGCAGCGGGCTGTTGGGACGGGTCATTCTAGGGGTAGGTTTCTGAGGATGAGTATTCCGGCGTAGAAGGGAGGCTCCAGGGCGCCCCACTACCACCCCTCGGTGGGCACACCATGTTGTTCGAGGTAGTCGCCGTGTTCTTCCAGATAGTTTTCGATACCGACTTTGTAGGGAGAGACATCTTTGTCGACTTCGTTTGCCTGCAGACGAGCGACTTCGATTTCATTGCCGATCTGATTTTTGATCCACAAAACAATCGTACCGCCAGGAGCCAACCCTATGGTCAGCATGTCCCGCGGTCGTTGGAAGGAACCCAAACTGGTTGTATATGTAGCGGGCTGACGCATCTTTTCGAGTAGACCATCTGGCAATGAAAACAGGCGTTGATACGTTTTTTGTTCGGCGAAAGAAAACCATTCTATGCCGATGTAATCCGGAAACGGCTCGAGTGAACCTCCTGAGCCCCTCGGTCCATTAGGACCTTTCCAGCAACACTCAACCATCCCAATGGGCATTCGCCAGTGCCTCACTCCAGATGCCTCAAGTTCAAAGTGCCTCACCCACACACTGTAGTGCTTGGGGGCAGCCACACCGACATACCAAGTTGAATCATTCTCGGGTGTGGAAGCACATCCAGATATGAGCCCGCCGACCAGGATTAACAGGAAAAAACCCAGGCTTCTCATGCTTCTGCACCCCTCATATTGAAATGAATTATCCGTTTCCGATCTTTCGCAGGACGGAAGGGCGAAAGGCTATCGAACGGAACTTCAATCGCGATAAATGTGTCCCACGCCAGGAATTCTGCAAGATTGTAGTGGTCGGAACGATGTGTGTAGCGTTGTTTAATGAGAGCCCGATCACCAGCAGAAATCTCCAGTGCATCATTACCTTGACTTACTTCTTCAAACCATTTTTTGTAGATGGGATCCAAATCTTTAGGCAAGTCGTCATCAAATGTTGCTGTGCTAATCGCATTGATCGGCACACCCGCAGTCTCAGCCAACGAGTGCATAAGTTTCAAACTGATCCGGGAATAATCTCCGCGCACTTCGCGCTTCATCCTCAGGGATAAATCGACCCGACCGTAAGGTGTGGGGTGTTTATCCACGGCTTTTTGAATCTCCACTATAGGTGGCTCGCCTGGCGGTAAATTCAGGCTATAGTCTCCAATCCAGCCTTCGGATTCAGCGACCTGTTTAAGAGTCGCCAAGTTGTCCCATTCCAGTGTTTGCTCGGGCCATTCTGTGCGACTGTCATCCAGCGTCAGTACTGGGCTGAGCAACAGATCTTCGGTCTGGCTATCTTGGTAGCCCCCGCCAATGTCAGAGTGCGCGCCGGGTAATTCGATTTCACGGAAGTTGGTCGGCAAACTGCCGTCCGGGTTTTGCAGACTATTGAGAGCGAAGTTCGCACGGCGTTCATCGAGGGCAGTGAGATGGACAGCGGTTTGTACCTTTACCGGGTCAAGGTACAGATTGACCGGGGCATTGCGAGCGTTACCGGCGGCGAAATCACCCTCCGCGATATTAACGATGCCGGCGACGGTATCGAACAGGCCAACGAAGCGAATATTCACCTCCGAAGGCCATCGAATGCCGTAACCTGCCAGCGAGCGCCCCAGTTCACCATTCGACCCACGCCCAATCTCGAATGCAGCATGGCGCGCCGCTGCTGCGCCTCGGCTGAAGCCAAACAAGTCCAACGTCAAACAATCGATGGCAGCACCGCCGGCCGCATCTGCGGCCAGCTTAGCCAACTCTGAAAAAGCTTTCTTGACCTGCGCGATTACACCGGTTTCACCAAGGCCGGTAGCCATGCCCGCCAATGAATCGCTACCGCCTGTTTTCGAACCCGGTCCAGGTACGTATACACGAAAGGAACGAGTGGTTACGTCCCTACTTTCAAGTTCCCTTTCCACATATAGGTCTCGCAGCTTGGCAATATTGCTCTCCGCATTCGCATAGCTCGCCCCCAACAACAACGCTAGCCGCCGCTCACACTCAGCATCGTCAATCTCACCATTACGCCGCGGTGCCAGACATTCCTCTTCCACCTGCTGCCGATATATCTCGACGTTGCCGGCGTTATTCAGGGTCCCATCGGTGAATAGACCCACCTCCAAGTAAATGGCCTTCGGCGTGTCCGCTTTCGCCTGCGACGACTGGTCTTCATTGCCGGTGGCTGCGGAAACGGGAATTGGCGCGACGCTGGCCATTTCGCCAATCGGCGTACTGAGCTGGCTACGGGCCTCCTGCTGAGCCAGGTACCGCTCGTCAGCCCGGCGTTCGCGCAGGTCCATATCGAAGCCACTGACAGTCAGTTGGCCCACGGCGCCAGGCCCGGATATTTCGATAGCCTCAGGCGTGATCGCCCATTCATTGAGTCGGGCAACCTGACTTTTCAAATGGCTCAGACCGATGGGATCCCATTGTATGAAGCGCCAGTGTCCACCATCGGATGCGTCGGCCGTCGTCTCCCACACCACCAGCGGCGAAAAAGGCTTACCGTCGGAAATGCCGTAGACCAGAAAAAATTCGCCTCTTTCAAGGCATCGTCTTAGCTTATCGCGGTCGATTCCTCCCCGGCAGCCGATCCCGGAACCTGAAAACGGATTAAGAAGGTTACGTATCTTGGCTTCGAAGAAGGTATCCGAACCCAACTGGGATTCGACTCTGGACACAGCAAAAAAGGGGGATTCAATACGGGGCAGGTCGCGGAGCTTAAGCTCTCGACTCGTTTTAACGTCCATGTAGGCAGTCCTTTGCAATCTAACGGATGACAACGAGCGACCTTGACTCATCCTGAGTACGCCGCCCGTTGTCATGGCAATGTAATGAATGGCCGGAGCCAATGCAATCCCGAGGGCTGATCGTTGACACTCAGCACTTTGGAACCTCTACCGTTACTTACGGGCCAACGCTGCAAGACTCAAGACGGAGGGTTAAGCGACCCAGCGCTCCAGGGTTCCGTTTTTCATGCCCTCCAGATTCTGGGCAGTCAGTTGCACCATTCGCTGACGAGCCTCCTTACTGGCCCAAGCGCAGTGCGGGGTCACGATCAAATTGGGAATATCCGAGGATAGCAGCACATTGCCGTTCGCCGGGGGCTCTTCGGTAAGCACATCGAAGCCCGCCCCACCGATCCGGCCTTTACGCAAGGCGTCGGCCAGAGCCTTCTCGTCTACGAGACCGCCACGGCTGGTGTTGATGAGCAATGCGTGCTTCTGCATTTTCGACAGAGCTTCTGCGTCGATAAGGTTATGGGTTTCCGAAGTAAGCAGGCAATGCAACGACAACACATCCACCTGCGGCAGGAGTTCTTCAAGCGGAATACGTGGATAGCCATCAACCTCCCCCGGCTCCTGCCCCGGACGGGCAGCGACCAGAATCTTCATCCCGAAGGCTTTGGCCAACTCCACCAAGCCCTGCCCCAGATCCCCGTAGCCGACAATGCCCAGCGTACGGCCGTTCAGCTCTATGATCGGGTGGTCCATCAAGCAGAATTGGGAGCTTTGCTCCCAGCAGCCGGCGGTCACGTCCTGATGGTAGTCAATCAGCCGGGTCGCCAGTGCAAGGATCAGCATCATGGCGTGCTGGGAAACCGTTGTCCGGCCGTAGCGGATAGCGTTGACCACGCGAATACCGGCTTCTTTCGCCGCGTCCAGGTCGATGTTGTTGGTGCCGGTGGCGGTGACGACGATGCGTTTGATATCCGGGTTAGCCGAGAAATGCTCTTTACCCAGCACCACCTTATTGACGATCACCGTATCGAAGCCGGCGATACGCCCCTGCACCTGCTCGGCGGTGGTGCGGTCGTGCAGAACCAATTCATCGACGACGGATCGAATCGGTTGTAGATCGACGTCGTGTCCCAACGTGGAGGCATCGAGGAATACGGCTTTCATCTTGGGCATCCTTTGCTGCAAGCATCAGTGATTCCAACAGCTTACACCCTCTTAGCCCACTGATCACACTGACAAAAATGAAAGGAACTGCACTCGTTTGCAGGTAGCCGAGTTGATCTGAATCGCTGGCGCACGCTTACACTGGTACCTTTCAGGGTCCATACTTTAAGGATATTCAGGCGCGAAAAGAGGTCCAGACGATGGAACACGAATTCTGGCACACCCGCTGGAAGAAGCAGGAAATTGGCTTCCACGAAGGTACGGTGAATCGCTACCTCCACGAGCACTGGCCGGAGATGGTGCAAACCGGCAACGAGGCCGTTCTGGTTCCCCTGTGCGGCAAGGCCAAGGACATGTGGTGGCTGTACGACCGCGGCCATCCGGTGCTGGGCATCGAGTTGAGCCCTATCGCTTGCAAGGATTTCTTCGAAGAAGCCGAAGCCAAGGCCCGGGTCCAACCCAGCCAGCCTTTCATCCGCTACATCCATGACGAACTACAGCTGTGGTGCGGCGATTTCTTTCAGCTGGTGCCGGACGATCTCAACCACATAAGACTCGTTTACGACCGCGCAGCCTTGATCGCCCTGCCGCCGGATATGCGGCGCGAGTACGTTGGACACCTGACAGCCGTCCTGCCCGATCAAGCGCGCATTCTCCTGATCACGCTGGATTACGATAGCGGGGAAATGAAGGGCCCCCCGTTCAATGTGAGCGATGAAGAGGTCCACCAGCTTTACGGCGACGACTTCGACATCGAGCATGTCCTGACGAACCCGCTGGAAAAAGATCATCCGTTTGCCAAGCGCAAGGGGCTGACAAACGGCGTCGAAAGCGTGTTCAAGCTAACCCGGAAGGGCTAGGAGGGCTAGAAGCGCTAACGATTGCCGAGCACCTGATCTAACAACTGGGCGGTATGTAGTGCCGTTCGGCCGCTGCCGTGACGGATCTGCTCGCGGCAGCTGAAGCCGTCGGAAATCACATAGGTCTCGTTCGATGTGTTTCGCAGCGAAGGCAGCATCGCCGACTCCGCGATCCGCATCGAGACCGGGTACTTTTCCGCATCGAAACCGAACGCGCCGGCCATGCCGCAGCAGCCGTTATCCGGCAGGCTCACCTCAAGTCCCATACGCTCCAGCAAGGTTTGGGTTCCCGCCATGCCAGCGCCCGATTTCTGATGGCAATGCCCATGGACCCATGCCTGACCTTCGACTCGGGGAAATTCCAGGTCCTCCCGCTGCGCCAGAAAATCCGCCAGCAGCCAGCTGTTCCCGGCAAGCCAGCGAGCCCGGCGATCATCTGGGAAAAAGTTCAGTAGTTCATCGCGAAAGGTACTCATGCAGGACGGCTCCAATCCCACCAGCGGAATGCCCGCCTCGATTGCCTGCGTCAGGGTGTCCAGCACCTGCTTCAGTCGCCAGCGGGCACGCTCGAGCATGCCGTGATCGTACAATGGCCTACCGCAACAAACCGGGCGCCCCGGCAGTTGCACCTCGAAGCCCAGCCGGTCCAGAACACGTGACGCCGCCCTGAGAGCATCGGATTGCAGGAAATTGTTGAAGGTATCCGGCCAAAGCACCACAGCCGGGCGGTTGCCCGACGGGGTACCCGTGCGATAATGCCGCGTAAACGGCTGACTGGAGAACTGCGGCAGGGCTCGCTCCGCTGTCATGCCGGTTAGGCTGCGGGCCAGCGCAGCAGCCCCGGGCAGCTTTGTCAGCCCATTGAAGAGTTTCGGCGCGCGCCCGGCAATCCGTGACCATTCGTGGATCAGACCCAGAGTCCACGCCTGACGCGGACGACGATGGTGCGCGTAATAGTGGGCCATAAACTCGGCCTTGTAGGTGGCCATATCCACCTGCACCGGGCACTCCTGGCTACAGGCCTTGCAGGCCAGGCACAGGTCCAGCGCCTCATGCACCGCGTCGTTGTTCCATACGCCTTCGAGCGTGTCGCCCTGCAGCATCTCGAACAGCAACCGCGCCCGCCCCCGGGTCGAGTGCTTCTCCTCCATTGTTCCCCGGTAACTCGGGCACATGGTGCCGCCCGCATAGCTGCGGCATTTGCCCACGCCCACACACCGGTGCGCCGCCTGGGAAAAGCTGCCCTGGTCTTTGTGGAAACTAAAGTGCAGCGGCTGCGGTTCGATGGGATCGTGGTCCGGCCCGGTCCGCAGGTGATCGACGATGCGGTACGGGTCGATTAACTTGTGGGGGTTCAACCGCCCGTTGGGATCCCAGATTTCCTTGAACCGGCGAAAAGCCTCCATCAGTTCGGGGCCGAACATCCGTGGCCACAGTTCCGCCCGGGCCTGACCGTCGCCATGTTCGCCGGACAGCGAACCGCCATACGCGACGACCAGATCGGCCGCTTCGTCGAGAAAGCGCCGCCACTTGGCCACGCCCTCATGACTGGACAAGTCGAATGTCATACGTCCGTGGATACAGCCGTCGCCAAAATGGCCATAAAGCGAGGCGCGATAGCCGTACTCGTCGAGTAGCTTGCGGAAGTCTCGAAGGTAGTCGCCCACCCTGGCCGGATCGACAGCGGCATCTTCCCAACCCGGGTAGCTTTCGTCTTCACCTGGCAAGGCATTCGTAGCTGCCGAGCCACTCTTGCGCACCGACCAGACCAGATTCGCTTCCTTTGGATCGGTGTAGAGCCGGCTATCGATGCAGCGGCCGCGCTGGCTGTCGATCGCTTTCTGGGCGGCGCTAGTCGCTTCCTCGACCGTATTCCCGCCAAACTCCGACAGAATCCAGCCATTGCCCTCCGGCAAGCCTTCAATCGCCTTCAGGCCCCAGCCTTTTTTGCGCATATCTCCGACAATACGTTCGTCGAGGCCTTCCACGGAGAGCGGGCCAGTTTCCAGGATCGCCGGCGCTTCGTCGCCGGCCTGACAGATATCCTCGTAGCCCAATACGACAAGCACCCGGTGTGGCGGGCTATCCACCAGCTTTGCCCGCGCCGATAGGGTAATCGCGCAAGTGCCTTCGCTGCCGACGAGCGCGCGAGCCACGTTGAAGCCGTTCTCCGGTAGCAGGGCGTCCAGGTTATAGCCCGACACGCGGCGGCGAATGCCGGGAAAGCCTTGGCGGATGTGATCGGCATAACGGTCCCGCAGGTGTCGCAGGCCGGCATAGATTTCGCCCTTGCGGCCGCCGGAGCGGATGATGGCCTCCAACTCTGCTTCGGATGTGGGGCCGACCGTCATGCGCACGCCGTCATAAGTGAGAATGTCCAGCGACTCGATGTTGTCCTCGGTCTTACCGGCCATCACTGAATGGGCACCGCAGGAGTTATTACCGATCATGCCGCCCAGGGTGCACTGGGTGTGCGTCGAGGGATCCGGGCCGAAGGTCAGGCCGTGCTCTTCCGCGGCATCCCGCAGCACATCGCAGACCACGCCGGGTTCGACCACAGCGGTGCGGTGTGAAGGATCGACCTCAAGCACGCGGTTCATGTATTTGGAGGTATCGAGAATGACCGCTGCGTTGCAGGTCTGGCCGGCGAGGCTGGTACCTGCGCCACGCATCAGGATGGGCGCGTCGAACCTGCGGGCCAGGGCAACGGCTGCTTCAATGTCTCTCGCGTGGCGGGGAATCACAATGCCCGTCGGCACTTGGCGGTAGTTGGACGCATCGGTGGCGTAGAGCGCACGCGAGCCCATTTCGAAGCGGACCTCTCCCTCGATGGCCTCGCGCAACTGGTTTATCAGTTGATCGATGTCGCTTGCGTTAGGCTCCGCCGTCGCCGTCCCATGCTTCATGCGCAACTCCCTGCTCCGCGTGCTCGATAGGTCTTGTCTTTACCACCATTGTGTACAGCTTGTATCACAGGGTATGGCCAATAAAAACTCCAAGCAGTGACCACACGCTCATCGCACGACTGAGCCTCAACCCAGAAGTAGCTGACGCGTATGAGACGATCATAGCCAGCCCTCCGCTCTAACCCCCCGCGGCAACTGTAATACTTCTGTAACAACTACTTAGGTTAGATATATACGTTAAGAGGGTTTAACCCAACCGTAGGGCAAAACGTCTTCCCATCAGCTCAGCAAGTTTGCTTTACTTTTTTATAAAGACCGTGACCTGCACTCAACTCATCGAAAAAGGGATATCCATGCCCTCTCTGCCCCGTATTCGCGTTCCCGCACTAGCCCCTCTCTTGCGTCAGGCCTTGGGACAGGTCAGACAAGTCACCGAACACGGGCCCTGGCTCCTGATCGAGCTACGTGACAAAGCGGGTGAGGATTCGAAGCTGCTGGAGAGTCTGGAATCGGCTTTGGCCCGCGCAGGTGGTTGCAAGCTGGCGCGTTATATCCCCGAATTCGAACGCTTGGTCGTGCTTCGCGATGATGAAGACAGCTTCGATAGGCAAGACGCCTTAGCCATCATCGAAAAGCAGGAACGCCGCCACGGTTGGGCTCACCGTTTTTACGCCACGAAGACGCAATTCCCCGGCGAACACGCGGCCCGGTACCGCACCCTGCTGGAAATGGGCCTGGATATCGCCGGTTTTGGTGGTGGTCTGCTCGTGCGCCGCGTCAGCACCCGTGGCCACCGGTTTTTTACCGATGTGCTCGCGCTGTCCATTCTGGCCGAGAATACGCCGGAGATTCGTCAACCCATCGAGCATATTCTGGGCGGTGAAGAGAACACCGACCTGGCCCTGCGCTTTGTCAACGTGATCAGCGAATCCTTCAGCCAAGGGGGCATGGGCTCGCTGGTCGACCTGGTTCACCGGACGCAGGACTGGCAAGCCTCCCAAGAGCGCCAGCAAAGCTGGGAGCGCCTGCGCGACCGCTGTTTCGATCACATCGAACACGACGCATCGCCACGATTCGAGCCCCTTGAGCGCGCATGCCCTGTACCCGCGGGACTGATCGAGCAGCATCAGAGCGCTTCGGAGAAGTGGTCGTTGGCCGCCTTCAGCACCGGTATGGCCTTCACCCATAACCTGACCCAATCGATGTCCACCCTGTTGTCCTCGGTGCCCCGTCCGGCGCTACTGGGGCGAAAGTCGTTCTGCGCGACCCTGGTGCGCGACCTGGCCCGGAAAGATACGTTGCTGTTCAACCCCGAAGTACTGCAGTTGCTCGATCGCGTTGACCGTATCGTGCTGGATGCCGATATCGCCCGCACCACGCAACTGACGATCAGCACCCGGTTCCACACCGGACGCATCCGGGTCCCGCTGGAGGTGCTGGATGCTCTGTTGGAACAACCGTCTGTGCAGCACGGCAAACATACCTTCACCTGGCGGGAAGTCCGCAAGGCGTCTGGCCTGACGGAGCGTGTTCGCAAATGGTGGCAGGCCTCGGGCCAGCCCATCGAGAGCCTGCGCCTCGTCCGTCGCAATGGCCGCACCTGCGCCGCCGTGCTGGTTCACGAAGTGGTGGACAAGACGGTGGAATCGATCATGGCCCGCATCCGCAAGCTCGACTTGAAGGTCACCGTTCTTTCCGCCGAGAAAGACGATATCGATGTCGCCGTTCGCAAATACCAGCGCCGCGGCGAAACGTTGATGGCCATCGGCCAGCCCGCACTACTGCGGGGCGCAGATATTGCCGTGGGTATTCTGGGCGAGGAGCGCGGTTGGCCGTTCGGCGCGCATCTGGTCACCGACAACCCGCTAGACACCCTGTGGCGCCTGCTCACCGCGGTGCACCTGGCCAGGACGGTGGCCAAGCAGGGCGTGGAGCTGGCCAAGATCGACGCTTTCAGTGGTTTGATTCTGTCTCTGGAAAAAGTCGACCGGCGCGTGATCTCACGCATCCGCCTGGCCAGCAATCTGGCCAACATCATCAGCGTCGCCAACGGCTACCGGCTTGGACGCAGAGTCAAGGCCATGCCCGAGAATGTCCTGCGGGATTTAACGCCCTGGCACGCCCTGGATACCGACGCTGTTCTGGAGCGGCTTGAGCAACGCGTCGCCGCTAACGGTCATGAGCCAGACGCACAGGACGACCGGGCCGCCATGCGTCTGTGGAAGCTCTGGCTGGAGGAGATGTCCAGCCCGTTGATGCCTGTCCTTTTCTCCGGCGCTGGCCTGGCCGCGCTGACCGGCGCGCTGGGCGACGCGATCATGATTGGTTCGGTGATCAGCCTGAATGGTTTGGTCGGCAGCCTGCAGCGCCGTCGCACCGAGAAACAGCTGGAACAGCTGGCCATGACCACCGAAGAACTGTACAGCGTCGAGCGTGGACAGGAGACGGTGCAGGTCGAGGCCAACCAGCTGCAACCCGGCGACATCATCACTGTGGAATTTGGCGATGTCATTCCCGCGGATGCCCGGCTCCTGGCCGCCAAAGGGCTGGAAATGGATGAGTCATCGCTGACGGGCGAGTCGCTGCCGGTCAAGAAGAATGCCAAGCCCTGCTACAGCACGAATCTGGCAGAGAGAACCTCCATGCTCTACGAGGGAACCAGCGTTGTCCTGGGCACCGGCCAGGCCGTCGTCGTCGCGGTGGGCCCGTCTTCGGAGGCGCGGCGCGCCCATACCATGGTGTCCGAAGCGTCCAGCGGCGTGGAAAAACGGCTGGAGCACCTGTCGGAAATCACCGTGCCGATGGCGGCCTTCTCGGGACTGGCATTGCTGGTATCCGGCCTATCCCGGAATCAGCCGATCCGGGATGTCATCGGGTCCGGCATCAGCATGGCCGTCGCCGCCGTACCCGAGGGCTTGCCGATCATGGCTACTCTGGCACAGCTGGGTTCTGCCGGTCGCCTGAGCCGCCAAGGGGCCCTGGCACGGAACCCCCGGGCCATAGAAGCATTGGGGCGGATGTCCGTGCTCTGCGCCGACAAGACCGGCACGCTTACCGAAGGCCGCCTGGCGCTCAAGTTCGTCGCCATCGATAACGATATCGTCGCCGCCGATGACATGAACGAGCGCGCCCTGGATGTCCTGATGGTCGGCATGCTGGCCAGTCCGGAGGATGCCCTCAACGGCGACGCCGCTCACTTTACCGATCGCGCTCTGGCGACCGCGGCTCTCGACCACCGGGACGAAGTGCAAAAAGACCTGGAGCGCTGGAAACGCATCAAGGATCTACCGTTCAAGTCCGAGCGTGGCTACCATGCGGCGCTTTTCGAACACGATGGCGTCAAGCGTCTGTGCGTTAAGGGCGCGCCGGAAATCCTGCTGGAACGCTGCAACCGCTGGCATCGTCCCGACGGACGGATCGTAAACCTGGATAAAGAAAACCGGGCGCGTCTGACCGAACTCTCCCACTCGCTGGCGAGCCGCGGCTATCGGGTCCTCGCGGTGGCCGAACGGCCAGCGCGCAGCGACACCCTGAACCGGGACAAGGTTAGCCGCCTGGTCTTTCGCGGTTTCCTGGCCCTGGCCGATCCAGTCAGACCCGCCGCCCAGGATGCGGTAGCGAAGCTGATGGCGGCTGGCATCCGGGTTTCCATTATTACCGGCGACCATCCGGTCACTGCTGCAGCCATTGCCGAAGAGCTGGGCATCAACGGTACCGAAAAGGTCGTGACCGGCGCCGACATCGACGCCATGAATGACGATGCCCTCAAAGAGAGCGCCCGCAAGGCCAGTGTATTTGCCCGCGTCACACCGGAACAAAAGGCACGCATCGTCACCGCTTTGCAACACGCCGGCGAAGTAGTGGGAATGACCGGCGATGGCGCCAACGACGCTGCAGCCTTGCGCCTGGCGGAAGTGGGTATCGCCCTCGGCGAGAACTGCTCTGTCGTGGCCCAGCAGGCGGCGGATTTACAAGTGGTGGATGGCCGCATTGAAACCATTGTCAGTGCCGTGCTCGAAGGCCGGGCACTGTGGACCTCGGTACGGGACGCCGTGAGCCTCTTGGTCGGCGGCAACCTGGGTGAAATCGGCTTCACCCTGGTGGCGGGGCTGCTTGAAGGACGCTCACCCCTCAACGCTCGTCAGTTGATCCTGATCAACGTGCTCACCGACACGGTGCCCGCGTTGGCGGTCGCGCTGGGCGAGCCTACGGACTTGCAGGCCAAACAGCTGATGAGTGAAGGTCCGGAAGCGTCGTTGGGGGATGCGCTGACCCGCGAAATCCACTGGCGCTCCGGCCTGACCGGCGGCATCACCACGGCGGTCTGGGCGCTGGATCGTAAACTTTGGGGACCCGAACACGCCTCCACCGTGGCCATGCTGACCTTGATCGGTACCCAACTGAGCCAAACCGTACTGGTCGGCAAGGGATCCCGCCAGGTCAATTTGGCCGCGGCCGGAGCCTTTGCCGGTCTCTGCGCATTGGTGGAAACACCGGGGCTCAACCGCTTCTTCGGTTGTCGCCGCCCCGGCATTACAGGCTGGATGACGGTCGCCGGTTCGCTGGGTGTCTCTTTCGCGGGTGCCTGGTTTCTGCCGAGGCTGCAGGAAACATCGAAGGAAGTTCAATCGGAATGGAGCGGCAAACTACGCCGTTGGCTCACCCGTTCCGAGCGCGAGGAGCAACCACGCCAGGCTGCACTACCCGAAAAAATCGAAGCGGCTCAGTCGTCGTCTTCGCGGTCGTGAGTACGGCGAACTTCGTCCAGCGCGCTGGCGGGAATCAGCGCCTGCTCAACCGCGTGCCGGGCCATACCCATCGTGTCTGACGCCAGCATCAAATCGCTGCCCGCGTCCTTGACCTCGCGGGCGAGTTCGGCGATGGCTTCTTCACGGCGGGAATCATTGCTGACGTCGCGGATATAGATCCCCAGGATGCGGCCCGGATGCTCCTGTAGGACGCGGGTATAGACTTCCGGATCCCGCTGGCCCGAGTCGCCGATCAGGATAAACGGCATATCCTTGTAGAGAGCGAGAATCTGGCGAATGGCGTCGAGCTTGTGGTCCTTCGCGCGCCGCGGCATCAAACTTCCCCGCTTCATGCCCCACTCCCGCAGGATAAGGATCGGCCCGTTGGGAATACGGTGCATGCGAAAAAACTCGACCAAGACCTGGTAGATGCTCCAGGGCGCGCGAGACACATAGAATAGCGGGTTGCCTTGAGCCCCACTGTCGCCGTTATAGAATGCCTGATACAACGCCGACACACCGGGAAAAACCGCCCGGCTTTCCGCGCCCTGGGCGAACAGTCGCCACATCATCTTCATCGTGTTCGCCACACCGGTGTAGACCACCGTGTCGTCGATATCGCTGATTACGCCATAGCGGGCTCGGGACGTAGGCGTGAAAAACTCGCCGGTGGTGGTGGCACGCTCATCCCTGGGATTGACCAAAGACAACTCCATGGAGTGCCAGATCACGTCCGACGGCATGGTGGAGAGGTCCATATGCACCCGGAAGAAGCCATGCCGATCGGTGCGCACGATGGTGTCCGCGTCCTTATAACGCACGCGTACCTGGGCGTCGACAATGGGTTTGCGTAGTAGGCGCCGCAGCAGGTCGATCAAATCCCGGCGCAGCATATCCTCACGTAACCTGGCGCCGAAACCGGGTTGGTGGAAGACCCGTCCCATGAGAAACAACCGGCTCTGGGAGCCAAATCCTCGGTATGCCTGGATAAACAGCCCGCCACGGCCGTTATCACCTTTAACCGGCGCCGCCAGGATATGGAGTCCCTTGCGTAAAGAACGCACGTATTGGCGGTAGCGACGGCGAAGTGACATTGAATCCTCTGTGAAGGCCCGGCTTAACTTGCTGGTGGCAAGACTATTTATTCTGCAAGCCGACACCGTAAAGCTCAATGACAAATGAGGCAATTCCGGCACTAACGGCGCCGCTAGACACGCCTGGATGACATCGCGATGATGTGTCCCGGTTGGGCGACTAGACGTCGTCCATGCTGCGCACCTGGCGGGCCAAACGCATGGATTCGTTTTCCTCCATGTCCAGCAGCTCTTGCACCAGGTCCGACGCTTCGCGTAATTCGGCCTTGCGCAGCAGTGATTTATAGAGCTCCATCAATTCATCGTGGAAGCTGAAAATTTCCCGGGCTATCTCGTCGAAACCCAACTGCGCATAGTGCGTATCGCTCTTACGGCGAGAATCGATAGGCTGGTGGTTGAAGAAATCGTAAAGGCGGGTCTTCAGCACCTTCGGATCGGCCTGCTTTTCAAATTCGGCCGTAATCCGAGCCAGCTCCGACTCGTGCTCGGACAGGTAGGTCAGCAAAGCGCTGGCCCGTTCATTCTCGTTGGTCTCGGCCGAATCCTGCAGCGAGCGCGAGAGGTGGGCATGGAGCTGTCGGGCCCAATCGATGAGATCTTCAAAGGTCTTAATTTCCATTCGCTGGCCTCCTTACCGGATTCAATATTCGCACATCCGACACGTCGCTGACCCTCGCTTGGGATGTCGAACGGGGCCGCTTGCACGGACAGTAAACGCGAAATTCGTTCGACACGCCTCGTCTCGGTCATCCCTTCAAACCGTCGAATGTGCATCGTTCCTTTACTCATACTGTAGTTCTTTGGGGAGAGAGACAACAGAAAACCGAAGAACCTGAACGAAAATTAAAGCGCTAAAAACCCGGGGAGGCGGTCAATCAGGAGACGGCGGTGAATCGGGGCGGATCGATCCGGGTCGACTTACAGCGCGGACATTTGCCGGGCTTACGAGCCTTACGCCGATCCTCGAAGCGATAGCCACAGGCATTGCACGCGGCGGGAATCGTCGCCACGCGCCCGGACTTTTTCAGCTCATCCAGATGCGCATAGATGTCTTTTTCCGTCAGGCGCACCCATTTGGAGAGATCGCTGGCATTGCACTCGACCTCTTCCAGGATGGCAAGAATGTCCTGTCGAATCGTAATCGTACGCTCAGCGGGTACTCTCTCAGGTCCTGTCATAACCAGTTTAGTTCCAGCTATCAACACGTCGTCAAAGCCCGGCACGGCTTATCGCACCGGATGGTCGCACTAGTGTGGACGAACTGGCGCCTTGGCCGGACACTCGTGCCCTAGGTGTTAGCAAGCACTACTAGGTGTTAGCAAGCACTAGTTGTTAGGAAGCACCACCCATTCAGGTTCGTCGAACTCCCCGATAGCTCTAATCTCGCAAAACGGCGCCGCGCTTTTGATGATGTCTGCCACTTCGGGATTATGCTGTCCTTCCATGGCGTCGCGGCTGGCTTTGGTATCCCAGTGGGCGATGGCGATCAACTTTTTCGGATCGTCTATCTTGCGATGCAGCTCGGTACCACGGGCCCCAGCCGCCTGCTGGATCAAACGGCTGGCCCTGACCCAGGCGTCCGCATAATCCTCCGCAGTGTAACCATCCTTGATGTGGACTTCGAAAATGTATTTCATAGTCGGCTCCGTCAACACTTGAACACTGAATAATGCAAACCTGAAACTCTTGTGCTCATCGCAAGCCTAACGTGAATGCGGGGTGCCGCGCTAATACCCATGATGGGCCAACCGGGCTTGAAACAGGCGTAAGAATTTCTACCAGCTTGTTTCCGTGATGAAACCACAGCAAATTGCCCGTCATTCTGCGAAACTGGGCAACTGTATTTGGCTTTGCGCGGTTCAGGCCGCTCTACTGACACTTAAGGATTTATGAAGACACCGAAGAGATTGCAGCCCCTAGTCGATGATGGGCTGATTGACGACGTCGTCGCGCAGCTGATGAGCGGCAAAGAAGCGCAAGTCTATGTCGTGCTTAGTGGCGACCAGCGGCTTTGTGCCAAGGTGTTCAAAGAGGCTAGCAAGCGTAGCTTCAAGCAGGCTGTGCAATATCAGGAGGGCCGTCAGGTTCGTAACAGCCGCCGCGCCCGCGCCATGTCGAAGAAAACCCGCTACGGCCAGAAGGAGCAGGAAGACGCCTGGCTGAACGCCGAAGTCGACGCGCTATATCGGCTCGCGGCAGCGGGCGTGCGCGTCCCCAAGCCACACGCATTCGTCGACGGTGTACTGCTGATGGAACTGGTAGCGGACAGCGACGGTGCCGCCGCCCCGCGCCTCGACGACGTGTCCTTCAGCCCGAAGCAGGCAAGAGACTACCACGACCGCATTGTCAGAGAGGTGGTGCGCATGCTCTGTGCCGGTCTGGTTCATGGCGACCTATCCGAATTCAATGTACTGGTGGACGAGAACGGGCCCGTCATTATCGACCTGCCCCAAGCCGTCAATGCCGCTGGCAACAACAACGCCGCCCGCATGCTGGAACGGGACGTGGACAATATGCGCCGCTATTTTGCCCGCTTCGACCCTGAGCTGCTAAAAACCGACTACGGCAAAGAGATCTGGTCCTTGTACGAGAGCGGCGACCTCTATCCCGATAGCCGACTCACCGGCTGCTTCGAACACGATTCCGCCAGTGCCGACATGGAGGAGCTGATGGCCGTCATTGAGGCCGCGCGGGAAGAAGAGGCAGAACGTCTGGAACGGGAGCGGTTAAGGGACAGCGAGGACTGAGGGCCCGGTCCAAGTTTGGAAACCAACAACCTCCCGAACGGGCTCGACAGAAGACGAACTGGCGCTAATTAATAGCAATCTACAGGGCAACAACGTCGTGATGGAGGGCGATTGCCTCGTAGCGCACCATAAGCGCCTTTACTGGGTCGGGAACCACGGCTTGCTCGAAGTTTGGGCCCGCAAACATCTTTACGGCTTCGAGAGATTCGAACCAGAATATGGTTGTGAACTCGACCTCTTCGCCAGCCTCGCGCCGGAGTAGATTGGTGTCGATATAGCCACTGACACCCTGCGTGACTTTCGGCAGAACAACATCCCGGAAAAGCTCTTCATAGGCCGCAGCATTATCCGGGGTGGTCCATCCTTTCCATATTCGAGCAATCACCTCGACGTCTCCTTGCTTGTAAAGTCTTAGGGTGGGCGTCCTTTTAGTCGTTACTTTTGGATGATGAACCCTGCTTTCGTTTATCCGATCCGGCAATAGACTGATTGATTTCAGCCATTTCTTTCGGCGTCAAATTACGCCATTGCCCAGGCTTTAGGGCATCCAATGAAACGCTCATAATACGGGTTCGCTTCAGCCTTGTTACTTCATAACCAAAATGGTCACACATTCTCCGTATCTGGCGATTCATTCCCTGCGTTAGAATAATTTTAAAGACAAAGCGGCTAAGAACTATCACTTTGCATGGTTTGGTAACGGTATTTAGAATAGGGACGCCCTTCGCCATTAACTCTGCAAACTGCGCATTCAACGGCTTGTCTACAGTGACAATATATTCCTTTTCATGAGCATTTTCCGCGCGCAGAATTTTATTGACGATATCCCCGTCACTAGTCAGAAAAATTAGCCCTTCAGAATCCTTATCCAAACGGCCTATCGGGAAAATGCGTTTTTTATGGCGAATGGCATCAATAATATTGCCTTGCACCTTCGATTCTGTGGTGCATGTAATACCCACCGGCTTGTGATAAGCGATATAAACCCGATCAGATTTATCAGCGGCTCTATTGCGGATGCGCTTACCTTCCGCCATAACGACATCACCAGGCAAGACTTTAGTCCCCAACGCCGGACATTTGCCATTAATGGTCACCAGTCTTTGTTCTATTAATTTGTCTGCCTCACGGCGGGAACAATAGCCTGACTCGCTTATAAATTTATTCAAGCGGCGTCCGTCATTCGCGCTAACGTTTCTGCTCTTATGCTTGCCTGCGTTCCTACTCAACCAAGTACCCTGTCTATGCTCTGAACCATGGGAAGCTACTCTGACATAGAGACACGAAGCGGTCCAAGGAAATGAGCAAAAGCGCTGGGGCGAAAGCCTTAAGAAGAAAGGGAAGTCTTAAAGTCTTAAGGACACCCAACGAAACCATAGCCCCGCCCAACAACTTCTGATACTGTCTATCCATACAGCTACCGAAAGAAGGGAATGCCAATGCCCCGGGCAAGGAAAGCCCAAGTCGCCGTCGAAGCGACGCCGTACTACCACTGCGTCAGCCGCTGTGTCCGACGCGCCTTTCTCTGTGGCCAGGATCCTCTGACCGGTCAGGATTTCTCACACCGGAGGGCCTGGATAGAAACCCGCCTGCTCAAACTCGCTACGGTGTTTGCACTGGACGTCTGTGCTTATGCGGTGATGAGTAACCATGTCCATCTGGTCCTGCATATCAATCAAGCGGAGGCCGACCAATGGTCCTTGCGGTCAACCATCGAACGATGGCACCACCTGTTCAAGGGCACGATCTTCAGTCAACGCTATCTCCAGGGTGAGTCCCTACGAGACATCGAGCAGCAGATATTGGAGGAGCAAGTCGAGATTTGGCGGGCGCGGTTGCAGGACATCAGTTGGTTCATGCGTTGTCTGAACGAAGACATCGCCCGGCGGGCCAACCTTGAAGATAATTGTACCGGCCGATTCTGGGAAGGTCGTTTCAAATCCCAGGCCCTGCTTGACGAGCAGGCCCTGGCCGCCTGCCTGGCCTACGTCGATCTCAATCCCATACGCGCCGGCATCGCCAAGATGCCAGAGACGAGCGATTTCACATCAGTCCGAATCCGGGTGCGGCAGTATCTGAACGATACCGATAACCTGCCTGGCCTGTTTCCGTTTGCAGGCTACCCACGACAGGACATGCCGGTGGGCCTACCCTTCCGGCTGGAGGACTACCTGGAACTAGTCGATTGGACGGGCCGCCAACTCAGGGCCGGCAAAAAAGGCCACATCCCCGAAAACGTACCCCCTATCCTGGACCGCCTCGCCATTGAACCCAAACATTGGCTCTACATGAGTCGCAGCTTTGAAAGCCAGTTCAAAGGACTGGTTGGCACAGCGTTCAATCTGAAGGCGGCCTGTCAGCAATTGGGCTACCGACGGACCGTGGGCCTGGGCCGTTGCCAAATGCTGTTGGGGTAGCCCCGCTCAACCTACCTTCCTTCGCATCCAATACCTGCTCTCCTCGAGCGGCGGCAGCCGCCTTTTGTTCAGAAAGCCGCATTGCTTGGTTGAATAGCCCTACAAGACGCAAAGCCGTGACG
Source organism: Marinobacter fonticola (assembly GCF_008122265.1). Classification (NCBI taxonomy): domain Bacteria; kingdom Pseudomonadati; phylum Pseudomonadota; class Gammaproteobacteria; order Pseudomonadales; family Marinobacteraceae; genus Marinobacter; species Marinobacter fonticola. Next base: position 3,684,793 of record NZ_CP043042.1, read on the forward strand.
ATTCTCCATTTCGCCGGGTCAAACCGGAAAGTTAAGGCAAATTTTGCTGTAAAGACTGAGCGAGGCCTCCGGCTTAGAGTGGGTGTCCTTTTAAGAAGGGTGTCCTTTTAAGTAAATACGCGAATCTCCACTGCTTGCTCCTGGGTCAACATAGATGCGGCTCAAAAAAAGCCGCTATTGTCGCCCAGGGGGCCAGTTTTACTTCGACGTCAGGGGTCATTTTTACATCGGCGGTGACAGCCAAACAGGAAGTAGCGCTGATTCTTCATTTCGCTGGGCCAAACTGGAGAGTTTGGGCGGGATGTGTGCGCGGTCTTGGAGCGGGCGCCCTTTTAAGTACTTTTAAGCACGGTCTTTATCTTTTTAAGTACTTTTAAGTATTTAAGTAAAACCTTTAAGCAGGACTCTAGTTTTCTAATTAGACAGGGCTAATAATTTGCGCTATCAATTCACATTACGGCAGTAAGTTGGGTTTTTTATAAGGTTCTGAAGCCAAGCTGTCTCCCTCCTTTCGTTTGTACCCTCCTTCGCTACCTGCATTTAAGAGCTTCTTATTACTAGGTTATACTTATACGGAGACAAAATAATGAAAAGCATCGTTCTATTTCTCGTCTTTAGCTTTTTTTGCACCTTCTCTCATGCAACTGCAATCTTTTCCTGGTTCCCAAACTTCTCTGTTTTTTCTCTGCGTGTAGCAAACGCCATTCCACCAGCTGGCCCATACGCGTCGGGAGCGAAAGTTATTACTGCAGTGGTTGATCCTGATCCTTCCACTATCTATTCAGGGCGATTTAACCTCAACTACGACCCAAGTCAGCTCCAATTTATCCCCGTGGCAGGCCAGAGCTATGGCTGGCTCGGCGATTGGGGCAATGATCCCTCAGCTACACCAGCACCACCGCTTCCAGAAAATCCCGAGCAGTTTGTCTATGCCGACACACTCGAGCCTGATCTTCAGGCCCCAAATAGCGGCCTGACCAGTTCTGTAGAGACGAGTGCGTCTGGATCAATCGTAGTTGAATTTGATTGGGGCGATTTAGGGTTTGAATCAGATGAGCCCTACAATTTCTTTGCGATCAACTTCGCGCTTCTAGATAACAGCCTGAGACCCGTCGCAGTCCCCAATGGAACCTTCGGCGCTGCGCTGAGTATGGGTCTCAGCTCAGCCACGCCTGATACGTCTGCTCCCAACTATGCTATTTGTCAGCCACAGTCTCAGGTTGGCGAGCGAGAATTCTGCTCAACCGACCAGCGCTTTCCGGATTTCGCTCTTGTGCCGGAACCCTCAACGGTTGCTCTCTTAACTACTGCTTTACTGGGCCTACTATGGCGTAAAGGGAAACTTAGGGCCGGCGTCCTTTTAAGACATTCCTTTTAAGTATTTTAGAGTGGGTGTCCTTTTAAGGGTTTTTGAGTTCAAGCCGATTCCAGACAAAACATCCCAGAAGATTAAAGACTTGCTGGCCCGACGCAGCCAGCTTCTGGAGATGTCCACGATGGAGAAAAACCGTCTCCAGATACTCCCGAAAGCGCTGCATCGTTCCATCAAAAGCGTGCTCAGGATGCTTCAGAATCAGATTGAGACCATCACCCGACAGATCGAACAGGAGGTGGCCAAAGTCGATCACTGGCGAATCAAAACGGAGATCATGACCAGTGTGCCGGGCGTCGGCAAAGTCCTTGCCTACACCCTGCTCAGTGAGCTTCCAGAACTCGGTTCTTTGAACCGAAAAGAGATTGCTGCACTGGTTGGTGTCGCGCCCATCAACCGGGACAGCGGCAAGCTTAATGGCAAACGACGAATACGGGGAGGACGTCACAGAGTGCGCACGGTGATGTTCATGGCCATGCTCTCATCCATCCAGTGCAACCCGGTTTTCAAACGCTTCTACGAGCACTTGAAGGCCCAGGGGAAACTGCCCAAAGTCGCCCTCATTGCCTGTATGAGAAAGATGATTGTGGTGCTCAATACGATGGTCAAAAATCAGGAGGCGTGGCGTGAAAAAATGGCTTAATTTATCGGATTGACACCACAGTCACTTGTTAAATTATTGATATGATTGAACCATATAACATTAAAGCTACCACGAACAGGCTTAGTATTCCGAAATAAAGGAGAGGCGTTTTCATCTTCTTGAGCTGAAGTTCCGCGTACGCATGCTCAATCATTTGACGCCTAGTCTTCTGCGAGTTTTCTCTCAGCGCCAAAAGCTCGGCTGGGAAGTGGTGCGCGCCCAAATCAATGGCTCGAAATGAGATGTATATCGAGATCACGCTAGCAACGAGGGCTATGTAGTCATTGCTTATACCAGCGCAACCAACTGCCAGTCCAAACGCGAGAGTGCCCACTACCACCTCGAGATGCATCTCCCAGTTTCGCAATTTCTTCACGAGTTGCTCTCGATCCACACTCTACCCCTCAAGCAAGAATCTGTTGCCGACAATTTAACGCTTGAGTTGAGGGGCGTTTGTGGAGCACGCGCAGCGTGCGGAAAAAACGTCCCTCTCCAACGATTTGTTGGGCGTCATTTGAACTCCTCCAATACCTTTCTAGCCAGATGCAGATAATGCCGGTGATCGAATAGCAATTGCTTGGGTATATTGTAGACCTTGATTCCGCTTTCCGAGTTCACACAGAAGACGGGCTCGAACGATGCGACCTGCTGAGCCTCGATCATGATTTCGATGCGCCTCTTCCCTCCAAGCTCGCTCTCCGGCGCTCCTGACAAGTGATCCAAGCGACGAAATTCATCAACTTGGTCCTGGGAGGTGATGATGCCTGGGGGAACGTACAACGGAATTCGATGTGCGGCTGGATCCCTTAAGACCGCCAAATCTAGGCCCCACGATTTCATCGCTGATAGATGGTTCGCATGAGGAGTTGACCGGTCTCCGACGGCTTTAAGAAATTTATCGCCGAAAAGGTGGACTTTCATTCTGGCGCCAGAATCTTCTGTTGTACCAGGGAAGACTTGAAGCTCGAATTGAAGGATCCACGCCAAGTTATCTAGAGCGCCCCTCAAATTCAGGTAGTATCCATTCAAATGAAGCGCTGCCTCTGTCGCCACATCGGCTGAAAGTGCGTCCCGCTTTGCGGCAAAGCAAGTGCGCTCCAAATATTCCCGGCAGTGGCGAAGAACATAATGTCTTGCTCCCAGCCCGCTTTTCAGATGCGTTAGGGCTTCGGGGGTCGAAAGCCAGTCGCGGGCATCGAATATTCGAGTTTCCAAATTTGACTCAAGAAATCGAAGACGCTGAAATTTCTCTGGCTTTAGCACGATGCTTTCCTATGACGCTCAACGCCATGCTCAGCTGCGCGCGTAAGCGCGTCCGGTGTAGGCCCGTAGGGCCGGAACGAACTGCAGCTACTGGTTATGACCTGCTTCAGCTCGACAGAATAGACGCAGAGCACCCCAGTCACTCGCACGGATATGCTTCTTGGAAGGCTGTCATGGCCAGCAAAGTTTCTGGATAATGAAGCTTTGCGGGATTATCACGCAAAAACGACGTGACTATTCGAATAGCCTGACCGTTATCGATGCCTCCTTCTGGGAAGCATACTATAGAGCTACTGCTCCCCATAAGTTGCATTGTGTTTCTTACCCCTTGAACCATCCCCATACACACTCCCACATTGAATGGGCTCTGCACATTCTTGGTATCAAGAAATCTTTCTGCGCTTAGACATTGCTCCAGTAGTCTATTGCCATCAGCCTGAGCAAATGTTGAAAAGAAGAAAAAAATAATAGCCATTGCTGCAAGATTCAGGTTTCGAAAGGCCATTTTTTCTCCTTGTATTCATAACGCCCGCCATCACCGGTGACAAAACCAGAGCGAAGCGGAGGTTTTGGCATCCGGTGCATGGCCTGGTTAGCTATCGATCCTCGCGCAAGCGGCCTTCCACATATTTATGAAGGATGCTGGCAACAAGTGTCTGGTAGGGGATGCCTTCTGCCAGGGCTTTCTTCTGGAGCCCCCTAAGATCCTTTGAGGATAGTCTGATGTTAATGCGGGCATCTTTCTTGAACATGGCCTCGGCGTACTGTTGATGCCGCAATTTCCTGTCTTCACTGGCTGGCGACCGCTGCAGCTCTCCTGCATCGAATGCATCCAGAATTTCCTGCTCTTCTTTATCCAGCCTACTCATTTTGGACCTCCCAAATAGGTTCTGGTCGCTTTCCGGCTCGGGATGATCGTTTTCAGAAAAACCTCATCCTCTGACTCCACAAAGGGCACCAAATACGCATACCCCTCGATCTCAATCACATGAATTTGTTGCCCCGGATATCGCTCCTGATTCGGATGCTCGAACGTATCCAGGATGCCTCCAACCGAGATATGCAAAACCACATCCTCGAAAGAGACGCTCCTTTCTGCTTGGAGAAGCTTGTTCTTCTCTGGGTTCCATGTGATAGGTTTCATGGGTCAAAAGATAGCACATTGTGTGCTTTCTGTACTCACTAGCTAACATTTGTATATGAGTTCCGAAGACCGATATCCCCGCGACCGATATCTCATTTCCAAATTTCGCTTCAAACTAGTCTGCGGCCCTTGGCATGTCAACGTTCCAGACACACCTAGGAAAACATTCATTTCCGACAAAACGGTCGTCACGACCGATATCCCCGTTTTTCACGCACCGTCCAACCTATTGAAACAACTGGCAAACATGGCCATTTCACTGTACCTCTCAAAAATCACGGTCGCGACGACCGTTTTTCCAGTTGCTCATGCTCGCCGAGAACCCTAAGCTGTACATACATACAGCCAAAGGACTAGCCATCATGGAAGATGTCGCACCTCCCCTCCCCGCTCAACCAAAGCGATTCATGGATCGCTTACGCGCGTTCATGCGAGCACGCCACCTCGCTTACCGAACCGAGAAAACCTACTGCCTATGGATTCGCGACTTCATTCGCTTTAGTGGGCGCCGTCACCCGGAGAGTATGGGACCAAAGGATGTCGATACTTGGCTCAGCTACCTGGCAAATGAACGGAACGTTTCCATCAATACCCAAAAGACGGCACTGAACGCTGTTGTCTTTATGTATCAGCAGTTCTTGCAGATTGAGCTCGGCTCCCTTCAATTCCAGAAAACGTCTTGTGGACGGAAGCTGCCCGCCGTCTTTACTCACGACGAAGCCATGGCCGTGCTCAACAATATGAGGGGCGTTCACTACATGCTTAGTGCGCTGATGTATGGGGCGGGCTTGCGAGTAATGGAAGCGGTAAGACTGCGCGTTCAGGATATCGACTTTAGCGAAGGCTGATAAGTGGCGCCGGACTTTACTGCCGCAATCCCTGATTCAGCCACTGAAAGCCCAGGCCGATTACGCGCTGGCTCTGCACCAACAGGATTTGCAGGATGGGTTTGGAGAGGTCTACATGCCCTTTGCCTTGGACCGAAAGTATCCAGCTGCCGCCAAAAGCCCCGCCTGGCAGTATGTTTTTCCAGCCCCGAGGCGCTCTGTCGATCCTCGGTCGAGCATAATCCGACGTCATCATATGGGCGAACAACAGGTCCGCCGGGCAGTCTCCACGGCACTCAAGGAATCAGGCATTCTCAAGAAAGCCAGCTGCCATACGTTTCGCCACAGCTTCGCAACCAATCTGCTTAAGGCCGGCACGGATATTCGCAATATTCAGGAATTGATGGGGCACAACGATATCAGCACCACTATGATTTACACGCACGTGATAGGAAGCCATGAGCGTTGTGTTGCAAGCCCGCTTGACATAGGTTGATCAGCAACGAAGTGTGTCAGGCCGCAACCTGCAATGAAAACCGCCGATCCCAAACCCGCTCAAGCGCTTCGAACAGACTATCCGTCGTCAGGGCCAGCAACCCGATCAGAATCGCACCCTGCAACACATAGGCGGTATTCCCATTGACCAGCCCCGCAATCACCGGATCGCCCAGCGTACGCGCGCCGATGGTCGAGCCTATAGCGGCAGTGGCAATGTTGATGGTGACGGAGGTGCGGATACCGGCGAGGATCACCCGGCCAGCCAGCGGCAACTCCACCTGAAACAGCACCTGCATGGACGACATACCCATACCCCGACCGGCCTCGCGCACGGCTGGATCGATACCCTCCAGACCCGCCAGTGTATTACGCAGAATGGGGAGCAGGCCGTAGAGGATCAGGGCGACGAGGATCGGCGCCTCGCCGAAGCCCAGAACCGGTACGGCCAACGCGAGCACGGCAACAGGCGGAAAGGTCTGGCCAATGGAGGCGATCTGGCTGACCAAGGGTAGGAAATCCCTGCCCGAGGAACGGGTGGCGAAGATGCCGCCAGCTACAGCCGCGAGGGTGCCGATGGTGGCTGAGATAAGCACCAGCACGAGATGGTTCTGCAATAGGAACAGAAAGCTTTCGCGCTCGTAGATCACGCGTTGCTTGTCCGGCTGAATCCAGTGGAATAGCGGCTCCAGCACCGGCATGGCAGCGCTCAGACCGATCAGAAGAACAGCCAGCAGTAACGGGGACAGCCAGGTGCGCATCAGGCGCCTCCCTGGATGACGCGCTCTCTCGAGATAATGCCGGTCTCCTCGCCGCGGGCATTGAACACGGCGACCTGCGGCAGATCCTGCCAGAGCATCACCGACAAGGCCAGGCGGACACTGTCGTCTTCCTTGATACCATCGGCGCCCGGTTCGCTCGCCTTGGGTTGGGCGTGAGGCGTCATCAACTCGCTGACCGGGCGCAACCCCATGAGCTTGAGGCCGCGGTCCTGCTTGCCGACGAGGTTCTCGACAAAGTCGGAGGCCGGCCGGCGCAGGATGTTTTCGGGGGTGTCGTGCTGGATGATACGGCCCTGATCCATGACTGCGATGCGGGTGGCCAGTTTCAGAGCCTCGTCGATATCGTGGGTGACGAAGACGGTCGTCTTGCGCACCTGTCTCTGGATACGCAACATTTCCAGCTGCAGATTTTCCCGTGTGATGGCGTCGAGCGCACCGAAGGGCTCGTCCATCAGCAGAATGTTGGGATCGGCCGCCAGCGCCCGCGCCACACCGACACGCTGCGCCTGCCCGCCGGAAAGTTGCTGCGGATACTTGTTGCCGTAGGTGGCCGGGTCCAGTTCCAGCAGCGACAGCAGCTCGTTGACGCGTTCGTCGATACGCTCTTTCGGCCATTTCAGCAGCTGCGGCACCAACGCGATATTGCGCGCGACGGTCCAGTGGGGGAATAGTCCGGTACCCTGAATGACATAGCCCATGTTGAGGCGCAGCTTCTGCAGGTCCATGCCGGTGATGTCTTCGCCGTCAACCAGGATTTCGCCGGCGCTGTGCGGTAACAGGCGATTGATCATCCGTAGCGTGGTGGATTTACCACAGCCCGAGCTGCCCACCAGCACACACACCTCGCCAGTTTCGATGGTCAGGTCGATCCTGTCCACGGCGACGATATCGCCAAAGCGCCGTGTGACATTTTTCAGTTCGATCATCCGGACAGTTCCTTTTCGTTGTCGGACAGCCGCAAGTCGTTATCAGACAGCCGCAAGTCATTTTCGGGCAGACATAGGCCGTGTTCAGGCCGTGGCAGGTGTACGTTTAAGGCTGTTGCCCAGCATGGTGAGCAACGCATCGGCCGCCAAGGCCAACGCAATGGTCGGCAGCGCTCCCAGCAGCACCAAATCCATCGCCGCCTGTCCCAATCCCTGGAAAATGAAGCCACCAAAGCCACCGGCGCCGATCAGCGCTGCCACGGCGGTCAGACCGATAGCTTGGATGGTGGTGATGCGCACACCTTCAATGATCACCGGCAAGGCCAGGGGCAGCTTGACCTGGCGGAACAGCTGGCGTTCGGTCATACCCATGCCCCGGCCGGCATCCACCAGGGATTCGGGCACTTCGGTCAGGGCGACGAAGGTATTGCGCACCATCGGCAACAGGCTGTAGGCAATCAGCGCCAGCAGGGCCGGTGCCCAGCCGATGCCGCGAATACCCATATCCTGCAAAACCGGGAAGGCCGATGACAACGCGCTAAGCGGCGCGATCAGGAGACCGAAAACGGCCAGACTTGGTATAGTCTGCAGGAAACTAACGACACCCAGGATGGGCCGCCGCCAACGTGGGCTGCGGATCATCTTCAGCGCCAGCAGGAAAGCCAGGCAAAGACTGATACCCACGGCGCCGAGGGCCAGCGTTAGATGGGTCCAAAGCGCCTGCTCGAACTTGGCCGGTTGCGCATTGAACTCCCGGACCAGCGACAGACTTTCCAGCCCGTCGCTGGTAAAAATCGCCAGCCAACTACCCACAATAAACAGCAGTAGGACAAGCTGAAGCCCGCGGCCCGCTCTGAGCCGCCCGAGGACTTCAACCAGCATCAGCGATAGGAAAAATAACAGACACCACAAGCCCGCCCCGATCGACGAGCGAGCATAGGGCGCGTCCTCAGGCAGATGGCGCGCAGCGAAGGTCTCGAGCAGCGCGGGCAGCATCGCCAAGGCAAGGCCGATGATGCCGGCCAGCAACACGAAACGATTGCGTAACGGCATGACCGAAAGCAGGATGGCACCGATCAGAGTGCCGGACACCAACGCCGCACCGACCCAGCCGACGGCGGACAGCAAGCCATGCCCGGTACCCGGCACAATGCGGTTGGGCTGAATGGTGCCGAAATCGAGGCCCCAGACCAGCACCAAGGCTAGAAGCCCCAGTGCTGGTATGACGCGATTCGGCAGGATACGGCTCGAAAAAAGCTTGATAGCGGGCAAATCCTCAGTCCTGAGGCAATGAATCCAGATAATCCCGGGCCACTTTCTCGGCTGGTACGCCATTGACGGCGACCTGGCCGTTCAGGCGCTGGAGGGTTTCCAGGTCGAGGGATTCGAAGATGGGCGCGAGCACGTCGCGGATCTTGGGATAGGTGTCCAACACGTCCGCCCGCACGATCGGAGCGGGCTGGTAGACCGGCTGAACACCTTTGGTGTCTTCCATGACTTTGAGGTCGAGCGCATTGAGGCCGCCGTCGGTGCCGTAGGTCATGGCGCCGTTGACGTCGTTATTGTTTAACGCCGCAGCGCGCAGTGTCGCAGCGGTGTTGCCACCGGAAAGGATCAGCAACTGGTCGGAGCCCAGCTTGAAACCATAAGCGTCCTGAAAGGCCGGTAAAGCGCTGGCGGATTCGACAAACTCGGAGCTGGCCGCAAATTTGAAGTCGCCGCCATCGTTAATATAGGCCGCCAGATCCTCCAGGGTCTTCAGCGCGTGCTCTTCCGCCAGGTCGCCACGGACGCTCATCGCCCAGGTGTTATTGGCGTCGGCCGGCTTCAGCCAGATGATGTTGTGCGCCTCCTTATCCAATTTGGCGGCCTGTTCATAGGCTTTGCCGGCGTCCCTCCAAATATCCCGGTCGGCCTGGTCGTGGAAGAATGCCGCATTACCGGTGTACTCCGGATAGAGATCTATTTCGCCCGCCTTGATCGCGTTACGCACAATATTGGTAGCGCCGAGCTGAAGGCGGTTTTCCACGGGTATGCCCGCGTTTTCCAGGCTCTGCAGAATCATCTGGCCCAGTACGGCGCCCTCGGTATCGATCTTGGAGGAGACGACCACAGGATCGGCAGCCAACACAGGCCCGGCGGTCAGCATCAATGCGAGTGCCGCGACGCGGCGAAAACGGGAGATAAGGGACACGGCCATTCCTCTTGGTCGTTAGAATTTTTCAGTCGTTAGGACTTTTCAGTCGTTAGACTTTTCAGTTGTTTGGGCTGTCTCATTCGTTAGGACTTTTTCGGTCGTTAGCACTTGTCCACGCGTTAGAACTTCTGGTTTTCAGAGCTTTTCATTAACCGACTCGATCGCCGGAACGGCCTTCACTGTCACAGAGACCCCGGCCATCAAGTCCGTTCGTTCACTTTTGTACCGGGCTTGTACTCTTTTGTACTGCTTTGTACTGCACCAGTCCTTAGTCTATTGGACACATCTACGAAGGCAAGGCCGAATTGGCTTTAGGCATACGCTCGTTCGAAACAACGGCAAAAGCCCATTGGAAACGGCGTTAAAAGAGCGATTGTCCGCCATTTTTCGCCCTCTTTCGCTATTTTTAAAAAACCCAATTGGCGCTTTGAAACGCCAACTTTCTGCCCTAGTATCGAGGTGGCCAGTTCAAAATAAGCGGCCTTGGAGGCTGCCTCCAAAGTTTCTTAGAAACGAAATGAACCCGAAACAAATACGCTTTGTAACTGTCCAAGTTTTTGAGTCTGAACTAAGCTGAAATTAGTCTTGAACGAAGCGCAAGACCGTCTGACCGGAATTTGACCACCGGCGTATTCGGGTTCAGACAACTCCTAACTTCCATTTTCCAACGACCAACCTGGGACGCCGGTGCAAGGCGACTCTGAGATCTAGATCGGAGAACTTTTTAGTGTAGTTTTTTGCGATAATCATGCGAGCGAGGGGCTTATATGAGCATTCTGCAGCACTTCAAGGATAGGTATGAATCTACTCAGGAGGAGGAATTTTCCCTTGAGGAATACCTGGAGATCTGCAAAAGAGATCCATCCGCTTATGCGACTGCCGCTGAGAGAATGTTGATGGCTATCGGCGAGCCAGAAAAGATAGACACCGCCCGAGATCCGCGCCTTTCACGTATATTTTCCAACAAAGTCATCAAGCGCTATCCGGAGTTCTCCGAGTTCTACGGCATGGAAGAGGCCGTGGAGAATATTGTTTCCTTCTTTAAACACGCAGCCCAGGGCCTGGAAGAAAAGAAACAGATCCTATATCTGCTGGGTCCGGTGGGCGGCGGTAAATCCTCCCTGGCGGAAAAGCTTAAACAACTGATGCAGAAGGTGCCGTTCTACGCGATCAAGGGATCGCCGGTGAACGAGTCGCCGTTGGGCCTGTTCGATCCCCAGGAAGATGGCCCTATCCTGGACGAGGAATTCGGCATTCCCGCTCGCTACCTCAAGTCGATCATGTCGCCCTGGGCGGTGAAACGGCTGCATGAGTACGGCGGCGATATCGGTCAGTTCCGGGTGGTTAAGCGCTATCCGTCGGTACTGGACCAGATCGGCGTCTCCAAAACCGAACCCGGCGATGACAATAACCAGGACATCTCCGCCCTGGTGGGCAAGGTCAACATCCGCATGCTGGAAGAGTTCTCCCAGGATGATCCGGATGCCTACAGCTTCTCTGGCGGCCTGAGTAAGGCCAATCAGGGGCTGATGGAATTCGTCGAGATGTTCAAGGCCCCCATTAAAGTATTGCATCCGTTGCTGACCGCCACTCAGGAAGGCAACTACAACACCACCGAAGGCATGGGCTCAGTCCCGTTCGACGGCGTTATCCTGGCCCACTCCAACGAATCCGAGTGGCAGACCTTCCGCAACAACAAGCACAACGAGGCGTTCCTCGACCGGGTCTACATCGTCAAGGTGCCTTATTGCCTGCGGGTGAGCGAGGAAATCGACATCTATGGCAAGCTGCTACGCCATAGTTCGCTGAAGGGCGCGCCCTGCGCTCCGGACACGCTGGATATGCTCGCCCAGTTTTCGATCCTCTCGCGCCTGAAGGAGCCGGAAAACTCCAGCATCTTCTCCAAGATGCGGGTCTACGATGGCCAGAACATCAAGGACACCGATCCCAAGGCCAAGTCGATCCAGGAGTACCGCGACTCAGCCGGCGTCAACGAGGGGATGGACGGTCTTTCCACCCGTTTCGCCTTCAAGATCCTGTCCAAGGTGTTCAACTTCGACACCACGGAAATCGCGGCCAACCCAGTGCACCTGCTCTACGTGCTGGAGAAGCAGATCGAGCAAGAGCAGTTCCCCAACGAAGTGCAGGAACGCTACCTGCGGTTCATCAAGGAATACCTGGCGCCGCACTATGTCGAATTCATCGGCAAGGAAATTCAGACCGCGTATCTGGAAAGCTACAGCGAGTACGGCCAGAACCTGTTCGACCGCTACGTGACCTATGCCGACTTCTGGATACAGGATCAGGAGTATCGCGACCCTGAAACCGGCGAAATCCTCAACCGCTCTGCCATCAACGACGAGCTGGAGAAGATCGAAAAGCCGGCCGGCATCAGCAACCCGAAGGATTTCCGCAACGAGGTGGTCAACTTCGTCCTGCGGGCACGCGCCAACAACCAGGGCCAGAACCCATCCTGGCTCAGCTACGAGAAGCTGCGCGCCGTGATCGAGAAGAAGATGTTCTCCAACACCGAGGACCTGCTTCCGGTCATCTCCTTCAATCCGAAGGCGTCGCAGGAAGACCAGAAAAAACACAAACAGTTCGTCGAAAGGATGGTCGAACGCGGTTACACCGAAAAGCAGGTCCGCCTGCTTGCCGAATGGTACCTGCGGGTAAGGAAGTCCCAGTAACAAAGTGGCCGCTGGCTGCCTAAAGACACGCAACAGCGGCCCTTAACCAGGTTAGGAGTCAAGAAGAGACTCAACGAGGCTCCTTGAAACTGACTCGAGGCCGGGGACGCACCAGGATGCATGAAGTGCAAGGCGCCCGGAGCGCAGCCAGCGAGGCATACCTACTTGGTAGGAGAGCTGGTGAGTTCCTCGCAACGCCGCAAGTCTTGTATCCAGGGGCGTCCTCCACCAGAAGCTGGAGAGTGTTATGGGGATGACCCACATCGTCGATCGCCGACTTAACGGCAAAAACAAGAGCGCCGTCAACCGCGAGCGGTTCCTGCGGCGCTACCGTCACCACATCAAGAAAGCGGTGGCCGAAGCCGTTCAACGGCGCTCGATTACCGATATTGAACGTGGCGAGAACGTCAGTATCCCATCCCGGGATATTGAAGAACCGATTTTCCACCATGGCCGGGGCGGCAATCGCGAGATGGTGCACCCGGGCAACAAGGAATTCGTCACCGGCGACACCTTACCCAAACCTCAGGGCGGCGGTGGCGGCCAGGGTCAGGGACAGGCCAGCCCGGACGGGGAAGGCATGGACGAGTTTGCCTTCCAGATCACCCAGGACGAGTTCCTCGATTTTCTGTTCGACGATTTGGAACTGCCCAACCTCGCCCGCAAGAAACTCAAAGATACTGAGGCCTTCAAGTACGAACGCGCCGGGTTTAGCTCCCAGGGTATCCCGGCCAAACTCGATGTGGTCCGCTCCCTGCGCGGCGCCCATGCTCGCCGTCTAGGCCTGGGCGGCGCCCGCAAACGCAAACTGCGCGAACTTGAAGCACAGCTGGCCGAACTGAAAGCCCAGCCCCAGGAACCGGACCCCGCGTTCAGTCCACAGGACCAGATTGAAGCCCTGGAGGCCGAGATCAAGCGCCTGAAGAGCAACCTGCGCCGGATTCCCTGGATCGATGAAATCGACCTGCGCTACCGTCAGCACATCAAGAAACCGAAGCCGGCCACCAGCGCCGTCATGTTCTGTTTGATGGATGTATCCGGGTCTATGACCCAGATGCATAAGGACATCGCCAAGCGCTTCTTCATCCTGCTTTACCTGTTCCTGAAGAAGAACTACAAGCGCATCGATGTGGTGTTCATTCGTCATCACACCAGCGCCAAGGAAGTCGACGAGGAGGAGTTCTTCTACTCCCGCGAAACCGGCGGCACCATTGTCTCCAGTGCATTGAAAATGATGAAACAGATCATCGACGCGCGCTATTCCCCATCGGAATGGAACATCTACGCGGCCCAGGCGTCGGATGGCGATAACTGGAACGACGACTCGCCCATCTGCGGCAAGATTCTGTCCGAACAGATTCTCCCGCTGGTGCAGTACTACTCTTATGTGGAGATCACGCCCCAGGATCACCAGATGCTCTGGTACGAGTACGAAAAGATCATGGAGAAAGACCCGCATAGCTTCGCCATGCAACAGATCGCGGACCCGGGCGATATCTATCCGGTGTTCCGCCAGTTGTTCGAGAGGAAAGCGGCATGACCGGAACCGTCGACAAACCACCCGTTGCCAACGAACCGATTTCCACCACCTCCGAATGGACGTTCGACCTGGTACGGCGTTACCAGGAAGAGATCGACAAGTGCGCCGAAGAATTCGGTCTGGACACCTACCCGAACCAGATTGAGGTCATCAGCGCCGAGCAGATGATGGATGCCTACAGCTCGGTGGGCATGCCCGTGGGCTACCATCACTGGTCCTTTGGCAAACAGTTCCTGAACACGTCCAAGGGCTATCAGCGCGGGCAGATGGGGCTGGCGTACGAGATCGTCATCAACTCCGACCCCTGTATCGCGTATCTGATGGAGGAAAACACGCTGCCGATGCAGGCGCTGGTCATTGCCCATGCGTCTTACGGGCACAACTCCTTTTTTAAGGGCAACTACCTGTTCCGCACCTGGACCGATGCCAGCGCGATCATCGATTACCTGGTCTTCGCCCGCAATTACCTGGCCGAATGCGAAGAGAGGCATGGGCTGGAGGCGGTGGAGCAGATTCTCGACTCCTGCCACGCGTTGATGAATTTCGGCGTCGACCGCTACAAGCGTCCGGCGCCGATTTCGGCCACCGAGGAACAACGGCGCCAGCAAGAACGCGAGGAATACCTGCAACGCCAGATCAACGACCTGTGGCGCACCATTCCGAAGATGGGGGACGACGACGAAGAGAGTAACCGGCGCCAGCGCTATCCGTCTGAGCCGCAGGAAAACCTGCTTTACTTCATCGAGAAGAACGCGCCGCTACTGGAAACCTGGCAGCGGGAAATCATCCGCATCGTGCGCAAGATTGCGCAGTACTTCTATCCCCAGCGCCAGACCCAGGTGATGAACGAGGGCTGGGCCAGCTTCTGGCACTACACCCTGCTCCACCGGCTGTACGAGAAGGGTCTGGTGACCGATGGGTTTATGCTGGAGTTCCTGCAGAGTCATACGGCAGTGATCTACCAGCCACCTTTCGACAGCCCCTGGTACTCGGGCCTGAACCCGTACACCCTGGGCTTCTCCATGTATACCGATCTGCGCCGTATCTGCGAGAACCCGACAGATGAAGACCGGGAGTGGTTCCCGGACCTGGCGGGCACCGACTGGGTGGAAACCCTGCATTTCGCCATGCGCAACTTCAAAGACGAAAGCTTCATCCATCAATTTCTCTCACCTAAGGTGATGCGCGATCTCAAGCTGTTCGCCATCTCCGACAACCAGGAAGAGGATGTTTACCGCATTACCGCCATCCACAACGAGCCGGGCTACCGCGAGCTGAGAGAAAAGCTGGCGCGACAGTACAACCTCAGTTATCGCGAGCCCAACATTCAGGTCTGGAACGTCGATGTTCGCGGCGACCGCTCGCTGACCTTGCGGCATGTACCGTCGGACAGCATTCCGCTGGGTGAGAGCACCAGCGAGGTTTTACGCCATGTGCATCGCCTCTGGGGCTTCGACGTGCGCTTGGAAAGCGTCGAGGATGGCGCCGTCGTAAACGAGTTCCACTGCCCGCCACGCAAGCTCGACAACGAGGAGTAACACGTCCCTGCAGCTCATCCCGGTCATCGGGCCGGGGTGACATTCCCTGCCAGGGGTGATGTCATAGTCCGAGACGGAAACCATCGATCACAACCCATTGGACTTGAACCATCCATGCATTTTCTCAATGGCATCACCATTCTGCTGGTTTACCAGCTGGTGGGCGAAGTTACCGTTCGCCTGTTCGGCCTGACCATTCCGGGGCCCGTGCTGGGCATGATTCTGTTATTCGTGACCCTCATTATCCGCGGCCATGTGGGCCAATCGCTGGATGCCTCCACCAGCGCCCTGCTCGGTCACCTGTCGCTGCTGTTCGTGCCCGCCGGCGTGGGCATGATGGTCTATTTCAGCCGCATCATGAACGAGTGGCTGCCTATTGCCATGGCGCTGGTGCTCAGCACGGTCCTCACCATGGTTGTGACCGCCTTGACCATGCTCGGCATCCAGCGCCTGGCCGCCAGGCGGAGCCGTGACAATGGTTGAAACAGGCCTGACCCAAATCTGGGTTTATCTCTCCACGTCGCCCCTCCTGGGACTGACGGCCACCTTGGTCGCCTATGGCCTGGCCCACCGGCTGTATGTGTGGGCCAACAGCAATCCGCTGCTCAATCCGGTGATCACCACCATCGGCATGCTGATCGTGTTCCTGCTGTTGACCGGGACAAGTTATGAGGAATACTTCGAGGGCGGCCAGTTCATTCATTTTTTGCTGGGTCCGGCTACGGTGGCGTTGGCCGTTCCCCTTTACGAACAGCTTTCGCGATTGCGCGCGGTCTGGATTCCCGTGCTGGTCGCGCTGTTGGCCGGGGTGATCGTAGGTGCGCTGAGCTCTATGGCCATCGCCTGGATCTTCGGCGCCTCGCCTGAAACCATTCTCTCTCTGGCGCCCAAATCGGTGACCGCACCGGTGGCCATGGGTATCTCAGACGCCATTGGCGGTTTACCCTCGTTGACGGCGGTACTCGTGGTTGTGACGGGGATTATCGGCGCGTTGCTCGGCACCAAACTGTTCGAGCTCCTGCGCATTGGGGACGATGGCGTGAAAGGCATTGCCATGGGCGTCTCGGCCCACGGCATTGGCACCGCCCGGGCGTTTCAGGTCAGCCCGATGATGGGCGCTTTTTCAGGGCTCGCCATGGCCCTGTCGGCCTTCGCCACGGCGGTGTTGTTGCCGGGAATGATTGACCTGGTGCGGGCTATTTTTCCCGGGTGGCTATCGTAAAGCCCCCAAAAAGCCACTAACCGGCCATAGACAAGATGTGCTCCCACTGCGCTTCGGTGACCGGCATCACCGAGAGCCGGGCGCCTTTTTTCACCAACGGCAGATCGGCCAGCGCCGTTTCTTGCTTCAGCCGCTGTAGCGGAATCACGTCATCGAATTTGCGCTCGAACACCATATCCACGGCTTTCCAGCGCGGCTTGTCCGGCGCACTTTTGGCGTCGAAATACGGTGACTGCTCGTCGAACTGGGTCGGGTCAGGATAGGCGGAGCGCACCACACGGAGCGTGCCCGCCACACCGATCAGCTTGCAGCTGGAGTGGTACATAAAGACGTGGTCGCCGGTTTCCATCTCTGCCAGGAAGTTCCGAGCCTGGTAGTTGCGCACACCGTCCCAGGCAATCGGTTTGTCCGGCGCCCTGGCAAAATCATCGATACCGCACTCATCGGGTTCGCTCTTGACCAGCCAATGCGCCATCGTCCGTCCCTCTAATAGAAAGCACCTAACACTAGCAGATACATAAAGCTCGAAAGCTCCTAAAACTTGAGAGCACCTAAAGTTTGAAAGTACCTAAAACCAAAAAATATCGGAAGCTGGGAAGTACGGAAAGCCGGAGAGTACTGAGTACTGAAGCGACAAAGCACCGAAAACTAGAGGCACCAAAAACTAGAAAGTAACCGAAAGCCGCCCCGTCAGCCGGGCATCGTTGTCGCGGTACTCGGACTCCACCGTCAACGGTTTGCCGTATTCGGCGTAGGCGGCGAATTGACGCCCCAAAAAGCGCAAGCCTATACCGGACGCAGCGGCCGACTCGGTTTCATCGTTTGCGTTCTGCCGGGCGGCCGCCAGACCATAGTAGATGTACGGCACCAACCGGCTACCTTGCAGGATGCCGTCAGCGGCATAGGCGCGACGCAATTCGAGCTTGCCACCGGCACCGGAATCCCCGCTGAACTCCCCCGGCTCGTAGGCTCGCGCAAAACGGGTACCGCCGATGGAAAAGCGCTGGGAGTATGGCAATTCGTAGGGCGAGTACTGGACAGCAATATCCCCCCGCAGCGAGAAATCAGCCGGCAGCCCCCGCCAGTAGGTGTACTCGGCCAGCAACACCTGGTAGCTCAGATCGATATCGCTACCCGCATCTGTGCCCGTGCGTTTCGCGCCGAACGCATCGACCCCGAAGCGGGTTTCGATCTCTATTCGGGAGGTCTGGCCCCGTCCGCGCAGATAGGTCTGAACGCCCAGCAAAGCCATCCGCAGGCTTTCGTCGATCTCGGTCTCGCCCTCATGACGCCGGGTGTAGTCGCGGACGATCGCACTGCCGTATAGGCTCAAATCCCGCGTACGTTCATCGACCAGCGTCTGCCACCACAAGAAACGCCCCCAGTTGCGTCGATAGACCGGCGCCTCCACATCCCCGTAGTCCTGCGGCACCGACTTGGCGTTGCTGAAATCGAGGTAGATGGACGCAACCTCCGAAGTGGGCAAGCGCATACCGGCGCCCACGCTGCGATAGCCATCCGAATCGGCGGTGTGCAGGGCCGATACGTAGAGTTCGCTGATATCTTGCGACAACCCGTAGACAGAAACCGTACCGCCGATCAGGTGCTGCCCGAGCCGCTGACTGCCCTCGGCGCTATAGGTTAAGCGCCCGCCGATGCGTGGCCCGATCTTCGCTCGCAGCGTATGGGCCGCACTGTCGCTTTGCGAGGGCTCGACGGCCGAGGACAGACCAATCGACAGCCGGCCCTCGATATCCCTGACGATAGCGTCAATGTTGGCCTTTGATACGGCCGGTCGCTCCATCAGCGGGCTCAGCCGGTCCCGGACTTCACGCTGGATCTCAAGACTCCCGCCTTCGACCTCGATCCGGCCAATGTAAGGTTCGTCCACGGCCAGGCGAACCACCTGCGCCGTGTCCTCATGACGCTGGGCGCGAATCACCGGGCGTAGATAGCCCTGACGCACGTAATAATCGGAGACGCGCTCGCGTAGCTGGTCGTAGCCGTCCGGTCCGATGTTCTGGCCGAGATGGTCCAGATAGGTGGGAAGTAGCTGGCCAACATCGAACGCACTGACGCCCTCAAAAACCACCGCCCCAATAGCTGCACTTTCGTGGGCCCGCGCAAACGGCACACCGGCAACCAGGCATAGGCAGATACAAAATATGACGTTATTTAGCACAGCTTACGTCGCCTTCGAATAATGATTATGTAAAGCTTTGCAGTCTAACGGCACTCGCTAATTTGAGATGTAAAGAATTGTTGAATGTTGCTAACTTAGAAATATGACGTCGGGGGTAAATCGACATGCTGGGATGTAGTAGCACGGGCCGGGTATTCGGCCCGTTCTTTCTTGGCGTTTTCCTTCTTTTGAACATGCTTACGGCGTTCGCGGCGGAATCCGTACGGGTGACTTCCGTTACCGGCGATGTGGAGTTTCGTCCCACCTCGGACGCACCTTGGCAGACAGTCACCACAGGCATGTCCCTACCGGTACCTGCGGACATTCGAACCCAACCAAACGGCGAGGCCATCGTCGAACAGGCGGGCTCGACATTCCAGGTCAAGAGCAACTCTCAGGTCTCCCTGCAGGCAACGCCGAACAACCGCGATGGACTGGTATCCAAAGTCAAACAGTGGTTTGGCACGGTCTTTTACTCGGTTGAGCGCAAGCCCGACGAGTTCAGCGTCGAGACGCCCTTTCTGGTGTCTACCGTCAAAGGCACGCGTTTCGTCATCGTCTCCGGCGAATCGGCCTCTTTCGTGACGCTGGTGGAAGGCTCTCTGGAGGTGATGGACATCGACAGCGGCCAGCGCGAATTGCTGATGCCCGGCGATGTGGTAAGTTCCGGGTCGGAACGGGCCGGCGTCCAGTCTTTTCAATCCGAGACCCGCACCCGGACCACATCTACGGCCGAGACACCAAGCCTAAACGGACAGCCGCAAGGTGATGACACCGAGGCCGAGCGGGCGTTCGAGGGCGCCCTGGGCAATCTGGCGGAGATCGCCACGGAGCAACAGGTCGTCGAAGACATGGCGCAGGACGACATGACCGGCCCCGACGACGATATACCGGGCCGCGATGACAGTATGGATCCCCTGCCGCCGCCTGTCGACGGTGGCGATGATGACGTTCCCCCGCCAGAAGCTCCCGGTCCCGAAGAGCCAAGTCCTGGCCCCGGTCCTGAGCCTGAGCCTGAACCTGAGCCCGAGCCTGAACCTAGTCCAGGGCCGGGCCCAGGAAAGCCGGGCGATGACGACGATGACGATGACGACGACTAAACATCATTTACCACTGTGAAATCGTATGCGCCATGACCATCGTTCGGGCCGGTTCCGAATCCTCCTGGCGACGCTTGTCGCCGGGGGAGTCTTCTTTGCATTATGGGCCTCCGGTAGCTTGCACCGCGCGGACCTTGTGCTGCGAGACAACCTCGTTCAATGGACGTTGATACAGCGCGTTCAAACTAACCTGACGCTGGTCGAAATTGATGCCGAGAGCTTGAGAGCCGTTGGCCAGTGGCCCTGGCCACGATCGATATACACCGAAGCCATCCGCCAAATGGACGATGCCGGCGTCCAATCGCTGGTTCTCGACATCGACTTTAGCGCACGGTCCACCCCCGATAACGACCGGGCGCTCGCCACCGCGCTTGACCGGATCAAAGACAGCACCGGCGTTTACCTACCGGTTTTTCTCCAGCGCCGCTCCCATGGCGACCAGACTCTGCTGCTGAGCCAGCCGTTGCCGGCGTTCCGCGACTACGTGGATCAGGTATCGGTCAACATGTACCCTGAAGGAGACGGACTGGTACGCCACTTATCCACGGGCTTTCACTGGAATGGCACGTTCTATCCGGGCGTGTGGAATGCATTGGCGACACAGAACGACGCCGCAACCTGGATCGATTTCAGTATCGATCCGCAATCCTTTCACTATGTCAGCTTTGTCGACCTGATCGAGGGCAAGGTTCCACACCGTTTCCTTGAGGGGCGGGACGTCATTGTCGGGGCGACGGCAATCGAACTGGGAGACATCCTCGCGACGCCTATCCATCGCGCGCTACCGGGCGCCGTGATACAGGCCCTAGGCACCGAGACACTAAGACGCGGCGGGTTATACACGCTGAACCCCGTGCCGCAGGTGCTATTCCTGGTGCTGGTTTGGCTATTGTCGGCGCTGCTATTCAACCGCACACGCTGGCATCTCGGTCTTCAGGTTATCGCTGGCTTCTCACTGCTATGGGCAGGCCTGTTTATTGTCCTGTACCGTCAGGCCGGACTGATGCTGCCGATTATCGAACTGCCGGTGCTGACCGTCTTGGTCTATATCGCCATCAATCTGGCCAAGCTCGACAAGGCCACGCTAGAGGGCTTCTGGCTCCAGATAACGCTGCGTGACAATCAGGCCTTGCTGGACAGAATCGTGGCTACCACCAACGACTGCATTCTCTGTGCCGATCCCTCCGGCAGCATTATCCGGGTCAACCATTCGTTTCTGCATTTGTGCGGCATGGATGAATCCGGGCTACTGGAGACGCCCATTGCCACCCGCTTACCCGATGCCCGGCACGGGCTGGTGACGCTACCGGACAAGCCCTTCGATACCCACCTGGTTGACGAGTCCGGCCGTCACATTCCCGTGGAGGCCACCGTCAGCCGGGTGGACTTGTCGTCCAGCCCCATCTTCACGGTGGTACTGCGGGATTTGCGTGAACGGGTGGCACGCGAAAACGAGTTGAAGTACCGCGCCACATACGACGCGCTGACAGGCCTGTTCAAGCGGTCGGCCTTCTTTGAACGTGTCAACGCGAGTGTTGGCCGGCATGACACCGGTTGTCTGATCACTCTGAACATCGATTACTTCCACGAGGTCAACGATACTTACGGCCACGCGGTGGGTGACCGATTGCTGAAAGCCGTCGCCGAAAGACTCCAACTGGAAATGGGCGAAATCGCTCATGGTGCGCGGGTCGATGGCAACAGCTTCGCACTCTGGCTTCCGGGCCTGCGGTTTGCCGCCGGCGGGGAGCAGTTCTGCATCTATCTACTCCAGGCGCTGGAAAGACCGTTCCATATGAACTCGTCGGAGACGATCACGATTCAGATTACCGGTACGTTGGGCGTCGCCGAATACCGCGCTCCGTCTAACACGGCGTCTACAACGGCGAAAGGTCAAGCGGGTCATGAGGACAATCTCGCTGAAGAGCTGTTGCGGCATGCGGGCGACGCCATGCGCCTGGGCAAGCAAGAAGCCGTGGCCATCCGCTGCTACAGCGAGGATGACGGCGAGGCAGCGATCAAGCGTCTGAAGCTGGTGCCCGCCATCCGCAAGAACATCCAGGACGATGCCTTCCAACTGGTCTATCAGCCCAAACTCGCGTTGCCGAATCTGGTGCCAATCGGATGCGAGGCCTTGCTTCGCTGGCCCTCGAATAGGGACGAGTTCGTGCCGGTGCCCACCATTATTGAAGTGGCGGAAAATTCCCGCCAGATTGCGCCACTCACTCAGTGGGTTGTGGAAACGATCCTCAAACAGGAGTCGGCGTGGGAGGCAGCCCAACGCCCTCGGAACGTGGCCGTCAACCTGTCCGCCCGGATTTTCCAGGATGCCGGTTTCGTCTATGATTTGAAGGAACTTCTGCTGTCCGGCAGTGGCTACTTTCAGTTTGAATGCGAATTGACGGAGACGGCCTTACTATCGAACAAAGACCAGGCTTTAAAACTGATCCACGAGCTAGTGGATGCCGGGATCACCCTCGCCATCGACGACTATGGCACTGGTTTTTCCTCACTCAGCTACCTGCAGGAATTACGGGCCAACGTGCTGAAAATCGACAGGCAGTTCGTCACCCATATCCAGCAGCATCCGAGCAATCAGGTTATCGTCCAGTCCACCATCAATATGGCCCATGAGCTGGGCATGCACGTGGTGGCCGAAGGCGTGGAGACGGCCGAGGACGAAGCCTTCCTACGAGAGGCCCGTTGCGATCTGGTACAGGGCTACCACTATGCCCGCCCGCTGCCGCTGAATGAGTTCGACGCCTGGCTGGAACAACGGCGCTCACCGCTCGCTCAGTCTCAGACTTCTTGATTTAGGCCTTACCAGCGCTTGTCTTACCAGCCCCTGTCTTACCTTGCCAGCCCTTGTCTTGCCAATCCTTATCTTACCAACTATAGGCGCGCTCGACCCGGGCGATACGCACTGAATAATGGGCGTACCAGACATCCTGGCCTCGGCGCTGCGCAATCCGGTGCTGGGCATGCTGTTTCCAGTTGCGGATAGAGTCGAGGTCGCGCCAATAGGACACCGTGATCCCCACGTCTTCACGAGCCGACTCCACGCCCAAGAACCCGGGCTGCTCGGCGGCCAGCTCGACCATGCGCTGGGCCATGGCATCATAGCCGTGGTCGCCTTCGGCTCTTAGAGACGTGAAAATCACCGCGTAATAAGGGGGTTCGGGCGTTTCGGCAATCAGGGGTAGATCGTCAGCCATTTTCAGTCCAATCGAATTCCATCTGTCGTGCGGTTTTGACGGCCAGCTCGCGGCCGGCAAGGCGCTCCACCAAGTGTAGACTCATATCGATACCGGCGGAGATGCCGCCGGAGGTTACCACGCTGCCCTGGTCGATCCAGCGGCGGCCCGGTAAGACGTTCACCCCGGGAAAAGCCTGTCGCAAATCGTCTAAATCTTCCCAATGCGTGGTCGCTGTGCGCCCGTTGAGCAAACCGGCTTCTGCCAGCAGGAAGGCGCCGGTGCAGACCGAGGCGGTGAGCGGGGCTTTATTGGCCGTCTGCTCGATCCAGCGAATGACGGCAGGCTTTTCCAGCTCCGCAGCGACCACACCGCCAGGAACGATGAGCAGATCGACATCCGGATGCTCTGCGATCGTATGATCGGCTTCGATGCGCAAACCGGCGCGCGTCGTAACCCGCCCCCCGTACCGGGAAATGGTGACGACCGAGAAAGGTTCCGGCCCCACGGGCTGGGTCCGGCGATGCACGCGGGAGGCTGTGGTGAAGACCTCGTAGGGTCCGGCAAAATCCAGCACTTCGACCTCATCGAAAACGAACAGCCCTACTCGCGTTGTCATGGCGCCTGCTCCTCGAATGCCTCATCTATAGCTATGAATGCCCTATCCATAGCTATGACAGTACCGCTCGGAAAGACCAGGCACCAGATAGCGGCAAAAAAATTTGCGCCCCCGAAAGCGGTAGTGCTCAGCGCAGCATTCAAGCACACGATGCAAACGTCTAACATCGTCCGCTTGACAGCTAACCCACTGACCGTCTTAACTCAAACGACGCGGCGCTGGTAATTGTGGCAGCGCAGCGCTAGGATTTTTTTCAATAACAATAACAACCTGGGCTCGACTGATGCCGGACCCAGGCATGACATTTGGAACCGCAATCCGTGAGCGACGCAGCCCAGGCGAGCCGGTATATTCTTGAGACCCGTGGTCTGACTAAGGACTTTAAGGGCTTTACCGCCGTTAAAGACATCAACCTCAAGGTCAAGACCGGCACGATTCACGCCCTAATCGGCCCCAACGGCGCCGGCAAAACCACCTTTTTCAATCTGCTGACCAAGTTTCTCGCACCCAGTGCGGGTTCGATCCATTTCGATGGACACGACATCACCAAACGACGCCCGGCAGATATTGCCCAGCGTGGGGTTATCCGTTCATTCCAGATTTCCGCCGTTTTTCCCCATCTCAGCGCCCGGGAGAACGTGCGCATTGCCTTGCAGCGCCAGTTGGGCGTTTCCTATCAGTTCTGGCGCCCGATCAAGGTTCTCAACCAATTGAACGAGAAGGCCGATGCCCTGCTGGAGCAAGTCGGCTTGCGCGACTTCGCCGAAACCAAGGCGGTCGAGTTGGCCTACGGTCGCAAGCGTGCGCTGGAAATTGCCACCACCATCGCCCTCGAACCTAAACTGATGCTACTGGACGAGCCCACCCAGGGCATGAGTGCGGAGGATGTGGGCACGGTCACCGACCTGATCGGCCGCGTGGTGGAAGGCCGCACCATCGTTATGGTCGAGCACAACCTTAACGTCGTCTCGACCCTGGCGGATCGGATCACCGTGCTCAATCGCGGCGAGATCCTGGCGGAAGGCGATTACGACGACGTCTCCAACAACCCGCAGGTGATGGAAGCGTATATGGGAACCACCCATGCCGAGTGACAACCGCGTCGAAATGCTGAAGATCGAGGACCTCCATGCCTGGTATGGCGAG
Source organism: Marinobacter fonticola (assembly GCF_008122265.1). Classification (NCBI taxonomy): domain Bacteria; kingdom Pseudomonadati; phylum Pseudomonadota; class Gammaproteobacteria; order Pseudomonadales; family Marinobacteraceae; genus Marinobacter; species Marinobacter fonticola. The sequence continues at coordinate 3,709,673 of NZ_CP043042.1, forward strand.
TCCCACATCCTGCACGGCATGAACCTGACGGTGCACGAGGGCGAGGTGATTACCCTGCTGGGCCGCAACGGCTCGGGCCGGACGACGACACTCAAGGCCATCCTGGGGCTGGTCGGCAAGCGTAAGGGATCGATAAAGCTCCACGGCCAGGAAACGATCAACCTGCCCACCCACCGTATCGCTCACGTCGGTCGCCTGGGCTATTGCCCGGAGGAACGCGGCATCTTCGCCAGCCTGAATGTCGACGAAAACCTGGCCCTGCCGCCGACCCTGGCCGATGGCGGCTTGTCCGCGGACGAGATCTACCGCATGTTCCCCAACCTCAAAGAACGCCGCCACAGCCAGGGCTCGAAGCTGTCTGGTGGCGAGCAGCAGATGCTGGCCATCGCCCGTATCCTACGCACCGGCGCCAAGCTGTTGTTGTTGGACGAGATCACCGAAGGTCTGGCGCCAGTCATCCTGCGCTCGCTGGACAAGGTGATCCGCCAGCTCAGGGAACAGGGCTTTACCATCGTACTGGTGGAACAGAATTTTCATTTTGCCGCGCCCCTGGCCGACCGGCATTACGTGATCGAACACGGCCGCGTGGTCGAGCAAATCGATGCGGATGAACTGGAAGAAAAACGGGAGCAGTTGAACAGGCACCTGAGTGTCTGAACAAGAGGGCACAGCCCGCCGCCCATTAACGGGACTGACCCACATTCGAACAAAAATAGCGATGAGGGCAAGGACAATGTTCAACCTGAAGACGACGTTCAACCCAAAAACCGCGTTCAACCAACGCAACCTTCTCACAGGCATCGTGACGGCAGTCGGTCTTACGTTGGCGGCTGGTCCGCTCAGCGCACAGGAAGGACTATCAGACGACAAGGTCCGCATCGGCGTCCTGAGCGATATGTCCGGCGTCTACAAATCATTGGAAGGCCCCGGCGCGGTGATCGCCGCCGAGATGGCCATCGAGGATTTCGGCGGCAAAGTCCTGGACAAGCCGATCGACATTATTTCTGCAGACCACCAGAACAAGCCGGATATCGGCGCCAGCACGGCGCGGGAATGGATCGACGCAGAACAGGTGGACATGATCACTGCGCTGGATAACTCCGCGGTCGCCTTGGCGGTGCAGGGCCTGGCTTCAGACAAGAAGATTATCACCATGGATACCGGCGCCGGCACAACCGCCCTGACCGAGGAGCAGTGCACGCCCTACGGTATCCATTACGTTTACGATACTCACGCCCTGCCAGTCGGCACGGCTACCGCCATGGTCAAGAACGGCGGCGAAAAGTGGTTCTTCATTACCGCCGATTACGCGTTCGGCCACTCGCTGCAGCAGAACACCTCCGATGTCGTGAAAGAGCTGGGCGGTGAAGTGGTGGGCAACGTCAATGCACCGCTGGGAACCAATGACTTCTCCTCCTACCTACTGCAGGCGCAGTCTTCCGGTGCCGACGTCATCGGCCTGGCCAATGCCGGCCAGGACACCGTGAACGCCATCAAACAGGCCAACCAGTTCCGTATCGTCCAGAGCGGCCAGAAACTGGCGGGAATGCTGGTATTCATTACCGACGTGCAGAGCATGGGCCTGGATATCGCCCAGGGACTGCAGTTCACTACTGCCTTCGTGTGGAATCAGGACGATGAAAAGGAGAAGTGGTCACGCCGTTTCTTCGATCGCCATGGCGCCATGCCCACTATGGTGCAAGCAGGCGTTTACTCCGCCGTGACCAACTACCTCAAAGCCATCGATGCCATTGGTACCGATGACTCCGACGCGGTGCGCAAGCAGTTGGGAGAAATGAAACTGAATGACATGTTCGTCAAGGACGGTGAGATTCTTGCCAACGGCCTGATGCTGCACGACATGTACCTGGTGGAAGCCAAGAAGCCCGGCGAGTCCAGCGAGGAGTGGGATCTACTGCGCGTGGTCTCGAAGATCCCGGCGGAGGATGCCTACATTCCGCTGTCGGAAAGCAAGTGCGAACTGGTCAATAAGTAAACCAACCTGACGGGGCGGCCCTGCCGCCCTCAGATGTCTTCCAGAAAGGAGTATCGGGTGTGTCGATCCAGGTGATCATGGCCCAGGCGCTGCTGGGGCTCAACGTAGGCGTGTTTTACGCCATGCTGAGTCTCGGACTGGCGGTCATTTTTGGCCTGCTCAACATTATCAATTTCGCCCACGGGGCTATGTATATGCTGGGCGCGTTTGTCGCACTGATCGGCTACACGATGCTGGACGACTGGTTCGGCATCAGCCTGCAGATCGGGTTCTGGGCGTCGCTGATCGTCGTGCCGGCGTTTGTTGGTCTGCTGGGGATCGTTATCGAGCGAACCATGCTCAAGCGGCTCTATGAACTGGATCATATCTACGGCTTGCTGCTGACCTTCGGTATCACGCTGATCCTGCAGGGGCTGTTCTCCAACTATTTCAATGTATCCGGAACGCCCTATCCCGGCCAGCCGGAAATTCTGGCGGGGGTACTCAACCTGGGCTTCATGTATTTCCCCACCTACCGGCTGTTCGCCATTGTCTTCTCGCTGGTCGTGTGCTTCGCCACTTGGTATGTCATCGAGCACACGCGGCTGGGGTCGCGTCTGCGGGCGGGCGTGGAGAACTCGCCGCTGACCCAGGCCTTCGGCCTCAACGTGCCGCTGATGATCACCCTCACCTTCGGCTTTGGCTGCGCTCTGGCAGGACTGGCCGGGGTGTTAGCGGCGCCGATCTACTCCGTCAGCCCGCTGATGGGCGCCGATCTGATTATCGTGGTGTTCGCGGTGGTGGTCATTGGCGGTATGGGGTCGATCATGGGCGCCATACTCTCCGGCCTGGCCCTGGGCATGGTTGAAGGGCTGACCAAGGTGATCTATCCGCCGGCCGCCAGCACCGTTATTTTCTTCCTCATGGTCCTGGTGCTGCTGTTCCGGCCCGCCGGCCTCTTCGGCAAGGAGAAGTGAGCCCATCATGATCAACCGCGCACTCTGGATCATCATGCTCGTTGCCGGCCTGACGGCGCCTTTTTTCGCGTATCCAATCTTCGTCATGGACCTGCTCTGCTTTGCCCTGTTCGCCTGTGCCTTCAATCTGCTGCTGGGCTATGTGGGATTGCTGTCCTTCGGTCATGCGGCGTTCTTCGGTGGGGCGGCCTACATCACCGGGCACGCGATCAAGGTCTGGGGTTTCCCGCCGCTGGTCGGAATTGTCACCGGCGCCGCCTTTGCCATGGTGCTGGGCGCCGCCTTCGGCTACCTGGCCATCCGTCGCCAGGGCATCTACTTCGCCATGATTACCCTGGCCCTGGCGCAGATCATCTACTTCATGGCGCTGCAATTGCCCTTTACCGGCGGCGAAAACGGACTGCAGGGCATTCCCCGTGGAAACCTGCTGGGCTTCATCGACCTGAACGATTCGCTGACCATGTATTATTTTGTTTTCGCGATCTTCCTAACCGGTTTTTGCATTATCCATCGCACCATTCACTCGCCATTTGGCGAGGTATTGCAGGCGATCAGGGAGAACGAGGCCCGTGCCCTGTCGCTCGGCTACGACGTGGATCGCTTCAAGCTGCAGGCCTTCGTCATCTCCGCCACCATGGCGGGTTTGGCGGGCGCGACCAAGGCGGTGGTCTTCCAGTTTGCGGCCTTGACCAGCGCCCACTGGCAGACCTCCGGCGAGGTGATCCTGATGACGCTCGTTGGCGGCCTGGGCACGGTGTTCGGCCCGGTGGTCGGCGCTCTGATCGTCGGGGCACTCAGTCACGAACTGGGGTCGTTTGGGTCCTGGGTGCAGGTAATCCTGGGGACGATATTCGTGGTCTGCGTGCTTACCTTCCGGCGGGGAATCGTCGGTGAGCTTGAGCGCCTGGTACGCAAGTAGATTGCGGGCGCCATCGCGCCATGACTTCACTCGCGGCCCAATCAGTGTAAGGTAATGGGCCGTCGATCCCATTGCCGAGCCACCATGCCGTCAGACCGCCGCAAAGCTCTGAAACTCGCTATCGATTTTGTTGCACCCTACCGTAAGGCGGTCGCTGGCGCTTTCGTTGCGCTGGTGTTTACGGCGGGTATTACCCTGTCGCTGGGCCAGGGTATCCGGCTGCTGGTGGATCAGGGGTTCGTGACCGGGTCGGCGGAGTTGCTGAACCGTTCGGTGCTGATCTTTTTCGGATTGATCGTCTGCCTGGCAGTGGGCACCTTTGTGCGCTTCTATTTGGTGTCCTGGATCGGCGAGCGTGTTGTGGCGGATATCCGCAAGCAGGTTTTCAACCATCTGGTGGAGCTGCATCCAGGTTTCTTCGAGACCAACCGCGGGCTGGAAATCCAGTCGCGCCTGACCGCCGACACCACGGTGCTGCAATCGGTGATCGGCTCCACCATTTCCGTCGCCCTGCGCAACCTTTTCATGCTGGTGGGCGGCATTATCCTGCTGTTCATCACCAACCCTAAGCTCACCTCCATTGTGATGCTGGGTGTGCCGCTGGTCGTCGCGCCTATTCTGGTCTTTGGCCGCCGGGTGCGCAGCCTGTCCCGTCAAAGTCAGGACCGCATCGCGGACGTGGGCAGCTACGTGGGCGAGATCCTGGGCCAGATTAAGATCGTTCAAGCCTATAACCACCAATCCCAGGACAAGGCCCGTTTTTCAGACGTGGCCGAGCATGCCTTCGATGTCGCCAAACAGCGGGTGACCCAGCGTGCCTGGCTGATTGCCATTGTGATCCTGCTGATTTTGGGTGCGGTGGGTATCATGCTGTGGGTCGGGGGCAAGGATGTGCTGGCCGGGACTATTTCTGGCGGGGAGTTGGCCGCCTTCCTGTTCTATAGCCTGATCGTCGGAATGTCTGTGGGCTCGCTGAGTGAGGTCATTGGCGAATTGCAACGGGCCGCCGGTGCCGCAGCCCGGATTGTGGAGCTGCTTCAGACTGAAAACGAGATTACGCCGCCAGCCTCTGGCGCACGAAAACTGCCGGCCGGAATCAGAGGTCAGATCGACATCGAGTCACTCCGCTTTGCTTATCCGGGCCGCCCGAACGTGGACGTCATCGACGGCATCGACCTGAATATCCGCGCTGGAGAAACCCTGGCGCTGGTCGGCCCGTCGGGGGCCGGAAAGTCGACCATGTTCGACCTGCTACTGCGTTTCTTCGACCCTAAAAGCGGCCGGATATGCATCGACGGTCAGCCCATTGATCAGCTCGATCCCAAAGACCTGCGTCGCTGCTTTGCCCTGGTCTCCCAAACCCCTTCGCTGTTCTACGGCACCGTCGCCGACAATATCCGCTACGGCCGTCCCCACGCCACGCAGGAAGACGTGGAAACCGCCGCCAAGGTCGCCCACGCCCACGATTTCATCTGTGCTCTGCCCGACGGCTACCAGACCCGGCTTGGCGATAGCGGCATGGGCCTCTCCGGAGGCCAGCAACAACGCATCGCCATCGCCCGCGCCCTGATCATCGATGCGCCAATCCTATTGCTTGACGAGGCCACCAGCGCCCTGGACGCGCAAAGCGAGCACCTGATCCAGCAGGCGTTGCCCAAGCTCATGGCCAACCGCACGACGTTGGTCATCGCCCATCGACTGGCGACCATCAAACACGCCGACCGGATTGTCGTGTTGGACCAAGGTCGTTTGCATGGCATCGGCCCACATCATGAGTTGATCAAGACCGATGCGCTGTACGCGCGTTTGGCTGAGTTGCAGTTCAGAGAGCCAGAGGGCGCGTAGCGCCTGAAAAAAGCGGTATGCTAGCCCTCACATGAGTCAAGCCCACCCGAGATAAGGAATCCTGAACACCATGGCCGGTTCCAGCAAAAAAGTGATCTATGCGGCCCTCGTGGGCAATTTCCTGATCGCGTGCACCAAGTTCGTGGCAGCGGTGATCACCGGCAGTTCGGCGATGTTTTCCGAGGGTATTCACTCGCTAGTGGATACCGGCAATCAGGTCTTGCTGCTATATGGCCTGAAGCGCTCCTCGCGGCCCGCCGATACTCGTTTCCCCTTCGGCCACGGCAAGGAGATCTATTTCTGGAGCTTCGTGGTGGCCATCCTGATTTTCGCGGTGGGTTCGGGGGTTTCCATCTACGAGGGCGTGCGGCACATCCTCCACCCGGTGCCGATCGAGAATCCGTCCATCAACTACATCGTGTTGGGGCTGGGTATTCTGTTTGAAGGCGCGGCCTGGTATTTCGCATTTACCGAATTTTCCCGGGCCAAGGGCAAGTGGGGCTACTTCGAGGCGGTCCGCCGCGGTAAGGATCCGACACTGTTTGTGGTGCTGTTCGAAGATTCGGCGGCCATGCTCGGCCTATTGGTCGCCATGGCCGGAATCTACCTTGCGGACCATACGGGCCTCCTCTGGCTGGACGGCTTGGCCTCCGTAATCATTGGCCTGATCCTGGGCGGCACCGCGATCTGGCTAGCGTATGAAACCAAGGGCCTTTTGATCGGCGAGTCGGCCAACCAGGCGGTGATCGCCGGTATTCGCAAGATCGCCACCGAAACCCCTCAAGTCGAGCGCGTGAACGAGCTATTGACCATGCACATGGGCCCGGATTTCGTGCTGGTCAACCTGAGTGCAAAGTTCACGCCCCAGAACTCGGTGACCGAGCTGGAAAAGGTGATCGCCGATCTGGATCATCGGATCAAGGCTGCCTATCCTCAAGCCAAGCGCATCTTTGTCGAGGCGGAGTCGCTGCAGGCCCACACCGCCCCGAGCGAGCATCACTAAGGAATAGGCTGCTTTGACCCGCTCGCACGTTCAAAAGTCACCTCGCCCACCCCTGGGCACGACGCGGCGACGCATGCGCTACGCGGCGTGGCTGGCGCTGGTCTCGATGCTGCTGATTTTTGTCGGGCCGTTGTATTCAAACAGTCAGGCATTGCTGAGCGCACAAACGCATCCCGATCCGCCGCCCGGCTTCGATCCCCATGCCGAGGGCGCCTATTGCGGCGAAATACCCGCAACCGGCCAAGACGTTCAGCAAGCGCCCGCTCACTCGCCCATGCTCCATGCGGAGTGCGGATACTGCATTCTGCTGTCCCATACACCGCCCCCGGCACCGACCTCCCTGGACGCTGTAACGCCACCGTTCTGGTCCGCGCCGCTCCCCCTTCCTGCCCAAGAAGCAACCTACAGCTTCCGCCCCTACGGAATCGCCCAGGTGCGAGCGCCACCCTCGATCATCGTCTGAACCTTGCTGTTTTAAACATTCTTGAACCGCAGCAGCGGCCGTGCGCACGGAGCCGGAGAACAGGCAAACGGCGTGCGTCGCTTGCTCTGTGGTGGTCAACATCAAGTTAGACAGGTGATTCATGCCGAACGACTCAACACTCACCCCAGGGGTGAACACGCGCCCAACCACGGCCGGTAAAAGCGAAACCGCCCGCTGGTTCTATCCCCTTATCCTGCGACTCCACTTCTATATCGGGCTGTTGGTGGGCCCCTTCATTCTCGTTGCAGCGCTGTCCGGTGGGCTCTACGCCATCTCGCCGCAGTTCGAGGACATGCTCTATGCCTCCGCTCTCAATGGCGAAGCCGACGGCGACCCGCAATCCCTGGCCGCGCAGATCGGAGCGGCCCGAAGCGTCGTCCCCGATCTCACGCTGGCTGCCGTGCGCCCAGCCCCTGAACCCGGCAAGACCTCCCGGATCATGTTCTCCGATCCATCGCTGGACATCTATGAGCATCGGGCGATTTTCGTCGATCCTATTACCCTCGAAATCAAGGGCAATCTGGCCGTTTACGGCACTGGCGCCCTTCCGTTAAGGATCTGGATCGATTATCTGCACCGCAACCTGCACCTGGGCGAGTTCGGCCGGCACTATAGCGAGCTGGCCGCCTCCTGGCTGTGGATAGCGGCGCTGGGCGGGCTCACGCTCTGGATCATGGGCCGCCGAAAGCGCAATCAGGCGCCCGCCCTGAGAGCCACCGACGCTATCCCGTCCGGCCAGCGCCGTAAACGCCATGCCGCTCTCGGGCTGACATTGCTGCTCGGCTTCCTGTTTCTCTCGGTGACCGGTTTGACCTGGTCGAAATGGGCCGGCGGCAACATTGCGGACCTGCGTGCGGCCCTGGATTGGGGCACGCCCAGCGTGAATGCTCAACTCGACACGCCAACGCCGGCCGTATCCGATCAGGCACAGCAGGCTGCCGTATTCGACGGTGTCCTGGCCGTCGCCAGGAACGCAGGCATTGACGCCGGCCTACTGGAAATCCAGCCCAGCAACGACCCGCAGCGAGCGTGGAAAGTGCGCGAGATCGACCGCACGTGGCCAACACAGGTAGATTCGGTCGCCGTGGACCCGAGCACCTTCGGCATCGTGGATCAGGCCAATTTCGTCGATTTTCCCATCGCCGCCAAGCTGACGCGCTGGGGCATCGACTTGCACATGGGAACGCTGTTCGGCGTAGCTAACCAGCTACTGATGCTGGGCCTGGCCCTGGGACTCTGCACGATGATCGTCTGGGGCTACCGGATGTGGTGGACACGCCGGCCGCTACCGCGCGCGTCATCCGCCACCAAGGCCACACGGCTAACCACCCATTGGCTCCGTGCGCCGATATCCGCCCGCCTACTGATTGTCATAGTGACCGCTTTCCTGGGTTGGGCATTGCCGGTCATGGGCGTCAGCCTGGCGGCGTTCCTGATTCTGGATGTCTTGCTGATGCTGTATTACGCTCGCCAAACAGCCCGCGTGAGCGCTTAATTTTGCTCGCCTCCGGCAGTGAACCCACTGCCGGAGACCGCCCTTCCATTCAGTCACTCCACCCTGACGGCGCCCTCCACGAATCCGCCACTTGGCAACATTAAGATCGTCCCCGCCTCTTGCATGCCCAAAAATCATGCAATAAACTTCGCAAATGTTACCGGTAACATATACCGTAAAAACAACAACCCCGCAGGAGAGAATGCTATGCCCTCGCTCAAACATTTAGCTGCCGGTGTCCTGTCAGCCACCTTCGCCTTCAACGCCGTGGCGGCTGATTACACATTCAAATTCCAATCGTCCGACCCATCCGGGGTAAAGAACTTCGAGATCAAACAGGAATGGGCTGACCGAGTCGAGAAAATGACCGGTGGCCGGGTCGAGATCGAGATCCTTCCGGTGGGTAGCGTGGTCAGCCACACGGAAACCCTGGGCGCCATGAAGATGGGTGTCCTCGACGGCCATATCTCTGTCACCGGTTACTTTTCGGGCCAGGACCCCGCCTTCGGTCTGATCGGCAACACCGTTGGCGCTTGGTCCAGCCCGGATCAGCTGATCGATTATATTTACTACGGCGGCGGCTATGAGCTGATGAACGAGCTCTACAAGCCCTACGGCGTCAAGTTCGTGGGTGGCGCCGCGACTGGTCTGGAATCCTTCGTATCCAAGAAGCCGCTGGACGGCGTGGACGACCTGAAGGGACTGAAACTGCGCGCACCGGAAGGCCTGGTGCAATCCGTCTTCGCCGCTGCCGGTGCCTCACCGGTCAACCTGCCGGGCTCCGAGGTCTACACCGCTCTGAGCAAAGGCGTGATCGACGCGGCCGACTACACCGTCTTCTCCACCAATCAGGAAGCGGGTCTGAATGAAATTGCGCCGCATCCGGTCTACCCCGGTTTCCACTCGCTGCCGCTACTGGAAATCGCCATGAACCTGAAGGAGTGGAACGAGCTGCCGGACGACATCCAGACGATCATGACCGTCTCCGCCCGCGACTTCGCCCAGGACATCAGCACCCAGCTGGCCATGGCCGACCAGAAGGCGGTGAAGGAAGCGCGTAACGACCCGGATATCACGATTCACGATTGGTCCGCAGAGGAACGCCGCAAGTTCCGCAACGTCGCCCGCGACCAGTGGAAGACGTATGCCGAGCAGTCGCCCAACGCCGAAAAAGTCTACACGTCGGTGACGAGCTACCTGGAATCCCAGGGTCTTCTCTAAGCGGGTCTGATTCAGACCCGTTCAACCCTTTCCTGACATTTGCCATCGGCCTGTGCGTCATGAGGTGATCATGACCACGGGTCTGGAGTCGCCCTATGTCCGAGCACACGCCCAACATGGAACAGACGGACCGACCGCCCGATAACTCTGACGAGGATATCGGGTCGACCTGGCTCGACCGCGCCATCGTCTGGCTGGGTAAGAAGTTAAGTCTGGTCTTTGCCCTGATTGTCGTCGTCTCTGCCTACGAGATTGCCCGGCGCTATCTTTTTGACTCGCCCACGCTGTGGGTGCACGAAACGGTCACTTTTGCCGGAGCTTCCCTGTTCGTGCTGGGCGGCCTGTACGCTTTCGCCACCAATCGCCACGTGCGGGTGGTGCTGATTTACGATGCGGTACCTGCGAAGGTGCGCCGCTGGCTGGATGTGCTGCACCAGATCCTGGGTTTGGCCTTCTGCACCATGCTGCTCTACGGCAGCTGGTTTATGGCCAAGGATGCCGTGCGAGCGCCGTGGGGCGCCTGGCGCCTGGAAACTTCCGGCTCCGCATGGAATCCGCCCTTCCCGGCCTATCTCAAGGTCATTATTTTCGTCGCCGTGACCGTGTTGACGTTGCAGTTCATTCTGCACCTGATCCGCGACCTGCGCCGTGTCGCCCGTGGAGGTGATGCCTGATGTTTGAACTCGCTTCCATCGGTATCGGCTACGGCAGCCTGCTGATGCTGGTGATGCTGATTTTGCTATTGCTCACCGGCATGCAGCTCGCCTTCGCCACCGGTCTCGTTGCCCTGGTCTTCGCCCTGGGCTGGTTCGGCCCGGATGCCCTGGCCATCGTCAGTAGCCGGCTCTACAGCTTTATTGGTAGTTATGTCTTTCTCGCGGTCCCCATGTTCGTATTGATGGCCTCGCTACTGGACCATTCGGGCATCGCCAAAGACCTGTTCGACGCCATGGCCCGTTTTGGCCGCAAATTGCGTGGCGGCGTCGCCATCCAGACCCTGATCGTGGCGATTATTCTTGCCTCCATGTCCGGCGTGATCGGCGGCGAGACGGTTTTGCTTGGCATCCTCGCCCTGCCGCAGATGCTGCGTCTGGGCTACGACCGGAAACTGGCCATCGGCACCACCTGTGCCGGCGGTGCACTGGGCACCATGCTGCCGCCGAGTATCGTGCTGATTATCTATGGCCTGACCGCCAACGTCTCCATCGGCGATCTGTTCAAGGGCGCCTTCCTACCCGCCTTGATTCTGGCATTGCTCTACATGGGCTACGTGCTGGTGCGAGTCTGGCTGAAACCGGAGATGGCGCCCGTGCCATCGGACACAGACGAGCCGGAAACCCCGGCGCCAAACTTCTTCAAGGCGCTGTTCTTCCCCATTCTGTCGGTGGTCGTCGTCCTCGGCAGCATCTACGGCGGTATTGCCTCGGTCACCGAAGCTTCGGCGTTGGGGGTGCTGGGCATCGCCATTTCCACCGCCATTCGTGGCGAGCTGAACCTGACCATGATGCGCAAGGCCACCATCAGTACCCTGCGCGTATGCGGCATGATCATCTGGATCGGCATCGGCGCCACCGCGCTGGTGGGCGTCTACAACCTGATGGGCGGCATCGACTTCGTGCGCGAGATGGTGCTTACCGTCAGCGGTGGCGACGGCCTGATGACCATCCTGTTCATGATGCTGATCCTGCTGATTCTCGGCATGTTCCTCGACTGGGTGGGCGTTGCCCTGCTGACTATGCCGATCTTCGTGCCCATCGTGACGGAACTGGGCTACAGCCCGATTTGGTTCGGCGTGGTGTTCTGCATGAACATGCAGGTGTCGTTCCTGTCACCGCCCTTCGGTCCGGCGGCCTTCTACCTCAAGACAGTCACGCCGCCCGACATTTCCCTGGGCGAGATCTTCCGGTCGTTGCTGCCGTTCATCGGTCTTCAGATCGTCGCACTGGCTCTGCTGATCGCCTTCCCGCAACTCGCGCTATGGTGGCAATGACATGACGGTACGCAAGATTGTGGTGATGGGCGTCTCCGGCAGCGGCAAGAGCCTGGTGGGCCAGCGTCTGGGCGACCTGCTCGATGTGCCGTTCTTCGATGCGGACGACTATCACAGCGACGCGAACGTACAGAAGATGGCTAACGGCGTTCCGCTGACCGACGAAGACCGGCGCGGCTGGCTGGCCGACCTGGCGGACCTGATCCGCCGGGAATCCGGCTTGGTGCTCGCTTGCTCCGCCCTGAAGAAAACCTATCGGGACCAGCTGAGAACCGGTGATCCGGCGTTGAAGTTCCTCTACCTGAAAGGCGATTTCGAGACCATCTGGTCGCGCCATTCCCAGCGGGAGGATCATTACTTTACGGGCCAGGATATGCTGAAGAGTCAGTTTCTGTCGTTGGAGGAGCCTGATGCGAACGAAGCTTACATTGTCGATATCTCGGCAACGCCCGAAGCGGTTTTGCAGCAATGTATGAAAGCCCTGGGCATTAAGCCGAGGAATGATTTAGACCGATGATCCTTTAGCCGTCAGGCACTTTGTCAGATGGAAGCGAAGGGATACCCTCGCTGAAAGAGGGGCATGGACGCCCCGGTCGTCGTGGCTGGCCAGGGATGGCCATCCACGACGAAAGAAGCGAGGGTATCCCTTCGCTTCAGACTCGAGTGATCGAGTGCCGGCAGCCGCCTGACGTCGTTAGTAGGTTACGAGCAAAAGCCCGCAGACTTTCGGCCACCTTGATATGACGTATCATGGACAGCGCTGTAAACGTAAGGAACCTCTAATTACAACAATGCCAAAGAAACGCAGACCCACATTACAGGATATCGCCGACCGGGTCGGCGCCACGAAAATGACTGTCAGCCGTTGCCTGCGCGGGGGCGACAACGTGTCAGAGAAGATGCGCGAGCGTATTTTCGCAGTGGCCGAAGACCTAGGGTATATCCCCAACCGGGCGCCGGACATCCTCTCCAAAGCCACCAGCCGGGCCATCGGTATCCTGTTGCCATCGCTGACCAACCAGGTGTTTGCGGACGTCATCAAGGGCATCGAAACGGTTACCGAGCCGGCAGGCTATCACCTGATGCTATCTCACTACGGCTATAGCCCGGACGTGGAGGAGCGCAGTCTGTCTTCCCTGCTCTCCTACAATGTCGACGGCGTGATCCTGTCTGACAGCCAGCACACTCCGCGCACCCTACGCATGCTGGAGACGGCCGGCGTTCCCACGGTTGAGCTCATGGATACGCATCTCAAGCCCTTCCAGCAAGCCGTCGGTTTCAACAACGTCCTGGCCGCCTACGACATGGTCAGCGAGATGATCCGCCGGGGACGCAGGCATGTGGTCTATCTGGCAGTGCGGCTGGATGCCCGGACCTTACAGCGGCAGGAAGGCTACACGCGGGCCATGGAAGAACATGGACTGGAGCCCGTGACCCTTCGCAGTGAGCAGCGCTCCTCCTTCTCCGTCGGGGCGACATTGATGACCCATATTCTGGAACAGAACCCCGAAGCTGACGGCATCTTCTGCACCAACGACGACGTCGCTATCGGCGCCTACTTCGAATGCCAGCGCCGGGGAATGATCGTACCTGACCAAATGGCGATTGCCGGTTTCCACGGCCACGACGTGGGTCAGGCCATGACGCCCCGGCTCGCCAGTGTGGTCACGCCCCGTGAAGCCCTCGGACAGCGTGCGGCCGAAGAGTTGCTGGCCCGGCTATCGGGCCAGCCCATGTCGGAACCGGTCATCGACCTGGGTTACCGGATCGAGGCCGGCGGAACACTCTGATTCCAGCTTCCGCTAACCTCGAGCGATCACGCGGTGATGGCTCGGTCCCGTTTCCCTCAGGGCCTTGAAGGTATCTGGCGAGGCCGCCGCCCACCACTCCGCATAGGGCGTGGACTCTGGCTCGTCAATCAAGGCATTGGGTTCGAGAAACTCGTGAATAAAGTCCATCGTCTGGATCGCATTGGGACCGCGGCGATGGTAGAGATGATGCGGTCGCAACTCATTGGGATGATCCAGTCCGGCCGCACCGACCAGCTCGCCGAGTCGTTTCAGGGTATTGCGCTGAAAATGATAGACCCGCTCGGCCTTATCATCGATCACCAGGCCCCGTTGGCGACTGGGGTTCTGGGTGGCGACGCCGGTGGGACAAGTATCCGTATGGCAGCGCTTGGTCATCACGCACCCCAGCGAGAACATAAAGGCCCGCGCCGCATTGCACCAATCCGCTCCCAGCGCCAGATTGTTAGCCATGGAAAAAGCGCTGAATACTTTGCCGCTTGCGCCAATCGCTATTTCGTCCCGCAGCCCACTCCCCACGAGCGCATTGCGTACCATAATGAGACCGTCGCGCAACGGCAGACCGACATGGTCCGAGAACTCTTCCGGCGCGGCGCCCGTACCGCCTTCAGCGCCGTCTACCACGATAAAATCCGGTCGGATACCCGTCTTTAGACTAGCCTTGCACACCGCCAGCAATTCCCAGGGATGGCCAACGCACAGCTTAATGCCCACCGGCTTGCCGTCGGAAAGTTCGCGCAGTCGCGCAATAAATTGCATCAGCCCAACCGGTGTATCGAACTCTGGGTGAGCGCCGGGCGAAACGCATTCCTCCCCAACTTCGATCTGGCGCGCCTTGGCGATTTCGGAGGTCACCTTAGCCCCCGGCAATACGCCACCGTGACCGGGCTTGGCGCCCTGACTGAGCTTGATCTCAATCATCTTCACCTGATCGGTCTGCGCGGTCTCCCGGAATAAACCCGGATCGAACCGGCCCTCCTTGTCGCGGCAGCCGAAGTAACCGGTGCCCAACTCCCAGACCAGATCGCCATTGTAGGCGCGATGATGCTCGCTGAGCCCACCCTCACCGGTGTCGTGATAGAACCCGCCCATTTCCGCACCCTTGTTTAGGGCCCTGATTGCCTTACCGCTGAGAGAACCAAAGCTCATCGCCGATACGTTGAGCAGAGAGGCTTCGTAAGGCCGTTTACACTGACTGTTGCCGATTTTCGTGCGGAATTGCGTACCATCCAGGGTCTTGGCCGCCATGGAATGGGTGGTCATTTCGTACTCTTCGCCGTAAAAGTCGAGATCGGAACCGAAAGGCTGGGAATCCACCGTATTTTTGGCGCGCTCGTAGACAATCGAGCGTTGATGCCGGTTGAACGGACGGCCCGTAAGATTGCCTTCGACGATGTACTGGCGCAGAAAGGGGCGCAGCTCTTCGGAAATCCACCGGCCATGGGCAAGAAGCGGGTAGTTGCGCATCAGGGTGTGCTTGGATTGGAACAGGTTCCAGATACCGAGCACTGACAAAGGCCCGAGAATGAGCAGCGCCCAGGCCCAAGCCGACCCTGAAAATGCGGCCACGGCAGCCACTACCGCCAGCGCAAGGACGGTACCGAACAGCCCGAAGCGGGCGCAGTATTCCTTTAGTCTCCCTGACACTGTGTCGAACGTACTCCTATGCTTTAGGCGCTGTTTTAAGCGCTAGTGCACTGCTTGATTAATTCGCTGACTTACTGAGTTCCTGAGAACCCTAGTAGCGGCGCGGCGGCGATCATTCGGCCACAGCACTGCGGATAACGCCACAGGCCACCCGTGAGCCGCTACCACCATTGGGTTCAGGCTCATCGCTGTAGTTGTCCGGGTCAGCATGTACGACCAATGCACGGCTCTCGAGATCCCTCAGCCGTAACCTCGGCGCGAAAATGGGGTGTTCGGCAAGACCGTCCTGATTCACGTAGAGATTAGGCAAGTCGCCCAGATGACCTTCGTCGAACGGGCCGCCGTGATTCCCTTTGAAGCCGGGATCCAGGTGGTCGCCGGCAGCGCCCGCGGCCACCGGTTCGGGATGAGCGTCGTAGTCGTCAACGCTGCGCTCCTCATCGCAACTGGGATTTTCATGCACGTGGAAACCGTGCAATCCCGGTTCGAGGCCCTTGAGGCTGGGCTCGAACAAAAGGCCGTCGGACACCTCGGTGACCCGGACCGTGCCCATTACCTTTTCGTCCTGTTCGCCGAGCGTGGCCTCGCGAATAGTCACTTGCATTGTCCTGCCCTGCACATCGGCCGTTTCATCCGTCGGCACCTGCTCCGCAGATGCCGCCGATGAGACAGCCAGCAACAAGGTTAATGCAATGCGTTTAACGTCCGCCATGGTGCTATCTCCTCGAATCTAGTCCTTGACTCTAGCGGGGCTCTGCCACCAGCCGATGGCCAGTCACTTCGTACAGAGACATGGTCGTGGGACGGGAGAGCTACTCGTCCCCGTTCTGGATAACGCCGCAGGCGACCCGTGAGCCTCCGCCCCCGAGTTTCTCAGGCTCATACGAGTAATTGTCACCGCCGGAGTGAATCATCAGCGCACGGTCATTCACCTCCCCGTAATCCAGGCGCGGCGCCAGAACGGGAACCGTGACCTTGCCGGAATCGTCGACGTACAACGCGGGCAAGTCGCCTAAATGCCCCTCTTCATACGGCCCCTTATGCTGACCGTCGCTGGGATTCACATGACCGCCGGCGCTGGCTGCGGCCGTCATCTTGCCGTCTTTTTTAGCCGGTTCGCAGTTGGGGTTTTGATGCAGGTGAAAACCATGCAGGCCGGTTTCGAGCCCCTCCAGATCCGGCTCAAACAGAACGCCATCCTCATGATCGCGGACCGTAATGGTGCCAATGGACTGGCCAATGCCATCGGCGCTGACCTTGTGCATTTCCACTTCTATACTCTCGCCTTCAAGGTTTTGAGCCTGGGCCTGGCTCAACCCGAGAACGCCGGCAAACGACAACATGGACACAAGCAAAGCGCGGCGGGCGGGACGTTGGCGGCGTTGTGAAAACCGCGATGGAAAGCGTAGTGAAAAAGAGGGTGAAAAACGTGATGAAAAAAGCTGTAGCGGCATGAGAATCCTCCTCATTCCGACCTGAAGAATGGGTCGATGTGTGAGTTCCTTCAATGTTGATGTAGCACAGCGACTTCACTTCTTTCAAATCGTCCGAGCGGCGCCTCGCGTCGGTTTTAACGGTAGATAGGGACGGCTGTAAGGTCGCGGCAGCGCGTTACGATTTGGTCATCTGACACGAGACACGAACTCTTTGAATCGATACAATCGTTAGCAACCAATCTAATTAGACGTTCGACAACCTCATGCGTCTACGATGGCGACAAGCCCGGCGATCCGCGCAAGCCATTCTCTGCCCGCTTGTCAGACGACACAAACACGCCAGGCAGACTATCACCGCGATGCCACAAGACGTCCAAACGCTTCAGTCCCGCCATGGGGAACGCTACAAATGGAAGGTCATGCTCACCGTCATGCTGGGCACGATGACCATGGCGCTGTCGTCCACCATTGTGAACGTCGCATTGCCGGATATCATGAGCGACTTCGCTATTGGCCACACGACCGTGCAGTGGCTGGTCACCGCTTTCCTCGCAAGCATGGCCGTGGGGATGTTGCTAAACGCCTGGGCTGTCGAGCGCTTCGGCGCAAGACGAACGTACCTGACCACGCTCGTGCTATTTATGGGCGCAGCTCTTGTCGGTGGTTTCGGGCCCTCGTTCGAGGTGCTGGTTGGCGTGCGTATTACACAAGGCTTGCTGGCGGGCATGGTCCAGCCACTGGCGCTGGTGCTGATGTACGCAGTATTCCCCATACGCCAGCGCGGGCAGGCTATGGGTTTATACGCTATGGGCGTCGTTCTGGGACCGTCATTTGGCCCGGTTATCGGCGGCTGGCTGGTGGATCTTTTCTCCTGGCGCGCGGTGTTCCTGATCGTGCTGCCATTCTGCCTGGTATCGCTTTGGCTGGCGTGGCGCTACGTCGCAACGCCCACCGAGCCGCCGGTGAAGATAAAATTCGATATGGTTGGCCTGATCTTGCTCTCTGGCTGGTTGGTCGCACTGCTCTGGGGACTGGCGGAAGGGCCGCGCACCGGCTGGAGCAGCCCGCGCGTACTGATCGCCCTCGGCCTGGCGGCCGGGCTGTTCGCCGGCTTCATCGCGTGCCAAATGCTACGCCAATCTCCGCTGCTTGCGCTTAAGGTCTTCGCCTACCCGGGCTTCGGCCCGGCGTTCCTGGTGGCCATGCTCACCGGCGCCGGCCTGTTTGCCTCGGTCTATCTGCTGCCGATGCTGGTACAGACCGCAATGGGACAGTCCGCATCCGTTGCCGGCTCGCTGCTACTACCCGCCGGCATCGCAATGGCCCTGACCTTCCCCGTGGTTGGCCGGATGACGGACCGCCTGTCGCCGGTGATGCTGGTCGGCATCGGACTCATCCTCTTTGCCGGCTCCTGTTTTGTACTCACCTTTGCCGGGCCGGGCTTTTCATTGATCACGATCGCGTTGATGGCCGCCGTCGGCCGCATCGGCCTCGCCATGACCATGCCGCCGGTCGTCGTCCAGGCACTAAGCGTGCTGCCGCCAGCGCTCATGAACCAGGGCACAGGCCTGGTCAGCTTTGCCCGGCAGTTTGGCGGCGCCCTGGGCGTGAGTGTCTCGGCTATCCTGCTGCAACAGCACAGCCAGCTGATGATGACGCTGGGCTATCCCCAAGCGGCGGCTGGCTACCAAGATGCCTTCGCCCTATTCACCGTGTTGTATTTGCTGGGTTTCATACCCTTGGCGCGCCTGCCCAAGCGTCGTGAGGAACCGGCGTCTGCCTGATCTATATTGCGAACACTCCAGCAAGGACAACGCGCCGCTCTTGGGTCAGAAAATTCCCTGACTACGCAGGTAATCGTCGTAGGAGCCGCTGAAGTCGGTCACGCCATCGGCGCGCAGTTCGACAATGCGCGTGGCCAGCGACGAGACGAACTCCCGGTCGTGGCTGACGAAAACCAGCGTGCCCGGGTAGTTTTCCAGCGCCAGGTTCAGGGCCTCGATGGATTCCATATCCAGGTGGTTGGTGGGCTCATCCATCAACAGCACATTGGGCCGCTGCAGAATCAGCTTGCCGAACAGCATGCGCCCCTGCTCGCCACCGGAAATCACCTTCACGGACTTGCCGATATCGTCGCCGGAGAACAGCATGCGGCCCAGGGTACCGCGCACCAGCTGGTCGCCACCGGTGGTCCACTGCGACATCCACTCGGTCAGGGTCATGTCCTCGGCGAAGTCGGCGGTGTGATCCTGGGCGAAGTAGCCGACCTGGGCGCTGTCGGTCCATTTCACTTCGCCCTGCTCCGGCGTCAGGTCGCCCGCCAGGCACTGCAGCAATGTGGTCTTGCCGATGCCGTTAGGGCCGATGATCGCAACACGCTCGCCTGCATCGACCTGCAGATTCAAGCGCGAGAACAGGGGCTTGTCGTCGAAGCCCTTGGACATCTCTTTCAGCGTCACTGCCTGGCGGTGCAGCTTCTTCTCCTGGTCGAAGCGGATAAACGGGCTTACCCGGCTGGAGGGCTTGACCTCTTCCAATTGAATCTTGTCGATCTGGCGGGCCCGTGACGTCGCCTGCTTGGCCTTGGAGGCGTTGGCGGAGAAACGGCTGACGAACTGCTGCAACTCGGCAATCTGGGCCTTCTTCTTGGCGTTGTCCGATAGCATACGCTCACGGGCCTGGGTCGCAGCAGTCATGTACTCGTCGTAGTTGCCAGGGAACAGGCGCAGCTCACCGTAATCCAGGTCCGCCATGTGGGTACATACGCTGTTCAGGAAATGGCGGTCGTGGGAGATGATGATCATGGTGCTGTTACGCGCCACCAGTATGCTTTCCAGCCAGCGGATGGTGTTGATATCCAAGTGGTTGGTGGGCTCGTCCAGCAACAGTACGTCCGGATCGGAGAACAGCGCCTGGGCCAGCAGCACGCGCAGTTTCCAGCCGGGTGCCAGGGCACTCATGGGGCCGTTATGCTGCTCGATGGGGATATCCAGCCCCAGCAACAGTTCACCGGCACGGGAGTCGGCGGTGTAGCCGTCCATCTCGGCGAACTGGACCTCCAGGTCCGCCACGGCCATGCCGTCCTCCTCGCTCATTTCCGCAAGGGAATAGATACGGTCGCGCTCCGCCTTAACCTGCCACAGTTCCTCGTGGCCCATGATCACGGTGTCGATTACCGTGCAGCTCTCATAGGCGAACTGGTCCTGGCGCAGCTTGCCCAGGCGCGTGTTGGGCTCGAGCATCACTTGCCCGACCGACGGCTCCAAGTCGCCGCCGAGGATTTTCATGAAAGTGGATTTGCCGCAGCCGTTGGCGCCGATCAAACCGTAGCGGTTGCCGTTACCAAATTTGACGGAGACGTTTTCGAACAGGGGCTTGGCCCCGAACTGCATGGTGATATTGGCGGTGGAGATCAAGACAAAAACCTATAGGAGAGGGCCTGGCGGAGGGCCGGCGCAAAAGGCCGATATTGTACAGGTTTGCGTTGGGAAAAGGAGATCCGCGCTGGAGATAGGCATTGTGGATTTCCGCAGCGGCCGCCAGCCCGGGCAGCATCCATGTTATCGGTCTACGGTCACAGCCTTATTGTGAATCGCGGACGCCCTTGCGATGATCAGTGGCTCTTTTTTGAAACCCAGAGAGCCTCAATGGATAAATTCGAACTCAAACTCGACCAGGCCGCCCGTGCCGCCTGGCTTTCCTATGTGGGTGGCCAGACCCAGGACGAGATCGCGGCGCAGCTCGGCGTTTCCCGCCCCGGTGTGCAGCGTTTACTGGCCCTGGCGCGCCAGGAGGGCCTGGTTAAGGTGCATATCGACCATCCGATCTCCAACTGCATGACCCTGTCCCAGGCCATTCGCGACCAGTTCGGCCTTGAGTTCTGCGATGTGGTGCCCGCCGAGCCCGAAGCCGCCAACAGCAGCGCTCACTACATCGCCGTGGCCGGTTGCGACCGCATCACCCGCTACCTGGAGCAAAGCGATCCGCTGACGCTCTCGCTCGGCTCCGGCCGGACCGTTCGAGCGACGGTGGAAGCCGTCAGCCGCATGGACCGCCCCCAGCACCGGTTCGTCTCATTAGTGGGCAACGTCGCCCGGGACGGCTCGTCCAACCGCTATGACGGCGTCACCGCCCTGGCCGACAAAACCGCCAGTGAGCGCTTCCTGTTACCCGCCCCCGTCGTTGCGGGCTCGGTGGAAGAGCGTGATGCGCTACTCAGCCAGCGGCTGTTCCGGGCGATTGCCGAAGTGGCGAAGGCGTCCGAAGCCGCATTCATCGGCGTCGGTAGAATCGATCGCCAGGCCACCCTGTTCCAGGATCACTTCATCAACGAAGCCGAGTTAGACGAATTGCTAAGCCACCAGGCCGTAGGCGAACTGCTGGGCTGGCCCATGGACCAGGCCGGACACGTGATCGACTGCTCCATCACCCGGCGCATCACCAGCCTGCCGCTGGAAAGCTTCGATAGTCAGCTCCTGGTAGCCATGGCGGGCGGACGGGGCAAAGGCCCTGCTATCCTGGCAGCCCTTCGTGGTGGCTGGCTCAAGGGGCTGATCACCGATGAAACAGCAGCGCGTCACGTTGTGGAAGCCGGGTGTTCAACTTGAGCTCATTCCGGAGGGCTTTACCCGCCGGCATTGGCCCTTGTATTTTTTTCGCCCTTGACTGATCATTTGTTCAGTCGTAGATTCAATTGATCAGAACGACGAACAAGGCTTCGGAAAACAACACCAATACCTCCCAAACAAGGAGCAAGCCATGAAGCTCGCTTACGCACTGCCCCTCGCAGGCATTGCGGCCTTTAGTACGACGGTCCTCAGTCCGTCCGCCGCACACGCCGAAACCCTGACCGTGGCGACCGTGAACAACAATGACATGGTCATCATGCAACGCCTCTCCAGCGCCTTCGAGGAAGCCCATCCGGATATCGACCTGGAATGGGTGGTGCTGGAAGAAAATGTACTGCGCCAACGCCTGACCACCGATATCGCCACCAATGGCGGTCAGTTCGATGTCATGACTATCGGCACCTACGAGGCACCTATCTGGGCCGAGCGGGAATGGCTGGCACCGCTGGACGACTGGCCTGAAGACTATAAAGAAGAGGATCTGCTCAAGCCGGTAGTCGACGGCCTGAGTCACGACGGCAAGCCCTATGCCCTGCCGTTTTATGCCGAAAGCTCGATGATGTATTACCGCAAGGACCTGTTCGAGCAGGCGGGCATCGAAATGACCGAGCAGCCCACGTGGCCAGAAGTGCGCGAATGGGCCGGCAAGGTCAAGGACCCGGACAAAGGCATCGCCGGCATCTGTCTGCGCGGCAAGCCGGGCTGGGGCGAGAACATGGCTTTAGTCACTACCCTGGTGAACACCCACGGTGGCCGCTGGTTCAACATGGACTGGGAGCCGGAAATCGATTCCGAGGCCTGGACCCAGGCGATCAATTTCTACGTCGACCTGCTCAACGAACACGGCCCGGCAGGCGCCAGCTCCAACGGCTTCAACGAGAACCTGGCGCTGTTCTCCCAGGGCAAGTGCGGCATGTGGGTAGATGCCACCTCCGCGGCTGGCAAGCTCTATAACCCGAACGAATCCAAAGTGGCCGACAAGCTCGGCTTCGCCCCGGCACCGGTGGCCGAAACCCCGAAGGGTTCTCACTGGTTGTGGTCCTGGGCACTCGCCATCCCGGCGTCGTCGAATGCCAAGGATGCCGCGAAGGCGTTCATTACCTGGGCGACCTCCCAGGAATACATCGCCATGGTCGGCGAGAAGGAAGGCTGGACCAGCGTGCCGCCCGGCACCCGCGAATCTACCTACGCCAACGAGAAATACCAAGAAGCAGCGCCGTTTGCCGACTTTGTCCTGGAGGCGATCCGCGAAGCCGATCCCACGGATTCCACACTTAAACCATCGCCCTATACCGGCGTGCAGATCGTGGGCATACCGGAGTTCCAGTCCATCGGCACCCAAGTTGGCCAGATGGTCGCTGCAGCGCTCACCGGCGAGATGTCCGTAGAACAGGCCCTGAGCAATGCCCAGCGCGCCACACGGCGCACGATGGAACGCGCAGGCTACATTAAATAGGCCGACTGGGCGGAGGGCGGTTCGCACGCCGTCTTCCCCCGGCCTGGACGTTTAATCTGAGCTCCAGGCCGGCTGCGTTGCAGCCGGCCACAACCCTCGACGCCGGAAACGACCATGACCAAACCTCGAGCCGCCGGGCGCACCGTCGGCGGATTGCGGCCACTGGCGCTACAGGCCCCCGCCGTTACGCTACTGCTAATGTGGATGCTGGTACCGCTGGGGATGACCCTGTGGTTCTCACTGCAACGCTATAACCTGCTGATGCCGGGCATGACCGGATTCGCCGGCCTGGAAAACTACGAATACCTGTTTACCGACCCTGCATTGTGGTCGGCGATGGGCACCACCCTGCTGATGGTTGGCTGGATACTGGTCATTACCGTGGTCGGCGGCACGCTGTTGGCGGTTCTCTTCCAACAGGAATTCTTCGGCCGCGGCATCGCCCGGGTTCTGGTAATCTCCCCGTTCTTCGTCATGCCCACGGTCAGTGCCCTGGTTTGGAAGAACATGATGATGCATCCGGCCAACGGCGTACTGGCCTGGCTGGCGGAACTGTTCGGCATGCAGCCGGTCGACTGGTTTTCGTCACTACCACTGACGTCGGTTGTCACCATCGTGGCCTGGGAATGGCTGCCTTTTGCCCTGCTGATCCTGCTGACCGCCATGCAATCGCTCGACGAAGATCAGGTCGAAGCCGCCCGCATGGATGGCGCCGGCCCCTTCTCGATTTTCTTCTTCATCACCCTGCCCCACCTGAAACGGGCGATCAGCGTGGTGATCATGATCGAGATGATCTTCCTGCTCACCATTTTCGCCGAGATCTTCGTGACCACGTCCGGCGGCCCCGGGCTTGCCACAACCAACCTGGCCTACCTGATCTACCTCCAGGCATTGCTGGATTTCGACGTGGGCATGGCATCCGCCGGCGGAGTCGTCGCCATCATCCTCGCCAACATCGTTGCCATCTTCCTGGTGAGGATGGTTGCGAAGAATCTGGAAGAGTGAAACGCAGCCCCCTATGAACAACTCGACACTCAAACGCTTCTGCATTGGTCTGCTGGCCTGGGTCATCGCCTTCGTGATTTTCTTCCCCATCTTCTGGATGGTGCTGACCGGCTTCAAGACCGAGGCGGATGCTGTTGCCGACCCGACGCTGATCTTTTCCCCCACACTGGACAGCTACGCGGAAGTCCAGCAACGGGCGGATTACTTCAAGTTTGCCTGGAATAGCGCTGCCGTCTCTTTAGGCTCCACTCTCCTGGCGCTGATCATCGCCATCCCTTCGGCCTATTCCATGTCATTCCTGCCGACCAAGCGCACCAAGGCTACCTTGCTATGGATGCTATCCACCAAGATGCTACCGCCCGTCGGCGTGCTCATGCCGATCTACCTGATATTCCGTGATGTCGGCCTGCTCGATACGGTGACCGGGCTGATCATCGTGTACACCCTGATGAACCTGCCGATTGTGGTGTGGATGCTCTACACCTTCTTTAAGGACCTGCCCAAGGACATCCTTGAGGCGGGGCGTATGGACGGTGCCAGCACCTTGCAGGAAGTCGTTTATCTGCTGTTGCCGCTGACGCTCCCGGGCATTGCCTCCACCGGCTTGCTCTCCGTGATCCTGAGCTGGAACGAAGCATTCTGGAGCCTGAACCTGACCTCGTCTCAGGCCGCTCCGCTGACCGCCTATATCGCGTCGTTCTCCAGCCCCGAGGGGTTGTTCTGGGCCAAGCTGTCCGCCGCGTCCACCATGGCTATTGCGCCCATTCTGGTGTTCGGCTGGCTAACGCAGAAGCAGATGGTACGTGGCCTCACCTTCGGTGCCGTCAAATAGCCGTCTGCAATAAGCGCCGTCTTTAATACGAGCCGGCCTGTCATACCGGCCGACTTTTAATAAAAAAGGTTTGAACATGGCAACGCTTCAACTGAAAAACATCATCAAGGCCTTCGGCGACACCCATGTCATCAAGGGTGTGGATCTGGATGTGCAGGATAAGGAGTTCGTGGTCTTCGTCGGACCGTCGGGCTGCGGTAAGTCCACGCTGCTGCGCATTATTGCCGGCTTGGAAAGTGCGACCGACGGCGACATTCTGATCGACGGCAAACGCATCAATGACGTTGGCCCCGCCGAACGCGGCCTGGCCATGGTGTTCCAGAGCTACGCCCTCTACCCGCACATGACGGTCGAAGACAACATGGGCTTCAGCTTGCGCCTGGCAGGCGTATCCAAGCCCGAGCGTAAGGATAAAGTGCTGGCCGCCGCCCGCATCCTGCAACTGGAAGAACTGCTGCACCGCAAGCCCAAGGCCCTCTCGGGCGGTCAGCGCCAGCGGGTGGCTATCGGCCGCGCCATCGTACGCAATCCCAGCATTTTCCTGTTCGACGAGCCCCTATCCAACCTGGACGCGGCCCTGCGGGTGCAGATGCGCATCGAACTGGCGCGCCTGCATGATGAGTTGGACGCCACCATGATCTATGTGACCCATGACCAGATCGAAGCTATGACCATGGCTGACAAGATCGTGGTGCTACAGAAAGGCGAGGTGGAACAGGTGGGCTCGCCCATGGAACTGTATCACCACCCGCGCAACCGTTTCGTCGCCGGTTTTATCGGCTCGCCCACCATGAATTTTCTGGAGGTGGGCTACCAGGACACCAACGACGACGGTGTCAGCGTCATCCTGCCCGGCGGCGAAAGCTGTCGCGTGCCTGCCGACGGCACTCACCTGACGGCGAATACCGCGCTGGAGCTGGGCATTCGTCCGGAACACCTGAACCTGGAAGACCAAGGGCCTCTGAGCGGCAAGATCCAGGTGATCGAGCGCTTGGGCGGTGCGACGTCGCTGTATGTCCAAATGGATCAGGGCATGATCACTATCGTCGCCGACGGCGATATCGCTCATAAGGTCGGCGACACGGTCCGCTTTGGCTTCGAACCCTTCCGCGCCCACCTGTTCGACAACAGCGGCCTGGCCCTACCCAGCCTCCACCGGCACCCACTGACCGCGGTAAACCGTCAGGCCAACCGGGCACCGACCGAACCCAGCAGCAAGTGAGACCCCGATGGAAACCCTGATTTTCGACTGTGATGGCGTGCTGGTGGACAGCGAAGTGATCGCCGAAGCCACCCTGGTAGAGCAACTGCGAGACTGGCTGCCGGACCTGCAGTCCGACACGGTGTTGCGCCATGCCCTGGGCATGACCACCGAAGACATCCTGATCCACTTGGAGCAGCTCAGCGCCCACAGCCTTCCGCACGATGCCCTGCCCCGGATCGACGAAGCCATCGACGCGCGGCTGCTCAAGGAATTGAAAGCCATTGAGGGTGTGGCAGAGGCGGTATCGCGGCTCAATATGCCACTGGCTATCGTCTCCAACTCCAGGCGCCAGCGGGTGCTCAACTCCCTGAGCACCACCGGACTGGATGCCTGGCTGGGCAAATACCCGCTGTTCACTGCCGAGCAGGTCAGCCTGCCCAAGCCGGACCCGGCGGTCTACCTGCTGGCAGCGAAAGAAATGGGCCGCCGGCCGGAAGACTGCCTGGTGGTCGAAGACAGTGTCTCCGGCGTTACCGCTGCCAAAGGCGCGGGCATGACAGTGATTGGCTTTATCGGCGCCAGTCATATCGAGAACGGTCACGATGAAAGACTCAGGGAAGCGGGGGCGTGGGAAATTCTCACGGGCATGAATAGCCTGCAGGCACTGGTCGAGCGCTGGCGCCAGGAGCGAACACGCAAGACGAGGCACGCGGGGCCATGACGCCGGAACTTTACGAGTTGACGCAGCACATCCTGGAAGCGTCCAGTCAGCGGGACCGTTTCATGGTGGCGCTCGCCGGTCCGCCAGCGGCGGGCAAATCGACGCTAGCCGAAGCGCTCTGCCAATCGCTCAACTTGCAAGAAAACGGCATCGCGGCGGTCGTTCCCATGGATGGTTATCACTATGACAACGCCGTGCTTGAACCCCGAGGCCACCTGTTTATCAAGGGTGCACCGGAAACCTTCGACGCCGATGGCTTGATCCAGGACCTGGAACGCATCCGCCAGTGCAACCCGGTGGTCGCGGTACCGGTGTTCGACCGGCCTCTGGACCTGGCCCGCGCAGGCGGGCGGCTGATCATGCCGGAGCATAAGGTCGTGATCGTCGAAGGCAATTATCTGCTGCTGGACCGGGCACCCTGGTCCGCGCTGCACGGGCTGTTCGACTACACGGTCTTCCTCGATGTTCCGGACGAGACGCTGGAGCGCCGTCTGTTCCAGCGCTGGCTCGACATGGGCCAGGATCCGGACGGCGCGCTGGAGCGCACCCATCGAAAAGACATGCTGAACGCCCAGCTGATCAAAACACACTCCGTGACTCCGGACCGATACTGGACCGCTGACGCTAGTGCACTGTTTGGTTCGGCATGAAACCCAGGCATTCCCAGTTCACCCGACCTTTGCCCGAGGAGCATCCTCATGATGAACCTAAGCACCACCCATCTGGATCGGCTAGATAGTCGCGTCGCCACGCCGGGCTATGATCGCAGCAGTATCACCGCCGGCATTATTCATTTCGGCGTCGGGGGATTTCACCGGGCCCACCAGGCCATGTACCTCGATGACCTGATGAACCAAGGCCAGGGCCTGGACTGGGGGATCGTCGGCGTCGGCGTGATGCCCAATGACCGCACCATGCACGCTGCGCTTGCCGCCCAGGACTATCTCTACACGCTGGTGGTAAAGCATCCCGACGGCCAATACGACGCGCGGGTGATTGGTAGCCTGATCGGCTATCTGTATGCACCCGACGATCCCAACGCCGTGATCGAACGCATGGCGGACCCGGCTATACGCATTGTCTCGCTGACCGTCACCGAAGGCGGCTACAACTTCCATCCGGTGACCGGCGAGTTCAACGTCACCCATACCGACGTCCGCTACGACCTGGAGCACCCGGAAAAGCCCCGCACTACCTTCGGCCTGATTACCGAGGCATTGAGCCGTCGGCGCCAGCGCGGCATTCCGCCTTTCACCATCATGTCCTGCGACAATATCCAGGGTAACGGCGAAGTGGCCCACCGGATGTTTCTCGCCTTCGCTCGACAGCGGAACGCCGAGTTGGGCGACTGGATGGACCGGAACGTGGCCTTCCCCAACGCCATGGTTGACCGCATCACGCCGGTAACCACTGCCGCAGATATCAAAGACCTTAATGAGCGCTTCAGCATTGATGACCGCTGGCCAGTCGTCTGCGAACCATTCACCCAATGGGTACTCGAAGACCGCTTTGTCGATGGCCGGCCGCCATTGGAAGCCGTCGGCGTGCAGGTCGTGGAGAATGTGGAACCCTACGAACTGATGAAGCTGCGCCTGCTCAACGCCAGCCACCAGGCTTTATGCTATTTCGGTTACCTGAGCGGCTATCGCTACGCCCACGACGTCTGCCAGGACCCGCTGTTCGTCGACTTCCTAATGGGATACATGGAATGTGAAGGCTCGCCGACCCTGGCGGAAGTACCCGGCGTCGATCTGGCGGATTACCGCCGTACCCTGATTGAGCGCTTCGCCAACCCGGAGATCAAGGACACCCTGGCGCGCCTCTGCGCGGAGAGCTCCGACCGCATCCCCAAATGGCTATTGCCAGTCATTCGCCATCAACTGGAAACCGGCGGCGAGATGCATCGCGCGGCCGCCGTGGTCGCCAGTTGGGCCCGCTACGTGGAGGGCCAGGACGAAGCCGGCGAAGCCATCGCCGTGGTCGATCCGCTCAAGGATAGCCTGATGGACATCGCCGCCCACAACCGCAATAACCCGACCGCCTTTATCGAGAACCGCGAACTGTTCGGCGACCTGGTGGACAATCCACGCTTCCGCGACGCCTACCTGGACGCCCTTAACCGGCTGCACACCGAAGGCGCCCAGGCGACCGTGGACGCCCTGGTCAACGGCTGAGGACGACGTATGCACACGAGAAGTTTATCCTTGTGGCTGCCATGTTAGAGCCGGTCAGGGAGAATCCCATGTATGTAGGCGTGGACTGTGGAACCCAGAGCACCAAGGTGGTCGTGGTCGACTTGGCCAACGCCCGCATCCTCGGCGAAGCCAGCCGCCCCCACCGTTTGGCGGAAGGCGAGAACGGCCGCCGCGAGCAAGACCCCGAGGAATGGATGGAGGCCTTCTTCGGCGCCTTTGCTGAAGCGGTCGCGAACGCAACTATCGATAGCCGCGCGATCCGGGCGATCGGCATCTCCGGCCAGCAACACGGACTGGTCGCTCTGGATGCCGACGGCCAGCCGGTGCATCCCGCTAAGCTTTGGTGCGATACGGAAACCGCCCTCGAGAATGCCGTTTTGGTAGACCGGCTGGGCGGCGAAGCGGGCTGTCTGGATAAACTGGGGCTGGTGTTGCAGACGGGCTATACCGCATCGAAACTGGCCTGGCTGCGGAAAAAACACCCCGACGCCTACCAACGCATCGACAGCATCCTGCTGCCCCACGACTACCTGAATTTCCGGCTCACCGGTGAACGGGTCGCGGAAGCCGGCGATGCGTCCGGCACCGGCTATTTCGACACCCGCGCCCGCCGGTGGCGGCATGATGTGTTCAACGCCATAGCGCCGGAACTCGATCCCGAGAGCGTCCTGCCCCGGCTGATCGAATCTCACGAGCCCGCAGGCACGCTCACAGCGGCGATGGCACAGCGACTGGGACTCGCGGAAAACGTTCTGGTGTCCAGCGGCGGGGGCGACAACATGATGGGCGCTATCGGCACGGGCAATATCAAGCCCGGACGGGTCACCGTCAGCCTGGGCACGTCGGGCACCGTGTACGCCTTTTCCAACGAACCGGTGCTAAGCGACAACGCCACCATCGCCAATTTCTGCGCCAGCAGCGACGGCTGGTTGCCCCTGGCCTGCACCATGAACGTGACATCCGCCACTACGCTGGTCCGCAACCTGTTCGGCCTGGAGCTGGATACCTTCAGCAAGAACGTCGCCGATGCACCGGCCGGGGCCGAAGGCATTACCATACTGCCCTTCTTCAATGGCGAGCGAGTGCCCAACCTGCCTCACGCTACCGCCAGCTTCCTCGGCCTCACCAGCTTCAACGCAACTCAGGCGAACCTGTGTCGTGCGGTGGTGGAAAGTGCCACGTTTGGCCTGCGCTATGGGTTGGAGCTGCTGGGCGACCTGGCCAAGGATGCCAGCCAGATCCGCCTGATTGGTGGCGGCGCGCGCAGCCCGGTATGGCGCCAGATTGTCGCCGACGTGCTGGGCGTTGAGGTGATCTGCCCCCGGATCAACGAAGCGGCCGCCCTGGGCGCTGCCATCCAGGCCGCTTGGTGCGACGAACATGCCCGGGGTGGGCAAGCCACGCTCGCCAGTCTCTGCGAGCGGCTGGTGAGCCTGGATCAGGAGACCCGGACCCAGCCAGACCCGGAAATTCACGACACCTATCAGGCAGTGTATCGCCGTTACCGCACGGCCCTGGAGAAACGTCACGGCGTCACTCACTGAGCCCGCGAGCTCGAGCGTGGCGCCGACATCCCTCCGACGACAGGATAAGTGACCATGACACAACTCGATGCCCTTAAAAGCCATTCCCTGGTGGTGGCGGACACCGGCGATGTTAATGCCATCCGCCGCTACCAGCCTCACGACGCCACCACCAACCCATCGCTGATCCTCAAGGCCTTCGATTTGCCGGGCCATCAAAACCTGATCGATGAGACCCTAGCGGAAGTGAAACGGGAGGTCAGCGATTCTCAAACCCGTGTCGAACAGGCGGTTGATCGACTCTCCGTCGCCATCGGCAGCGAAATTGCCGGGCTCATTCCAGGGCGCATTTCCACCGAAGTGGCCGCCAGGCTCTCCTTCGATACCGGCGCCAGTATCCGCAAGGCCCATGACCTGATGTCGCTGTACGAACAACGTGGCGTGGGTCCGGAGCGGGTGCTAATCAAGCTGGCCTCCACCTGGGAAGGTATCCGCGCCGCCGAACAACTGGAACGGGAAGGCATCCAGTGCAACCTGACGCTGCTGTTCAGCGAAGCCCAGGCCCGCGCCTGTTTCGATGCCGGTGTACACCTGATGTCGCCGTTTGTCGGCCGGGTCACGGACTGGTACAAGGCGAGCACCGGCAAGGATTACGGGCCGGAGGATGACCCGGGCGTCCAGTTCGTCCGCAACGTCTGCAACATCGCCCGCACGTATGCCTACGATACGGTCGTCATGGGCGCCAGCTTCCGCAATACCGGACAGGTTCTGGCGTTAGCCGGCTGTAACCGGCTGACGATTTCCCCCGCCTTGCTGGAAGAGCTGGACGCCAGTGATGCCGGCGTGGAAAAACGGATCAGCGATATCGGCGAAGCCAGCGAGCGTCTGCCGTCACTTACGGAGTCAGAGTTCCGCTGGGGCCACAATCAGGATGCGATGGCCAACGATAAGCTGGCAGAGGGCATTCGGCGTTTTGCTGCGGATCAGGAGGTCCTGGAAAAGCGCATTGCTGAACGCATGGCTGGACAATAGAGCTCGTGCATAAAGGGAATGGATACCGGCGCTTCCGCTGTCCCTCCTCCAGCGCCGGCATCCATCCTCTTCTATCGAAGCCTCGAGTTATAACCAGCGCAGATTCATTCGTTACCTTTACACCAACGTCCTAATGCCGGATTCGCGCAAAGTCTGCAAACTGGCCATAATTGCCAAGCTAACGATTTCACGCATCCACGCCAAGGACACCCACTGAATGCTCGCCCAGATCATCTCGACCATGCTGCCGGTTTTTCTGATCGCCGGCTGCGGCACCCTCTATGGTCGATACCGCAGCCCGGACATTCAGGGGCTGAACACCCTCAACATGGAGTTGTTCGTACCCATGCTGGTGTTCGCCGTACTGGCGGACCAGAAGGCGCCACTACAGGCGTATGCCGACCTGGCAATCGCGGGTGTGGTCATCATATTGGGTTCTGGCGTGTTGCTCTGGCCATTGGCGAAGGTGCTCAACCTGAACATGCGGACCTTCCTGCCGCCGATGATGTTCAACAATTCAGGCAACATGGGAATCCCATTAATTGTGCTGGCGTTCGGCGAAGAGGCCCTGCCCGCGGCGATTGTGCTATTCATTGTCGAGATGCTGCTGCATTTTTCCATCGGCCTGCGCATGATCGATCCGCATACGCCGATCTGGCGTCTGCTGCGCCTACCGATCGTTGCCGCCAGTATCGCTGGTCTCGCCATCAATCTCGGCGGCGTCCCCCTGCCCCAATGGCTGCTGGAAACGCTGAACATGCTCGGTGGGGTATGTGTTCCGCTGATGCTGTTCGCACTGGGTGTACGTATGCTGGATGTGGATTTCAGCGCGTGGAAAATGGGGCTGCTGGGCGCCGTAGCCTGCCCTGCCAGCGGCCTGATCCTGGCTTGGCCCATGATCGCCTGGCTCGATCTGCCCCCGCTCCAGATCGCGGCGCTCTGGGTATTCGCCGCTTTGCCGCCTGCGGTCCTGAACTACATCGTCGCCGAGCAATACCGCCAGGAACCCCATAACGTGGCGTCCCTGGTGCTGATCGGCAACCTGGGCAGTCTCGTAGTCATGCCGATTGTGCTGGGACTGGTTTTTGCCCACGTCCAAGCCTGAAGATCAGACTGGCGATCAGAGATCCATCAACGCCAACCTAACGGCTTCCTCCGCGTGAATCTGCGCGGTGTCGTAGAGAGGGACCGCGGTATGTTCCGGTCCCACTAGTAGGGCGATTTCGGTGCAGCCCAGGACAATGGCTTCGGCACCCCGCTCGTGCAGATGGTCGATGCATTTCAGGTAGCGCTGGCGTGACTCGTCGCGGATGACGCCCAGACACAGTTCCTCGAAGATGATGTGGTGGATCATGGCCTGCTCGTCGTCCGACGGCACCAGCACGTCCATTTCGTACCGGTCGCGCATGGGGCCCTTGTAGAAATCCTGCTCCATAGTGTAGCGAGTGCCGAGCAGGCCCACATGACGTACGCCATCGGCCTTCAGCTTTTCCGCTGTGGCATCGGCGATGTGAAGCAAGGGAATGGAAATCGCCGCCTGAATCTCCGGCGCCACCTTGTGCATGGTGTTGGTGCCGATCAGCAGGAAATCCGCACCGCCCGCCTCAACCGACTGAGCGGCCTTGGACAGCAGTCGCGCGGTTTCCGGCCAATCCCCGGACTTCTGCAGTGCCTCAATATCCGCAAAATCCACACTGTTCATCACGATCCGCGCCGAGTGCAGACCGCCCAGGGCCTGCTTGACGCCCTCGTTCAGAGCGCGGTAATAGCTCACCGTGGATTCCCAGCTCATTCCGCCTAATAGGCCGATGGTTTTCATAGAGCTCCTTGCAAGTCTGCTATGACAGTTTCCACCCAATCGTAGTCCAACCGTTGCATGGCGTCTTCTACCTCTGCCATGGTTTTAGCAGTTAAAAGACTACTGAGGGCCGTCCGGTATTGCGAAAACATAGTCTGAGCCCGCGGATTGTGTTGGGCCAGCAATTTGCGCAACTGCACCAGATCGTCATGGGTTATCGACGCTGACGGGTCTTCTTTCGAGTCGATTTGTTCCGTTTTCTGGAATCGCTTCAGCCAAGCCCCAACAGCATCGAGAACGCGCTCGTGTTCAGAGCGCACATAGTCCCAGAGCGCTTCGAGTTCACTTTCATCCCCTGTGCGCAACCCTTTCTCGAGGTGAAGCGCAATCTCGGCAAAGCGGGCGCCCCCCAATGTACCCACGGCGCCGCGCAAGGTATGAATGATGTTGGCGGCACTTTCCGTGTGCCCCGCCATCCAATGGGAATAGGCCTCTTCAAGGGGCGCATTGCCTTTTTCAGCCGTAGATTCAACCACGCTCAGGATCTCTGCCCTGGTCTCAGGGTCCGTTTCAAATAAGGCCTGTAAGTGGTCGAGATTCACGTCCCCAGAAGGGATGGGCTGCGCCTTGTCGGCGAAACCCGTCGCACCCGAAACGCCCAGCGCATGTCCACCGGCAAGAGTCGTAACACCTCGACGCAGGTGGGCACGGATGGTTCCGATAAGCTCATCTTCGTCAACCGGCTTGCCGATGAAACCGTTCATTCCGGCCCTTAGGCAAGTTGCCCTTTCAGTACCAAGCACGCCGGCTGACATAGCCAGGATCGGCAGGTCTACCTGCAATTGCTCACGGATAATACGTGTTGCTCCAATGCCATCAAGTACTGGCATTTGCACATCCATCAGGATGAGGTCATAGCCGTTAGGCGCCGATTTCAGCCTGTCTACGGCTTCCTGCCCGTCGGCGGCAACGGAAACCTTGGCGCCAGCGGCCTCCAGGAAACCTGACGCAACCACCTGATTAAGGTCATTGTCTTCAACGAGCAGCAGGTGGCAGCCTTGCAGGAGATTCTTTTCCGGCGTCCCTGACGTACTTGCGGTCGCGGTCCGCCCGTTGCGATTGACGAGCACCTCATGGATGCGATCATAGAGTTCAGAGCCGGTCACCGGTTTAAGCAGAACGGCATCCACCCATTCGGTTGCCTCTGACTTCGGCATGCTTTGCTGTGCATAGGCATCAAGCATCAGAATGATAATAGCGTTGTCGAATATCCGCTGCTGCCGTAGGGCGCGCGCCAACTCCAGCCCATCTGTGCCAGGCATCAGCCAGTCGATCAGGAAGACGTTGTAATCAGTCCCTGCTACCGAACCTTCGTCGACGCGATCGAGCAGCGCCTTTGCCGAGCGCTCCGTGTCGACCTGCCAACACCAGGCATTAAGGGTATTCTGGAGGTAGTGTCGGGACATCTCATTGTCGTCGACAACCAGCACACGCAGGTTATCGACCGTCGGTGACGAAGCCAGATCTGTCTTGAACAATGCAAGTTCCAACGGAAGGCTAACGATAAACTCACTGCCAATACCGGGCTGGCTGGATGCATGGATCTCGCCCTCCATCAGGTATATCAGCCTTCGCGTTATCGCCAGGCCCAATCCGGTGCCGCCGAAACGACGCGTCATGGAACTGTCGGCTTGGGTAAATTCCTCGAAGAGGTCTTCCATCTGCGCATTCGACATGCCAATACCGGTATCGCGGACTACGAATTCGAGGAGGGCTTGCTGCTCACTGCGCTCAACCAGGCGAATCAGCAACGACACCTCCCCCTGCTCGGTGAATTTGATGGCGTTACTGAGCAGGTTGATCAGCACCTGCCGTATGCGCAACTCATCACCAACAAGACCTTTTGGAACGTCAGGTTGAATGCCGATCGCTAGTTCAAGCTGCTTCTGGGAAGCATCGAGGGTCATGATCGATGCCAGGCTGGCCGCGAGATCATAAAGGCTGAAGGGTTCATGATTGATCGTCATCTTCCCAGCTTCGATCTTCGAGAAATCGAGGATGTCATTGAGGATGGCGAGCAAGGAACGACCAGCGGACTGAACCATCTTCACATAGCGTTGCTGTTCAGTATTCAAAGGGGTCTTTGAAAGTATCTGGGTCATACCCAGCATGGCATTCATGGGCGTGCGAATTTCATGACTCATGTTAGCCACGAATTCAGTCTTGGCCTTGCTGGCCGCTTCAGCCTCGCGCCGCGCATCCTCCAGGCGCTGCTCGGCGAGACGACTTTCTGTCACGTCCCTGAGAATGATCCCGAAATAAGTTGCATCGCCGGATCGCCATTTGGATAAGGAAAACTCGGCGGGAAAACGATCGCCGTTCTTGCGTACGCATTCGATCTGGAGAATCCGTTCCGACAGGGCTTCATTCGAGTTGCGGGCCAACGCGCTGAGTTCTTTGGTTTTTTGATGACTCTGCTCGGGCGGCACCAGCACAACCCACTGCCGGCCGACAATATCCTGTCGGGCATACCCGAAGATGATTGTCGCCGACCGGTTCCAGGATTGTATAAATCCCTCTCGGTTAACCATAAAAATGGCTTCCTTGGCACTCTCAGCCAATGTCGCAAATTTTCCTTCTGACGCCCGCCAAGCCGAAGTCATTTCGTTCGCCAGACTCAACGCCTTGGAACGGGTAACGGTCAGCGCGCGAACAAACGCAAAGAGCAGGAAGCTAATGAGAATTCCGCCCACCAGGACAATATGAGCCTTTTGATAATCGATGGTTCGGTCGAACGCGGGGAGCGCACGCACGCGGACGGTCCACACATGATCGGCAATTTGGATCCGCTTCACAGAGGAGCGCACACTGCGCGCGCCTTCGACATCCGTCTGCGCATAACTACGGTACAGCAATGCCTGCTCTTCAACTTCATTGGCGTCGAAGACGTCCACGCCGACTAGAGCGAACTGATTGCCGAGAATGCCCCGCATCAGGTCATTCATGCGAAAGGGACTGTATGTGTAGCCTTTTATCCGCTCCCGGCGCTGATTGAGAGTCTGCGGGAGTTCGTCACCACGGTATACCGGCAGATACATGAGGAAACCCGCCTGAACCCCCACGCCCGTTTCCTGCACTAGGGTAATCTTTCTTGAGATCGCAGCTTCCCCACTATCACGAGCTCTTATAAGTGCCCAGCGGCGGTTGGGTTCGGAGAACATGTCAAAACCATGAGCCCGCTGATTTCGCCAATCGTATGGTTCCAGGTAGGTGACCGGCGTATAGATCATGCGCGCACCCGCTGGATGAACCGTAAAGTCTGGGAAGCCTTGCCATCGTATGTAGTCCTGGAATGAATTGACTTGACGTGTCCCGACCAAGTATTCCGTGTATCCCACCCCCTGAATACCGGGGTAGCCGTCTTTCAGACGTAACTCGCCTACGTAGCGCTCCCAGTCACGCGCAGTCACTCCCCCGGCGACGTAGAACAACCCTGCAGCGCCACGCAAGACCTGCTGGTAGTCTCGCATTCGATCTGAAATTCGCGTCTCGATCGAAGACGCTATAAAGCTGAAACGGTCATCCGCTTTATTCACGATGTTCGTCATCGTCAGGTACCACGCGGCCGCCGTTAAGGCCAGGGCACCCATTAGCGTCATCCAGGGTGTCAGGAACCCCTTCAGGCTCTGACTGACGGGCTCGCCCCGCTCGCGAAGATCCGCAGCCAAAACCATGCCAGTCAAGACCCACAGCAACAGGAAGCAATCGAGCGCTATCAGGGACGCGTACGCGTCCCCAAAGATGAAGGGCCCTTCCCCACCCAGCGTCGCAATGAACGATATGGCGGCGATAGCCGCAGTGAGCAAAGACACACCCCTGAGGCCAAAATAGTAGGCCGTTATCGCCAGGCATGGCACATAGAGGAACGCCAGCAATTGCTTGGCCCCGCGGGTCCCGATTTCAGGAGAGAAAACGAAGAGACTGATCAAGGCTGTCGAAACAACCAACGCGACAGACACCCCCCAGTTGGGCCCATTGTTTTCATCATGAGTCACCTGGACCAGTGAAACGATGAGCGGGACCAGGACCAACAAGCCGACGACGTCGCCGATCCACCACGTCAGCCAGGCACTGAGAAGAGCATCCGTAGACACGAAACCAAAAAACAACAGGGCGGTGAGACCGATCGTCGCGCTGATAAAACACGCAATAACGGCAGAGGCGGCGAAACTGAACACATGGATGAGACGGTCAAAAGAAGAGGCACCGCGGGCAAACCGGTTTATGAGATACGCCGCCAGTACTGCTTCCAGCGTATTGCCAGCCGCAATGGTGGCCGATGTCATAAACGTCGTGGATAGGGCACCGTCCGGGGGAAAACTGAGGACATTGACCACAAACGCGCCAGCGGCGATGGCTGGCCATAGCCGCACGCCTCCGAGTACCAGCGCAGCAACAGCTACGCCGGTTGGCGGCCAAATTGGCGAGACGTTGGTGGCCACGAAGGCAAGATTTAAGCTATATACGCCGACAACGATATAGAAAGCAAAAAGAATCAGGCCGTATAGCCAAAGTCTCGCAGTACCTGTCTCCCCACGCTGGCACCTGGCATCCTTTCCGTACATCTTTCAGCCCATCCCGACATTGACTGAGCGATAGGTAACTTCAGCTCAAATCTATTCCGTCCTGAATCTTTGGCTTCAATAACGCCGCATCAGCTTGCTGAACGTAGCCTCGTCCCCCGCCTCGCTCTGCGCCGTTACGAATATAATAGCCGCATCTTGCCTCGAAGGACTCTGTTTTAGATGGAGACACGTTTCGTAGCCGTCCCGACCCGGCATTATCCTTAAATCCCGGAGAACGACCTGATCCCGTCCGGGTCCGTGAGCAGCCCCTACCAGCTATTTTAGATTAACGAGCGGCTGATCTGATTCCCTTTGAGGTTAGCACATTGAGCAACATCGCCAGCGTTATCCTATCGATTGCACGAGTCTTGGCGACCTTTGTCTCGGCATGGCCTGCGCGACATTAAGACTGGCGAGCGTGTCGTTACAGGTAGCCCGACCTCAGGTTGACTGCGCCTTTGTTCGCATTAGAAGACGCGCCGGGCGGCCGTCCACTAGCGCCAACCCGAGACCGATCAGCGCCATACCCGCGAAGTGTTTTGGCTCGAGCATCTCGTTGAGAAACGCGACCCCCAGCAGAATCGCACTCACGGGTATCAGAAAGGTGACCAGCAGCAGATTGGTCGCTCCCGCCGTGGCCAGGATACGGAAGTAGAGGATATAAGCCAGGGCGGTCGAGAGTACCGCCAGAGCGATGACCGCTGCCCAGGTTCCCGTACCAGGCGGGGTCAGATTCCAGGGACGGTCCAGGATCAACGCAACCGGGACGATCAGTACGGTAGAGGCCGTTACTTGGCCAGTCGCGGCAACCATCGGCTGAACGTTGAGGCGGCGAAAGCGTCTCCCGAAAACACCTCCAAAGGCATAAGCCAACGCAGCGCCTAGGATCGCGCATTGTGCCGCCACATCCTGACCAATACCCGACAGCACGTCCGGGCCGATGATGGATATCACGCCGGTAAAACCTACCATCAGACCGACCAACCGGGAACGCGTCATCTTCTCGTCCACCGTAAACAAATGCGCAACAACCAGCGTGAGTAAAGGAGTGGTGGCATTGAGAATAGAAGCCAGTCCGCTGGCGATATGTGTCTGTCCCCAAACGATGAGGCTAAACGGCACCATGTTGTTGATGAACCCCATACCGAAGAACGCCAGCCAGATCCTTGGCGTCGACGGCATGCGAAGGCCCATTAAGTGAACGACCAATAGTAGCGTTAATGCTGCCAACCCGACACGAAGCGCCACAATGGTAAATGGAGGCAACTCACGTACGGCCACGCCGACGAAGAAGAAAGAGCCGCCCCAAAGGACGGACAAGAGGACCAGCAACGTCCATTCCAGGCGCCCCATCGGCAAAAAGGATTCACTCATCGTCGGATCTCCAGATCATTCATTCGATGGCCTAAAGGCTAGATGAATGTGGGTCGGCCAACACTCCGGAACTTGCGCAAAATTTGTGGGCATGGATTTGTGGACAGCGGGCTTCGGCAAAACCGGTTAGTCCAGCGATAGCAGATGCTGTTCCAGCGCCACCGGATCGTTCACGGTGACACGGCCATAGGTGAAAGTGATGTGTCCTTCAGCCTCGAACGTCTTAAGCACCTTGTGCACGCCCTGGCGGGTCATTCCCATCATGTTGGCGATGTGCTCGCGGGTGAGGCGAAAAGTCACCGCATTGGCGCGGACGTAACCGCCGCTGTGCATCTGGGCGAGGAACAGCAGGCGGCGTCCTACTCTCGCCTGGGTACCGCGGAGCGCATCGTCCTCGATCATCGACATGGCGGCCCAAAGACGCTGGCTGAGCAGGTCCAGCACCACGGGGTAGCACTGCGGGTAACGCTGCATCAGTTCGCGAAAGTACTCACCGGGCAGGTCGGCGATGGTCGCCGCCTCGTGGGCACGGGCGCCATAGACTCTCGGCGTGCGCGGCGAAAATACCGTGTCGCCGAACCAGGTGCCATGATCGAAAATAATCAGCACCGCCTCCCGCCCCTCGGCGTTCACCGAACTGATTCGCACCGTGCCTTCGGCGATCACACAAATGCTGGATTGCAGGGTGCCTTTATCGTAGATCACCTCGTCCGGTTCGAAACGTCGGACACGGGCGTGGCCGGCAGCTTCGTCGATGGCGTCATCGGGAAAACCGGCGAAGATGGGACAGTGGCGGAGAACGGCGCGGGTATCGATCATCGGGCAAGTGTAAACCAATTGACAGAGTTCGCACCTCTCCCGGCTCTAGACTGACGGTATCAGTACAATAACGACGATACACCGCATGAGAGGTGAACCATGAATACCGCCGTCAATCCCCATCCGCCCACCGTCCCGTCGAAGCAAGAAAAAGTCACTGCCGAGGAATGGCAGCTACGAGTGGATCTTGCCGCCGCCTACCGGCTGATCGCCTTGCACGGCTGGGACGATCTGATCTTCACTCACATTTCCGCCCGCATTCCCGGCGACGAACATCATTTTCTGATCAATCCCTACGGCATGATGTTCGAGGAAATCACCGCCTCAAGCCTGGTACGGGTGGATCAGGAGGCGAATAAGCTGGACCCGGACGATTACGACATCAACCCGGCCGGCTTCACCATCCACAGCGCGATCCATGCGGTGCGTGAAGACGCCACCTGCGTCATGCACACCCATACGACTGCCGGCGTTGCAGTATCGGCACAGAAAGACGGCCTATTGCCGCTGTCTCAGCAGAGCCTGTTCCCCCTGGCCAGCCTGGCTTACCACGATTACGAAGGGGTCGCCCTGCGTGACGACGAAAAGTCCCGGCTACAAGCGGATCTGGGCGAATCGAGCTTCATGATCCTGCGCAATCACGGCCTGCTTACGGTAGGCAGCTCCATCGCCGACGCCTTCCTGGGTATGTTCATCCTGCAGCGGGCCTGCGAAATCCAGATCGATGCGCTGGCCGGCAACCGCGAGCTGACACCCATCCCCGGCGGCATTGTCGATACCATCAAGCAGCAGGCTGCCCAAGTCACCAAAGGCATGGGCGGCAACCTGGCCTGGCCGGGACTGCTACGCAAACTCGACCGTATCGATTCCAGCTTCCGCCAGTGATTTAAGGCCAATAATTTTAGGAGAGAGATGATGAACAGCGAAGACCAAGCCCACGCCCAGTTCACACACATGAAAGACGGTACGGCCGAAGACTGGCACACCATCGCCGCTTCCTTCGGCGATTTTGCCAAGTCCCTGCCGGATCGGATCATGGATCATTTGCGGTTGCTTGAAGGCGACTTCGGCGGTTTCAAGGTGGATCGCATGACCCACAGCCTGCAGACCGCCACCCTGGCCCACCGGGACGGCAAGGACGACGAATACGTGGTGTGTGCCTTGCTGCACGATATCGGCGACACCCTAGGCACCTACAACCATGCCGACGTGGCCGCGGTGCTACTGGAGCCATTCGTCAGCGAGGAGAACCATTGGATGGTCAAGCACCACGCGATCTTCCAGGGCTACTACTTCTTCCATCACCTGGGTCTGGACCCCAACATGCGGGAGAACTTCAAGGAACACCCGTATTACCAGCAGACTTTGGAGTTTGTGAGCAAATACGACTCTCCGGCATTCGATCCGGAGGCGGAAACCTTGCCCTTGTCCTACTTCGAACCGATGCTGCGCCAGGTATTTGCCAAGCCGCGCAAGTCGCTCTACAAGAAGGCGATGAGCGAAGAGGCCTGACGGCTAATCGTCGGATCCCGCATCGGTGGGAGGGGTGTCTCCATTCCCACCGGCGCGGCCCGAGCTTCGGTCGCCAGACTGCCGACGTAATGTTCAGCATCGCTTTGCCGCCTGGCTGACGCACCGGCGATTACCCACGGCTTACACCTCTGTCATTTACCGGATTTTAACGTGCGACCCGGCAAACAGCGTACTAGGGTTAATAGTGAGCGACGGAGTTGAACGGTGGAGCGACCTTCGATTCCAGCAGGAGTGGGTGACTGCTCCAGAGATGACGCCCCCGCACGGGCTTGTCTCAACTCACAGTCTTTTAGTCTGTTGCGTCTCCAACCTGGTGCCCGGTGATAACTGATCATTCCCACCCTAGATGATCAGTCTATTTTCACCGGGCCTTTTTTTGCCTGCCTTTTTGCCCGCCTGTTTTCAGCCCGTCATCATTTCCGTCACTCCGGCAACTGTGCTGAAAGGCCCACTTGGTTATACTCCGGCAAAACACACAATAACGATGCAAGTAAAACGAACTTGCCGACGAAACAGGAACACTATGAAACGCCTGAGCACCCTTGACGCCTCCTGGCTCGCCGTCGAGTCGGAAGATACGCCCATGCACGTGGGCACCCTGCAGATTTTCTCCCTGCCACCGGATGCCCCGGAGACCTTCCTCCGCGATATGGTCGCGCGCATGAAAGCCGACAGCGACGTGGCACCGCCTTGGAGCCACAAACTGGCCAACGCCGGTTTCCTGGGGCGTCTGCTGGCCCCGGCGTGGAAACTGGATAAGCACATCGACCTGGATTATCACGTACGCCACTCGGCCCTGCCGCGCCCCGGCAGCGAGCGCGAGCTGGGGGTGCTGGTATCGCGCCTGCACTCCCATCCGTTGGATTTCTCGCGACCACTTTGGGAATGTCACATTATCGAGGGTCTGGAAAACAACCGCTTTGGGCTCTACACCAAGATGCACCATTCAATGATCGATGGCATCAGTGGCGTGCGGCTGATGCAGCGCATCCTCTCGACCGATCCCAATGCCACTAACATGCTGGCGCCCTGGTCCGTGAAGCCGGTGCGCGGGCGCAGGGCCAGCGGCGACAATGCCGCCACCCTCAACTGGGCCTTCAACGAGGCCCTGCATGCGCTGAAGATCCAGGTGGATAGCGGCCCCAAACTGATTGGGGCCCTGACCCGATTGGTGAAGTCTGCCCGGCGCGAAGACGATCGTCTGACTGCGCCGTTTGTCGGGCCACGCTCGATGCTGAACGGCCGCGTGACCGGCCAGCGCCGGCTTGCCACTCAGCACTACCAGTTGGACCGGCTCAAGCAATTGGCCAAGCACGCGGATGCGTCGCTCAACGATATCGTGCTCTACCTGTGCGGGACCGCGCTGCGGCGTTTCCTCATGGAGCAAGGTAAGCTGCCGAACACGCCCTTGACCGCGGGCATACCGGTTAATATCCGGCCCGCGGACGATCACGGCACCGGCACCGCCATCAGCTTCATGATCGCCAGCCTGGCGACAAATGAAGTGGGGCCGCTGGAGCGGCTGGAGAGCATCAAGGCCTCCACCGGCAGCGCCAAGGCGCATCTGCAGAGCCTACCGCGCAGTGCGCTCAACCAGTACACCATGCTGATGATGTCGCCCTACATCCTGCAGTTGATGACAGGGCTGGGTGGGCGCATGCGGCCAGCCTTCAATATCACGATCTCGAACGTGCCCGGTCCGGAAGAGCCCTTGTACTACGAGGGGGCCAAGCTGGAGGCGATGTATCCGGTATCGCTGATCGCCCATGGCGGGGCATTGAACATCACCTGCCTGAGTTATGCCGGATCCCTGAATTTCGGCTACACCGGCTGCCGGGACACGTTGCCGAGCATGCAGCGGCTGGCGGTTTACACCGGTGATGCACTGGACGAGCTGGAGCTGCTACTTCTGCCAAAGAAACCAGCGCCCAAACCTCGAACGGTTACGGCGAAACGCCAACCGGCGAAGGCAAGAGCATCCGGGGCCAAGTCAGGTACTGTCGTCAAATAACCAAGTACTGTTCGTCAAATAAAAGGTCAGGTACTGCCGTCAAATAAGTGGATATCCTCGATCACCAGCAGGACCAGCTTGGGTTGGTCCTGCTCCCGCACATAGCCCACCAGAACGTACGCTTCCCCGTACTCGAAAGCGCAGCGGCCATTGCCCTGGTAAACGGTGACGGCCTGCAATCGATCAAGTGGCGGCTGATCCAGGCTGTCCTCGGCGAACGCCCCCAACCGTAGACGTTCGCAGCCGATGAAGCGGCCCAACGGGCTTGCCTCGATCAGCAGTGGCTGGTAACGGTTGGCGTCCTGCATTTCGGACAGCATCAGGTCGTCCAAGACCTCCAGATTCCAGTGGCGGGAAACGCCATCGATCAGCTTCGAGAAGCTGGCGACCTGCTGCTTCTGCTCGTCGCCGGCCTCCGGCTGATAGAACACCACCCAGGCCGCCGCCGTGGCCAGCGCGATGAGTGTCCCCAGAAAACGCTGCCAGTGTTTCATACCTGTGATTCCTGTGTACGACTGTTCCAATGCGCCGCCCCCACAAAAATCAGTTGGAGAAATCGGGTCGTGCGCTGGCGGATCTGATTGATCTGGTATTCATCGTCAGGGGAAACCCCCAACAGGTCCGTTAAGGTGAAGGCCACCGTGCGCACAACCAAGTCGCACGTCAGCTCCAGATCACTGTCGCTCAGATGGTCCGCCAGACGCATCCGGCGCAGATCGTTGGCGAGTTCGCTGCCAAAAAAGCGTATCT
Organism: Marinobacter fonticola; assembly: GCF_008122265.1. Classification (NCBI taxonomy): domain Bacteria; kingdom Pseudomonadati; phylum Pseudomonadota; class Gammaproteobacteria; order Pseudomonadales; family Marinobacteraceae; genus Marinobacter; species Marinobacter fonticola. The sequence goes on from NZ_CP043042.1 coordinate 3,753,979, forward strand.
CGCTGCGGATGCCGTCCTGCACCGCCCGGCTTTCCCCCGCCAGGCCCTGGGCCATAAAGAAGAAAAAGCTGCGATTGGCTTCGACATGGCTGATGAAGATGGTCACCGACTCCTCGATCAGTTTGTCCGCATGCACCACATTACCCCGCGCCTCTCGCATCATGCGCCGCAGCACCAAGCCAAGCTGGTCCACCAGTTGCAGACCGAGATCGTCCATGTTGCGGAAGTGACGATAGAAGGATGTAGGAACGACTTCGGCCTGGCGGGCCACCTCCCGGATGCCGAGGCTGGCAAAGTGCCGACCTTTACCCACTAGCGCCAGCGTTGCGTCCAGCAGTTTGTCGCGGGTTTCCCCCGGTTTGCGCCGTTGTCGCTGTGTCATGGCGTCCTGATTATCTCGGCTTAAAAGACAACAAGTGTACACATCCATTCGGTTCAGCGGAAACGGGAGCCGTCATATTAGGCCAACCGATGCGCTGAACCGGGTCAAACCGCTTTCCGTGATGTCGTATAAATTCATAAATTCAAAATATTACAGCACGTTACGCTCAAATAAAGACCGAGAGCCGAACTGATTGACAGCGTCGCCAGCACGTGTGTACAGTCGTACACATATTGTGAACACACGTACACAAGCAAAATTGAACGGCAGATGAGGAGAGACGCCATGCTGTCGACTGTAAACACCCGTGCACCACTTCGCTGGCTGGGCAAACAGCTTTTCAACAGGGATGATCCTGGCGCGTTTTTCGATCCGCTGCTGGCCGCGCTCAACCCCATGTGGGTACGCGGCTTCGTGCCCGCGCGTTTGGTCGAAGTGACGGACGAAGCCCGGGACACCCGGAGCTTTCACCTGCGCCCTTCACCCCGCTGGCGCGGATTCAATGCGGGGCAGCATATCAATGTCATCGTGGAAGCCGACGGCGTCCGGCATCACCGCACGTTTACCATCGCCAGTACGCCGCGCCAGTGGGCCTCCGATGGCACGGTCACCTTGACCATCAAGCGCCTCGCCGGGGGCCGCATCACCAACTGGATGCACGACAACCTCTGCGGCGGCGAGGTTATGGGTGTGAGCCAGGCCTTCGGCGACTTCAACCTGCCGGAGACCGACCGGCCTCTGCTGTACATCGCGGGCGGTAGCGGTATCACGCCGGTACTGAGTCATTTGGCCACCTTGGCCGACCGCGACGTCCGTGCGCCGGTGACGCTGCTCTACTACGTGCGCTCCCAGGCCGACATCATCGGCGCCGGGGTTCTTTACGCCCTTGCGGCCCGCTGGCCCGCCCTAACGCTCAAAATCTTCAAGACCGAGGAAGAGGGGGAGCCGGCCCTGATGAACGAGGCACATCTCGATTCGGTAACAGGCCTTGACGCACGACAGATCTACCTGTGCGGTCCCAAAGGCCTGATGACCCTGGCCGCTGATGTGCTGAATCGGGCCGGTGTTGCCGAAAGCCAGATTCAGACCACCTTCTTTAGCGCCCCATTCGCCGTAGCGGCGGATACGCCATTGGGTGGCGCCGTGACCTTCGGCAAGACCGACAAAACCGTCGAGTCCGAAGGCGACGCACCGCTGCTGGAGATTGCCGAGGCCGCAGAGCTGAAACCGGCCTACGGCTGCCGTATGGGCATCTGCCATCAATGCAGTTGCCGAAAGAACTCGGGCACCGTTGTCAACCGCCTCACCGGCAAGGCCTCCGGCCCCGGCGAGGAAACCATCCAGCTTTGCATTTCCGTGCCCCAGGGTCCGGTCACCGTGGACCTCTGATCTTTACTGCAACGCTGAACCCCCATTCGAACGGCCGGCGATAGCGTCGGCCGAAGGAGCCGAAACATGAAACAGCTGAACGAACAGCAATTGAACGAACTGGCCGAAGATCTCGATGCCATCCACGATGAAGTCATGGCTGATGTCGGCGAACGTGACGCCAAGTACATCCGCCGCATGATTCGCCTGCACCGCACGTTGGAAGTCGGCGGCCGGGCCATGATGCCGTTTGGCTTCATTCCGCCGGTGTTTGCCGCGGCGGTGGGATCGCTGAGTATTGCCAAGATCATCGAGAACATGGAAATCGGCCACAACGTGATGCACGGACAGTACGACTGGATGAACGATCCGTCGCTGCATTCCCAGACCTACGAATGGGACACCGTATGCACCGGTGATTCCTGGCGCCGCACCCACAACTACGAGCACCACACGTTCACCAATGTGATCGGCAAAGACCGGGATTACGGCTACGCGCTGCTGCGCCTGAGCGATGACAACAAGTGGAATCCGCTGCATCTGTTCCAGTTCGCCAACTACGCACTGCTGTCGGTATTCTTCCAGTGGGGCGTGGGCCTGCACGAACTGGAGTTCGAGCGCGTTCGCCGCCGCGAAATCAAGCTCTCGGAAAAGGCGGGCCTCCTCAAGGATTTCTTCCGCAAAGGCGGACGCCAGGCGTTCAAGGACTACCTGTTCTTCCCGCTGTTGACCTTCCCGGTCTTCCCCATCGTGCTGGCGGGAAACGTGAGCGCCAACCTGATCCGTAACCTGTGGTCGTCGTCCGTCATCTTTTGCGGACACTTTACCGAGGATGCGGAGACGTTCACCGAAGCGTCCATCGAAAACGAAACCCGTGGACACTGGTATCTGCGCCAGCTCACCGGGTCCAGCAACTTCACCGGCAGCAAGTGGGTGCATATCCTGAGCGGCCACCTGAGCCATCAGATCGAGCACCACGTGTTCCCGGACATTCCCGCGCACCGCTATCGGGAGATCGCGCCCCGGGTGGAGGCGATCTGTCACAAGTACGGCATCAAGTACAACACCGGCAGTTTTGGGCGCCAGTACTGGACCGTGCTCAAACGGATCGGGCAGTTCTCTCTACCGGACCGGGTGCGGACGCGGTTGTCGGCGCCGGCCGCGGCGTAAGGGCTGAGAGCGGCGTGAATTCGTTCGCGGCATCTACTGGCTTGAAACATATCGAGGAGCTTTGACGTCGCGCGCGGGAGGAGCGGCGCCCATCGAGAACTGTTACGCTTACGGAAACAGCGACGACATGGAATCCGTCGTGCGGTATGACATAAAAAGGACATATTATGCGGCTGGATGTACGCACCGCCTGTTCCCTAGGTTTGCTTCTTTTCGCTCACTGGGCTGTCGCCGATCAGCCGCTCGAGCTTTTTGCTTCTCCTGCACCACCCTATCAGTATGCCGCAGGTGGAACGGTTCAAGGCTCCACCGTTGAGGCCCTCCAATGCGCGCTCAAAGATTCTCCGTGGCGCCCACGCATTCACATGGTGCCGCAGCGCCGGGCGATCCATTCCCTGGAGCGAGGCACCATCGACGGCTACCTCGGCATGGCCGCTTCCGACGAGCTGGATCGCCATGCTGTGATCAGTGCGCCACTTGCGCTGGAAAAATGGTACCTGTATTCGAAGAAGCCCGTCTCGAGCCTGAGCGACATCCGCATCGGCAGCGTCGCAGGCAGTAACGAGGCCACCTGGCTGCAACGTCAAGGTTACCAAGCGGCGATGCAGGTCTCCTCGCTGGACCAGCTTGTGGCCCTGGTCGAACGGGGACGAATCGATGGGCTGGTCATCGATCAGCGAGTAATGGATGCGTACTTCGAAAGCGACGAAAAGCTTCAGCCTGCACCGGATCTCACCATGCAGTTCGTCCGCTTTGCACCTCTGGGCCTGTATCTGGGCAACAATTTCGTCAACGCCCATCCGGGCTTTTTACACACCTTCAATACCCGTCTGGACAGCTGCGTAACCTCGGGTTTCCAGTTGGAGTCTCACGAGCTCAGCGAGCTTCATAGGCAGACCAATAACCTCCTGAAGAGTCTTCAGCAGCACGTGGATCTGGAAGACGCTTTAAACCGTTCCGACAACAGTTACACCCTGGCTGAAATACTGATGATCGATCAGCTCTGGCAGCACTCCCTGACGAACAAGCCGACAGAGGAAGCCATAACCATCGCGGCCCGCCCGGCATCCCATGCTCTGAAAAAATGGCAAGCCAAACACGAAGGACGTATCTCTGAAATGATGCTAATGGACGACCAAGGGGCGCTGGTGGCGATAAGCCAACATACTAGCGATTTCTGGCAGGGTGACGAACCCAAATTCCGCGAAGTGGTTGCCCAGGTTGGAGACGAGTTGTTCATTGGTCCGGTCCGCTTCGATGCCTCATCGCAGCGTTTTCAAGTGACCGCCTCAAAAGCCATCTTCGACGACCGAAGCGGCGAACTTATTGGCGCTATCGCCGTCGGAGTGGATATTGAAAAAGCGCTGTCCGGACTGCAATAGACCCCGTCTGGACTGAGCAGCCCTCACCTGCGGGCATTCGTCTGACTAAATACGGTTACGGCGGTCCAACCTCACAGGCCAGCACCAGCGCCCAGAACTCCGAGAAATCATTCACCACCACATCGGGCTTGTGCGGATGGCGATGGGTGCCGGGAAAGATGTTCTGCAGCCAGGGCAAGTCCCAGAGCGCACCATTGAAGAAGACGCCAGTCATGCCCGCTCGCTTGGCGGCGATGATGTCGGTGGTGCTGTCACCCACGTACCAAACGCTCGGCCCCACAGGGTATTTCAGGTTTTCGGTCGCGAGGATCAACTGATCCGGGTGGGGTTTGCGTAAAGGCGTATCGTCCCCGCAGACTTCCGTGTCGAACAGGTGCTGCCAGCCGGTACCCTCCACCGCCGCCAGTTCGTGCTCGAAGAATTCGCGGTCACGGTTGGTGATCACGCCCACCTGGATGCCGAGCTGACGCAGGCCGTCCAGCATCTGGCTAACTCGCGGCTCGAACGCGGACACATTGCCGTAGTGATTGCGGTAATGTCGGTTGAAGGCCTTGTGGGCGACCGCTTTGGCGTCCTCGTCGTCGCCGAACAGGACCTCGAAGATGTCGGTGCGGGAGATCTTGCGGTCCGCCATGACTTTAGGATGCAACTGGGAGAACTCCCGGACGTAGGCCACCAGTTTGGCGTCTTCCGGGGTCTTACTGTCTTCCGGCTCGAGCATCCGATCCATCAGGCCAAGCTCGCGGAACTCCGGCAGCATGTCGTCGACGGCGTGGTACATCGCATCCAGCGTATCCACCAGGGTGGCGTGCCAGTCGAACAGGATCACCTCCGGACGGATCAGCTTGGCCGCCGCCGGGTGCCAGTCGGGCTCCTGGCGTGGCTCAGGCGGCTTAGGCGGCGGAAAGGCCGGCGGTCGCACTTCGTCCACCGGGCGCTTGAAGGTCCCTTCCGGGAAAGCGGCCAGCTCATCCATCAGCTGCTCGAAGCTCTCGATAATGAGGGTTGGCCGGTCGTGCTTGCGAAACCAGCTCTCGATCCGGTGATGCTCCCAGGCGGCGCCGTTGTAAAACACGGGCGTCACGCCAGCATTGTTGGCGGTCACCATATCGGTATAACCATCGCCCACGTACCAAATGTCGGCACCCGGCTGAAGACCCAGCTTGCGGGTTCCGCTGACCAGCACTTCGGGGTCGGGCTTGTAGTGCACCACGTCATCCGCACAGATGGTGGCGTCGAACAACTCGCGCCAACGGCCGTCTTCCAGAGTTTCTAGTTCGGTGTTGAGAAATTCCCGGTTGCGGTTAGTCGCCACCACCAGCTTGATCCCCAGGTCACGGCAGGCGCGAACGTACTGGTAAACACCCTCTTGGAAAGGCTTTACCTGACCGAAATACTTGCGATAACACTGATTGTAGGCGTGGTGGGCAATAGACTTGGCTTGCCGGTTGTCGCCGAAAATCGCGTTGAAGATATCTGTGCGGGATACCCGGCGTTCGGCCAGAATGCGCGGATGTAGGCGGCGGAAGATACGGATGTAGCGCACGAGGCGGGCGTCGTCGGCGTTGTTACAGTCATCCTCGGGCAACAAATGCTCGACCAGCCCGAGATCTTCCAACTGCGGCAGCATGTCCTCCATGGCGCTGAACATGGCGTCGTGGGTGTCCACTAGCGTGCCGTGCCAGTCGAAAAGCATGGCCGCGGGTACGGCCAGTCCGTCGTCACGAGTCCGCAATGGCGAGCCTCCTTGCCGGTGAACATGAATGTGGGGCGGATAATAATTACTGTAAAAATAGCCGGTTTTATTGCGGCTTACCTGCCGATTCCACATCGGTGATACGTCCGTCACGGAAAGTCACGATCCGGCGGAACTGGTTGCTGCCGAATTCGTACATCCACTCCTCCACGGGATAAACGCCCTGGAGACCACTGCGCCGTTCGGAATAGCGGGAATACGCGTCCGACGCTACCCAGGTGACCCGCTTGGACAGCGGTTCGCCACAGCGCCTGACCACCTCGAATTCGCTCATGCCCTCGTTGAGTACACGGGGATTGCAGTCGCCCGCGGCGCCGGGCAGGAAACCGTAACCCAGGCTGTCCTCGCTCTGTAGCCGGCCATTGCGAAAAACCAGCCGACGGATGAAGCTGCTGGGCCCGGGGTTGTAGTACCAGTGCTCGACGGTCTGAACAATGCCGATACCGGGCAGCGACGCCTCGGGGTAAACGGCCACGTAGTCGGGCTCGCCACAGCGCTCCTCCACCTCGACCGGCCAGTCGCCTTCATCCACCAGTCCGGTGCCGCAGCGAAAGGCAGCTTGACCCAGGCTCGGCAGCAAGGCCAGCAACAGCACCGCGAATAAGCGCATAGGTCGATCCTTGCAGAACATGAGATCCTCACAGCATAGTCCATCGCCGGGATCGTTAGTTCCTATACAACGCGTCCTAATGCCCTTGAACACGAGTGACCCTTAACAAAAATTCGTCGCCTGCCAGAGCCCGTCTAGTTAAGAAAAATTGCCACCATCACCGGGATATAGGCCAGCGCGAACAGCGTGCTCAGCAGGGTTGTCCCTGCGGCCTGGCGTGGCGAGGCCTCCAATAATGTCGCAATCACCACCGTATTCGCGGCAATCGGCGTGATCGATACCAGGAAGATCGCGCGGTAGACCGCATCGCCGTAAAACCCCAGCCATTGGCTGTCTATCCACCAGAACAGCAGCGCTACCACCGGCCAGACCACGAACTTGCCGAAAAAGGCGAGGGCGGTAAAACGCACATTGCCCATAAGACCGCGGAAGTTGAGGATGCTCATACCCACGATCATCATGCCAAGGATGCTGTAGGCGCCGCGCAGATTGTCGAAAAGCGGCACGAACACCTCGGGAATGCCAACGCCGTTCAGATTGAGGGCGACACCCAGCAGGAAGGCATAAATAGAAGGCAGGCGAGCGACACGTTTAAGGCAGTCCCGGGCACTGTATTGGCCGCGCCCCGCCAGATAGTAACCCACCGAGTTTTCGAATAGCGTCGTGCCCAACATGCACACGATGTAGAGGGCCAGCCCCTTCTCGCCGAATAGAAGAAGCGCCACAGGTATCCCAAAATAGCCCGTATTGCCCGTCCCCACCGCCAGCGGGATGATACTGGCGCTACCGTCCGTCAGCACGCGCTTGCCGATCCAGAGATGGAGCAGACTAATGCCGGTACAGAATCCGAAGACAATCGCCGGCATCAGCAGTACTTCCGGCGACAGCGGCGCCGCCATTACCCCGGAGAAGATGACGGAGGGCGTGACGATGTAAAGCATGATGCCCGCAATATGACGGCCGCTGGCCTCCAGGTAGCGTCCGGCAACCCACCCGAGGGCTACCGTCACATACAGTGGCAGCAGTTTGACGAACAACGACAGGACAATAGCCATTGGGGCGGGCCAACCTCTGGAGAAAAGCAGTGGATCACAGCATGTTGCTTGCAGGTGGCATAGCATAGAGCATGTTGATCCTCCAGCCACGCTCTGTTCCGGGAATACCGCAATGTTTTCGACGCGTTACCTGCTCGTCAGCCTGCTGATGTCTGTGCTGTCGCTTTCCGCCAATGCGGACACCCTGCCCGCCCCGGACAGCGTCGAGCCGAAAACCCGGGCTTTCATGCAGCAGGTCGCCGATGGCCGGGTCGCCGAGGCCTACAGCGGTCTGGCGCCCTACCTGGGCGTCTCGCGGGAGCCGTTCGATGCCTCGGCCAGGGAAGCCGACAGCTATTTCCGGAAAGTTCACGACCGCGCCGGCAAAACCCTGGACACGGTCCGGGTCAGGCGCGAGGCCATCGACGACCATTTCTACCGGGAAACCTGGCTGCAGAAATTTTCCGAGGCTGCCATGGCTTGGCAGTTCACCTTCTACCGGGCCACCGACGGCTGGAAACTGGTCGGTGTCAGTTACACCACAGATATTGAATCGCTCTATAGCCTTTATTAAAAAACCCACATTCATAGCTCAGCACTATACATCACTCGGTAACCCATTCAGGCAAACTACGTTATACTACGCGGCCTCCGGGAGTATGGCGCCCATCCGAGCGGTCAACGCCGCCCACGATTGCGCACGTGGGAGTCATCGTTTTGGCGTCCACTTTAATACCTGACTATTTTACTCTGATATTGTACAATTCTCCCCTAGATGACCCTCCTATAAGAAGAAACGCGGGCGCCAACGGAGCCGTAGCCGAAAAAACGGAACCCTCTGTAGCATCCGCAAAACAACGTTGGGCCAAAGAATTCGGACAGGCCGCTGGCCAAAAACGTCCCCGAGATAAACCGAGCCTCAGAGCTCGCACATGAATAACCTGCACTTGAGAGAGACGGAGCGACGATCATGGCGAACACCGACAAGCAGGTGAACGAGCTGATCAAACGGGAATACGAACATGGGTTCGTAACCGAAATCGAAGCTGAAACCTTCGAACCCGGCCTGAATGAAGATGTGATCCGGCGCCTTTCCGCCATCAAGAAAGAGCCGGAATTCATGCTGGAGTGGCGCCTGAAAGCGTACCGTCGCTGGCTGGATATGGAAGAGCCGGACTGGGCGCACGTGGGCTACCCAAAGATCGACTACAACTCGATCTCCTACTACTCCGCGCCGAAAAGAAAAGAAGATATGCCGCAGAGCCTGGACGAAGTCGATCCGGAGCTGCTGAAGACCTATGAAAAGCTGGGTATCCCGCTGCACGAACGGGAAAAGCTGGCCGGCGTCGCCGTCGATGCGGTATTCGACTCGGTATCGGTCGCAACCACGTTCAAAGAGCCGTTGGCCAAAGCCGGCGTCATCTTCTGCTCGATCTCCGAGGCGATCCAGGATTACCCGGAACTGGTACAGAAGTACTTGGGTTCCGTGGTGCCGGCGGGCGACAACTTCTTCGCCGGGTTGAATTCAGCGGTCTTCTCCGATGGCACCTTCGTCTACATTCCGAAGGGCGTGCGCTGCCCCATGGAGCTGTCGACCTATTTCCGCATCAACGCGGCCAACACCGGTCAGTTCGAACGTACACTGATCATCGCCGAAGAAGGCAGCCACGTCAGCTACCTGGAAGGCTGCACCGCGCCGATGCGGGACGAAAACCAGCTCCACGCGGCAGTGGTTGAACTGGTCGCCCTGGACGACGCGCAGATCAAGTACTCCACTGTGCAGAACTGGTATCCCGGCGACGAAGACGGCAAGGGTGGGATATTCAACTTCGTGACCAAGCGCGGTGCCTGCATCGGCAAGAATTCCAAGATTTCCTGGACTCAGGTTGAAACCGGTTCCGCCGTCACCTGGAAGTATCCCAGCTGTGTGCTGCGCGGCGAGAACAGCGTCGGCGAGTTTTACTCCGTGGCGCTGACCAACAACTACCAGCAGGCCGACACCGGCACCAAGATGATCCACCTGGGCAAGAACACCTCCAGCACGATCATCTCTAAGGGTATTTCCGCCGGTCGCTCCAGCAATGCCTATCGCGGGCTGGTGCGTTTCGGACCGGGCGCCGAGGGCGCGCGCAACTTTACCCAGTGCGACTCCCTGCTGATCGGCGACCAATGCGCCGCCCACACGTTCCCGTACATCGAGAGCAAGAACAAGGGCGCCATCGTCGAGCACGAGGCCACCACCTCCAAGGTCAGCGACGAGCAGATGTTCCTCTGCCGCCAGCGCGGCATCGATCCGGAACAGGCGGTCTCCATGATCGTCAACGGCTTCTGCAAGGAAGTGTTCAAGGAGCTGCCGATGGAGTTCGCGGTGGAAGCCGGCAAACTGCTGGAAGTCAGCCTTGAAGGGTCAGTCGGCTAATAACGGCTAAGAAGTAAGACCGCGACGGGATACACGGTTTACACGTTTACAGAATCAAGACGAGAGAGAACGCAATCCATGCTGAGCATCCGAAACCTGCACGCCTCCGTCGAAGGCAAGGAAATCCTCAAAGGGATTAACCTGGAGATCAATCCCGGCGAAGTTCACGCCATTATGGGCCCCAATGGCTCGGGCAAGAGCACGCTTTCCGCGGTGCTGGCGGGAAATGAAACCTTCGAGGTCACCGAAGGTGAAATCCTGCTGGACGGCAAGGATCTGCTCGAACTGGAAACCGAGGAACGCGCACGCGAAGGCATCTTTCTCGCGTTCCAGTATCCGGTGGAGATTCCGGGTGTCAGCAACCTGCAGTTCCTGCGCACCGCCGTCAACGCCATGCGTACCCATCGTGGCGAGGACGAGCTCAGCGCGGTCGATTTCATGAAGCTGGCCAAGGAAACCTCCAAACAGGTGGACCTGGACCCGGATTTCCTCAAGCGCGGCGTCAATGAAGGCTTCTCCGGCGGTGAGAAGAAGCGCAACGAGATCCTCCAGGCCCTGCTGCTGGAACCGCGCCTGGCGATTCTCGACGAAACCGACTCCGGCCTGGACATCGACGCGCTAAAAGTGGTCGCCGATGGCGTCAACGCCCTGCGCTCGCCGGACCGCGCCGTACTGATGGTCACCCATTACCAGCGCCTGCTGAATCACATCGTGCCGGATCACGTGCACGTGCTGGCGGGCGGCAAGATCGTCAAGTCCGGCGGCCGTGAACTGGCGCTGGAACTGGAAGAACGCGGTTACGGCTGGCTCGGTATTAAAGACGCCGACGAAGCCGAGGCGAGCTAAGGGGTGGTTATGATGAAAGCAGCACCAACCCTTGCCGGCGCCTTTCTCGAAGCGGCAGACAGCAAGCTGCCGGAGCCGTTGCGCGCTCTGCGGGCCCAGCGCGGAAACGCCCTGGTGGATATGCCGCTGCCGACGCGCAAGACCGAGAACTGGAAGTACTCCAGCCGCTACCTCAAGCTGACGGACGAACTGGCGGCGGCGCTGCCTGCCGGCCGCAAGTCCGGCCCGGCCCTGGCGGTGGACGGCTACCATGTGGTGATCCACAACGGCGTCGTGGTGCCGGAAGCCAGCGACTTCCCGGATGTGGACGGCATCAGCATCAGCAGCTTTGCCGACCTGGACGACAGCACCGCCCAGAAGTTGGCCGAGCGCCTGGATAACACGCTGGACAACAACGCCGTGCAAATGGCGCGTCTGAATACCGCGCGCTTCGAGGACGGTCTTTATATCCGCCTGGAAAAAGGCGCTGTACTGGATCGCCCGCTGTTCGTGATCTGCGAAACCGATGCCGAAGCCAGCGGCTCGGTCTATCCGCGCATTTACTTGGATGCAGCCACCAACAGTCAGATGACCCTGGTGGAAGAATACATTTCCACGGGCGAGCAACAGGCACTCGTGGATGCAGTCACCGAATTCAGTCTGGCGGATGGCGCGAACATCACCAGCGTGCGCCTGTCGCTGGAAGGCGAAAACACCTATCACATCGGCGCCACCGGCGCGCGATTGCTGGGTCATGCCCGGCTGGACAGCCACTGCGTCGGTTTCGGGGGGCCGCTACGCCGGCACGACCTGCAGGTTCGCCTGGAAGAGTCCGGCGCCAACTGCCGCCTCAATGGCGTGGTCGTCACCCAGGGCAAGCAGCACTACGACAACCACACCACCATTGAGCACGTGGCACCACACTGCGACAGCGAGGAAACCTATCGCAACATCGCGGCGGACGAGTCCCATGCCATTTTCAATGGCCGCATCCATATCCATAAGGATGCGCAGAAATCCAACGCCAACATGAGCAACAAGAACCTGTTGCTCTCCACCGGTGCGGAAATCGATACCAAACCGGAACTGGAAATCTACGCGGACGACGTCAAGTGTGCCCACGGGGCGACTGTCGGCCAGCTTGACGACACCGCGCTGTTCTACTTGGTGTCTCGGGGCATTGACCGTCGCGAAGCCCATACCCTGCTGAGCATGGCGTTTATCAACGAACTGATCGAACAGATCCCGGTCGAAGCGGTACGGGAGACCGTTCAAGCACGACTCAACCGGTTTATCGAACAGACGTTCGAAGGAGCCTGAAATCGATGACGGATCTTGCGGCAGCCAAGAAAACCCTGGATGTGAATGCCATTCGCAAGGACTTCCCGATTCTGTCCCAGACAGTGAATGGCAAACCTCTGGTGTATCTGGATAACGGCGCATCGGCGCAGAAGCCGGTCGCCGTGCTGGACGCTATGGAGCGCTATTTCCGCGAGTGCCACTCCAATGTGCACCGTGGCGCTCATACCCTGGGCGACCGGGCCACCGCGGCTTTCGAAGGCGCCCGCGAAACCGTCCGCAACTTTATCAACGCCCGCAGCACCCGGGAAATCGTCTGGACCCGCGGTACCACCGAGGCCATTAATGTGGTGGCCAACGGCTTGGCTTCGCGCCTGCAGCCCGGCGACGAGATTCTGGTTAGCATGATGGAGCACCACGCCAACATCGTGCCCTGGCAAATGGTGGCCGAGCGCACCGGCGCCACCATCAAGCCAATCCAGGTGACGCCCCAGGGCGAGCTAGATATGGAGGCGTTCGACAGCCTGCTGACTGACAAGGCCAAGGTGCTGGCGGTCACTCACGTGTCCAACGTGCTGGGTACGGTCAATCCCATTAAGGAGCTGATCGCCAAGGCAAAAGCCAAAGGCCTGATCACCCTGATCGATGGCGCGCAGGCGGTACCCCATTATCGTCCGGATATGCAGGCGCTGGACTGCGACTTCTACGCCTTCTCCGGCCACAAACTGTTCGGCCCCACCGGCATCGGCGTGCTTTATGGCCGCGAATCGATGCTGGAGGATATTCCGCCGTTTATGGGCGGTGGCGAGATGATCGAGCGGGTAACCTTCGACAAGACCACATGGAACACCCTGCCCTACAAGTTCGAGGCTGGCACACCGCCGATTGCCGAAGCCGTCGGGCTGGGCGCTGCGATTGACTATGTTGAGGGCCTTGGCCGCGACGCGCTGGAAACGGCGGAACAGACCCTGTTACAGCGGGCCAACGAGCTGGTGAAAACCGTACCGGGCATGAGCGTGATTGGCACCGCGGCGCACAAAGTGCCGGTACTGTCCTTTAAAATCGACGGCTTGCACCCCAGTGATATAGGGACGCTGCTGGATCAGCAAGGCATCGCGATCCGCACCGGTCACCACTGTGCCATGCCGCTGATGGACTTCTATAGCGTGCCGGGCACCGCGCGAGCGTCCTTTGCGTTCTACAACACACTGGATGAAGTGGAGCAATTCTTCGCGGCCCTACACAAAATCCAGCGCTTGTTTGCCGAATAACGCGATTGAAGCCTGTCGTTAACTGAACTGTTCTCGCTGGTTGATTGGCTGGTTTGATTAATTGGAGATGAATGATGACGGCTGAAACTTTTTCCCCAACGGTCGGCGTGACGATGACCCCTGCGGCCGTTGCTCATGTGCGTAAGCAGCTCAACAACAAACCGGACGCCCGGGGTATCCGCCTGGCGATCCGCAAGAGCGGTTGTTCCGGATTTATGTACGAGACCGAGTGGGTCACCGAGCAGGGCGATGACGATGCCGTGTTCACCGTGGACAATGTCGACGTCTACGTCGAGCGCAAGCATCTGGCCGTCGTCAACGGCACGGAGATCGACTTCATCCGCGAAGGCCTGAACTCCATGTTCCATTTCCGCAATCCCAACGCCACCGCCGAGTGCGGTTGCGGCGAGAGCTTCTCCATCTCCTGAATAAACGCAACGCGAGGTGAATCCGATCCATGGCTGAACGCGAAGTTGTCCTGACCAAGCGCGAAGTAGAAGCACGGCTGGTACCTTCCGGGACCGAAATCATGATCCCGTCGGATGCCTTCGTGACCATCACCCAGTCGCTGGGCGGGACGTTCACCGTGGCCGTCAATGGCAACCTCGCGCGGATTGAGGGCCACGATGCCGACGCCCTTGGCAAGGAGCCGCCTCAGAGCAGCTACGAGACGCCCGAAGACGGCACGATCAACGAAAGCCAGGTCTGGGAAGCGATGCGTGGCTGCTACGACCCGGAGATCCCGGTGAACGTGGTGGAGCTCGGACTGATTTACGAATGCCAGGTGAGCAACGACGCCGATAACGGCAATCGGGTTTATATCAAGATGACGCTGACCGCCGCCGGATGCGGCATGGGTCCGGTCATTACCGACGACGTGAAGCGCAAGGTCGAGCACGTGCCCAATGTGGACAAGGTGACGGTCGAACTGACCTTCGATCCACCCTGGAACAACGAGATGTTGTCCGACGAGGCGAAGCTTGAGCTTGGGATGCTGTAAGCTTCGGAACTTGCACACGCCCATCTGATGGGGTTCACTTGCGTTCACCACATCCTAAGAGAATCGGACCCGACGAAACGTTATGACAGCTGCAGCCCAACAGTTCCTCGACAACCCCCTCGGCCAGGGCGTCACGCTCGATGACGTCCATGAAGCCTTCGAATTCCTGGACGACTGGGAAGAGCGCTACGCTTACATCATCGATCTGGGTAAGCAGTTACCGGCGTTTCCCGAGGAAGAAAAGGTCGAGGGGAACTATGTACACGGCTGCCAGAGCCAGGTGTGGCTGATCCACTACCTGGACCCTGAGAGCGGTCGCCTATTCCTGCTGATCGAAAGCGACGCGATGATCGTCCGCGGTCTGGCCGCCATTATCCTGATCGCCATCAATGGCAGGGAACCGAGAGATCTACTGGGCGTGGATATAGATGAGCTGTTCGAGAAGCTGGATCTGTTTCGCCACATCTCGCCCACACGCGGCAACGGCCTGCGCGCCATGATGGGCAAGATCCGGGATATTGCGGCGAAGGAAGCGGCCTGAGCCGCGCCTGACGGTCCGGCTATCCAGCTTGCAACCCTTACCAAATAATCGCGATATCATCCCGCTGCAAGTTATTTAGCCTACCCACTTGCGGCATCAATCCGCTGCTGAAATCCGGGTACACGTGATTCACGGTCATGCTAATTTCTGCATCACGCAACTCCGGTGTGGCTTGCGGCGAATCGAAGAAACGGTAGCTGCGATAAAGATGCAGCTCGTCCCCCGGACGCAAACCTGAAGTCGCGCCCGATGCCAGGTACACCTGCTGGCCTTCCACTCGGGTAATGCGCGTCATGAATGGCTGGCACGCTAAGGCCCGGTTCACCGAATGGCTCATTTCCTTCACGGTTTGCGCTACCGCTTTGCCGTACTCAGTACGGTCGAAGGCGCTTGAGCCAAAACCGGTTTTTTCGGTCATATCCGTATCCCACTTGGCGCTGGTCACGAAGCGTTTCTGATACACCGGTGAGCCGCTAAAACCATCGTATACCATCAGGTCGGCGACAAATTGCCGCTCCTGATTGGCCATACCCAAACCGCGCTGCATACGATCAAGAATGGAAGTCCCCCAGGCTTCCGGATCGGACATACGCATATCGCGGATAACCCCGGTGACCACAAACTGCACATCCAGCTCCCGGGCCACCTGAATGACATTGGTCAGACTGTTGTCGAAGCGCTGTTGTGTCGGCGCGTTAAGCAGATCGGGGAACATTTGCACTTGAGTGGCGTTGAAGATTTCCAGGTCACCGGTCTGGCTAAGCTGCATCTGCAGCTTTTGCGGCAGCACCGCGCCGGCATCGCTCACGCGGCCCATACGGGTGTGATCGGTATCGAGAATAGGGAATCCGGTAACGGCCACCCGCTTGCGCATACGTGCCGCATCCCGGGCTGCGCACTGCTGGGACGCCGACATCTCCGCCTCGACCGTCAAGCGCAGCAGGTTGCCGCTGCGGTGTTCTTCGATCACCCGAACCTGACGCGCCCGTGCCTGGGAGGCCACGGTCAACCGGGAATCGGTGAGCACGCCGTTTTCCATAGTGTCCTGACTGGCCACATGGGCTTCGTACTGCAGCGCCGCATCGCGCAGGGCCGCATTACGGGCCTCGGCACGGGCCGCATCGACGTTGCCGTTATCGATCATCGCGATACCGGTACCCTTCACCCAGGCCGCAGAGGCCCCAGTGCCGATCAGCAAAGAGAGGACCATCAGGCTCAGTCGCAATATTAATTTCATAGCGGGCATGCAGTTTACCGGTTACTCAAGATAGTAGAGTGAGTCCACGCTCTCGCTGTGGACGTCGCCTCGGCTGTCATCCCCCGTCGGCATGGGGATCGGACAACGCTCACGCACTTCGCGGTCATCGGACGTGGCCACACAAGCCCGGAAGCGCGGCTCTAGCCTAAGCTCCATCACTGACTCCACGACGCCGTCACTGTGCTCGTTAACAGCCACGACCTTGGCCCCGCGGATATAGCTATCCACATAGGCGCGGAAGTTGTCGCTGTGCAGCACGAAATCGTTCACCGTGGAGCTACCGTAGACCACCGTGCCATAGACACGCTCGGCCAACGCGCGATAGGCATCCAGCTTGGACGCACGACGAGCCAACAGGCGCTTGCGGGTATCCAGGCGATCGTTACTGGCATTCTCGTAGGTACCAAACCCGCTGACCCGAACAACGATGGGCTCCAACCGTTCGGAATCGATCTGCGACTGTTGCTGGGACTGGTTGGCACAACCGGCAAGTCCCGCCGCGAGCAGGCACAGGGTGATGGCAAAACGCTTCATGTAAGTTCTCCGGCGAATACGCTCGTTTGCCTCTCACCATGAAAAAATCAGGCCATAACCGCTAACACCCTGTTTAGCCGGCAGAAACCTCATTCTAGGTGAGCGAAACCCTAAACCACCGAAGCCAAGCGCCAAAAACCCGGCAAACATTCTCCGCTCCAATCCCGCGACCCCGATACATCGAGCAACATTTATGCGACGGGCCGTAACCGTGACCAAACAGTAACGGCCGATTCCCTGCTTTATAGTCGGTCGTTAGCGCCCAGAACCGCCTCGATAGCCGGTCCGCGCAGTGTAGTTACCCCTGCTGGGGACTCGACAGTATTTGAACAAACGGAGAACGCATTCGATGATGAAATCCCGCCTTATCCTGGCCATCGGCCTGGTGGCTGCTGCCAGCCAAGTCACCGCCGGCCCGCAGAGCTTCACCACCGCCCGTTCGTTCGCCATGGGAGGCACCGGCGTTGCGACGGCTCATCCGGCATCCGCAAGCACCGCCAACCCGGCCATGATGGCCATGAAGCAGCACGGCTGGGCCGACGACTTCGGGCTGATCCTGCCCTCGGTCAATGCCCGTGTGGCCGATGAAGAGGAAGTCGTCAACCAGATCGACGACATTCAGGACACGATCGATCAGCTCGATGCGCAAATCGACGCTAGAAATGACAGCGGTATCCGCGATAGTGCCGGCAGATTGGGAGACCAACTCGAGGAACTCAATCGTGACACGATGCGTGTCGACGCGGGTGTGGGTCTAAGCCTGGCCGTACCAACCTCGAAACTTTCCATAGGCGTATTCACCGCTGGAAGCCTTCGCGCTACCGCTCGCGGCAACGTTTCGGAAGACGACCTTGCCCTACTCGAGAGCTTTGAGATCGACCCGGACGAAGCCGAAAAATTCGACAACATTGGCGACGTACTTGACTCCAACGGCGTCATTATTGCGGCGGCCTATGCCGAAGTAGGCCTCAGCCTGGCCAAGGCCTTCGAGCTGAGTAACGACAACATCCTGTCGGTAGGCATCTCTCCCAAGTATGTCGAACTGCGTACGTTTGAATACATGCAGGAAGTCAGCGACTTCGAGGACGACGACTTCGATGCCGACGAATACCAAACCGAGAAGAGCGGCTTCAACGCCGATCTAGGTGCCGCCTACAGCTTCGGTGAGACCCAGAAATGGACTGCCGGCCTGGCTGTACGCAACATCGTCCCCATGGAACTGGACTCCCAGTCAGGCCGTACTTTCGAGCTGGACCCGAAAGTCACCGCGGGTATTGCCCACGCCGGCAACATGCATGTGATCACCGCCGAGCTGGATCTGACCGAAAACAAAGCCTTCGGCTACGAGGACGATACGCAGTGGGCCGCCCTGGGTGCCGAGTTCGACGTTTTCCGTGCGGTACAGCTGCGTGGCGGCATTCGCCAGAACCTGTCCAGCAACGATAACAACGACGGCATTGAAGAAAAGACCCAACTGACCTTCGGTGTCGGCCTGTCGCCGTTCGGCGCGCACCTGGAGATTTCCGGGCTCGTCAGCGATGCGGACGTAGGTGGCGCTATCGAGCTGGGCGCAGCCTTCTAAAGTCTCCTGAATAAGGAGCTATCCAGAGCTCCGGTCGAAGCGGATGGCGGTTCTCGCTGAAGTAGGGACAGGACGTCCCCAAGGAGCCTCTGAGCAAGTCCTGGATGCCTTCTGGCGCTCAGAGCGATTCGCAATCGAGGCGCGACTTAGCAGGAATACCGGGTGTCTTCCAAGAAGTCGCAACGCGGAGTGCGGATCGCTCTGAGCGCCCCTCTGGGCCATGCCTGAAGCCAGCACCTGCGGCGTTGCGGCTTTTGCCAAGGGCTACGGCCATTGCCGGCAAGCCGCGCCTTGCACCTGCTGGCTTCAGGCTTGGCAAAAGGCACCCAGGACTTGCTCAGAGGCTCCCCAATTGGCTGGCCAGGGATGGCCATCCAATTTGGCGCAAGCGAGGATCGCCATACGCTTCAGCCCTCCAAGATTCTGCATACCAGCAAACAAAACCCAATTTGCCTCCCTTCTCCCTGATCCCGATAATCGACTGAATAACGACGCTTTTCGGACCAGGATTATTCCATGCAAATCTATCTCGTCGGCGGTGCCGTCCGCGACGCTCTGCTCGGCCGGGCTATCAAGGACCGCGACTGGGTTGTGGTGGGCGCCACACCTGAAGCAATGAAAGCGAAAGGCTTCCGCCAGGTTGGCGCAGACTTCCCCGTCTTTTTGCACCCGCAAACCCACGAGGAATACGCCCTGGCCCGCACCGAGCGCAAGCACGGCCACGGATACCATGGTTTCGAGGTCCACAGCACGCCGGGCGTTACTCTCGAAGACGACCTGCGCCGCCGGGATCTGACCATCAACGCCATGGCGCAAGCCGAAGATGGCCGTCTCGTCGACCCTTTCGGCGGCCAGCAGGACCTTGAGCAACGGCTGCTGCGCCATGTGTCTCCGGCGTTTGCCGAAGATCCCCTGCGCATCTTGCGCGTCGCCCGCTTCGCCGCTCGCCTGGGCCCGCTAGGTTTCAGCGTTGCGCCGGAAACCCAGGCTTTGATGCAGCACATGGTGACCTCCGGCGAGGTAGGTTACCTCGTGCCCGAGCGCATCTGGCAGGAAACTCAGCGCGCCCTGCTTGAAACCGAGCCGACCACCTATTTCCGGGTTCTTCATGCCTGCGGTGCCTTATCCAAGTTAATCCCTCCGCTGGCGACGCTACTTGATGTAAACGATAATCCGCCGCCTCTCAAAGCCCTAACCAACGCCAGTCAGCACAGCAACAGCTCCGCGGTGCGATATGCCGCCCTGTTGGGAGGGCTGGATAGCGCTTTCGGAGTGGATGCCCTATCCCAGTCTCTGCGCGCGCCCAACGACTGTCAGGCCCTAGCTTCGCTGGTAGCGACAACGGCGGACGACCTACTGGGCGAGGCGAAAGAAGATGCCGGTTTGCTAATGGCGGTGCTGGATCGCAGTGATGCCTGGCGGCGGCCCGAACGCTTCGAGGATTTATTGACCGCAACGGACGCTCTGGGCGAGGCCACCGGCAGACAGCTCGCAAGCGGGCAGATCAGGCAAGCGCTGGTGGCAGCTCGCGCCGTCGATCCGCAGGCCCTGATGGCCCAGGGCCACAAAGGTAAAGCACTGGGCGACGCCATCCGCCGTACCCGAAGGGCGCGTATTGGGTCCGTACTCGAACAAAGCGCTGCAGGAGAGAACCATGACTGATTCGCCCGTCGCTCTGATTACAGGCGCGGCTCATCGTCTGGGCGCTGCCACCGCACGGCGCTTACACCTACGGGGTTTTCGCGTACTGATCCACTACCGGTCACGTCAAGCTGAGGCCCAGAGCCTTGCCGACGAGCTGAACCAGGATCGCGCGGAATCCGCCGCTATCCTGCAGGCGGACCTTGCCGACACGGACAGCGTCAAGCGACTGGCGAAAGACGCGTGCCGGCATTGGCGTCGACTCGACACACTGATCAACAATGCGTCGGTGTTCTACCCCACACCCACTTCCGAGGCCCGGATAGACGACTGGTCGCAGATGATGGACACCAACCTGCGCGCGCCTTTCCTGCTGGGTCAGGCCTGTCTTGAGAGCCTCCAGACCAGCCGGGGTTCGATCGTCAACCTGATCGACATCTACGCCGAGCGCCCTCTGGGCAACCATCCGATCTACTGCGCCAGTAAGGCGGGATTGGCTATGTTGACGCGGGCCTGGGCTAAGGACTTGGGCCCGGACGTGCGGGTTAACGGCGTTTCTCCTGGCGCCATTCTCTGGCCGGAGGACGAAAGCGCCGTAGAAAACAGTCACCGCGACCAGATTCTAGCCGCCACGTCGCTCAAACGTGTGGGTTCGGCCGAGGATATTGCCGGAGCCATTGCCTACCTGGTTTGCGACGCCCCTTATATCACCGGCCATATACTGCCGGTAGACGGCGGCCGTAGCCTTAATATCTAGTGTGCCTAAAACACAAGATCGTGGCCTGTCCGGGCTTCCGGACAACGAAAACGAGCTGATTCATATACAATGCCTGCATACTCAACTGAGGGAGTTATCATTATGCGCGACGTCGTTATTGCTGCTGCCCGTCGTACCGCGGTCGGTACTTTTGGAGGCGGCCTTTCCAGCCTGCGGGCAGATCAACTCGGAACCGCCGTCATCAAGGCGCTGCTGGACGAGACCGGTATCGTCGGCGACCAGGTCGACGAGGTTATCCTGGGCCAGGTCCTGACCGCCGGTTGCGGCCAGAACCCGGCGCGCCAAGCTTCTATTCACGCAGGCCTGCCCTCCGGCGTCCCAGCCATGACCATCAACAAGGTTTGCGGTTCCGGCCTCAAGGCGGTGCATATGGCGCTGCAATCCATCCGTTGCGGCGACGCCGACCTGATCATCGCTGGCGGCCAGGAGAGCATGAGCCAGGCCCCCCACGTGCTGCCCAACAGCCGCACCGGCCAGCGCATGGGTGACTGGAAGCTGCTCGACACCATGGTCCACGATGGCCTGTGGGACGCGTTCAATGGCTACCACATGGGCATGACCGCGGAGAACATCGTCGCCGAATTCGACATCTCCCGCGAAGAGCAGGACTACTTCGCCGCCGCGTCCCAGCAGAAGGCGGTTGCAGCGCAGAAAGCGGGCTACTTCGACAGCCAGATCGTGCCCATCACCATTCCCCAGCGTAAAGGCGACCCGATTACCATCGATCGTGACGAAGGCCCCCGCGACGGCGTGACGGGCGACGGCCTGGCCAAGCTGAAACCAGCCTTCAAGCCGGATGGCACGGTCACCGCCGGCAATGCGTCGTCCCTTAACGATGGCGCCGCGGCTGTGATCGTCTGCTCCGCCGAAAAAGCGCAGGAATTGGGTCTGACGCCGCTGGCCACCATTCGTGCCCACGCCAGCGCCGGGGTCGATCCGCAAATCATGGGCACCGGGCCGATTCCCGCCACGCAGCGCTGCCTGGAGCGGGCCGGCTGGAGCGCCGACGACCTGGACCTGATCGAAGCCAACGAGGCCTTCGCCGCTCAGGCGATTTCCGTCAATCGTAAGCTGGGGTGGGATACCGACAAGGTGAACGTCAACGGCGGCGCCATCGCCCTGGGCCACCCCATCGGCGCCTCCGGCTGCCGCGTACTGGTCACCCTGCTGCACGAAATGCAGCGCCGTCACGCCAAGAAAGGCCTGGCCACACTCTGCATCGGCGGCGGCATGGGCGTTGCCCTGGCTGTCGAGCGCTAAACAAGACTACCGTGGTCGCGAGCTTAATGGCTCGCAGGCCACGGCGCCTTTAAGACCCCAAACCGGGGTTGGTCTAATCCGCGTTAACCAACACATCAATCAACTGTGCCGCGGCTTCACGCATCGCCGGTACATGAGCTTGCAGCTCGTCCAAGCCGCAATTGAGATCGGCGCTCGTGGTTATCCGGGAGTAAGGCAGTCCCGGTGCCAGCGACGATGTCACCCTTAACGCTGGCCTCATTGCAGGTCGGCCGCTTCTTACCCATCGCATCAGAAGCCGCACACCCATCGCTCGTTAGCCGCAAAAAAGTGCAGTTTTCTAACTAAATCATCAAATGATCTGGAGTATCGGGCTGTGTAAAGCCATTATGTACGGTTCGACATACCGGGTTTGGCTTCGAGGATCACTCCAACTCGGATAGGATAGGCAACTTAATAACGCTTTAAAGCTACAGCGGCTACGCTGAAACCATCGACATCCAAACGGAGAACTCTATAGATGAAACTAGGCATCCCAAGAGAATGTCAGGCCGGGGAGCATCGGGTCGCTGCGACCCCGGCATCCGTCGCCAAGCTCATAAAACTCGGCCATGACGTTATCGTTGAAACCGGCGCGGGAGAAGCAGCGAAGTACGACGACGACGCTTACCGACAGGCTGGCGCTCAAATCGCTGAAAATGCGGAAGCGCTGTGGTCGGGCGCAGAATTCATACTCAAGGTAAGGCCGCCGACCTATGGCGCGAACGGCGATGGGGATGAAGTCAGTCTTCTCCAGAACAACACCCATATCCTCAGCTTCCTCTGGCCGGCCCAGAATCCGGAACTGCTCGATGCCCTGGCCGCCAAGAATGTCACGGCGTTTTCCATCGACGCCCTACCACGCATCAGCCGGGCGCAGAAAATGGATGCCCTCAGCGCTATGGGCAACATCGCCGGCTATCGTGCGGTGGTTGAGGCCGCCAATCACTTCGGCCGTTTCTTCACGGGGCAAGTGACTGCGGCGGGTAAGGTCCAGCCGGCCAAAGTCATGGTCATCGGTGCTGGCGTCGCAGGTCTCGCCGCCATTGGGGCTGCTCGCAGCATGGGCGCCATCGTCCGAGCTTTTGACACGCGTCTGGAAGTAAAAGAGCAGGTCGAAAGCATGGGCGCTGAATTCCTCGAACTGGATTTCGAGGAAGACGGCAGTGGTAGCGGCGGCTATGCCAAGCAGATGAGCCAGGAATTCATCGATGCGGAAATGGCCCTGTTCGCCGAACAAGCCCGTGACGTGGACATCATCATCACCACTGCACTGATACCCGGCAAACCCGCTCCGCGCCTGATCAGTGCCGATATGGCGCGCAGCATGAAACCCGGTAGCGTCATCGTCGATCTCGCTGCGGAGCGGGGCGGCAACTGCGAGCTGACCCAGGCCAACGAGGTGGTGATCGACAACAATGTCAGCATCGTCGGCTATACCGACCTTCCCAGCCGGATGGCCAGCGTCTCCAGCGATCTCTACGCCACGAACCTGACTCACCTGGTGAGCGAACTGACCCCGGAAAAAGACGGCCAGGTCCAGATCAACATGGAGGACACCGTGATTCGCGGCGTCACCGTAACCCATCAGGGCGAAGTGACATGGCCGCCGCCCCAGCCGGAACAACCCGCGCCACGTCCAGCTAAACCTAAAGCGGAACCCGAAGTAGAAACCGAGGAAACCCGGCGCCGCAAAGGGCGGGTCAAATCCTTCTGGAAAGGCGGGTTGCTTGTGGTCACCGCAGCAGCGCTATATGGCGTGGGCGCTTATGCACCGCAGAGCTTCCTGTCTCACTTCACGGTATTCGTGCTGGCCTGCTTCATCGGCTGGCAGGTGATCTGGAACGTCACAGCGTCCCTGCACACCCCCCTCATGAGCGTGACCAACGCCATCAGCGGAATCATTGTGATCGGCGCCATACTGCACTTGGCGCAGGCGCAGAATGTGGTGATCGGCATCCTTGCGTTTATCGCTGTGCTGATTGCCAGTATCAATGTTGGTGGGGGCTTCCGGGTCACCTATCGCATGCTCAAGATGTTTCATAAATAAGGAGTGCGACCATGTCTCAAGGATTGATTACTGTTGCCTATGTGGTTGCCAGCATTCTCTTTATCCTTAGCCTCGGCGGCCTGAGCCACCAGGAAACTGCCCGGCGCGGCAACATCTACGGCGTTGTCGGCATCCTGATCGCCGTAGTCGCCACGCTCGCCGGCACCCTGGACCAGGGTTGGATCGCCACCGCGTTGGCGATCGTGATTGGTGCCGGCGTCGGCATTACCATCGCCAATCGCGTGGAAATGACCCAGATGCCACAACTGGTGGCCCTGCTCCATAGCTTTGTGGGGCTCGCCGCAGTCCTGGTCGGCTTTGCCGGCTATGTGGAACCACTGGTTACCACCACCGGTACCGAGCACACCATCAAACTGGTCGAAGTATTCATCGGGATATTTGTCGGTGCCGTCACCTTCACCGGGTCACTGGTGGCCTGCGGCAAGCTTGACGGTCGTATCGATAGCAAGGCGCTCACGTTGCCGGGCCGCCACCTGATGAATCTCGCACTGGTTGGCTTGTGCCTGGCGTTGGGGGCTTGGTTCCTCGGCACAGATAGCGTGGTTCAGGGCCTCTTCGCGCTGACTATCATGACGGTATTGGCCTCGGTATTGGGCATCCACCTGATCATGGCCATCGGCGGGGCCGACATGCCCGTCGTCGTATCCATGCTCAACAGCTACTCGGGATGGGCCGCCGCGGCAATCGGCTTCATGCTGGGCAACGACTTGCTGATCGTCGTCGGCGCACTGGTCGGGAGTAGCGGCGCTATCCTCAGCTATATCATGTGTAAGGCGATGAATCGGTCGTTCGTTAGCGTCATCCTTGGCGGTTTCGGTCAGACGAGTAGTAGCTCCGCTGTAGCCGAAGGCGATCAAACAGTGCAGGAAACCAACATCGACGAGGTCTGCGAGGAGCTGCGCAATGCCGATTCGGTCATCATTGCTCCGGGCTACGGCATGGCGGTTGCTCAGGCGCAGAATGCCATCAGCGAGATCACCCAGCGCCTGCGCAAGCGGGGTGTCAATGTGCGTTTCGCTATCCATCCGGTCGCGGGCCGGCTCCCCGGCCACATGAACGTACTGTTGGCCGAGGCTCACGTGCCCTACGACATCGTGCTGGAGATGGATGAGATCAACGAGGACTTCGCCGATACCGACGTGGTTCTAGTCATCGGCGCCAACGACACGGTCAACCCCAGCGCGGCAGAAGATCCGAGCAGCCCGATTGCGGGTATGCCGGTATTGGAAGTCTGGAAAGCGCGGCGCGTAATCGTCCTGAAACGGGGGATGTCCACTGGCTACTCTGGTGTGGAGAACCCGCTTTTCTTCAAAGACAATACGCAGATGCTGTTTGGCGATGCCAAGGACAGTACCGACCGCATCATGGGCGGCTTGTCCAACGACTGACCCTTGAAGGGCTAACCCGAAAACCCTGCCGCTAAAGGCGCGACCAGACGGTCATCCAAGCCTTTAGCGGCAGCTTCGCGTTCCTTAACACCCGCCCTGAAAACCGGTCTGACGCCAGGCTTCATAGCAAACCACTGCCACCGCATTCGACAGATTAAGGCTGCGGGAGGTATTGCACATCGGCAAACGCAGAGCCCGCTCGATGGCGGGACCTTCCCGGATATCCGCAGGCAGACCCGCCGTCTCACTACCGAACAACAGCGCATCGCCCGCTTGAAACTGCACATCGCTGTAGTGGGTATTGGCTTTGGTCGTCAACGCAAAGATGCGTCGGTCGGGGTGCCGGTCAAGGAAGTTATCGAAATTCGGATAACGGCTCACATTGGCCAGATCGTGGTAGTCCAACCCTGCCCGCCGCAACTTGCGCTCCTCAAAATCAAAACCCAGCGGTTCTATTAGATGCAGGCGAAAGCCGGTATTGGCCGCCAGGCGGATGATGTTGCCGGTATTCGGCGCAATTTGAGGTTCGTGCAAAACGATATGGAACATGACGGGTTTAATTCATCGGGCGGAGGGAGGAAAAAGGCGGGAACGCGGGACCGACATTTATCGCCGGCCCCATCAAGTGCTCGACCCGTTAAGGGCTGATCAATGCTTCGGCTCTTCTTCGGCAGCCTGGCCTGCCGCTTCGTCCTGTTGACGCTTCAACGCCTGAGCATAGATCGCATCGAAGTTCACCGGCGCCAGCATCAGTCCCGGGAAGCTGCCCTTGTTGACAATGGTGTCAATGGATTCGCGAGCGTAGGGAAACAGGATGGTCGGACAGTAGGCGCCCAACATCTGACCAAGCTGCGGCCCTTCGATACCTTTCACCAAGAACACACCCGCCTGCTGGATCTCTACGATGTAAGCAACTTTCTCTTCCATCTTCGCCGTGATGGTTAGGGACAGCACGACTTCGTATTGGTTGTCGCTGATCTTATTGTGGGCCGTATTCAAGTCCAGGTTAACCTGAGGCTTCCACTGCTCCTGGAATACCGCTGGTGAGTTGGGAGACTCGAAAGACAGATCTTTGATATAGATACGCTGCAGCGCAAATTGCGGTTGGTTTGCGTTTTCGCCGCCTGCGGCCTGCTGGTTTTCAGCCATGTTCAATCCTTCCGATTCTATTCTGAGAGCACCGCGGTGCCTTTTCTTTTATAGTTGCGGGTGACGATAGAGACGCCACTATACCCGCTGCCCGATTCTATCGATGTGAAACAGTGCGCCAACTGCGCGGCAAATTCAACCGAAGCCCGGACTGCCACGCCAAACGCGTTTACTTCTTCTTCAGCGGCAGGTTGCTGCCTTTCCACTCGGAAATACCGCCGGCCAGACGAACGACGTTCTCGTAGCCATCCGTATTGAGCTGCTTCACGGCAGCGGCTGCATGCTGGCCCATCTTGTCCGCGACGATGATCTGCTTGTCCTTGTGCTTCTTCAGCTCGCCATGGCGATCCTTGAGCGCACTGAGGGGAATGTGGATCGAGCCGACGATGTGCCCCTCGGCAAAGTCCTTTCGCTCACGGATGTCCACTACGATCGCCTCGTCGCGGTTGATCAACGTAATCGCTGCCTGCGGACTGACTTTCTTGCCGCCGCGCCGGGTTTCCAGAAGGATCAGCCCAATCAGCAGCACCGCGAAGATCGAGACCAGAATGTAATGATTGACGATAAACTCAAAAGCTCTTTCCATTGGACAACCTGCTGCAGCCTGCGAACGATTAGGAACCTCCGATTAAGCCTGATGGCCGCGCTGCAAGCCTATAGGGGCTCGCCGATAGGCTGAATCGGAGGTTCCTTGGATGCGCGATTATACACACCCGCCGCCAGCGACAGAAGGCGCGGTCCATAGCCTGAAAAGTCGAAAGCAGGTAGACTCGAACACATTCATTTTCAACTCGATTCGGACCGAACGATGACAGCGACGCGAAAGACGACTGCACTGATTATTCTCGACGGCTGGGGCCACCGCGATCCCTCTGACGACAATGCCATCAGCAATGCCAACACCCCCTTCTGGGACAAGATTTGGCAGGAGCAGCCGAAGACGCTGATCAACACCTCCGGCATGTTCGTCGGCTTGCCCCAGGGCCAGATGGGCAACTCCGAAGTCGGTCACATGAACCTGGGCGCCGGCCGCGTTGTTTATCAAAGCCTGACCCGTATCGACAAAGACATCGAGGAAGGCACGTTCTCCGACAACAAAGCGCTGTGCGACGCCATCGACAAGGCGGTCGCCAACGGCAAAGCGGTCCACCTGCTGGGTTTGCTCTCGCCGGGCGGCGTCCATTGCCACGAAGACCACATCCTCGCCGCCACCGAAATCGCCAAAGCTCGCGGCGCCACGACAATCTACGTCCATGGGTTCCTCGACGGCCGGGACATGCCACCGCGTAGCGCCGAGCCGTCGTTGAAGAAGGCTGACGCCAAACTGCGGGAACTGGGCGTAGGTCGCGTCGCCTCCATCGTCGGCCGCTACTTTGCCATGGACCGGGATAATCGCTGGGATCGCGTGGAAGCCGCCTACAACCTGCTGACGACTGGCGAAGCCGAATTCGTCTCCGACAGCCCGGTCGAAGCGTTGCACGCCGCTTACGAACGTGGCGAGAACGACGAGTTCGTCAAGGCGACCCGCATCCAGGCCGAGGGCGAACCGGATGGCACCATTAACGACGGCGACAGCGTCATTTTCATGAACTTCCGCGCCGATCGTGCCCGGGAAATGACCCGGTGCTTCGTCGAGGACGACTTCGACGGCTTCAAGCGCACCAAGCGGCCAGCTCTGGCCGAGTTCGTGATGCTCACCGAATACTCCGCCGATATCGATACCACGTGCGCCTATCCGCCCGAAAAGCTGGTCAACAGCTTGGGCGAGTACATGGAAAAATTGGGTAGAACCCAGTTGCGTATCGCTGAAACCGAAAAATACGCCCACGTCACCTTCTTCTTCAGCGGCGGAAGAGAAGAGCCCTATAAAGGCGAAGAGCGCATTCTGGTCCCGTCACCTCGTGTCGCCACCTACGACCTGCAGCCGGAAATGAGTGCGCCGGAAGTGACCGACAAGCTGTGTGAAGCCATCCGTAGCGGCAAGTTCGACCTGGTGGTCTGCAACTACGCCAACGGCGACATGGTCGGCCACACTGGCAGCTACGACGCCGCCGTCAAAGCTGCCGAATGCATTGACCAATGCCTGACGAAGATCGCCGAGGCGCTGGATGATGCGGACGGCCAGGCCCTGATTACAGCCGACCACGGCAACTGCGAGCAAATGACCGACCCAAAATCCGGTCAGGTGCACACCGCACACACCACGGGCCCCGTGCCCCTGGTTTACCTGGGCAAGAGCGCAGTCAACTTCAAGGACGACGGCGCTCTGAGCGATGTAGCCCCTTCCCTGCTCACACTGATGCAGCTGGATCAGCCGGCAGAAATGGACGGCCACTCCCTGATCGAGCTGGATTAAACCTCTCCGGGTTAAGGCGATATAGCGTGATCCATGCGGCTAACCGGCAGTGCCGCCCCAAAACCCGTTGCTTGAGGCTAGCGCCCGCTTTATGCGCTAGCCTTTTGCTTGCCGTCTTTTTGGTTTTCTGCGCCACATCCACCATGGCCCAGGAAGCCGACTCCGTCTCTCCCGCTAAAATCAAAGCCCTCAAGGAAGAGATAGCCGAGATCGACGAATGGCTATCCGACGCCGAACAGGACCGTAGCGAGTTGGAACAAACCCTCTCACGCACCGAACGCCAGATCGGCCAGCTCAAGAGGGAGCGCAGGGAATTCCGGCGCAAGGCCGCCAACCAGCAACAAACCCTCGATCAACTGCGCGAACGCGAGCAGGAACTCGAGCAGGAACTCGATGCCAAGCGCGATGCCCTAAAGGCTCAGATCCGCGCCGCCTGGATGGCGGGCGATGCGCCCGCAGTCAAGGTACTGCTTAACGAGGTCGACCCTCAGAAACTGGCACGGGTCATGACCTACCACGAGTACCTCAGCCAATACACGCTCAAACAGCTGGAGGCCTTCAACCGCACGCTGAACGAGCTCAAAGCAACCCGGGGGAAGACCGCCGCGACCCAGCTTGAGCTGAAAAAAACCGAGCGTTCCCTGGCCAGTCGTCAGAAGGAACTAGAGCAACAAAGTAAGGAGCGCGAGCGAACGCTGGCACTTCTGGAATCGGATATCTCGCAGAAAAAATCCCAGCGCGAAAACCTGGCGGCCAACCGAGAGCGACTGGAAAAACTGCTTGAGGAAGTACAAGCCGCAATCGCTGAGATACCTACGCCAAAAGAATCACAACCTTTCTCAACATTGCGCGCTAAACTCCCGTGGCCAACCCGTGGTAAGGTGGTTACCGGTTTCGGAGAAAGCCTTCACAAGGGGCGTTTGCGCCACCATGGCCTGCTGATTGCCACCGATCACGACGCCGAGGTCAGGGCGGTCCATTATGGACGGGTGGTGTTTGCCAATTGGCTACGCGGTTTCGGGCTGATGACCATCGTCGACCACGGCAACGGCTACATGAGCCTCTACGGCCTGAATTCCAGCCTGCTGAAAAGTCCGGGGGACTGGGTCGACGCCGGGGAAACCATCGCCATAGCAGGCGAAAGCAACAGGGATTCCCGTTCTCAGCTATATTTCGAGATTCGGCATGACGGCAAGCCCCAGAATCCGACGAAGTGGCTTGCCCAATAAGCGAACGCCGGAAGGCCACATTCGGTAATGCCGTAATGGTGTCATAACAAAGAGGATGTTGAAGCGCAATGGTCGGCAACATCCTTTAAAAAGAGTGTCAGATCAGAGAAGGACGCTCTGTAGACAAGCACGCGAGTACAGGAAAACTGCATGAGACTGGCCAGACGTACTGCCTCCACCGCCCTTTTTTGCGCCACCTGCCTGTTGGCGTGGCCCGCCGTTAGTTTAGCGGACACCGATCCGGAAACCGGCGAGACCCTGCTAAAAGGCACCGCCGACGGCAAAGAGGTCACCGTACGCCTGCCGGACCCCGAGAAGCAGCTGCCACTCGAGGATCTGCGCAAGTTCACTGAAGTCTTTGGCCGCATCCGCGAAGCCTATGTGGAAGAGGTGGACGACCGCACGCTGCTGGAAAACGCCATCAAGGGCATGCTCTCCGGCCTTGACCCCCATTCCGCCTACCTGGAACCCCAGGCCTACGAAGAACTTGAGGAGAGCACCAGCGGCGAGTTCGGTGGCCTGGGTATCGAAGTGGGTATAGAAGATGGCTTCGTCCGCGTGATCGCGCCCATCGACGACACCCCTGCTCAGAAAGCAGGCGTGCAAGCCGGCGATATGATCATCAAGCTTGGCGACCAACCTGTTAAAGGCATGGGTCTGGAAGAAGCGGTCAGCTTGATGCGCGGCAAGCCGGGCACCACGATTACGCTAACGATTATTCGCGACCAAGGCAGCGCGCCCATCGAGATCGATGTAAAACGCGATATCATCAAGGTCACCAGCGTAAAATCACGCATGCTGGAGCCCGGCTACGGCTACCTACGCGTCACCCAGTTCCAAGCTGAAACCGGCCGGGAATTCGTCAGCGCCATCAATAAACTGGAAAACGAATACGGCGAAACCCTGAACGGCCTGATCATCGACCTGCGCAACAATCCGGGCGGTGTGCTCCAGGCTGCGGTCGAAGCTGCAGACGCGGTCCTGAACGAGGGCCTGATTGTCTACACCGAAGGCCGCATTCAGAGTTCCAAGCTTCGCTTCAGCGCCCAGCCGGGCGACGACAGCAACGGCGCCCCCATCGTGGTATTGATTAACGGTGGCTCCGCCTCTGCGTCGGAAATCCTTGCCGGCGCCCTGCAGGACCAGAAGCGTGCCGTTGTCATGGGCACCGAATCGTTTGGCAAGGGCTCGGTGCAGACCGTGGTGCCGCTGGACGACACCCACGCCATCAAATTGACCACGGCTCGCTACTACACGCCGAACGGCCGCTCTATTCAGGCCAAGGGAATACACCCCGATATCGTGGTGAAACAGGGCCGTCTCACGGAAGTGGACAACCAACCCTTCTTCACCGAGGCCGATCTCAGTGGTCACCTGGAAAATGGTGAGCAAGACGGGCGCGTCCCGGAAACGACCGACGGCGACACCGGCGGTGATAACGAGAACCCGGCGGTTACCAGCGAGCAAGGCCAGAAGTCATCCGGCGACAAACTGATCGCGCAGGACTACCAGTTGCGCACCGGCCTCAACCTGCTGAAAGGTCTACATATCCTCAAGTACAATGAGGCCAAATCGGAGTGAGTCTGGCGTGTCAAATTAGAGTAGTCCTGGGCGCGCTGGCGATAAGCCTGGTTGCGACCGGCTCGGCATCGGCAGGCACGGGCGAGCAGCAGCCGCCCACGATCGCCATTATCATCGACGACATGGGCCACGATCCGGTTCAGGGCGAGCGACTGACCGAGCTGGACCAGCCACTGACTCTGGCCTTCCTGCCTTATCGCCGTTATACCCGCACCCTCGCGGAAGCGGCTCATGCCCGGGGCAAGGAAATCATGCTCCATGCGCCCATGGCGAATACCCGCAACTACGCCCTGGGCCCGGGCGGCCTGACGCCAGAGATGAACCAACTCACAACGACGACGACCCTACGCCGTGCTCTGCAATCCATTCCCTACGTCCAGGGTGTGAACAACCACATGGGCAGCCTGTTGACCCAGCAACGCAACAACATGGACTGGATCATGTCTGAGCTGGTTCAGTATCCGTTGTACTTCGTCGATAGCCGCACCATCGCCAGCACTGTCGCCGCCGACAGTGCCGAAACTCATCGCGTGCCCAATTTGACCCGCGATGTCTTCCTGGATCACGAGCAAACCGAAGCATTCGTCGACCGCCAGTTCAAGCTATTAATCGAAACGGCCAAGCGCAACGGCACCGCTATCGGCATCGGACATCCGCACAAGGTTACCGTCGACTACCTGGAAAAAAATCTGCCCCTGCTTGATGCCCAAGGCATTGCAGTAGCCACCGTCAGCGGCCTATGGGCCATGCGCCACGATAATGCGCCGATGTTTGTGGAGATCAAACGGCCAGTCGTGGCGCCGTTGGCTAAGCGGAAGACAGACGGGGAGTAGAAGGAAAGATTTCGGGAGTCACGAAGCCTGAACTTGGCGGAGAGCTTGGATTGATACGGTTCACGTTGTTCACTGGCATCCTACGCGGGTGAGCGGGCACTCAAGCCAGACGTGGGATGCCGGTGAGGCTTGCCGACCGCTTCAACGCCCTAAAGTCGAACCTCAATCCCCTGCCCATGCATAAACTGCTTCGCCTCGGGAATCGTGTGCTGGCCGAAGTGGAAAATCGAAGCCGCCAGCACGGCATCGGCCCCGCCTTGCGTAACCCCATCGGCGAGATGCTGCAGCTCGCCCACACCGCCTGAAGCAATCACCGGCACGATCACCGAATCACTTACAGCGCGAGTCAGGCCCAAATCAAAACCAACCTTGGTGCCGTCCCGATCCATGCTGGTCAGCAAAAGCTCGCCAGCACCCAGTTCGACCATTTTTTTCGCCCACTCGACGGCATCCAGCCCAGTCGGCTTGCGCCCGCCGTGGGTGAAAATTTCCCAGCGCGGCACTGCGTCCTCTTCGCTGACCCGTTTGGCGTCGATGGCCACCACGATGCATTGACTACCGAAACGCTCGGCTGCCTCGCGCACAAATTCGGGGCTGAACACGGCCGCAGTGTTGATACTCACCTTGTCCGCACCGGCATTGAGCAGCTTGCGGATATCGTCAACGGTACGCACGCCGCCGCCCACGGTCAGCGGGATAAAGACCTGACTGGCCATCCGCTCGACGGTTTCATACGTGGTATCACGGCTCTCGTGGCTGGCCGTAATATCCAGAAAGGTAATCTCGTCGGCGCCCTGCTCGTTGTATTTGCGGGCGACTTCCACCGGGTCGCCGGCGTCGCGAATATCGACGAAGTTGACGCCTTTCACCACACGCCCCTTGTCCACATCAAGGCAGGGAATAATACGCTTGGCCAGTGCCATGATTATCGCTCCTGCTGCTGGTCACACCACGCCTGGGCTTCGGCCACATCCAGCGCGCCTTCGTAGATGGCGCGGCCGGTGATGGCCCCGAGGATGCCGCGCTGGGCTTCGGCGGACAGGCGTTTGATATCGTCCATATTGGTGACGCCGCCGGAGGCGATAACGGGAATACCGCAACTTTCGGCCAGGGTGGCAGTCTGCTCGACGTTGACGCCCTGCATCATGCCATCACGGCTGATATCGGTGTAGACGATGCTGTCCACGCCATCGTTGGCGAACTGCTTGGCCAGATCGGTGGCCATGACCTCGGAGACTTCCGCCCAGCCATCAGTGGCTACGCGGCCGTCCTTCGCATCCAACCCGACAATGATATGGCCGGGAAACCGGCGGCACATTTCGGTCACGAAAGCCGGTTCTTTCACCGCCTTGGTGCCGATGATGACCCACTGCACACCTGCTTTCAGGTAAGCCTCGATGGTTTCCGCAGAGCGGATGCCGCCGCCAATCTGAATCGGCAGATCCGGAAAGCGCTTGGCGATGGCATTGACGATCTCGCCGTTCACGGGCTCGCCGGCAAAAGCGCCATTCAGGTCGACCAGATGCAGACGGCGGGCGCCAGCGTCGACCCAGCGGGCCGCTACGTCTACCGGGTTGTCGGAGAAGACGGTGGAATCATCCATCCGGCCCTGGCGTAGGCGAACGCATTTACCGTCTTTGAGGTCGATGGCGGGGATAATCAGCATGGGCGTTTCAATCCAGTCGGGTGGTTAGGCCAAAGGCTACTGGCCTGACCATTGTACGAAGTTTTTCAGCAGTTGCAGGCCGGCGCGATGACTCTTCTCCGGGTGGAACTGCGTTGCGAAAACATTGTTGCGGGCGACGGCGGCAGCCAGATCCACACCGTAATGAGCGCGCCCGGCAATATCGGGATTGCCCTCGGCTTCGGCGTAGTAGCTATGAACGAAGTAGAAGCGGTCGCCGTCGGGAATGTTGTGCCAGAGCGGATGATCCTGGGTTTGCCAGACCTCGTTCCAACCCATATGCGGCACCTTCAGGCGTTCGCCCTGCTCGTCCTTGAGGTCGTTGCCGAAGAAACGCACTTCCGACGGAAACAGAGCGATGCCTTCCACACCCTTATTCTCTTCACTGCGGGCCATCAGCGCCTGCATGCCGACACAGATACCCAGCAGAGGACGGCCGTCAGCCACCAGGTCGCGCACCAGGGTATCCACGCCCTGCTTACGGATCTCCGCCATGCAGTCGCGGATGGCGCCAACCCCCGGCAGGATCACACGGTCCGCTTCACGGATGATGGATTCCTTGTCGGTAACATGGACGTGCATATCCGGCGCCACGTGCTCGACCGCCTTGCTGGCCGAATGGAGGTTACCCATACCGTAATCGATAATGGCAACGGACTTCATAATCAGGACAACTCCGGAAAGGATGGGCCGGCGGAGACTTGCTCAACCGGCCGGAATAACGGAACAGGTTCGTGCTAGAGCGAACCCTTGGTCGAGGCGATGACGCCAGCCATGCGGTCGTCATGTTCGACCGCCATGCGTAGCGCGCGCCCGAAGGCCTTGAATACCGTCTCGATCTGGTGGTGGGTGTTCTTGCCCTTCAGGTTATCGATGTGCAGGGTCACCATGGAATGGTTGACGAAACCGTGGAAGAACTCCTCGAACAGGTCCACATCGAAACCACCCACGCTTGCGCGGGTATAAGGCACCTCCATGCTCAGACCGGGGCGGCCGGACAGGTCGATCACCACCCGTGATAGCGCCTCGTCCAGCGGCACATAGGCATGGCCGTAGCGGCGAATACCTTTTTTGTCGCCTACAGCCTGGGTGAACGCCTGCCCCAGGGTGATACCGATGTCTTCCACGGTATGATGATCATCGATATGCAAATCACCCTTGCACACGATATCCAGATCGACCAGGCCATGACGGGCAATCTGGTCCATCATGTGCTCAAGGAACGGCACACCGGTATCGAAGTTGGACTTGCCGGTGCCATCCAGGTTGATGGCTACCGTGATCTGGGTTTCAAGGGTATTGCGTTCTACCCGCGCCTTGCGTTCGGCCATGGGGACTCCAGTGAAAAAGCCGGAAATTGGACAGCGCAAAGTATACCGCTTTATGCCGCCATTCTCACAGTCATTGGCAACGCATTAACGCTATCGCCACGATTGACCCGAAGATCGCTAGAACGCCTTTTTCAGGTTGTTCATATAGGTGTCCACTAGCCCATTGAATTCATGTTTGACGACCGGACTGATCGCCAGCTTGAGCAAGCTCGGTAACGGCAGCGTCAGCTCGGCGGTGGTCTGGAAACTGGCATGGGTCACGTCGTCGCCCTTGGCCGTGAGTGTCCAGGAACCGCGCACCACACCATTACCCTCGCCTTTTACCGGCTCCCAGGTAATCTTGCCTGTAGCCTTGTCTGCGTGATACTTGCTGGCGTAGACGGATTGGATCGAGTGCTTGTCCACGCCGATCTTTTCCATTTCCCAGCGATAGGCGTTGTCGCCCAGGTCCACCAGCTTGTCGACCTTGGGGAAATAACTTGCGGATTTAGGCACATCCGCCAGTAGGTCGAAAACGTCGTCGTAACCGCCGGGGATATCGATCTCACGGTTTAGTTCAATGGCAACAGTAATGGCCACCGGCAACTCCTCTTTGTCACGTTGTCTTTATTATGTCGGCCAGGCTTTAGCCCGAGCCCGTGGATACCGTTTCTCGGCACGCGGAAAATCCCAAAAGCGTCACAACCGGTCAACGTTTATTGTGTAGTCTATATCGCGCAAGTCGCAGTTTACCGGTAAAGGTCCCCAAATGAACATTCTGCAAGGTTGACCCGGTATGTGCCGCCTCGGGTGGGCTGAATGCATCCCCTGTCGTATGCTATGCGTAGGCTTTTGAAAATTACCGACTTTAGCGGGAACCGCCGACGCGCGCCCGCTTTCAACATCGTTGTAAGGAAACAGCCATGAAAGCGCTCCGTTACCTCCTGATCGCTGTCGTTGCCATTATTTTGCTAGTCGCAGCAGCGATCTTGATCGCCACACTGGTAATAGACCCGAACACCTACAAGCCGCAGATCGAAAAGGTCGTTGAGGATAAAACCAACCTCGACCTGATCCTGGAAGGCGACATCGGTTGGTCGTTCATCCCCATCGGGCTTGAGCTGAACAACGTCGAAGCCCGCCTGGAAGACAAACCGTTCGTCAAGCTGAACCGGCTTGTCGCTGAGGTGGACTTTTGGTCACTGATCACCATGTCGCCTGCGGTTGACCAATTTACCCTCGATGGCCTGGACGCCAACCTGGTCAAAAACGCCCAGGGCCAGGGTAACTGGGAGCGCATCATGCCCGAGGGCGAACCAAGCGAGGCGCCCACCGAGCCGCAACCGTCCGAACAACCGGCAACGGACACCGCAGCGACGGAAGACGGCGGCGAGAGCGAACCACTGCAATTCGAGGTCGAGGAAATCGGTATTTCCAATGCAGCGCTGCATTACACGGACGAAGCCACCGGCCAGTCCGTGACCATCGAAGACGTCAGCGTATCGGCGACCGGCATCGCGCTGGGCCAGACCTTCCCGCTCCAGGCCAGCTTCCGCTTCGCGACCAATCAGCCGGAGTTTGCCATCAACGCTCAGATCAGCGCTCAGATGACCGCCAATGAAGCGCTCAATCAGTTCCAGATCCAGGATCTGGACAGCAGCTTCGACATGACCGGCGAGCCCTTCGGCGGCGAAACCGTCAATGCCGGCGTCAGTGGCGATATCACCGCCAATCTGGATGCAGAGACCGCCAGTCTTTCCGACATTGCCGCCAGCTTCGCCAATGTCGATTTGACCACCAGCCTTGAAGTTCAGGGGTTCAGCGAGCCTAAGCTGGCCGGCCAACTGACCGTGGCGGAATTCTCGCCACGCGAACTACTCAAGGCGATGGGACAGTCCGACATCGAGACCAGCGACGAGGCAGTGCTGCAGAGCGCGTCCTTCTCCACGGATATCGGCGGCGAACCGGGTCAGATCGCATTGGACAACATGAACCTCTCACTGGACGAAACGACCTTTACCGGCCGCTTCGGCCTGGGGCTGGAGAACACCGCTATCAGTCTCAACCTGCAAGGCAACGCGTTGAACGTCGATCGTTACCTGCCACCCGAACCCGAAGGCGAACAGGCCAACGAGCCCGCGACGGAATCCTCCGGCGAAGCCCGGGGCGGCACCTCCACGGCCTCAGAGGCAGCCGCTCCGGAAAGCGAACTACTGCCACTTGAAACCCTGCGGGGGCTGGCGCTGGACATCAACTTTGGCCTGGGCGAACTGGTGGCCAGCAACCTGACCATTACCGATATCAGTTCCAAAATCACCGCCAATAATGGCCTGATTAAGGTGGAACAGTTCGGCGGCAATCTCTACGAAGGCGATTTCAACGTCACAGCCACCCTGGATGCACGCAAGGACAACCCCACCTGGAAAATATCCGAGCGCGCCAACAACATCCAGACCCTCTCATTGCTGACCGATCTGGCGGACATGACGCTGCTCTCCGGCGGCGCCAACCTCACGGCGGATATCACCACCCAGGGCAACCGCCTATCCGCGCTGAAGCAGAACGCTCAGGGCGAAGTCCGCTTCGACCTGGAGAAGGGCAGCTTCAACAAGATGAACCTGACGCAAATGGCTTGTCAGGGCATCGCGCTGGCCAACCGCGAAAGCTTGACCGCCACCGACTGGGGCGACTCCACACCGTTCAACGACATGAGCGGCCTGATCAAGATTGATGGCAACACCGTCAACAACACCAACCTTACCGCTGCACTCGCTGGCATGCGCCTGGACGGCAACGGCACCGTCAACATGCAATCCAGCCAACTGGATTACGAACTGGGCCTGCGCGTCGTGGGCGAGATCCACCGCGACGAGGCCTGCCGTGTGACCGAGTACGTCAAGGGCGCGGTAATCCCGGTAGAGTGCCGTGGCGACATTGCCGGCGAGCCGGCCAAGCTATGCTCCTTCGATGGCTCGCGTTTCCGCGACACCCTCAAGACGATGGCCGCCAACGCCGCCTCCGAAAAAGCGAAAAAAGAGTTGAATCGGGCGATCGACGATAAACTGGGCGAAAAGCTGGAAGAGAAGCTCGACAAGGAGAGTTCCGGTAAGGTCAAGGACGCGCTCAAGGGGCTGTTCAATCAATGACGGATAGCGTCGCCAGCCGGTTGCTCGAGTGGTACGACCAGCACGGCCGCAAGGAACTACCCTGGCATGAGAACCGGACACCCTATCGCGTATGGGTGTCCGAGATCATGCTACAGCAGACCCAGGTCGGCACGGTGATACCGTACTACCAGGCCTTCATGCTCCGCTTCCCGGATGTCGAAAGCCTGGCCGGAGCACCGGTGGATGACGTGCTCCAACACTGGTCGGGCCTGGGCTACTACGCCCGCGCCCGCAACCTGCAGAAAGCGGCCAAGACAGTCGTGAACGACCACGGCGGCGAATTCCCCGGCACCCAGGAAGAACTTGAGGCCCTGCCCGGTATTGGCCGCTCCACCGCGGCCGCCATCCTAGCCCAAGCCCGGGGCATCCGCGCGGCGATTCTCGATGGCAACGTTAAACGCGTCCTCGCCCGCTACCACGCCGTTCAGGGCTGGCCCGGCAAGACCGCCGTCCTCAACGAACTCTGGCACCACGCCGAGCACCATACGCCTAATGCACGCGTGCGCGATTACACTCAAGCGATCATGGACCTGGGCGCGCTCGTCTGCACCCGCCGCAAACCCGATTGCGGCCACTGTCCGCTCTACGATAACTGCGAAGCCTATGCTGAAGGTCTCACTGCCGCCCTACCCGAGCCCAAGCCGAAAAAAGCGCTACCGGAGAAGGAGACCTGGCTCCTGATGATCGAGGACGATGCCGGCAACCTGCTAATGGAACGCCGTCCACCGAGCGGCATCTGGGGCGGCCTCTGGAGCCTGCCGGAAATGGACACCGCGGTTACCTTGGACGAACTGCCGGAGGTGGCCGAGCGCCAACTGGGCATCGCCTGCGAAGACGCCGAACCGCTTAGCGGATTCCGCCATACCTTCAGCCACTATCACCTGCATATTCACCCGGTGCGGCTGCGGCATGCCGGGACCACCAGTGCCATGGACGATGCCAACCTGGC
Organism: Marinobacter fonticola; assembly: GCF_008122265.1. Lineage (NCBI taxonomy): Bacteria > Pseudomonadati > Pseudomonadota > Gammaproteobacteria > Pseudomonadales > Marinobacteraceae > Marinobacter > Marinobacter fonticola. Next base: position 3,793,824 of record NZ_CP043042.1, read on the forward strand.
CTGGCACCCACGCATCGACGCCCCGGCCCTCGGCGTCCCGAGCCCAATCCGCAAACTGCTTACGCGCCCCGAGCAACCCACGCTCCTCTGATTCTGTTACCATCCTCGAATCAACGACTATCGGAATCTCTGATTAGATCTATTGCAGAATCGGCAATAGACCTAATCAGAGATTCCCCGACACAGGAGCGCCCATGAGCCGCACCGTATTCTGCCGCAAATACCAGAAGGAAATGGAAGGCCTCGAAACGCCCCCTATGCCCGGCCCCAAAGGTCAGGAGCTTTACGAAACGGTTTCGAAACAGGCGTGGCAGGAATGGCAGAGCCAGCAAACCATGCTGATCAACGAAAAACACCTGAACATGATCGACCCCTTCGCCCGTAAATACCTCAAAGCGCAAATGGAGAAGTTCCTGGATAACGAGCCCTACGAACAGGCCGAAGGTTTTGTACCACCGGAAGAGAAAGGCTGAGCGAAACCGGAATTGATCAAGCATTGAGCAAGGCACCGAAAACCGGGAAATTTTCTCCCAAACAGCCTTGACTCAAACCGGCCAAACCGGTTTAATAGCGCCCCGTTGCGGATACAACACTAGTTGTATGACACAACGCCCGGATAGCTCAGTCGGTAGAGCAGGGGATTGAAAATCCCCGTGTCGGTGGTTCGATTCCGCCTCCGGGCACCACGAATTCAGGAAAGCCGCTCAATCGAGCGGCTTTTTTTTGTTTCTGGCTCTTCAGCTTTTCTTCCGAAGAGTTTTGCTTTTCCAACCTGCTTCATAACTTCTGAAACCCGACAACTTCCGCTACTCTCGTTCAGGTAAAGCAACTCCGACACGAGCAGTTGCAATTCTGAAGTAACGGCGGCGCGCATGGATAAGAAGAAACTGACAGAAAGAGACATCTGCACCAAGTTCATCAATCCAGCCCTGGAGCAGGCCGGTTGGAATATCCAGACGCAAGTCCGTGAGGAATTCCCCGTTACCAACGGCCGCATCATTGTTCGGGGCCGAATGCACACCCGTGCACGACCTCGTCGTGCCGACTACGTGCTCAACTTCAAGAAGAACATTCCGATTGCCATCATCGAGGCGAAGGACAACAACCACAGCCTGGGCGACGGTATGCAGCAAGCCCTCGCCTACAGTGATGCCCTCGCTGCACCGTTCGTATTCAGCAGCAATGGCGATGGCTTTCTCTTTCACGACCGTACGGGATTGATTAGTAAAACCGAAACGTCTCTGTCCCTGGATGAATTCCCCTCGCCTGAGCGCCTCTGGGAGCTCTACTGCCAGCACAAAGGCCTAACGCAGCCCGAGGCCCGGGAAACGGTGGAACAGCCCTACTACGACGATGGCAGCGGCCGAGTGCCGCGCTATTACCAGATGGTGGCCGTTAACCGAACTATAGAAGCTGTCGCCAAAGGTCAGGACCGCTTGCTGCTGGTTATGGCCACCGGAACCGGCAAGACTTTTACCGCTTTCCAGATTATCTGGCGCCTCTGGAAATCGAAGCAGAAGAAGCGAATTCTGTTTCTGGCCGATAGGAACATCCTCGTCGACCAAACTAAGAACAACGACTTCAAGCCGTTCGGCCAGGCCATGACGAAGGTGACGAATCGTACTGTCGATAAGTCCTACGAAATTTACCTCTCCCTTTACCAGGCCGTCACAGGCAGCGAGGAAGAGAAGAACATCTACAAACAGTTCTCACCGGATTTCTTCGACCTAATCGTTATCGACGAATGCCACCGCGGCAGCGCAGCCGCAGACTCCGCTTGGCGGCAGATTCTCGATTACTTCTCCAGCGCCACGCACATCGGTTTAACGGCCACCCCGAAGGAAACGAAAGACGTCTCCAACATCGACTACTTCGGCGACCCGGTTTACACCTACTCGTTGAAACAAGGCATTGAGGACGGTTTTCTCGCGCCCTACAAAGTCGTTCGCGTGGATTTGGACAGGGACCTACAGGGCTGGCGCCCCAGCAAGGGCCAGACCGACAAGCACGGCGAGCTCATTGAAGACCGGATATATAATCAGAAAGATTTCGACCGCAATCTGGTGCTTGAGAAGCGCACTAAGAAGATTGCTGAGAAGGTTACCGAGTTTCTAGAAAATACCGATCCCTACCAGAAAACCATCGTGTTCTGTGAAGATATCGACCATGCCGAGCGCATGCGCCAGGCACTAGTTAATCTGAACCCTCGGCGCGTACAGGAAAACCGTAAATACGTGATGCGCATTACGGGTGACGAACAGGAAGGCAAAGCCGAGCTGGACAACTTCATCAACCCGGAAGAGCGCTATCCGGTCATCGCGACCACCAGCAAACTTATGACAACGGGCGTAGACGCCCAGACCTGCAAACTCATTGTGCTGGACCAACGCATCCAGTCCCTGACTGAGTTCAAGCAGATTATCGGCCGCGGCACGCGCATCAATGACGACTACAACAAGCACTGGTTCACCATCCTCGACTTCAAGAAGGCGACCGAGCTGTTTGCTGACCCGGCGTTTGACGGCGAACCAGTGAAAGTCTATCAACCCAAGGGCGATGAGCCCATTGTGCCCGACGATGAGCGTGAAGCCTTTGACCCCACGGCCAGCGAATTTGGTACGGAAGAAGAACCCCATGATTACGCCGTCGATTCAGACCAAGTCTGGCAGAGCGACGACAGCAACCCGGGCGCGTCGGATGATGCCAAAGGCAAGCGCATCAAATACGTTGTCGGCGATGTCGAGGTCAACGTCATGGCCGAGCGAGTGCAATACCTGAGCCCCGACGGCAAGCTCATTACAGAAAGCCTGCGAGACTACACCCGTAAGAAGGTCAAAGAGCAGTACGCTTCCCTGGAGGACTTCCTGCGCCGCTGGAATACCTCTGACCGCAAGCAAACCATTGTCGAGGAACTGGCCGAACAAGGCGTGTTCTGGGACGACCTCACCAAGGATGTCAGCAAGAAACTGGGCGCCGAACCGGACCCCTTCGATGTCATTTGCCACATCGTTTACGACCAACCGCCATTGACCCGCAAGGAACGCGCGGAACAGGTCCGCAAGAAAAACTATTTCAGCAAATATGAAGGCGCCAGTCGTCTGGTTCTGGACGCCCTGCTCGACAAGTACACCGATGCCGGCATCGAGCCTATCGAAGACGTCAAAGTGCTCACCCTCGCACCTTTCGACCGCATAGGTGCCCCGATGGAACTTCTGCAGGCCTTTGGCGGCAAACCTGGCTATACCGACGCCGTGAAAGATCTCGAAGACGCCCTCTACCAAAAGACCTCGTAAGCGATACACTCACGCGCGTATATACATCTCCGAAAATTCAGGAACAGCGAAGTCATGCCAATCAGCACCACCATCAAATCGATCCAAGACATCATGCGCAAAGACGTTGGCGTCGACGGCGACGCACAGCGTATCGGCCAGTTAGTCTGGATGCTGTTCCTAAAGATATTCGACGACCGGGAGCAGGAGTGGGAGCTTTTCTACGACGGCTACAAGTCGCCGATTCCGGACAATCTCCGCTGGCGTAATTGGGCCTCCGACCCCGAGGGCATGACCGGCGATGAGCTCAAAGACTTTGTCGATAACACTTTGTTCCCGGGATTACAGAACCTTGAGGCCGCCGGCGATGACTATCGCGGCATTGTCATCCGCAATGTGTTCGAGGATGCCTACAACTACATGAAGTCCGGGCAGCTTATGCGCCAGGTCATCAATAAGCTTCAGGACGGCATCGATTTCAACAAATCCGCTGAGCGTCACGAACTCGGGGATATGTACGAACAGATCCTGAAGGACCTACAAAGCGCCGGGAATGCGGGCGAGTTCTACACGCCTCGGGCGGTAACGCAGTTCATGGTGAATCAGGTCGACCCAAAACTGGATGAATTGGTAATGGACCCGGCCTGCGGTACCGGCGGCTTCCTGACTTGCACCATCGACCACAAGCGCAAGCACTACGTAAAGACACCCCAAGACGAGGAAGTTCTACAACGCAGCATTATAGGTGTCGAGAAGAAGCCGTTACCGCACCTGCTGGCGACGACAAACATGGTTCTGCATGGCATTGAGGTGCCGGACCAAATCAAGCACACCAACACCCTGGCGCGTCCTCTCATCGACTGGGGGCCGCGCGAGCGGGTAAACGTCATTGTCGCCAACCCGCCTTTCGGCGGCATGGAAGAGGACGGCATCGAAACCAACTTCCCCAGCGCCTTCCGCACCCGGGAAACCGCCGACCTATTCATGACCCTTTTCATTCACTTACTGAAAGAGGGTGGCCGCGCTGCCGTGGTGCTGCCAGACGGCTTTCTGTTCGGCGAAGGCATGAAAACCCGCCTCAAGGAAAAACTGCTGCACGAGTGCAACCTGCACACCATCGTGCGCCTGCCCAACGGCGTGTTTAACCCCTACACCGGCATCAAGACCAACCTGCTGTTCTTCACCAAGGGCAAGCCCACCGAAACCTTGTGGTACTACGAACACCCCTACCCGGAAGGCTACAAGAGCTACAGCAAAACCAAGCCCATGAAGTTCTCCGAGTTCCAGACCGAAATCGACTGGTGGGGCACCGAGGCCGACGGATTCGCGAGCCGTGAGGAAACCGAACAGGCCTGGGAAGTGTCCGTCGACGACATCAAGGCCCGCAACTACAACCTGGACATCAAGAACCCTCACGTAGGCGAGCAGATCAGCCACGACCCGGACGAACTGCTGGCCAAGTACGAACAACAACAGGCCGAGATTCAGGAGATCCGCCACCAACTTAGGGACATCCTCGCCGATGCACTTTCCCACAACAACGGTGAGAGCACCGATGGAGGTGCGGCGTGAGTGCGCGGGAGCTGATTACCGAGCACCTGGATTTGTGGACCGGGGCGGTTACGAAAAAGTCCAGCAGTGGCCGGGGGAGTAATGGCAAGGTTGAGCTGACTGGGGTTAAGAAGCTTCGGGAGTTGATTCTGGAGTTGGCTCTATTGGGCAAACTAGTTAAAGCAGAGGAAAGCGATGAACCAGCGCACCAGCTGTTGTCGAAGATTGAGTCGGAAAAATCTCGCTTGGCTGCCGAGAAGGTAATCAAGAAACCCAAAAAACTTGAAGCCGCCAGTGGTGGGGAACCCTATCAAGTTCCGTCAAATTGGTGCTGGGTTCGCCTAGGGCAAGTAACGAACTACGGAGTCACAGACAAAGCTGAACCCAATCAGGTTGCTGATAATACATGGGTATTAGAGCTGGAGGATATTGAAAAAGAGAGCTCCAAGCTTCTCAACAAAGTTCGCTACACGGAGCGCCAGTTCAGGAGCTCGAAGAATCGGTTTGAGCGGGGTGATGTACTTTATGGAAAGCTACGCCCCTACCTCGATAAAGTGCTCGTTGCGGATGAGCCTGGTGTTTGTACGACCGAAATCATCCCCATTCGGGGCTACTTGGGACTATTGCCAGAATTCCTTCGGTTGGCGCTGAAGTCGCCGAGTTTTAGGCGGTACGCAAATGATTCCACGCATGGTATGAATTTACCTCGACTGGGAACCGACAAGGCCAGATTGGCCATGATTCCGTTGCCCCCTGAACGAGAACAACACCGCATCGTCCAAAAAGTCGATGAACTCATGGCCCTTTGCGACCGGCTGGAACAACAAACCAGCGACCAGCTCGAAGCCCACGAAACCCTCGTGGACACTCTGCTCGGCACCCTCACCCAATCCGAAAACGCCACCGAACTGGCCGACAACTGGGCCCGCCTCGCCGCCCACTTCGACGCCCTGCTCACCACCGAGCAGAGCATCGACAAGCTCAAGCAAACCATTCTGCAACTGGCGGTGACGGGGCGGTTGGTGAAGCGGGATGTGGGGGATGAGCCCGCCTCAGAGTTACTTAATAGTGTTACTGCTGAACGCCGGGAGTTAGTTCAGTCAGGGAAGGTACGGGCACCCAAAATCCCTGCGAACACCGACTTGCAGATATCGCCGCCGTTTCCTTTGCCACGCAACTGGAATTGGGTCCGGCTCGGAGAACTTTTCGCAATCGTGACAGATGGAGACCATCAAGCTCCGCCCAAGAGCGAAGAGGGCGTCCCCTTCTTGGTTATCGGCAATTTAAACACCGGCCGTATAGACTTTGCGGGCTGCAAACACGTCAACGAGAACTATTATTCCCAGCTGGACTGGAGCAGAAAACCAACCAATGGCGACCTCCTCTATACCGTCACAGGTTCATACGGTATTCCTATTAAGGTGCTTACATGCAAAGCCTTTTGTGTTCAACGTCACGTCGCAATACTTAGAGCCACAGCCTCAACTCCGCGCGATTACGTCAAGCTAGTTCTTGAGAGCGAATACGGGCAGTTCTACGCCGACGAGATTGCAACGGGTATAGCGCAAAAGACTGTCCCCCTGACGGGACTACGTAAAATGCCAATTCCCTTGCCCCCTCAGGCGGAACAGTACCGCATAGTCCAGAAAGTCGATGAACTCATGGCCCTCTGCGACCAACTCAAGGAACGCCTGAACCAGGCCAGCGAAACCCGCTGTCAGTTGGCCGAATCGATAGTAGAAGGAGCCCTGAGCTAATGGTGTACAGCAGGCCATGGAAGTCCTTCCCTGAGCAACTGGAACTGCTGAAATCTCGGGGCATGGTGGTCACCGATGAAGCCGCCGCCCTGGATTACCTGGAGCGTGTGGGCTACTACCGCCTGAGCGCCTACTGGTATCCATTTCGAAAGTTCGAAGTGGTTCAGGACAATAACACTGGAAAACTTGCCTCCCAGGCTTTGGACGAGTTCCATCCGGACACTCAGTTTGTCGATGCGGTGCGCCTCTACCTTTTTGATAAGCAGCTGCGTCTGTATCTGGCGGATGCTCTGGAACGGATTGAAATTTCCCTGCGGGTAGACCTGTCTTACCTCTTGGGCAAACGCAGCTCTTTTGCCCACATCGAGAACACCAAGGCTCACTTTCACCCAGGCTTTGCAAGCCGACCGTTCCACAAGGGCAGCCCGCATTCTGCCTTTGATGCCTGGCTGAACAAATACCGGGGGCTGGTCAGTCGCTCCAAGGAAGACTTCGTTCGGCATTACCACACTAACCATGGTGAAGAACTGCCGATATGGGTAGCAGTGGAGGTGCTGGATTTCGGTGCCATCTCCCAGTTGTTCAGCATGCTCAACGTTAAAGACCAGCTGACCATTGCCAACCGCTACGGCGTGAACGACTGGAAGGTGTTCAAAAGCTGGCTGTTCAGTCTGAGTTACCTGCGCAACCTGGTAGCCCACCACAGCCGCCTGTGGAACCGGAACATCACCTCCAAGCCAATGCTCCCCAAACGAGGCGAGATAGCCTGGTGCGATTCGTTCATCGACAACGAAGACACCCGCTTCAAGCCGTTCCTGCTGCTGGCCATTTCACGCACGCTGGTGAAGTCGATATGTCCAAATACCCAGTGGCACAACCGCCTGGCACAACACCTGGAACAGTTTCCGGAGCAGAACTCATCGAGAAAGCTGGATTTGAGCGGAATGGGGATTACAGAAGACTGGAAGGACTGGTGGTAGCCAGAAAATAAAAACCCCAGCGTAAGTTGCAAGCAACCAAGAGGCCAGGGTCATGTTGAGAGAAAGATTAGAGACTAGCCCAACTATTGTCAAGTCGACGCATACGCAGCCTGAAATGGCAGCCAGCGATTGGGCATAGTGAAACCTCCAATTTTCAATTAAATGCAGGGAGTCCTACGTGGAAAATTCGAAAGTTTATCTCGTTCGCAGTCCCAGTAAACTCATTACTGAGAACTTGGCGGGTTACGGATGGCCCCAGGTTAACTTTTCAGAAGCAGAAGACATCGCCCGTCTCATGGCGCTATTTGCAGAAAAGAGCATTAATCCGGGACGTCATCGCAACCAGATAAAGCGATTCTTCGCGATTCAGGAAGGTGACATTGTGGTTGTTCCCCTTCACCGAGCAGCGGCCTTCGGGATAGCGACAGGCAAGAGGTCTTACGCGAGGGACATTGGTTACGGAGAGAATCGTATTGGCGTGGAATACTTCCGCCACGAAGATGGCTCCGTTGTTCGGGTGCCTCGCTCGGAACTACCGGAAGCGTTGTCTACTCGGCTCAAAATTCGTATGTCGGTCGTCTCCCTCGGGGAGTTCAACGACGACATCATCCGCATCATCAATCAAATTAAGGACAAGGGAGCTGCAAGTTTCGACTCCCATATTCAGGAGTTAGAAGCAGACGCTCTGAGTAGCCTTCGCGAACAACTCCTGAATAACATTCGAGCCGGCAAAACCAACCTTGAGAGCGGTGGGATTGGGCTTGAAAAGCTGGTAGCCGAGCTTTTACGCACAGAGGGATATGCAGCAAAGATTCTAGCCAAAACAGCTTTTGAAGGGCGCGCTGACGCTGATATCGAAGCATTCCGTGAAGACCGTTTCACCTCAAACAAATTGCTGATTCAGGTGAAACATCATAACGGCAATACTGGACACCACGCGCTACGGCAGCTTCAACAGCTCGACAGCGATGACGATATTCAGAGGTGGCTCATCACTACCGGGGATGTCCAGCAAGAGCTGATAGAAGAGGCAGAAGGCCAAGGCATTGGAGTTATGGACGGCGAGCGTTTCGTCGAGTGGGTGATAGAACGCTCTGACCGGCTATCTCCAGCAACACTCAATCGGCTTGGATTATCGACGGGGCCTTCATTGCTGATTTAACAACGGGTTACAAAGATGCCCTCTCAATTAAAATCGCAGATAATGAAGCTACCAGTCACTCCGCTGACCTACCTTGCCCAGGATGAGAAATGGCGTTATGACTGGCGCTCTTCACAGCGGACGCTTCCCCGGAGTCGAAACTGCCCCATGGGGCAGTTATGGGACAGTAACTGATAAAATCAGGCGGTTACTGACGGCATCTAGCAAGATCAGTAAAGCGGTACCGGGGAGAAACGGGGACGGGGAGAAATGGGGACCGAGATCTATTAGAGGCAACCACCGAATTAACCGCCAGCCACTTTGCCGTTGTTCGGCTCGTCATCACCGTCACCTTCCGGATCCGTAGTTCAACGGCACGTTCTCGCAGAATGCGTTTCTTCTCTGCGTCTGCAAATCGCTTCTAGACCTGACGAATCAGGGGGCTGATAGCCAATGCCATTGATCTCAGCGATCATCTTGTAATCGTCAATGAGCGACTGCTGCAAGCGAATGGAAATCGGCTTCAAGCCGACGGCTTCGTTCAGCGGGCTTCATCGACGTTGGTCGATACACGCACATATTCTTCATCGCGCCCAAGACTCCCGTCTTCCCAGACCTTCGGGCGTGCCTTCTATCTTGCGATGCTTACCCATAATGCTCTCCTCCAGTCGCCTTAATTCTTATGCGCTGTTCCCTTGCCCGACAATCAGCCGCAAACAACTGCTTAACCTATGTTATTGCTTAGATTGTTAATTTTAGCGACTTGTATAAATATAAGAACTGGCGACTCGGCTGGGGATGCAACACGCATGGTCGAACACCCCCGCACAGATAACCACCCATTAACGACCGGACAAAGGACGGCCAATGAACTCCAATGTAAGTGATCTCTCCCACTTCGATTCTTCACTTGCACCGCTACTTCGCAAACTTGGCAAACACGTTTCGCTCACCCCAGCGGATGTGCACCAGCTGCAACAACTCGTCGTCCGCAAAGAGGAATTCCGCAAAGGCGATGAAGTGATTGTCCGCGGCAGGCACCACGAAGAAATTCATGTCATCGAAGAAGGCTGGGCCTCTCAGGATATTCTGTTGGAAGATGGTCAGATCTGCATCATTGGCTTCCTGCTGCCCGGAGATACCACAGAGATCAATAGTTCCCTGACACCGACGTCTGACTTTGCCGTTAAGGCAATCACTCCGCTGAAAACCATGCGCATAGCCTCCAAAGAGCTGAAGAAGGTGCTGGCCGGTAACCCCAACCTCACCCGTGCTTTTTCATTGGTCAAGCTGGGCGGCGAAGCCATCGATCGGGAACTGCTGATTAACGTGACGGCAAAACCTGCCGAACAACGGCTCGCGAACCTGCTCTGCGAGCTCGCATTCCGGGCCAGCACGGTCCAACCGGAAAATCCTGTGCGAGGAGAAAACCATACCCACGCGGGGGGAAAAAATGGACAGCCGCAGGCCAATGCGTCGCTAAAGATCCCGCTGACCCAGGCCCACCTGGCCCGGGCGCTGGGCCTGTCTGCCGTTCATGTTAATCGGGTGGTTAAGCGATTGCGGCAGGAGGGGCTGGTCGCGGTGACTTCGGGAAACATCACCGTGCTGGACTGGTCAGCGCTGGCAAACTTCGGCAGTTTCCATAGCCATTATCTGACCCAGTATCAGAGCGAACCGGACGAGCCGTTCGCGCAAATGGCGTCTAGTGTGCCATGCGGTTAATTCGCTGATCTACTGATCCCCTGAGAGCTTTGAGAGCAAGGCGCGGTGGCGAAGGTTCGGTGGTTCCAAATCGAGCCAGCGCAACGCGGCTATCAAAGCTCTCAGGGGCTCCCGAAGGGCGCGTCGCTGACGACGCTGGGCCGTCGTTCCCAAACCTTGACGGGGAACCACCCCGCCTGCGGCTTGGCGCCTTGTCCAGCGTCGTCAGCGACGCGCAGTAGATCAGCGAATTAACCGCACGGCACACTAGAAGTGCAGGATGAAAAGGCTGGTGTCAGAACTCTCCCTGACAAGTCACACCACTGTGCAGGTGTCGCTTCCGCCAGGCATCCCAGCCGGCATCGTTTTAAACAACGCTATCGGTTTCACGATCACTGGTTAATCCACGCGCGGACGTCGATTCAAGCCCGGCGTTCCAGCGGTTCGCCCTGTGCAATCAGGTTGAACTGCCACTCCCCTGCACAGTAGGCGCATAGGTGGGCGCGCCTGAAGAGCGTTTTTGCCGGTCGCAATGCCGTCTCGGGCCGGTGGTGATAGCCGAGTAAGCGGCATTCATGCGACTCAGGTAGGAGACTGCAGCCCTCAACATGGACTTCATGGCTGCCGTTCGGGTGCGGAACCTTATCGACAAAGTATCTGTTAGCCATAAGTCAGATCCTCATGAAGCTCTCATACTGCTCTACTAGAAAGCCTCCGCACGCCCCTCGATTCAAGTTAATTTGCCTTCCCTGACCGGCTTTTAATGGTGCGAATACGAACCGACTTTTCGTTTACCAACAGCGCTTCGAGAGAACACCGGTAGCGACTGAACTTACTCCTCACCCGTGATTTTAAAGAGGTTTGTTTAATGCCTACCATTTTTTAATGTGCTTCATTTTGGTCCAGCTAATGCTTTATCGGTAACCGCCCCAACCCTAATGAAGCACATTGTATCCTCAGTAGCCTGTGCGACTGATGCCCCACCGGCGATTACTGGCCATTCTGGAAGCGCTGGATAAACGCTTCGGATTCGGCGATGGAAGCTTCCATATTCTGTATGAGCGCATCCACATCCTGACGGATATTGCCTAGCTCGTTTTCAAGTGACCCGATCGCCTGAGCGTTAAGGTTGTGCTTGAGGAACAGCACCTGATCCTCGAAGGCCTGCAACACCGGATCCATGCGCTCCTCCGCCTGATGCATACGATCAACGAGCTGGCTGTACTGCTGGCGGGTTTCGCGCAGTTGTTCTTCGCTGGACTGACGCAAGGAGGCGCTTTCATACGCGTCCAGTTCGTCTTCCCACTCCTCGAACAGAGCACCGGAAACATCCTCCACAGCATCAATGCGGTCGCTCACCTCTTGAGCCACATCCTGACTGTCTTCGAAGGCGCTACTGATCCGCGCATATTTTTCCTTCAATTCGGTATCCGGCGAACCGACTACACTCTGGAACCGCTCAAGGGCAGACCGGAAAGTCTCTTGCGCCTCGGACTGGGCGTCTCGCGCTTCTTCGACACGATCCACGAGGATCTCCCGCTTTTCAAAGCCTAGATTCTCCATAGCGCTGTAATACATGGAACTGCAGCCGCCTAAGGCCAACGCCATTAGGCAGAGCGAGAGTAGTTGGACGAACGAACCGTACTGCAGATTCGGGGTTGGTTTACGGTTGAGCATCAGTTCCCTCCTTTAAAATTAGTGTCGCTGAGTCGATACCCAGCGCCGTATTCTTTTTACCTTGCGCCTATCTCCACCGGGACACAATTGACTCCACAGGGGGCCAACTGGCGTCACGAGCACACTGTGGGCTTTACTTTTGCCCTTGGGATAACGCAACTGGGCTGCCTGCAACTTGCGAATCCCGCCAGGTCGTATACAACTGTGTAAAGAGACTTACAAGAATTGGCCACAACATAGGATAGAACCCATATGCCCTTTACCCCGGAACTGGTTGCGGAACTCAACTTGCTGGCGCTATTCAATCTGCATTCGACACAGGAGGGTATCAAAGTCCACCAGCACTCTGCTTCGCCCGAAGCGGTAGCCGCCGCCGAGCGGCTGTATAGCAAAGGGCTGACAACGCAAATGGACGGCGGTTACCTCACGCAACTGGGTATAGAAGTGGCCGAGCACGCGCAACGGGTGCAGGATATTCTTGCCCACTCTCCTAAGCAGACCCAACAGAACCCATCTCAACAGTATTGAGCTTAATAGGAATGAACACTTATTCACCGGTGGCCGGCGCCACCATATCCACGAACTGGCAAGCCTCGTCGAAGGTCGGGAAAGTCTGAAGCACTTCCTGGCCGACGATTTCCACATCGTATGTCAGGTCACGGGGGCAAGGCGCTTTTTCGCAGGGGCGGGCCACAATCCGCAGCAAGCCGCGTTCGAGCAATACAGTGTTTTGCGTAACAGCCATTAAACGCGTTCCTGTTGTTTTTTTGTCTGAACGACTTGAGTGTACAGTAAGCCTCCTTCCCGGGCGCATGCCGTAAAAACTAACAGAATCAGACCCTCGTTAAGATTAAAACCGTATCTTTTTGTGACGCGTATCGCCCTCCGCGGTATTTATGAAGTTCGCCGTAAGCGTCTATCTACACTCTGTTTTTTTGACTTTTACGTCTTAAATCACCGGCATCGCCGATCCCAGCCAAGTCATGCGCCTATTGATTTTTACCCCAACAGTCCGTAAAACTTTATGCTATCAAGCCGCGTTCCATACGCAATTTCCGTGTCGGCAAAATCCATCAGCACGGCAATTGTCGGACAAGGTCCACAAAACGAGAAAGGCAATGCCGAGGTCGGTGATCCCGACTAAGACGGCTGGAAAAAGCAGAATGCAAAGCCTTCAAATAACGACAGACCCATCAACAATCCCTACGGTGATTCGTCCGCGCCTTCAACCGGCCGCACTGATCGGACAGTCTCCCGTGGCTAAGCTTGTGCTCGCGAAAGTCCTCGACGAGTAGATTCCCCCCTCACCCTCTTGCATCGGATGCAGTAGCCTCGTTAACCACGTGGAGTTCGTGGTTCAGTGGGTTAGTGCAGCCGCTCGAATGCGTCTATCTTTATCGAGTACCGACTGTTTCAGAACAGGACCAGGAGTCATCCATGGCGGACAACGCGCCCTTGATCTGTAAAGACATCCACAAAACCTTCAACGATAACGAGGTCCTCAAGGGGATTTCACTGGAAACCCGCAAAGGCGATGTGGTGTCGCTGATCGGCAGCTCCGGTTCCGGCAAGAGTACCTTCCTGCGCTGTATCAACCTCCTGGAAACGCCCACATCCGGGGAGGTGATCGTTCACGGTGACCCCATTCGGTTCAAGCACAATCGCAAGGGCACGCGTATTCCGGCAGATACCAAACAGGTGGAATTGATTCGCGCCAAGCTCTCCATGGTGTTCCAGAGCTTCAACCTTTGGTCCCACATGACGGTACTGGAAAACATCATCGAAGCGCCGATCCACGTACTTAAAGTGCCCAAGAAAGAGGCCATCGAACGTGCCGAAGGCTACCTGCACAAGGTCGGCATCTACGAGCGCAAAGATTACTACCCGTCGCAGATGTCCGGTGGCCAGCAGCAGCGTGCGGCTATTGCGCGCGCATTGGCGATGGAGCCGGAAGTCATGCTGTTCGACGAGCCCACCTCGGCCCTGGACCCGGAATTGGTCGGCGAAGTGTTGCGCGTCATGCAGAGTCTGGCCGAAGAAGGCCGCACGATGATCGTGGTGACCCATGAGATGGCCTTTGCCAGGGATGTGTCCTCGCAGGTCCTGTTCTTGCATCAAGGGCGTATTGAAGAACAAGGGACCCCGGAAAAAGTCTTCGACAATCCCGACTCGGAACGTATGAAACAGTTTCTGGCACCCAACTTCTAAGGAGCCTAGGTACAAGTCCTGAATACCTTCTGGTGTTCGGAGGCTCCCGAAACCGAATTCTGATCCGTCACGGCAGGTGCTACCTTGGCCCTGTCAAAACAGTTCAGAGATAAGGCGGTGCCTGCACCGCCGATAAAAAAGCCAAACGGCAAACAATGGAGAAGCGACTCATGAAAAAGCTGATTGTTGCAGCAAGCTGCGCACTGGCACTCGTGGCCGGCACGGTACAGGCAAAAGAATGGAAGAATATCCGTATTGCGTTTGACGTGCCCTACGAGCCGTTCGAGTACAAAACCCCGGATGGCGAGTTGACCGGTTTCGAAGTTGAATTGGCCGAAGCCATGTGTAAAGAAATGAACGCCCAATGCGACTTCGTTATCCAGGCATGGGACGGCATGATTCCGGGCCTGCTGGCGCGTAAGTTCGACGCCATCATGTCGTCCATGTCTATCACCCCTGAGCGCGCCGAGAAGGTGCTGTTCTCCGAACCCTACTACAACACGCCGGGCGCCTGGTTCGCCAAGACCGACGAAACCACCGACCCGTCCGACAAGGACGCCCTGAAAGGCAAGGTCGTGGGCGTTCAGCGCGGCACCACCATGGATAGCCACGTCACCGAGAACATGAGCGACGTGGTCGACATCAAGCGCTACACCACCGCCGACGACATGGTCCTGGACCTGGAAGGCGAGCGTCTGGACATGATCTTCGTTGACTACCCGGTAGGCGAGCAAGTTTTGGCTGGCCGCGAAGGCTTCCACGAAATCGGCGAGCAAGTAAAGCTGGGCGAGGGCGTTGGCGTTGCGATGCGTAAGCGTGACGAGGACCTGGCCAAGCAGATCAACGCCGCGCTGGAAACACTGAAGAACGACGGCACCTACGACGAGATCATGAAGAAGTACTTCAGCTACGACATCAAGATGTAAAACCTGACGCGGCCGCCGGAAAATAGCCGGCGGCCCGTCCCTGACTCGGACCTATCCATGCTCGATTTGCACGGCTACGGCCCTTCATTGCTGGAAGGCGCATTTGTCACCGTTCAACTGGCGCTGGCATCGCTGGCACTTGCACTCGCCCTCGGTTTGATTGGCGCCTCGTCAAAGCTTTCAGGGAGCCGCGGGCTCTATGCCGGCGCGACCTTTTACACCACCGTGATCCGTGGCGTACCCGACCTGGTCATGATGTTGCTGTTCTACTACGGCGGCCAGGTGCTGGTGAACATGATTTCCGATTTCCTCTACTACGAGTTCGAAATCGACTGGTTTCTGCAATTCAATCCTTTTATTGCAGGTGTTCTGACCATCGGCCTGATCTTTGGCGCCTATATGACGGAAACCTTCCGCGGTGCTTTTATGGCCGTCGACTCTGGTCAGATCGAAGCTGGCAAGGCCTACGGCTTCACCCGCTGGCATACCTTCCGCCGCATCATGTTTCCGCAGATGCTGCGCCATGCCCTGCCGGGTATCGGCAACAATTGGCAGGTGTTGCTCAAAACAACCGCGCTGGTGTCCATTATCGGTCTGACCGATATGGTACGTGTGGCGGAACAGGCCAGTAAGGCCGAGCACGAACCGTTCAAGTTCTTCATTCCGGTCGCCGCCGTCTACCTTATCCTGACGGCCATCTCGGAACTGTTCATCAAGTGGCTCCATGCCCGAGTCAGTGTCGGCGTTGCCAAAGGGGACTGAGCTCATGCCTGAATTTATTGCCGAATGGCTGAACCAGAACGATGTCTTCACCGCGACCACCATGCTGCACTATTGGGATGGCTTGGTGACCACGGTTCAACTGGTATTCCTGTCGCTGATCATCGGCTTGGTACTCTCCATCCCGCTGGCGCTGATGCGCACCTCCCGCAATCCGCTAATCAATGCCCCGGTTTGGCTCTATACCTACCTCTTCCGCGGCACGCCGCTGCTGATTCAGCTCTACATCATCTATTACGGTGTGGCGCAGATCGAAGGTATCCAGGACACGTTCTGGTGGGTGATCTTCAAGCAGCCGTTCTACCCGGCCCTGCTGGCCTTTGTGCTCAACACCACGGCGTATACCACGGAGATCATTCGCGGCGCTATCGTGGCGACGCCTCATGGAGAAATCGAGGCCGCCAAGGCCTATGGCATGTCCTGGATCATGCGGGTCCGCCGTATTATCCTGCCCAGCGCGGCGCGGCGGGCACTACAGGCCTACTCGAACGAGGTGATTTTCATGCTCCACGCCAGCGCCATCGCCAGCGTGGTGACCATTGTCGACCTCACCGGCGCAGCCAGAGATATATACTCGCGCTTCTATGCGCCGTTCGACGCCTTTATCGCGGTGGCGCTGATCTACATGGCGCTGACCTTCACCATCGTGTTTATCTTCCGACACCTTGAAAAACGGATGCTTCGGCACCTCAAGCCAGCCAATTAATCATGTCTGTACGAGAAAACCTGTTCGACGGCGAGCCTGATTGGCTCGCTCACACCCTCGCCTCTCACGGCCAATCGTCCTCACCGGTGGCCGTCACGCTGCCGGACGGCGCCCGTATCGAGCTTCTGGATACCGGTCTGCTCGAGCTGACGCCACCCCACGGGGACGGCGAGCGGCTGATCGTCTCTGCCGGTGTACACGGGAACGAAACCGCCCCCATCGAGGTTGTCAACGGCTTGGTCAATGAGCTGCTTGATGGCGAGTGGACCCTGGGAAAACGCACGCTGCTGATACTCGGCAATCCGCCATCGATGGCAAAGGGCGACCGCTTCGTCGAGTTCAACATGAACCGTCTTTTCGCCGGCGCCCATGCCAAGGCACCCTATGCGGGTACGCCGGAAGCAAACAGAGCCGCGCTGCTGGAATCGGTATGCCGGGAGTTCGCGAAGGGAGCGGGCGCATTGGTGCACTATGACCTGCATACGGCGATTCGCCCTTCGCATCGGGAGAAGTTTGCGCTCTATCCCTTTGTGGAAGGACGTACGGTGCCGCAACGGCAATGCGATTTCCTGCTGGAAGCCGACGTGCCGACGCTGCTACTGCAGCACAAGAGCGGCACAACGTTTTCATCGTTCTCCTCGACCCACCTGGGTGCCGAGAGCTTTACCATCGAGCTGGGCAAGGTTAGCCCATTCGGCCAGAACGATCTCAGCCGTTTTACCGGCGTCCAGAGCGCCTTACGTCGCCTGCTGAAAGGTAAACCGACGCCCAAGCCGGCTCGCTCTCAAGAGCTGGCCGTATTCGAAGTCGTTCACGAAATTCTCAACACCGGCGATAGCTTCCGGTTTCACGTGCCCGATGACGTAGCTAATTTTACGGCTTATGAACCCGGGACGGTGATTTGGGAAGATAATGAGACGACGTACCGGGTCGGCGACCGACCGGAGGCGATTATCTTTCCGAACCGGAATGTCCCGGTTGGGCAGCGCGTGGGGTTATTGGTCAGAGAGAAGTCATAGGCGACCTCCAGTGTCGCTGATGGGGCGGTCCGCTCCCATCAGCGACACTGGTCAAGCCGGCACATTCTCCATATCCGGCACCCGCCCCCGAATCACCTTGATGCATAGCGATGGCACCACCAACAGCGTCAGGACCGTCGAAGCCAAAAGGCCCGAGATAATGGCCCAAGCCATCGGCGGCCACAGCGTCGAACTGGAAAAAGCCAGCGGCAACAACCCCGCAACCGTCGTCCCGGTCGTCAGCAGGATCGGCCGCGTGCGCTGCTCCACCGCCATCCGCACCGCATCGCGAATCGACTCGCCCGCCTCCAGCTTGCGATCCATCACATCCAGCAGGACGATAGCGTTGTTCACCACAATCCCCACCAGCGCAATCACGCCCAGCAGCGACTGAAAACCGAACGGCGATCCGGAGAGCACCAGTCCCGGAAAAATCCCCACCGTCGCCAGCGGTACGGTCAGCAGAATAATTCCTACCCGCTTGAACGAGTTGAACTGCAACAACAAGAAGAATAGCAGTAGTAGCACACCGATGGGCGCGGTGGTCAGCAGCGCATTGTTGGCATCGTCGGAGCCTTCGGCGTCGCCGCCATACTCCAAACGCGTCCCGGACGGGAGCGGATTCTGCACCAGATAATCCTGCAATCCGTTCAGAGCCTGACTGAAACTGTAACCGGTTTCTAGATTGGCCGTTACGGTATTCACGCGAACGCCGTTGCGCAGGTAGCGCGCTGCCGGTTCCCAGGTCGTCTCCACGGTGGCAATCGCGGATAAAGGCACCGCATCGCCGCGGTCGGTGTAGACGTTGATCGACAGCAATCGCGACAGGGAAAGCTGGGTGCCGTCCCGCGAGCGCAATACCAGCGGGATAGGGTCGTCTTCACGGCGGAACTGCTCGGCTATGATACCGAAACTCTGGCCGTAAAGGCTCTGGGCCACATCCGCCCGGTTGATGCCGTAACGGGCAGCCGTGGCGTCGTCGACGTTGATGCGAACGCTGGGAATGCCCGGATCCAGGTCATGACGAACGTCGACAGTACCCGGCGCCTGCCGCAAACCGGCAAAGACCTGTTCGATAGCCTCTGCACGCACAGCATCGTCCGGATGGTACAGCCGGACTTCGACCGGCGCCGCCCGGGGCGGGCCTTGCCCCAGGATACCGACGGTCAGGTCCAGTTCAGGTAGGGCCTGGGCGGCGTAGTCGCGAATCCAGTGGACCAGGCCGGTGGTCTGCGCCAGAGTCCCGGTCTTCACCACGATACGGCCCCGGTTGGGCGCCTGCGGCGCACGCTGGAGGTTGTAGTAAAAACTGGGGCCGGTAAAGCCGACAAAACGGTGGACGTTAACGGTTTCCGGCCGGCTGCGAATGGCCTTCTCAAGTTCCGCTGCAATGCTGGCTGTCCTTGCCTGGTCCGTTCCCTCCGGCATGTGCATCTCAACAATCACCCGGGGCCGGTCGGCGTTGGGGAAGAATTGCTGCTTGAGGAACGGGGTCAGCGCGACGCTGGCCGCGACCATAACCAGACCGGCCAGCACCAGCAGGCCTGGCGCCTTCGAAACCAACCCGCCGAGGAATCGGGCCAGACCTGCCAGACGATCCGCTCGCACCTGTTTGCGTGGTTTCAAGAACCGGCTCGCCAGCAACGGCACCGCCGAAATCGCCAGCAGGTAGCTGATCGAGAGCGTCAGCATGATCATCACCGGAATGCCCCGAGTGAAATCCGCCGTACCCCCCTTGGACAGCAGCAAAGGTGCAAAGGCCGCCAGCGTGGTGCCGGTTGACGCGCCCAGCGGACCGGCCAGTTCCCGGACCGACTGCTTAAGCGCATCCAGCCGGCGGACGCCCTGATCCAGCAGGGCCTGAATATTTTCGACAATCACGATGGCGTTATCGATCAGGATGCCCAGCGATATGACCATACCGATGACGGCAATCTGATGCAGCACCCCGCCACCCAAGTCATACAGGCCGATACTGATCAGCGCCACCATGGGCAGAATGGTCGCCACCAGCAACCCCATCCGAATGCCCATTCCGGTAAACACCACGGCGACGATAATGACAACCGATAGCACCAGACTCCAGGCCAGATTGTCCAACCGATCTTCCACCTTGTCCGGCTGGAAGAACATTTCCTTGAGGGTGTAGGGCGCAAAGTCGCCCTGTATTTCAGCCAAGCGCTCGCGCACCCGCTCGCCGAAGCGAATGGCATCCGTGGTGCCCTCTTCCATGATCAACGACAGCAGAACCACCCGCTCGCCGTCATACCAGGTTTCCGGCTGACGCGGTTCCACCGGTCCACGCCAGACCTCGGCAGCCGCAGCCAGCGGTACCTGGGAGCCATCCGGCAACTCAATCGGCGTGGCGCGAATGGCATCGATGTCGTCGAATTCACTGTTGGGCAGGATCGACAGCCGCTGACCGTCCACCACGAGGAAGCCGCCCGGGATCACTTGATTACGCTGGGCCAGAGTATCGAGCACGCGGGACGGAGAAATGCCCAGGCGATAGAGCGCCGCATCGTCGAGCGCCAGGGTGATCTGCTCATCCACGTCCCCGTCCAGTTCGACGCGGGACACACCGGGGATATCCAGCAGATTGTTCTTGAGGCGTTCCGCCTGACCTGACAGTTCAGTGATCGAAGGCGAACCGCCCACCGCCAGCACGATGGCCGGAATATCGATCAGCCGATCCTCCAGGGCCATTCGGCCGACGTCATCCGGAAACTCAAGCCGTGCCCGTTCCATGGCCTGGCGTACCCGGTCCCAGGCCGCATCGGTGTCGTAAATATCATCGTTGAGGCGGATGTTGACCACGGCAACGCCGGTGCGTGCGGTACCTGAAGCGAAATCCACTTCCTCAACCTGCAAAAGCTCATCCGCCAGCGGTCGCATGACCAGACGTTCGACAGCGTCAGCATTAGCGCCGGGGTAGCTAACCGTCAGCATCCCCGCACGGTAAGGAAACGAGGGATCTTCTTGGCGCGGCATTGTGCTGTAGGCCGCAATCCCCAGCAGGCAGAGCATGATCACCACCATGCCCAGCAAACGCTGGCAGCGCAGCAGGCGGGCGGTCACGGTAGAATCTCCACCGCATCGCCCTGTGTGACACGCGTCATGCCGGCATAGACCACCTGATCGCCGGCTTCGAGCGAACCCTCACCGATAATCGCCTGTTCCCCGGCAATGCGCTCGACAGTGACGCTCACCCGCTCGGCGGAGGGACGATCACCGTCCTCGACGACGCGAAAAACACTGGTACCGGTGGCGGAGCGGATAATCGAAAGCAGCGGTACGGTGGTCAACGATTCCGACGGTGGCGCGATGCCGACTTCGACGGGGACGCCCGCCTCCAACGTACCACCGGGCACACCAACCAGAACCGCATGCAACTCACCCCGCACGGCACTGGGCGAGGCGATTTCGACAATATCGCCGGACACCGGGGGACGACGGCGATCCTGTACCGACCAGATGGGCAGTTTCTGGCCGAGCCGGACCTGTTCCAGCAAGTAGGCCGGCACACGCAGTTCCACTTCGCGGCCGCTGGGAGACGACATACGCGCTACCGGCTGGCCTGCGCTCACAAACTCATCTCGTTCTACCAGCAAGGCTTCCACCCGCCCGGAAAAGGGTGCCTTCAGCGTGCTCTCGGACACCATACGCCGAGCCTCTGCCAAGGCGGCCCGTGCGGTGGCGACACCCGCTTCCAGACTGTCCCGACGGGCGTCCAGTTGCTCCAGGGTCTGTTCGGATACCACGCCTCGCTTAAACAGTTTGCCGGACCGATCCGACTCCCGGCGGGCCTGATCGAGCTGTGTTTGCAGCTCTTGCAGTCGCGCGGCGGCAGAATCCCGTGCCGGCTCCAACCCCGGATTGTAGAGTGTGGCCAGCACTTGGCCGGACTCCACCTGCTCGCCCAACGCGACAGGCCGCTCCCGCAAAGTTCCGCTGACCTGAAATGTCAACGTCGCCCGTTGCCGGGCCTGAACGATGCCGGCAAACCGCAGGGGTTCGGTAGCGGATTCGCGGGTGGTCACCGGCGCTGTGCGTACGGTGATCGCGGATGCGGACGCGGCGGGAGCGCTGACGGAGTCGGCACAACCCGCCAGCACGCCGGTCAGAAGGAGAGGGATAAAGGGCATGAAAGCGCGGATCGTCGGGCTCATGGAGCGTCACCTGCTAGCGGGCGTTGGCGTGGAGTGACATTGGCGTGGAGTAACAATGCGGCCTATGCGGACTTGTCTTCCTGCGCCGATTACCGGATGATTTTAGACATGATGTCACTCTTTGACACTTTGTCAACGATTCATCTATGCATAGAGTTGCGAATCGGATCACGGTTCATTTCATTCCAGCGGTACGCCGCTCGCAGCGGAAGGGCAAGCTTATGAGCGACCTGCAAAAACGGCGGGAACGGGAAAAGCAGCAGCGACAAGACACCATCCTGGACGCTGCCGAAACCATGTTCGGCGAGAAAGGCTACGACCGAACGTCAATGGACGATATCGCCCGCACCGCCAGCCTGAGTCGCGCCCTGCTTTATGTTTATTTCAAAGACAAAGCAGCGATCCAACGAGGCATCATGCTACGGGCCGCCGAGCGGCTTCGGGAGCGGTTCCGCGCGGCATTGGATTCGGCGGATTCCGGGTTGGAGAAGATCATGGCCGTAGGCCAGTCCTACTATCGTTTCTGGCAGGAGGAGCCGGACTACTTCGAGGCACTGACCAAGGCGAGCACCGCCATGCAGGATGCCGACGACGACGAAGTCCAGGTCATGACCGGCTGTGAACTTGAGAGCATGCAGTTGATGGTGGAAGCGCTGGATGTGGGCCTGAAAGACGGGAGCATCAGCGCCGAACAGGTCAAGGATCCGTTCCAGACCGCGCTTTATCTACGGGGCGCGCTCCATGGCGTTATTATGATGTGCCAGCAGGAAATGGGGGACGACGGGCCGCTGGCAATGTATCCCTGCGATGCCCTAATCAAGCACACCATGGAGATGCTGGTGCGATCGATTAAGGCCTGATGGGTTTTAGAGCGGAATAGATGGCCGGCTGGGGCTTTCACCCCGGGATGCGTCTTCGCCAGGGCAGCCCTGCAGGCTGCTCCGAAGCTGAAGAGGGTGTTGCAAAACGTAGCGAGCGAAGGCCAGGCAAGGCGGAAATTCGCGAAAAAGCGCAGTTTACTGATAGTAAATGAGCATTTTGAGCGGATTTCCAACGCCGCATGGCCGAGCGCAGTAGTTTTGCAACACCCTCTGAAGCATCGGCTACATTTTGAGATTAACTCGAGTATGTAGCAGAAGCTTCAGCTTCTGAGGCGTCGAAGGCGCCCACGGGTTTCCCGCAAGCGCTACCGCTGGAAATCGTAGATCGAGCCCAGCCCAAGGATACCGCTTAATTCGTCCAACGCATGCCGGCACTCATCAAGCAGCATCGGGTCGGCCAGATCCGCCTGGGTTAACTCGTCCCGGTAATGGCCTTCCACCCACGTCACCAAACGCTCGTACAGGGCATCGTTGAGTAGCACTCCATCGTGCATGGCCTTGAGTTCGTCGTCGGTCAGTACGACCCGCAGACGCAGGCAGGCCGGACCGCCGCCGTTGCGCATCGACTGCTTCACGTCGAACACTTCCACCGTGCTGATCGGACCGCCCTGGGCCACCAGGTTGTCGAGGTAGCGGCTGACGGAATCGATCTCTCGACACTCTCCCGGCACGGCGAGGAGCATGGAGCCGTCTTTCTGAGTCAGCAACTGACTGTTGAACAGGTAGGAGCTCACGGCATCGGCGATAGGCACCTCGTCGGAACTAACCCGCACGCCTTGCAGTTCGGCTCCCTTCAGCTTGCCGCGGATATCCGCCAGCACCCTTTCCTCGTTGAGAAAAGCCTGATCGTGGTAGAACAGCACGTTGCCGTTACCCACCGCGATCACGTCGTTGTGAAACACACCGGCATCGATCGCGCTCGGATTCTGTTGAGCAAACACCGCGTGGTTATCGCTCAGGCCATGCAAGCGGGCGATAGCCTGGGAGGCTTCCAGGGTCTGGCGTGCCGGGAAACGCTTTGGCGCAGGCGCGGCTTCGTCGAAAGCGGTCTGCCCGTATACGAACAGCTCCACACCCGGCTCGCCGTAGGCACTGCACAGGCGCGTGTGGTTGGCTGCGCCCTCGTCGCCGAAGTGACTGACGGAAGGCAGGGCCTTGTGGTGGGCGAAGTAGGCTTCATCCGTAAAGATGGAAGCCAGTGCCCGCCCGGTCACCTCGTGCTCGATGGAGCGGTGGAACTTGGCGCTCAGGTTCGCCGGGGTGAAGTGTACCCGGTGATCCTTGGTATCCGCACTCGGTGAAACCGTGGCCGCATTGGCGGTCCACATCGTGGAGGCGGAAGCCGCAGCGGAGAGAATCACCGGGTTGCTTTTCGCCGCCGCAGCCAGCACGTCGGCGTCACTGCCCGTGAAGCCCAGCTTGCGCAGCGTGGGAATATGCGGACGTTCATGGGGCGGCAGAATGCCTTGAACAAACCCCCGGTCCGCCAGGATCTTCATCTTTTTAAGGCCCTGGAGCGCCGCTTCCTTGGGGTTGGATACCGCACTGACGTTGGATTTAGAGGCCACATTACCCCAGGACAGGCCCGCGTAATTGTGGGTCGGTCCAACCAGACCGTCGAAATTGGCTTCTGTGGCGTGTTGGGTCATGCAAACCTCGCTGGAAATCGTCTTGATAAATCCGTGTTGGCTCGGCTTAACGGAGGCAGTACCACCGATGTAACCGACGCTTTAGCTTCGGAGCAGGCGCAAGCCTGCCGGGAACTATCGGGGGACTGGCGTCCCCTCCGAAGCTGAAGCGTCGGCTACATTTAGTATCGTGGCACGTTGCACTAGCCTGGCCTTGTCTCTATTCGAAGCTCAGGCCCGGGGCCAGGCTGTCCGGCATCGCGCTCTTGTCGGATTCCAGCGAGGCCATCGGCCAAGCGCAGTAATCCGCCGCGTAGTAGGCGCTCGGACGATGGTTGCCGCTGGCGCCCACGCCGCCGAACGGCGCGGCACTGCTGGCGCCGGTGAGCGGACGGTTCCAGTTGACGATACCGGCACGGACTTCCTCGGTCAGCCGTTCGTAAAGTTTACGGTCGTCGGTCAGGATGCCGGCGGACAGCCCATAACGCGTGTCATTCGCGATGGCCAGGGCCTGATCGAAGTCGTCGTAGCGAATGACGCTCAGCAGCGGACCGAAAAACTCTTCATCCTCGACATCATCGGCGTCAGTGATATCGATAATGCCTGGCGTCAGCATGGCGGGGCCGTCATCCGCACGGCGCAGTTCCAGCAGTGACTTGGCGCCTTTCTCCAACAGGTTAGCCTGAGCATCCACTAGTCGCTGCGCCGCAGCGGCCGATACCAGCGAACCCATGAATGGCTGGGGGTCGGCGTCGAAGCGGCCGACCTTGATGCTCTTGGCGACTTCGACGAGGCGCTCGATAAACTGATCGCCCTCCTTGCCTTTGCGAACCAGCAGACGGCGCGCACAGGTACAGCGCTGTCCAGCGGAGAGAAAAGCGGATTGGATGGCGTGATGTACGGCGCCGTCCATGTCCGAGATATCCTGGACAATCAGCGGATTATTGCCACCCATCTCCAGTGCGAGGATTTTCTCCGGCTGACCGCCAAACTGCTGGTGTAGCTGATGGCCAACGTTGGAGCTGCCGGTAAAGAACAAGCCGTCGATGCCCGGATGCCCCGCCAGCGCGATACCCGCCTCCTTCTCACCTTGAAGCAGGCTGATGACCGAGTCCGGCAATCCCGCCTTGATCCAGAGGCGGACCGTCAGCTCGGCCACGGCGGGCGCAATTTCGCTGGGCTTAAAGATAACGGTATTGCCTGCCAGCAGCGCCGGAACGATGTGCCCGTTGGGCAGGTGGCCCGGGAAGTTGTAAGGTCCGAATACAGCCACCACGCCATGAGGCCGGTGACGCAGAACCGCTTGACCACCGGCCATAGCGGACTCGGAATAGCCGGTACGATCCTCGTAGGCTTTCTTGGAAATACCGATCTTGCCAATCATCGCCGCCACTTCGGTACGCGACTCCCATAGCGGCTTACCGGTCTCCTCACCGATGGTGTGGGCCAACTCTTCCTTATGCGCTTCGAGCTCCTTGCCGAAGGCTTCGACAATGGCCAGGCGCTCCTCGAAGGTCTTGCGGCGCCACTCGGGGAAGGCCGCCCTCGCGGCGCGCACGGCGGCATCCACATCTTCCACGTCGGCGCTCTGGCCACTCCAGACGGTGTCACCGGAAACCGGCTGCAGGGATTCCATGTCCGGGCCGTGGCCGGTCAGCCATTTACCCTGAATCAGAAGTTCTCCGGTCAGTTCGATACTCATCTGTCACTCCTTCTCTGAATTATTTGGCCGTGCGGACATTCGCGCCGTCTTTCAGCGGCGAGAGACGCACCATGTCCCCGGAGGATACCTGCAGCGCCTCCGCCACTTCGGCGGGCATGCTCACGGTATCTGGCTTGATGCATTTCATGGGCAGCGTGGTCACGCGAAAATCGCGGAACGACCGGTTGGACACCATGACGCGCTGTTCGGCAGGCACATCCAATTCTACCGGCTG
Source organism: Marinobacter fonticola (assembly GCF_008122265.1). Classification (NCBI taxonomy): domain Bacteria; kingdom Pseudomonadati; phylum Pseudomonadota; class Gammaproteobacteria; order Pseudomonadales; family Marinobacteraceae; genus Marinobacter; species Marinobacter fonticola. The sequence continues at coordinate 3,820,160 of NZ_CP043042.1, forward strand.
ACGCGTAACGAGCACGTGGCGCTTGATGCTTTCCCGCACCGTGCGTACGTTGTGAATAAACGCTTCAACCACCGGGCCGGCATCGAAGATGTCCACCAGGCCATTGAAGTTGAACCCTTCGGCCTGAAGCATTCGCAGGGCGGGCTTGGTGTTTTCGTGAACCTGGCTCACCACCTCCCGCGCGGATTGCGGCAGTAGCGGCAGGTAAATCGGATATTTCGGCATCAATTCGGCGATGAAGGACTTGTTGCCCATGCCGGACAGAAAATCCGCCTCGCTGAAGTCCATATCGAAGAACCGGCGGCCCAGAGCGTCCCACAATGGACTGCGGCCATTCTCGTCGGAATAGCCGCGCATTTCCGCAAACACCTTCTCGGAGAAAAGATTCCGGAAATCCGCCATAAACAGAAAACGGCAGCGGGATAGCAGCAGGCCATTCCCCCCCTGGCGATGGGTTTTCGACAGCAGCAACGAACAGATCTCGCTGGTATCGGTCATGTCGTTGGTCAGATGCAGGGTCGGCGTGCGCACATGGACGCCCAGCTCCCGCGAGGCATTGACCGTCGTGCTCAACCGGTAGTTGTACCAGACTTCGTCCAGACCCACGCGAGCCTCGATACCACTGATACCCACGCACTTACCCTGAGCGGTATCTTCCAGCGCGAACAGGTACATGCCCGCTTCCGGCTCGCAGCGCTCGCCGAAGGTATCCTCCGAACGCGCAATCTTGCGGGCCAGGAGATCGCGGTTGGGGGGCAGTGACGTCAGGCCCTTGCCGGCTCCTTCGGCCATTTTGTGCAAGTCTTCCAGATCGCCCTGGTTAATGGGTCGAATCAATAGCATGCGTACTTTCTCCCATTCATGCGTGTTCCCCCTTTATAGAGCGACCAGAATCAAGTCGTCGCCGTCACTCACCTGGAGCACATCGGCAACCGACGTATTTAATCGGACGACGTCACCCAGCCCATCGCTGACGTTGGTCAAGGTGCAGCGGAAAGCTTCGCTCTCGCCATTGGCCACCAGGTAACGAAGCCCGCGGCTGCCTTCACCCCGGCGAACGGTCTTGATGCGACGGCTAGTGAGCGTACTTAATGCGTCGGTACGGGCTTCCAGCACCGGGCCGCCGTCAAAGATGTCGATATGCTTGCCCATGCGGAAGCCTTCACGCTCCAGCAACTGACAGGTGCGTTCGGCGGCTTCGTGAGGCTGGCTGATCGCTGTTTGAGCCGCTTCGGACAAAAGCGTGACGTAGATCGGGTTGGGCGGCATCAGCTCGGCGATGAAGGTCTTGCTCTTCACGCCGGAATAGTAGTCCGCAGTGGCAAAATCCATGTGGAAGAAGTGGCGGCCCAGGCTATCCCAGAATGGCGCGTCGCCCTCTTCGGTTTGTACGCCTTGGATTTCCACCACCAGATCGTTGGCAAAGCGCTCCCGGTGCCGGTCGATAAACAACAGACGGGACCGGGACAGCAGCTCGAACGCGTCGCCATCACGCAGCTCGGGATCGATCGTAAACGAACACAGCAAGGTATCGCCGGTCAGCTCGTGGGTCGGGTAGAGCACCGCCACGCGCTTGGAGACATCCAGCTCATGGGAGGCGTGAATCAGCTCGTCGCGGCGGTAGTTGTAAAACGGCTGGCCATTACCCGCACGGGCGTCGATGCCGGCGGTGCCGTGGATCTTGCCGGTTTCGCTATCCTCCAGCACGAACAGGAACCGCTCGCGCTCCAGCAGGGCCGGATCGCTTGCCAGAGAGCGTAGCGAATGGTCGATTTTCTCGCTCAGCTTGTCCCGGGACTGGGGCAAGGTGGAAACGCGGGCACCGTGACCGGTCGCCAGCTTCTCGATGCCGGCCAGATCCTCATGCCGTGCGGGGCGGACTATCCACATAGTTCCTGTTCTCCTGTTATTCGCGGCAAACGCCGGAGCCTGCGCAATCAGCGCAGGCCCTTTGTTGAGGACTTAGCCAGCGACCTTGGCGACGGCGCGCTCGAAACGCACTAGGGCTTCGTCGATATCGGATTCAGGAATAATCAGGGATGGCGCCAGACGCACCACGTTCAGACCGGCCACCAGAACCATGACGCCTTCGTCCAGGCCGGCATTGAGGAAATCCTTGGCCTTGCCCTGCCACTTCTCGGACAGCACACCGCCGAGCAGCAGGCCAGCACCGCGGACGTGATCAAATACACCATACTTCTCGCCGATGGCTTCCATCCCCTGACGCAAACGCAGCGAACGGGCTTCCACGCCTTTGAGCACATCCGGCTGGCTGACGATATCGATCACGCGCTGAGCTACGGCACAGGCCAGCGGGTTGCCGCCATAGGTGCTGCCGTGAGTGCCCACGCCCAAGCTGTCTGCGATCTTGGCGGTGGTCAGCATGGCCCCGATAGGGAAGCCCCCACCCAGAGCTTTGGCGGTCGAGAGAATATCCGGGGTCACGCCGTATTTTTGATAGGCGTAAAGGTGGCCGGTGCGGCCAACACCGGTTTGTACCTCATCGAAGACCAGCAAGGCGTCATGCTTATCGCACAGCTCGCGCAGGGCTTCGAGGAAGCCGGGCTTCGCCGGTAGGATGCCGCCTTCACCCTGGATCGGCTCGACGACGATGGCACAGGTCTTGTCGGAAATCAGTTTCTCGACACTGGCCAGGTCGTTGAAGTCCGCATGATGAATGCCTTGGGGCGCAGGCTCGAAGCCTTCCAGGTATTTTGGCTGGCCACCGACGGACACGGTAAACAGGGTGCGTCCGTGAAAACTGTTTTTGAACGCGATGATTTCGTGCTTGTCCGGGCCGTGGTGCTGCCACGCGTAGCGGCGAGCCAATTTGAAGGCGGCTTCGTTGGCTTCACCGCCGGAGTTGGCGAAGAACACACGCTCGGCGAAAGTCAGATCACACAGGGTTTTGGCCAGATGAATCGCCGGCTCGTTGGTCATGACATTGGACAGGTGCCAGATCTTCTCCGCCTGGGAGGTCAGTGCACCCACCAGACCGGGATGGGCGTGGCCCAGAGAGGTCACCGCGATCCCGCCGGCCAGGTCCACGTACTCCTTCCCTTCCTGATCCCAGATTCGCGAACCTTCGCCGCGTACCGGGATGATCTTGCCCGGGGCATAATTGGGAACCATAACGTCATCGAACATGGCACGGGTAATGGCGGCTGTAGTCATAACATCCTCTCGTTGTATTGGCACACGCTGCAGGCAGTCTAGACGGATGGGAACGATGTCGCTTTCATGTTTGCGACCCGGGCGTTACAGGAATGCGACCTGGGTTGGGGCCAGGGTCGTTAAATGTAGCCAGATGAGAGACCCGTTTTTAAACCTCCCGATCTTCGGACGGCGTCAACCCAAATGCGTTACGGTAAGTGGTACTGAAATGCGCCCCCGAGGAAAATCCACAGGCCATGGCGATATCCGTCAGGCTGAGCCCGCTGCTGCGCACCAGCTCTCGCGCCTTGTCCAGACGGATCTTGAGGTAATAGCGGGAAGGCACTGTGTCGAGGTACTTACGGAATAGTCGCTCGAGCTGCCGGCGTGAGAGATTGACATGGCCGGCAATGTCGTCGCCGGATAGCGGCTCTTCGATGTTGGCGAACATCAAGTCCACCGCTTCGGCCAGAGCCGGTTGTTCAGACCGCGTAGCCTGATCCAGTTCCGCACCGGCCCCCAATTCGGGCTCGCCAACCCGCTCGCGGACAAACCATTGCGCCAGGGCCTCGGCAACGTCCCGACCCAGCTCACGACCGATGGTCCAAATCATCAAATCCTGGGCGGCCGTGGCGCCACGGCAGGTCAGGCGGTTGCGGTCGACGCAGAAGACATCGTCTGCAAGCCGCACGCCGCTATAGCGCTGGCGCAATTCCGGCGCTGGCAAGCCATGCAGCGTCGCCCGATAGCCATCCAGCAGGCCAGCATCCGCTAGCACCAACGAGCCACTGGCCAGTCCGCCCACGACAGGAACGGCGTTACAACGATCAACGAGGGTTTGCGTCAGATCTGCGGGCAATCCCCGGCACGGTGCATGGCCGCCCACGACGAGAAGCCAGTGGAAGTTGTCGAGGCAGTCGCCAAGCGGCGTTTCCGGCAAGGGCAACCCGGAGCTGAAAGCGGCGCCGAGTCCTAAATGGCGAAGGGCAAAGCTGTTCTCGCCCAGCAGCCGGTTACACGCCTGCAGCGGCTCGACCGCAGCGGCATAAGACAATGCGGACGCCCCTGGAAGCAACAGCAACCCCACATTCAGCGTCAATATTCCCCCTACGGCTCTGGATTTTATTCGGTGATCAACCGGTATTCGCGTCAGGCATCAGGATATCCGGCGAGTGAACGGCCGGCAGCTCAATGAGGCGGCGACGATGGCCGTCGCGCTGATGCAAGGCTTTAATCACCAGTTTATAGGAATCCAGATCGAAGGTAACACTCTGCCCGCGCAGAGAGAGATCGCTCATGTCGCTTTCATCATGCAGCGTCGTGATATGCATCCAATTATAGATAACCAGGATATCGGTGCGTTCTCGCCGGGGATTATGCTCAACGACGCCGACGGGGCCCGCCCACGGCCAGGTTTTCAGGCGCAGTGCGTGGAAGCCGATCTGGGTGCGCAGATTGTAGCGGGTGACGTCTTCGCCGCCATCGCAGGCCCCCTTACACCGGCCAAGGGTCCTCTGGAAGCAGGGGCCCTCGTTTCCAAACTCCAAGCCGAGTAGCCGGTTGCAGAGTTCGTTCTTCGCCGAAATGCCCTTCAACGCTCGCTCGGCATCGCGAATACTGCGAAAAAGGCCATAGTAATCGCCTAGCCGGTGGGGCTCGATTTCACGCACCAGCCGAGCCTGAAGGTATCCCTGATCGTTCTGCCTCAGCTCGATACTTACCAGATTTTTCGCCGGGCGGGAGCGCCGGTTGTATAGCGGGCTCAGGGTTTTGATCTGTTTCAGTTCCAGCAACAAAGCGCCCAGTTCACCTGCGGTCTCGGTCCATTCCACCCGGCGCAGGCTCTGGGACATGCGTATCCCGCGGTGTGAGTTGTGATCGCCAGAAAAATGCGAGGCCACCCGCTGCAGGATATTGGTGCTCTTCCCCACATAGAGCAGCACGTCGTTTTCGCCATAGAATCGATAGACACCCGGACACTGGGGCAACGTATCCAGCACGTCGTTGGGCAAATGCGACGGGATGCTAGGCCGCTTCAATAATGCACGGGATGTGTGCTCCACCATCCCATAGCCATGATCGGCCAGCGCCGTTTCGAAAAAGGCATGCATCGCATGAACATCGCCCATGGCCCGATGGCGCTCGACAACCGGTAAGCCATGGCGTGCGATGAGCTCATCCATATTGTGACGCCGATAAGCGGGATAGAGCCGGCGCGACAACTTCACGGTGCAAAGCACTCGCGCCGAAAAGGCCTGCCCCAACCGACGAAATTCCGCTTTGACGAAGCCATAGTCGAAGCGGGCGTTGTGGGCGACGAACACACAATCCTTAAGTTTCTCGCGCAGCGTGTCGGCGACATCTTCGAACAGGGGTGCGTCCGCCACCATGGCGTTCGTAATGCCCGTCAGTTGTTCTATAAAGGGGGAAATACGGGTCTGGGGGTTAAGTAACGTTTGCCATTCATCGACAACCTCGCCGTTGCGCCAGAAACGGATACCAACCTCCGTAATACGGTCACACGACGCATTACCACCGGTGGTTTCCAGATCGATAAAGGCAAGGGTACACGAGTCCAGGAACGGGCTTGATTCATTCATGCTTGCTATCTACGCGAAATGTTCAGGACTGGACCGAAAAATAAGACGCCCATGTGTGAGTGGCTGTTAACGCCTGCGGCCGCCTCTGGAGGGCCTTTAGACCTTGGTATAAATAATGTGCAATCTGTTTGAATTGTCATTAATCCGTAACTACTTTGAAGAAGACGCAACACAACAATAACGCACGGAGAACACTTCAATGAACCGCAACACAATAACAATTGCAGTTCGGGCGGCGACCTCTGTACTAGCTCTCGGCTTCGCTGGATCGACAATGGCGCTGGGTATCGCAGGGAAGACCAGCGATGGGATGGAGTATAGTGCAGAGATATATGGTTACGCCCGCCTCAACGCTTCCTACGATGTCGACGAAGACATTTCTAACAGTACTCGCTCCGGGGATTTCAGCAAGGTGAATACCGGCGATGACGAGGACAACGAAATATCCGGTCATTTTGGCGCAGACGCGGTTCAAAGCCGCCTAGGGGTGAAGGCTATGTTGCCGCACGACGTTAAGGTCGTGGTTGAGGGCGATTTCCGTCCAGGCAGCTTGCGACTCCGACATGCGTATGGTGAGTACATGGGCTGGATGGCAGGACAAAACTGGTCCAACTACACAAGCTTTGTCGGGTTTACGCCCACCCTGGATTTTGACGCTCTCCCAGGAAACGCGGGAGTGCAGTTCCGAGCCGCACAGCTGCGCTATACAAACGGCCCTCTATCCATTTCTGCAGAAGAACCTCTTAGTTATAGTGGATTAATTGATGGCGCAGGCGGAGATGCTGAAAAAGAAGGACTTCCCGTTCTAACGGCGCGGCTTGAAAACAAATCCGGCGTTTTCTCCTATTCTACCGCCGCGATTTTGCGACAAGTCAGCTACGACACCGGCACAAACGATGATGATGCTATAGGCTACGGGGCATTTGCAGCAGTTACCCTCTCTGCCACGGATAGCCTCAAGCTCTATGGCGTTATCAACTACACCAATGGCGCAAATACTTATCTATATCGCTCCGGGGAGAATTTCGCTGCAGAAGACGGCTATGTCGATGGTAGTGGAAACCTTGAACTCATCAGTGGGTACGGGGGCACGGTTGGCTTAACGATTGACCTTGGGAGTGATCGTTCAATCAATGCCGGTGTTGGCATGACCGAAGTCGATTGGGACGATGCTGAACAAGACTTGGGATCTGCCGTTATTGGCGACAAGCACGAAACCAACACCAGCGCTATGATCAACTACCAGTGGCACCTTCAAAAGAACGTAACCATGGGTATTGAATACGCCTACTACATGGTAGATGAGGTGGATGGCGACGATGGCGACGCCAGTCGGCTACTGTTCGCTGCCCAATATAACTTCTAAATAGTTAAACGATAAGCACTGAATGACATGGCCTAACAACCCAGATTGTCATTCAGTGCAAGTCAAACCCGGCTTTGGCCCGGAGACTGCCCCTGACGCATTATCAACATAAGCGTCACACGGTCAGTAGTGGTGAGGTGGTGATAATGATTTCGCATGGCAACACGATACTCGATTAGAGGGGATTGCACTTAATTATTGAGCGTGCGCTGCCTTAGCCACAAGAACTCCGCGGCTTCTTGCCTGCTCGCCGCCGTGTATCCAGTTCTTGTTTATCAGCTCATGGTTTACGATCCACGCTTTCCCCATGGGCGATACTGCCCGTAGCTGCCCTTCACTCCATTCGCTGTGGCCAGTTTACGGAGGGCCTTACACCTCCAAGAGTACGGCGGACATACAAAAAAGGAGGCTTAAGCCTCCAAACGCAGAAATCTAAGTTAACTCGCAAGTATATTTAACATGTTTAACTGAAGCCAAACTGAAAATTAAAATAATAGCCATCCATTTTAAATCCGAAAAAACATTGGCATTCAGGGTGGATTCAGAATCACCTGCTTAACTAACAGTAACGAGGCCCATTCGGGCAAGAAGCAGGAGATTACACCATGATTCCCAAGTACATCACTATCACTTTAACAGCCCTTTCTATCACCATTGCGTCTATTGCGAGTAACGCCCAAGGCCTGGCGGACCGTAAGAGCGATGTTTGGTCTTCAAATAAGTCTATCGTGCATCTTCATAGTCAAAACAACGACATGCCAAGAAAACCGCAGCCTACTTTTGGCAGCGGTGATAGCTTTGCGGAGCGACAGCAGATAGGCATAGAATCATTGTCTAATGATACACCTGATCACAGTCACAAACTCTATGAGAACAAACCTAATATTGCGCAGCCTGAGCATCCGCACTGGAAACACATCCACACAATAACTAGTGTCAAAATACCTGACGATGCTAAAACGGCTTATGATGCCAAACGATACATATTTGATAGCCAAACCTTCTAGGGCTGCAATATTACAAATAATGTGACCTTTTAATTTCGCGGCCTTGTGAATACATCTGTGCGGTAGCGTAATAACGTTTAAGTCTAAGCGTTAATGTTACATTTCATAAAGGCAAGGACATTTGACTGGATATTTTTTTACCAAGCGATCCCATCGCCGGGAACCGCATCGGTTCCCGGCTTTCTTTCCTTTTCGCCGCATTTACCTAAAACACCAAAATTGTGTATTTTTTGCACACTTACGCCGAGCTAGCGCACTGTCAATTTAATCGATGTTTTACCGATTAGCGTAAGCGTCCATTGTAGGTATATGCGTAAAGCTTCAGAGCTGTCCGACCCGTTGGCATAGCTCATGCTGTGAACCCTGCTAAGGGTTAACTAGAGGTCGGCGCCTGCAATCAAAAGAGCAATCAAAAGAGGAATCAAAAGAGCCTTCAAGGAGGTGACACCTTATGAAACGCGCTGATAGCAATCGTATTTTGTTCGAACTCACCCAGCCCCATGAGCGTGAGGTGATGGAAGATCTTCATCAGTATCTGGACTGGATGTTCTTCGCCAACTGATTCTATGCCGTGCCTGGCTTGAGCCGGGCACGCCCCTCCCGATCCATTGACCGCCTTCGCTCGCGCCGCCTCTGCAACACTTCACGAGTCCCCGATGATCCCTGTCCCGCCAGCCTGTGCCTTGGAAAGCGCGACCCAAAAAAAGCAGGCCGGAGCCTGCTTTTCATATTTCTTCTTCGCCAACTCTCCTTTCCGTTAGAGCAACAACCGGCGCACATCGCCCAGCAAGTTGCCGAGTAACGTGGTAAAGCGTGCGGCATCCGCGCCATTGACAGCGCGATGGTCGTAGGACAGGGAGAGCGGCATCATCAACCGCGGCTGGAATGCCTCGCCATCCCATGTCGGTTTCATGGACGCCTTGGATAGCCCCAATATGGCCACCTCCGGCGTGTTGACGATGGGCGTGAACGCGGTGCCGCCGATCCCCCCCAAGCTGGTAATGGAGAAGCAGGCGCCCTGCATTTCGTTGGGTTTGAGCTTCTTCTCCCGCGCTTTGGCGGCCAACTCCGAGGCTTCCGCCGCTAGCTCCCACAGGCCTTTCTTGTCGACATCCTTGATGACCGGCACCATCAGACCGGCCGGCGTGTCCACCGCAATGCCGATATGCACGTAACGCTTACGGATCAGCTCTTTGCGCTCCATGTCCAGAGACACGTTGAACTGCGGCAGTTCCGCCAGCGCGTGAGCGCAGGCCTTGAGTACGAAAGGCAGTGGTGTCATCTTCACACCCCGCTTCTCGCCTTCGGCTTTCAGGTCCTTGCGGAAGGCTTCCATATCGGTGATATCCGCATCTTCGTGCTGGGTGACATGAGGCACGTTGAGCCAGCTGCGCTGCATATTGGTGGCCGTAGCCACCTGCATGCGCGACATGCTTTCCCGCTCGATCTCACCGAATTGGCCGAAGTCCGGCAGTTTGATGCCCGGGATACCAGCCCCGGCCGATGCAGAACCTCCTTCCTGGGTGCGCTTGAGCTCGGACTTCACATAGCCCTGGACATCGTCCTTGAGAATGCGTCCTTTCGGTCCGCTGCCCTTGATCCGGCCCATGTCCACGCCGAACTCTCGGGCCAGCTTGCGGACCGCAGGCCCCGCATGCACCTTGGCACCATCGGTGCGGGGCACCGGCTCGGAGTCGTCGGATTTCCCGGCATCTTCCTTTTTCGAGGCAGCTTTCTTCTCGCTTTGCTTTTGCTGGGACGCTTCTTCCTCGGCCGCTTCGTCCGATTCGTCCTCGGCAGCGTCTTCCTCACCTTCGTCGGTGACGGTCAACTCAAGCAGATCATCGCCTTCCGACAGTTTGTCGCCTTCACTGACCAGCACCTTGGTGACTTTGCCAGCATAGGGGGAAGGAATTTCGAAGGTCGCCTTATCCGATTCGACGGTGACCAGCGGATCTTCCTCGGCCACCTCATCCCCATCCTTGACGTTAATCTCGATAACCGGCACATCCTCGGCGCCATCCATGCTGGGCACCTTGACGATTTCCTTGCGGGTACCACCAGAGGACTTCTTGGTTTTTCCTTTCTTCGGCTCGGATTCCGCTTTTTCCTCGGATTTGTCTTCAGCCTCGCTCTCGGGTTCGTCGGTCGGCGCTTCATCGGCGGCCTCATCACCCTCGCCGGAGAGTGTCATTTCCAGCAGATCGTTGCCTTCCGAGAGCTTGTCGCCCTCCTTTACCAGCACTTTTTCCACTTTGCCGGCGTAGGGCGACGGAATCTCGAAGGTCGCCTTATCGGACTCCACGGTGACCAGTGGATCCTCTTCGGCCACTTCGTCGCCAGGCTGAACGTTGATCTCGATAACCGGCACATCTTCGGCGCCGTCCATGCTGGGGACTTTGACCGTCTCCTTGCGAGAGCCGCCAGCGGATTTCTTCTCCGCCTTTTTGGGCTTTTCTTCCTTATCGCCCGTATCCTTCTTACTGCCTTTATCTTCCTTATCTTCCTTTTCAGACTCGGCCGGTTTTTCCTCCTCCGGCTCATCGTCATCGGCGCCGTCGGCATCGTCGGTTTCGATCATGCCGACGACATCGCCTTCCTTGACCTTGTCGCCCACCTTGGCGGTGATTTTGGTGATCTTGCCCGCCGCGGGTGACGGCAGATCGACTGAGGCTTTGTCGGATTCCACCGTCAGGATGGAATCTTCCTCCTCGACCGTGTCGCCCTTGCTGACGGTGATCTCGATGATCTCAACTTCGTCCGCACCGCCGAGATCGGGAACCTTGATTTCCTGTTCGCTCATGGCGGTCTCCTTAAACCTTCAGCGGGTTGGGTTTGTTGCGGTCGATACCGTATTTACGCATCGCCTCAAGCACTTGATCCTGCTTGACCTCCCCTTCCCGGGACAACGCCGTCAGTGCCGCAACCACCACATGGTAGCGATCGACCTCGAAGAAGCTGCGTAGGCGCTCGCGTGTATCGCTGCGACCGTAGCCATCGGTGCCAAGCACCTCGTATTCGGTCGGAATCCAGCGGCGTACCTGATCGGCGTAGAGCTTCATGTAGTCCGTGGATGCGACTACCGGGCCCTTCTGCTTTTCCAGGCATTTGGTAATGTAAGGCTGTTTCGCCTTATCGTCCGGATGAAGCCTGTTCCAGCGGTCCACGTGCTGGCCGTCGCGGGCCAGTTCGTTGAAGCTGGTCACGCTCCACACGTCGCTGGCCACGCTGAAGTCATCTTTGAGTAACTGGGCGGCCGCCCGGACCTCGTTGAGGATCGCGCCGCAACCCAGTAGCTGAACCCGAGGCGTCTTCTTGCGGCCTTTGGTTTCGACGGACTCCAGTTGGTACATGCCTTTGACGATGCCGTCCTCGACACCTTTGGGCATGGCCGGCTGCTGGTAATTTTCGTTCAGCAACGTGATGTAATAGAAAACATTTTCGTTGTTTTCGTACATTCGCTTCATGCCATCGTGCACAATCACGGCCAGTTCGTAGGCATAGGTGGGGTCGTAGGACACGCAGGACGGGAACGTCTGGGCCAGGATATGGCTGTGCCCATCCTGGTGCTGCAAGCCCTCGCCGTTGAGCGTGGTACGGCCGGAAGTGCCGCCCATGAGGAAGCCTCGGGCCTGGATATCGCAGGAGGCCCAAGCCAAGTCGCCCACCCGCTGGAAACCGAACATGGAGTAGAAACTGTAGAACGGAATCAGCGGGAAATCATTGGTGCTGTAGGAGGTGGCACACGCCATCCAGGCGGCCATCGAGCCATCCTCGGTGATGCCTTCCTCGAGGATCTGGCCCTGCTTGTCCTCCTTGTAGTACATGATCTGTTCACGGTCCTGGGGCGTGTATTTCTGCCCCTCGGAGGTATAGATCCCCATCTGGCGGAACATCCCTTCCATGCCGAACGTTCGCGCCTCGTCCGGTACGATAGGCACCACCCGCTTGCCAACGCGCTTGTCCTTGGACAATGAGGTCAGAAGGCGCACAAACGCCATGGTGGTTGAGATTTCCCGGTCGCCGGAACCGTCCAGCAGATTGCTGAAAATGTCGACTTTCGGAATTTGCAGCGGCTGGCTGTCCCTGCGGCGTTTGGGATAGAAACCACCCAGTTCCTGCCGGCGCTTTTTCATGTAGACCATTTCCGGACTATCCGGCGCCGGACGGTAATAGGGCACGTCCTTGAGTTCTTCGTCCTTCAACGGGATGCCGAAACGATCACGGAAAGCCTTGAGCCCCTCAATATCCATCTTCTTAAGGGAATGGGCGGTGTTCTGCGCCTCGCCGGCGGCGCCGAAACCATAGCCCTTGATGGTGTGCGCAAGAATGACCGTCGGCTTGCCTTTATTATGAACGGCGTTGTGATAGGCGGCGTAGACCTTGTACGGGTCATGACCGCCACGGTTGAGCTGGTTGATGTCGTCGTCGGTCATGTCCTCGACCAACTTCGCCAGCTCCGGGTACTTGCCGAAGAAGTGCTTACGGGTATAGGCCGGACCATTGCTCTTATAGTTCTGCAGTTCACCGTCGCAGATTTCATCCATGGCGTGCTGCATCACACCGTCGGTATCGCGTTCAAACAACTGGTCCCACATGCGGCCCCAAACCACCTTGAGTACGTTCCAGTTGGCCCCCCGGAACACACCTTCCAATTCCTGGATGATTTTGCCGTTGCCACGCACCGGGCCGTCCAGGCGCTGCAGGTTGCAGTTGATGACGAAGATCAGGTTGTCCAGCTTTTCGCGGCCGGCCAGCGCGATAGCGCCCAGGGTTTCCGGCTCGTCGCATTCGCCATCGCCGATAAAGCACCACACGTGGCGGTCGCCCATATCGATCAACTCGCGACTGTGGAGGTACTTCATGACGTGCGCTTGGTAGATCGCCTGAATGGGCCCCAACCCCATGGAAACGGTGGGAAATTCCCAGTAATCCGGCATTAACCAAGGGTGCGGGTAGGACGACAAGCCGTTGCCATCGACCTCTTCGCGATATTTATCCAGGTGCTCTTCTTCAAATCGCCCTTCCAGATAAGAGCGGGCGTAGATACCCGGCGACGAATGACCCTGGAAATACACCGAATCGGATTCTTGCTTCTCGTTGCCGGCATTAAAGAAGTAGTTGAAACCAACATCGTAAAGCGTGGCCGCCGACGAGAACGAGGATACGTGTCCGCCCAGTTCGCCTGGGCGCTTGTTCGCCCGCAGCACCATCGCCAGGGCATTCCAGCGGATCAACGAACGAATGCGGCGTTCCATGAACAGGTCGCCCGGCATCCGTGATTCCTGGGTGACGGGAATGGTGTTGCGAAACGGCGTGGTAATCGAATAGGGAAGCTGGGTACCGTCCCGGCTGGCACGCTCGGAAAGACGTTCCATGATGAACTTGGCACGCTCCAACCCCTCATTCTCGATGAGGGAGTCCAGCGCCTCCATCCATTCCTGGGTTTCGATAGGATCTTCGTCCTGATACATCCGACCCTCCTAAAGGTGTCAGTTGAGGCGCCTTGTGGGCGCTCCTGATTGCGGCAAATCATTGCGCTCGTTGCGCGGGGTTACTGCACTCATGACAGCATGACGTTCACGGCGGGAGCGGTTTGGCTCCCTCGACGGCTTGAAACAGGAAAGCAGGTATGCCGGGGCCCAGTAAAGCAAAATTCAATAGCCGGATGACCTGCGTCAGGCGCCTTGAACTCGCTGGACATCGTCCCGCTGTGGCCAGCGTGTATTTTCGCAGGCACTCTCTAAGCCCAACTAAGCCCAACTAAGCCAAAATTAAGCCCAACTAAGCCAAAATTCCTAAGCCAGAAACCCCTAAGCATAGAACAGGATCAACAACTTGCTTATGACGAACCGTTAAGGAATCCTTGAGCAGGCTCTGTATAGCGTCCGGCTTCAACGCAGGCTGAATGCTCTTCAGGGCCTGTTCAAAGGCTCCTTAGGCATGTCCATGACCTACCGTCATACAAGACAGCTAGGATGAAATGTTCCGCCGATAGTCACAAGGGCTATGCGACCAATTTCTAAGAACGCTTGAGAAAAGCGCCAGCGAACCGCCCCGCCCGTTCGATTTTGGCGTCAGTCCACACTAGTCTAGTGAGAGACATAAAGACCTCAGAATATGCAAAGGTGTCACAAGACTGATGAGAGATCGCGCATCCGTATGAACGCTACGCCTGTAAATCGTGTCTATCTGTTCGGAACTTGCCTAGTCGATGTGTTCCACCCCCGCGCCGGTATGGCCGCCGTCCGTCTGCTGGAACGCGAGGGCATCTTCGTCGATTTCCCGCCCGAGCAAACCTGCTGCGGTCAGCCGCCTTATAACTCGGGCTACGATGAACAAGCTCGGGACGTTGCCCGGCAGGTGGTCGAGCGTTTCAGCGATCCGATCCCCGTTATCGTCCCCTCCGGTTCTTGTGCCGGTATGCTGCGCCACCACTACCCCAGCCTGCTCGCGGACGACCCCCTTGCCAACGCCGCACAGGATCTGGCGGCACGTACCTATGAGCTGCACGAATTTCTGAATCGCGTACTTAAGATTCGCCTGGAGGACCAGGGCGCCCCTGTCCGCGTGGCGATGCACACCGCGTGCTCCGCGCGGCGCGAGATGGGCGTACGGGACGATGGGCTCGCCCTGCTGGGTCAGTTGAAACACGTCGAAGTGTGCGAGCCGGAGAATGCAGAAGCCTGCTGCGGTTTCGGCGGCACCTTCGCGGTGAAAATGTCCGAGGTTTCCGCTGCCATGGCCTCAGATAAGTGCGGGGCGATCCGGGCCACCGGAGCCCGTCAGTTGCTGAGCAGCGACTGTGGCTGTCTGATGAATATCGACGGCATGCTGCGTAAGCAAGGACAGGACCTGAACGGCGAACATCTGGCAGAATTTATCTGGAAGCGGACGGGAGGCGAACCTTTATGAGTGGATTCAGCACCCATCCCGATCACGACTTCGACGTTCGCATCCACGATGCCCTGGGCAACGCGGAGTTACGCGAGAGTTTTCACGGGGCAATGCATTTTCTGCGGGATAAGCGTCGCACCCAGTTTCCGGACCCGAACGCCCTGGAAGCCCTGCGCGACCGTGGTGCCGCCATCCGCGACCGCGCGTTGGCCCGGCTGCCCGATTTGCTCGAGCAGCTCGAGCGCAACTGCACCCGCAACGGCATACAGGTGCATTGGGCGGAGACCGCCGAAGAGGCAAACACCCTGATTACCGGTCTGGTCAACGCCGCCCAGGGCAAACGCATCGTCAAAGGCAAATCGATGGCCACCGAGGAAATAGGCCTGAACTCGGCTTTCGAAGCCGCCGGCTTTACCTGCCTGGAATCCGATATGGGCGAATACATCGTCCAGCAAGCGAACGAAACGCCGTCCCACATCATCATGCCGGCGATTCATCGCAACAAGGCAAGCATCGCGCGTCAGTTCCACACGCAGATCCCCGAGACGCCGTACACGGAGGATGTGGATGAACTGATCGGCACCGGACGCCGGGTTCTGCGCCGGGCGTTTGCCGAGGCGGATGTGGGCATTTCCGGCGTCAATTTCGCGGTGGCCGAAACCGGCACCCTCTGCCTGGTGGAGAACGAAGGCAACGGCCGCATGTCCACCACGGTACCCGACATGCACATCGCCGTGATGGGTATCGAGAAAGTTATTGAGCGTTTGGCCGACCTGCCGGACCTACTGCGGCTGCTCACCCGGTCCGCCACCGGCCAGGCTGTCACGACTTATCTCAACTTGATCAGCAGCCCCCGCAAGCAAGACGAGTGCGACGGCCCGCGCCAGGTGCATTTGGTGCTTCTGGACAACGGCCGCAGTCGGATCTATGCCGACCGCCAGCTACGCGAAACCCTACGCTGTATCCGTTGCGGCGCATGCATGAATCATTGCCCCGTCTACGAGCGCTTGGGCGGACACGCTTACGGCACAGTTTACCCGGGGCCCATCGGACAGGTCGTCATGCCGCAACTGCACGGGCTTGACCGCGCCGGCAAGCTGACCCAGGCCTGCAGCCTCAACGGCGCCTGCGGCGAAGCCTGCCCCGTACGCATCCCCCTCCCCGACCTGATCCGCCGACTGCGGCATGAAGGTGTCACCCAGGACACCGGGAGTCCGGTCAAAGGCCATGGCCGCCAGCGCAAACCGGCAGAGGCGCTGACCTGGAAGATCTGGAGCCTGATCCACCGTACGCCTTGGCTCTATAGCCTGACCACCCACCTCGCCACCCGGGCGCGGAAGCTGTTGCCACCCTGGCCCCGCGCCTGGACAAACCACCGCGCACCGCTCGAACCTGCCGAACGGAGTTTCCGCGAGATGATGGAGCAGCGCGGACGTGATCCCGGAGGCAAGCAATGAACAGTAAAGAGCGCATCCTGGCCCGCTTGCGACACGGTCGCGCAAGCTCGCCGGCAACGCCCTACGATGCCGGTGGCAGCCCGGCGGAAACGCCCGTTCAGCTCGACATCGACAGCATGATTCAAGCGTTGGAAGCGGCACACGCCACAGTGTTTCGCTTACCGGCGAAGGACTGGCCCAACCATTTGGCCGGCTTGGCCAAGGAGCGGGAATGGACGCGCTGGTGGATCGGCCGCGACGAAGCTGGAAAAACCTGGCAAAACCGTGAGCCGAATTCGCCAGCCACCCTATTCACCGATTGGGACACCCAGAAACACGACCTCTTCGACAATGCGCAAGTCGCCCTTAGCCAAGCCCAGGGCGGCATTACCGAAACCGGCACCCTGATCGTCGAGAGCCATTCCAACGTGCCCCGCACGCTCTCGCTGGTGCCGCCGGTCCACATCGTGATCGTGCACGAGTCGACGCTGGTGGCCACGCTGCAGCAGGCGCTCGATCAGTATGGGCCAGGCAAGATGCCCACTAACCTGATCTTTATTTCCGGTCCCTCGAAGACCGCCGATATCCAACAAACCCTGGCCTATGGCGCTCATGGACCTAAAGAGCTGGTCGTTTATCTCTGCACCGCCGAGGACTGACCTGGCACTGAGGCCTATCCGCTATTTTCCTTTTTGGCGGGTGTAATTCGCTTACCGTTCTAAATATACCCTCGGTCGAGCTTGGTGCGTTCCGCCTTAGAGCGCATACGTTTTTACGGTATTTCTTTTGAAATCGCTGAAAACAACGCAGATAAACCGTGGATGGCCGGCAGCTTTCCCGAGACATTTAATTAGACCTGAAAATAAATCGCCATTCCGGTATACTCCGCGTCCCGTTTATTGCCGGGGGTTAAGGAGGGTGAGACAGAAGGAATTCGTGTAGCGCGATCGCACAAGCGTGCGGCCCTCTCTTGCTCCATAAAACGAGCCGTCAATGCCCATAAGAAGGCATTCGCATCAGCACCAAGACCTAAGTGCTGAGACCGAGATAGTAGTGCCGAGACCAAGACATTAGCGCCGTGAGAGGGAGGCCCATGAATTCCATCGTCAACGTCCCCGAAAATTTTTCCAACCGTATTCCCACCGTGGAATTTGAAGAGCGCCGCTTCCAGGTCTACACCGACCGCCAGCTCGACAAGATCGAAGCCATTCAATCGCTGCCCGAAGACACCCTTTTCGAGATGAAGGTGGTCTCCAGCGTGCTACCGTTTCGGGTCAACGAGTATGTAATCAACGAGCTCATCAACTGGGACAAGGTCCCCAACGACCCGCTCTATCAATTGGTTTTTCCCCAACGCGAGATGCTCAAGGCCGAGCACTATGAGCGCATGGCCCAGCTGCATCGCAGTGGCGCCGACAAGAAGGAGATCCAAGCGGTCGCCAAAGAGATTCGCGAGGAACTGAACCCGCATCCGGCGGGCCAAATGCAGATGAATCTGCCTGAGCTGGATGGCGAAGTTCTCGAGGGCGTGCAGCACAAATACCGGGAAACCGTGCTCTTCTTCCCCGCCCAGGGCCAGACATGCCACTCCTACTGCACCTTCTGCTTCCGCTGGGCACAGTTCGTCGGCGATAAAGACCTGAAAATGTCCAGCACCGATGCCGAGAAACTGCACGGCTACCTGCGCGAACATACCGAGATTTCCGACCTGCTGGTCACCGGCGGCGATCCCATGGTGATGAAAACCAAGAACCTGGTGCAGTACCTGGAGCCATTGCTGGAGCCAGAGTACGACCACATCCAGACCGTCCGTATCGGTACCAAGGCACTGACCTTCTGGCCATACCGCTTCGTCACCGACAAGGACGCGGACGCGTTGATCGACCTGTTTGCACGCCTGGTCGACGGCGGCAAGCACGTCGCCATCATGGCCCACTATAACCACTGGCAGGAAATCACCACCGACATCGCCGAAGAAGCGATCCGCCGTATCCGCGCTACCGGCGCCGAGATCCGTGCTCAGGGCCCCATTATCAAGCACGTCAACGACGACGCCGAAGCCTGGTCCAAGATGTGGAAGAAGCAGGTGAAGCTGGGCATCATCCCCTACTACATGTTCGTCGAGCGGGACACCGGCGCAAAGAACTACTTCGAACTCCCACTCGCGCAGGCGTACGACATCTACCGCGAAGCTATGAAGCAAGTCTCCGGCCTTGGCCGCACCGCCCGCGGCCCCTCCATGAGCGCAGGTCCGGGCAAAGTCGAAGTCCAGGGTATTGCCGAAATCAAAGGCGAAAAGGTTTTCGTCCTACGCTTCCTCCAGGGCCGCAACCCGGATTGGGTCCAGCGTCCGTTCTTCGCCAAGTACAGCGACACAGCGACCTGGCTGCATGAGCTGGAGCCGGCCTTCGGAGAGGAGAAGTTCTTCTTTGAGGACGAATATGAGGCGATGAGGAAGGGGAATGGTTAAGCCGCATTCGCACGACTCGGAAGCCGGACCTTGTGTCCGGTTTTTTTGAGAGCAAAGCAGGTCAATCTGGACGACAAGAACGAGGAAATCTCTACCCCACCCCACGGGGCTAACGGGGCTAACGCTTCGGCACAAACCCTTCCGGCTTATCCTTCAACCACTCGACGAACGTCCGCAGTTCTTCAAGCGCCAGCAGCTTCTCCCGGGTGTTGAAGGTCATCCCCAGTTCATATTCCGAGCAGGCTGAGTGAATGGCATTATGGCAAGGTCGGCAGACCCAGAGGGTTCGGGTGATCATGTCTTCACGGCTAAACAGTTTCCGGAAGCGCTTCTTGCTGTGCAAACGGCGGGGAATAAGATGGTGCCGTGTGAGCTTGGCCACGGGGCGCTGGCAAAGCTCACAGGCTTCCGGCTGGGGCGGGAGTTTCAGCATCGTCACGATACCGCTCCCGCAGCCACCGGTTGATCAGTGCATGAGGGTATACAGTTTACGGCGGTAGGTACGCACATCCGGATTGCTATTGCCCAGTTTATCGAACAGTTCCACCAGGGTCGTCTTAGCCACGCCCTCTTTGTAGCCGGCATCCACCTGCATCAGACGGATCAGCAGCGCCATGGCCTCGGCGTTGTTCTCCTTCAGTACGTGCTGGAGCGCCAGCTGGTGCAATGCTTCGCTATCCTTGGGATCGGCTTCCAGCCGCTTTTCCAGCTCAGCCACCGGGGGTAGCTGGCCCGCCTGTTCCATGAACTTCAGACGGGCGACCAACTGGCGCGCATGAGGCTGCATTTTGTCCTCGGGCGCCAGACTGTCGAGAATCTGCTGAGCCGTTTCGGCGTCACCAAGCTCCGCCTTGATCTGTGCCAGATCGATGAGCACGGCGGTATCGTTCGGGTCTTGCTGATTCAAAGTGGTCAGGATGGCCAGTGCGCCCTCGAGATCCCCTTCTTCCCATAGACGGTTGGCCTTGTCGTGGGGGTTCTCTTCCGGCGGCTCGACATGCTTGTCCAGCACCTTGCGTATCTCGCCCTCAGTCAATGCGCCGTTGAACCCGTCAACGGCCTGGCCGTTCTTGATCAACATCACCGTGGGCAAGCTGCGGACACCCAGATGGCCGGTTAGCTCCTGCTGCTCGTCGGCGTTCACCTTAGCCAGGGCGAAGGCGCCTTTGTATTCCGTCGCCAATCGCTCCAATACCGGCATCAACTGCTTGCAGGGCTCGCACCAATCGGCCCACACATCCACCAGCACCGGCGCCTGCATGGAAGCCTGCAAGACCTTTTCCTGGAAGTTCTCGAGGGTGGCATCAAAGATGTAGGACGTCTCACTCATGGTGCAAACCTTGTCTGTTATCAGATCGGAGCAAATCCGACGGCAAAAGTGGTGGTAATGAACGAAGCTCTACTATGGAGTCAATGGCGCTAAATTCAAGCTCCCCGATTACGTACGCAGTGGCTTGAAATTACAGACGGTGCCGTCACATACGAAAGATACTGGTTCACATCTGAAGATATTGGTTCACATCTAATAGGGACACAGAGCGACAATGACTGACGCACACCACGACGACGATGAAACCATGGAATATATCGGCAAGGACGAGAACCGGCAAAGCCTGGCACTGCCCCAGCAGATGATGCCCAAGCGCATGTATCTGCTGCCGGTCCAGAACAGGCCGTTCTTCCCGGCTCAGGTTCAGCCCGTCGTGGTGAACCAGGATCCCTGGCAAGAAACCCTTAAGCGCGTTGGCGAAACCGACCATCACGTGGTGGGCCTTTGCTTCGTCGATGCCGATGAGGAGATGAACGTCCCGGAAAGCGACGACCTGGAAATCATGGGCTGTGCCGCACGGGTTCACCAAAGCCAACGGGAGAGCGGCAAGATCCAGTTCATCGCCCAAGGCCTGCAGCGCTTCCGTATTGTACAGTGGCTGCGTCGCAAGCCGCCTTACCTGGTGGAAGTCAGCTACCCCCAGGAACCGGAGGAAAATGCGGACGAGCTGAAGGCCTATACGCTGGCCATTATCAGCGCCATCAAGGATCTGCTGCGCACCAACCCGCTCTACGGTGAAGAGGTGAAACAGTACCTATCCCGCTTCGGGCCGGACGACAGCTCGCCGCTGGCCGATTTCGGCGCTTCGATGACCAGCGCCAAGGGTCCGGAACTGCAGGATGTACTCGATACCGTACCGCTGCTACGCCGCATGGAGAAAGTCCTGCTACTGATGCGCAAGGAGCAGGAAGTTGCCCGCTTGCAAGCGGAAATCAACGACGAGGTGAACACCAAGGTCCAGAAGCACCAGCGAGAATTCTTCCTACGCGAGCAGCTCAAGGTGATCCAGCGCGAACTGGGTATGTCCAAGGACGACAAGACCGCCGACGTGGAGCGGTTCAAAACCCGCATGGCGGAACTGGAACCACCCGAACACGTGCAGCAGCGCTTCGACGACGAGGTACAGAAGCTATCTGTGCTGGAACAGGGCTCGCCCGAATATGGCGTCACCCGCAACTATCTCGACTGGCTGACGCAAGTGCCTTGGGGCCGATACTCTGAGGATCACTTCGACCTTGCCGCTGCGCGTCAGGTTCTGGACCGGGATCACGATGGCCTCGAAGACGTCAAAGACCGCATCATTGAGTTTCTCGCTGAAGGGGCGTACCGCGGAGAAGTTTCGGGCTCCATCGTTTTGCTGGTCGGCCCGCCCGGCGTCGGCAAGACGTCCGTTGGCCGCTCTGTTGCCGATGCATTAGGTCGCAAGTTCTACCGCTTCAGCCTGGGCGGTATGCGCGACGAAGCGGAGATTAAGGGCCATCGCCGAACCTATATCGGCGCCATGCCCGGCAAGCTGGTGCAGGCACTGAAGGATTCCCAGGTGTCGAATCCGGTGATCATGTTGGACGAAATCGATAAAGTCGGCGCTTCTTTTCAGGGCGATCCGGCCTCAGCCCTGCTGGAAACCCTCGACCCGGAGCAGAACAGCGATTTCCTGGACCACTACCTGGATGTGCGCATGGACCTGTCCAAGGTTCTGTTCATCTGCACCGCCAACGTGCTGGATACCATTCCGCGTCCGCTGCTCGACCGCATGGATGTCATCCGCCTGTCCGGCTATATCACGGAGGAAAAGCTGGCCATCGCCAAGCATCACCTGCTGCCTCGATTGCTCAAAAGAGCGGGACTGCTCAAGAAACAGCTCAACATTACCGACGCCGCCATCCGCCAGGTGATCGAAGGTTATGCCCGAGAATCCGGCGTGCGTAACCTGGAAAAGACACTGCACAAAATCGTCCGCAAGGGCATTGTTAAACTGCTGGAAGAGCCGGATACACCGATCAAGGTCGGTGTTGGCGACCTGCAGGACTTTCTGGGGCAGCCGTACTTCAAAAAGGAGAAGTCGCTTAAGGGTATCGGCGTGGTGAGCGGCCTGGCTTGGACAGCCATGGGCGGGGCGACGCTGAGCATCGAAGCGTCGCGCATTCATTCCAGCCAGCGCGGTTTCAAACTCACCGGGCAACTGGGTGACGTCATGCGGGAGTCGGCGGATATTGCCTACAGTTACGTCTCTTCGAATCTCAAACGCTACAAGGGCGATCCGACGTTTTTCGACAAATCCTTCGTGCACCTGCACGTCCCCGAGGGCGCGACACCGAAAGACGGCCCCAGCGCAGGCGTCACCATGGCCACCGCCTTGCTGTCCATCGCCCGGAAGGAAGCACCCCAGCCGGGCATTGCCATGACCGGCGAATTAACGCTGACAGGCCAGGTGCTCCCCGTGGGGGGCATCCGCGAAAAAGTGATTGCCGCACGGCGCCAGAAGATCAATACATTAATCTTGCCGGAAGCCAACCGCGGTGATTACGAAGAGTTGCCTGATTATTTGAAAGAGGGACTGGATGTGCATTTCGCGAAGCATTTTTCGGATGTTTATCCGGTGTGTTTCAGCCACAAACCCCGCGGTGGAACCAGCGTCCATTAATCATGCGTCGTAGTTTTACGGCATGCCCTGCAGGCCTCTCTGCCAGCGGCCTGCAGGGTCCGGAAAACTTCGTACGCGCAATCCACTATGGCTGGGATTCAAGCCGATACTTATACTTCTAAACATTGAATTCATCGCAATCGCGTCGAATTCCTGTCATCTGAGAAGAGCCCATTAGGCGTCACGTTTGTGGCGTCTTTTTTTTGCTCCGGGAAAGGCTCACGCGCCCGAAGCCCTCGCCTCCCCCGACATCCGATCAACGGTTGCCGATAAAACGCGCCACCAGATCATGCAGACCAAACAGTGAACTCTCGTGCTTGTAGTCCTTTATCGAGACTGGTAACTGTGGCCCCTAGCGCTTCTTCTGAGCCTTCCAACCGTCTTCACGGTTGATCGGTCCTAAATCGAGAACAGGCGAGGCGTCGATTTCATCCGCATCCATCATGTTGGCCACGCGCTGAAGAGAAGCCACGATCATGCTCTGCTCCCATTCGTGGAGGTTCTGGAACTTCTGGATGAACTCTTCCTGCAAAGGCTGGGGAGCGGAGGCCAGCAGGGCGGCCCCGTCGTCGGTAAGGTGCGCATGAACTTTACGCTTATCCGAGGTGCTGCGTACCCGATACACCAGCTTGCGATGCTCAAGACGATCGAGGATTGTGGTCACCGTCGCCTGACTCAGACTGACTTTGTCCGCAATGGTCCCAATGGTCACCTGACCGAGATCCCGGATCGTCCGCATAATCAGCAACTGGGGCGCCGTAAGCCCGGCATTTTTACTGAGTCGCTTGGAATGAAGATCGGTTGCGCGAATCACGCGCCTGAGAGCGACAAGCACCTGCTCGTAATTATTCATGAAGGTATCCCACTCTGCCGGATCGGCAAGCTCGCGATTATAGTGTCCCATCTTTTTCGAGTACAAAACTTTCTCGTCCAACATACTTTCCAATATCACGACCTTGTTGGCCCGCGAAACCTCGAGAAGCTTCCGGCACTGAGGGCGCCAGCCACATCCGGGTTACACATCGGCGCAGACTCTTGCTCAAAAGACAACGATAGCCATAAACATTGTTTATAACTCTAACTATTTGAGCACGTAAAGTCTAATCAGATGTTTTTACAGGGTTTTGCCTCCTAGCGCCCGGTGAGGCACTATGCAGGATGCCCGCGCGGAGAGCGGCGGCAAAAGGCCTGAGTGGCCAACCGTTAATCGTTTATGCTTCAAAATAACCAGGACCGTGATGACGACATTTAGGGAATGGCTCCCTCAACACCGCTATGCAACGCTTATCCGCACGGAGCTGCCTCATCGCCTCATCGTGCCCCGTTTGTTGCTTAAAGTTTTGTTCACTAAAACTTTAATGCTCAAAACGACGTTCCTTGCAGCGACCCTATTCCTTGCCCTGACCGCCCCGATCTCCCTCGCTCAGACCGTGGAGCCCGCCGAAGAGGAGGCGCCGACAAGCGCTGACGCCGAAGACGTACGCGAGCGCGTGAACGCCCTGGAAGAACCGCTCTATAACCCGTTCGTCGAACGCTACCTTCTTGACGAGGTCAAGATACTGCGTACCGAAATGCTGAACACGCGGGCCGAACTGATCGAGAAAGTGGTCGATAAAGAGCTCACTGTGGCGGACAAAACCATGTCCTACGCCACCGACACCGTGACCTACTTTTTCTACCTGATTGCCGGTGCCACCTCGATTCTCGTTGTCATCGGCTGGAACTCCATTCGCGATATGCGCAACCAGTTGCACAGCGTGGCCGAAAAACGGGTGAACGAACTGGTGGTGGAATACGAGAAGCGCCTGAAATTCATCGAGGAACAGCTGCAGCAGAAGTCGGACATTATCAATCGGAACCAGGAAGAGATCGAACGCACCAACGAAGTGCACTCCCTATGGCTTAAGGCCAGCCAGGAAACGTCCCAGCAAAACAAGATCTCTGTTTACGACCAGATTCTCGATCTGCGCCCGGACGACGTCGAGGCGCTCAGCTACAAAGCCGACGCGGTGCTGGAGCTGAACGAACCCCTATGGGCCATCAGTTTGTGCCTGCGCGCCCTCAAACTAGCGCCGGAAAACGGCCATGCCCACTACCAGCTGGCGTGCGCCTACGCGGAGATTGGTCGCTGGGAAGACGCCATCAAAACCCTCACCAGCGCCATTGAAATGGGCGAGGCCTATCGTGACGATGCCTCGGTGGATCCAAGCTTCGATCGCCTGCGGGATTTCGACCAATTCAAACAGCTGGTCAGTCCCGATAATCTGGATGACCCGGACCTGACACCGCCTTCGGCTTGATACTGGCACGAACCCTGCCCGTTTCACGAACTTCGCGACTTGAGTCGCTACCGGACAATTGCTTGGTTCTTCTTGCACCGTTTCTTGACAACGAAGAACGGGTGGTGTTTGTTTGTTGCATCGTCACGATTGGCATCGGCCCTTGTGACTGCATAAAAGATCAAAAAAATATTCTCAGAGATATCCAAGGCAGGACACACCAACATGAAAACCAAACTGAACAAGCTTGTTGTCGGGGTAGGCGCTTCTCTGGCCGTTATGGCCGCAGGTACGGCCCACGCCGAAATCAAAATCGGTATCGCGGGGCCGATGACCGGTGCTGTCGCTCAATACGGCGACATGCAATTCTCCGGCGCTCGCATGGCGATTGAGCAAATCAACAAGAATGGCGGCGTGATGGGAGAAGAGCTTGTCGCGGTCGAACAGGACGACGTTTGCGATCCGAAACAGGCCGTCTCCGTAGCCAACAACATGGTCAACGAAGGCGTGCGCTACGTGGTGGGTCATCTGTGCTCCAGCTCCACGCAACCGGCGTCCGACATCTACGAGGATGAAGGCATCCTGATGGTGACGCCGGCCTCCACCAGCCCGGCGATCACCGAGCGCGGCTACGAGCTGGTCTTCCGCACTATCGGCTTGGACAGCATGCAGGGCCCGGTGGCCGGCAACTACATTGTTTCGCAGAAGCCAGAGCGCGTTGCCGTCATTCACGACAAGCAGCAGTACGGTGAAGGGATTGCCAGCGCGGTCAAGTCCACGCTGGAAGACAAGGACATCAACGTGGTGATGTATGAAGGCGTCACCGCCGGTCAGAAAGACTTCTCTTCTCTGGTGACCAAGCTCAAGCAGGCCAATGTGGACTTCGTCTACTACGGTGGCTACCACCCGGAACTGGGCTTAATCCTGCGCCAGGCCGAACAGGCAGAGCTGGATGCCCAGTTCATGGGACCTGAAGGCGTGGGCAACAAAGATATCAATACCATTGCTGGCGGCGCGGCCGAGGGCCTGCTCGTGACCTTGCCACCGAGCTTCGACCAGCAGGCCGAGAACCAGGAACTGGTCGCGGCCTTCGAGGAAAAAGGGGAAGACCCCTCCGGCCCGTTCGTATTGACCTCTTACGCCGCCGTACAGCTGATTGCCGAGGGCATCGAAAAAGCCGAATCCAAGGATCCGTTCGACGTGGCCCAGGCCCTGCGCGAAAGCTCATTCGAGACGCCGATCGGCACGGTTGAGTACGACAAATCGGGCGACCTGAAATCGTTCGAGTTCGTTGTGTACGAATGGCATTCAGATGGCAGCAAAACTCCGGTAAACTAAGCACCGTTAAAAATCAGTAATGGAAGCGAGAGTCGTGGCGCCATCGCCCGCGCTCTCCGCTAACACCTTCCCTCATAAGGGGAAGGTGTTTTTTTGGAACCCTGATTGCATTTCATGGATGTAAGCGTTTGAGCACTGCGCCACAAGCAGCTTTCCGTCCGTGTTAATGCAAACAGGGTTTTTCTATATCGGAGTTCCAAAAAAAATGAACGATGTACTGTACTTTCTCCAACAGCTCATCAACGGGCTGACGGTAGGAAGCGCTTACGCCCTGATCGCCATCGGCTACACCATGGTGTACGGCATTATCGGCATGATCAACTTCGCCCACGGTGAAATCTACATGATCGGCGCCTATGTCTCGCTGATCGTGATCACCGGCCTGGCAGTAATGAGTCCGGCCTGGCTCCCCCTGGTCCTTCTTGTGGCCCTGATCTGTGCGGTAATCGTTTCCAGCTCCATGGGCTGGGCTGTCGAGCGCGTTGCCTATCGTCCCGTTCGCGGACAACACCGGCTGATCCCGCTGATTTCCGCCATCGGTATGTCCATCTTCCTGCAGAACTACGTCCACCTGGCTCAAGGCTCACGCAACATCGGCTTCCCGCTGTTGATCGAAGGCGGCCTGTCCCTCGGTGGCACTGAAGACGGTTTCCAGGCTTCATTGTCCTACATGCAGATTACGATTTTTGTCACCACACTGATCTGCATGACCGCGCTTTCCCTGTTCATCTCCCGGTCCCGCATCGGACGCGCTTGCCGTGCGGTGTCCCAGGACCGAAAAATGTCCAACCTGCTGGGCATCGACACTAACCGCATCATTGCTGCAACGTTCGTGATCGGCGCCGCTCTGGCAGCCGTCGCAGGTCTGTTGCTGGGCATGTACTACGGTTCCATCGATCCACTGTTTGGCTTCATCGCCGGCCTCAAGGCGTTTACCGCAGCGGTATTGGGCGGTATCGGCAGCATCCCCGGCGCCATGCTGGGCGGTCTCATCCTCGGCGTGGGCGAAAGTTTCACCGCTGGCTATTTGAGCAGCGAGTATAAAGATGTGGTGTCCTTCGGACTACTGATCCTCATCCTCCTGTTCCGGCCCACCGGCCTTCTCGGCAAACCGGAAGTGGAGAAGATCTGATGGTTGCACAGAATTTCCGACACGCGCTGTTCTGCGCGTTCATCACACTGATTATCTCCTATCCGATCCTGGGGCTCGATTTGGTTGCCCAAGGCATCGATATCAAGCTGGAAGGCGGCGATACCTCCACGTTTATCGGCATCGCGCTGGCCGTACTGGCTGTCTTCCTGTTCCAGCTCTTCCGGCCGGCCGTCATGGGTGGTTTGAGCGCGCTCAAAACCATCAACCCGCTAGCAGACCGGGCCCCCATGCCCGAAGCCAAGCGCCAGCTGCTGGAAAAAGCCGTGATCATGCTGATTGTCGTGGGCGCCCTGATCTGGCCGTTTATGGGCTCACGGGGCGCGGTGGACCTGGCGACTCTGGTACTGATCTACGTCATCCTCGCTCTGGGCCTGAACGTGGTGGTCGGCCTGGCGGGACTGCTTGATCTGGGCTACGTGGCCTTCTATGCGGTCGGCGCCTATACATTCGCGCTGCTGTCCCAGTATTTCGGCGTATCCTTCTGGTTCGCCTTGCCCCTCGGCGCTATCCTGGCCGCTGCTTTCGGCTTTGTACTGGGCTTTCCGGTACTGCGGCTGCGCGGCGACTATCTGGCGATCGTGACTCTGGGTTTCGGTGAGATTATCCGGATTCTGCTGAACAACCTGACCTGGCTCACGGGCGGACCCAACGGCATAGGCGGCATTCCCGAACCCACCCTGTTCGGCATGGAATTCGGTCGCCGCGTCAAGGAGGAAGGCAACACCTCATTCCATGAAACTTTCGGTCTGGCCTATGACAGTACCGACAAAGTCATCTTCCTCTACTTGATCGCTTTGGTACTGGCATTGATTACCCTGGTTGTCATTCGCCGCCTGATCCGCATGCCTGTCGGCCGCTCCTGGGAGGCGCTACGCGAGGATGAGATCGCAGCTCGTTCACTGGGCCTGAGCCGGACCGGCGTGAAGCTCTCCGCGTTCACCATCGGCGCGTTCTTCGCCGGTTTCGCCGGTACCGTGTTTGCCTCCAAGCAGGGCTTTATCAGCCCGGAATCGTTTGTTTTCCTCGAGTCCGCCATCATTCTGGCCATCGTGGTGCTGGGCGGCATGGGGTCGCAGCTGGGCGTTATCCTCGCCGCTATCGCCGTGACCATCCTGCCGGAACTGGCACGTGAGTTCTCGGAATACCGCATGCTGATTTTCGGCGCCGCCATGGTGCTGATGATGGTCTGGCGTCCGCAAGGCCTGCTGCCCATGAGCCGTGTCCATATCAAACTCAAACAGCAGGAGTGACCGAGCATGCTTGACGTACGCAATCTGTCCATGCGATTCGGCGGCCTGCTGGCTGTGGACCAGGTATCGCTGGACGTAAAGGAACGGGAAATCGTTTCCATCATCGGCCCCAACGGGGCCGGAAAAACCACGGTGTTTAACTGCCTGAGCGGCTTCTATCGCCCTACCGGCGGCCAAATCCTGTTCAAGGGTCAGGAGATCCAAGGCAAACCGGACTACAAAATCTCCCGCCTGGGATTGGTTCGCACTTTCCAGCACGTGCGGCTATTCAACAAGATGACGGTGGTGGAAAACCTGCTGGTGGCCCAGAACCGTCACCTGAACACAAATCTGTTTGCCGGCCTGATAAAGACCCCGGATTACCGCAAGCGGGAAGAAAAATCCTTAGAGCGCGCATCTTACTGGCTGGAACGGGTTGGTCTGCTGGAACTGGCCAACCGGGATGCCGGCAACCTGGCCTACGGTCAGCAGCGCCGTCTGGAAATTGCCCGCTGCATGGTCACCGAGCCCGAGCTGCTGATGCTGGATGAACCGGCAGCCGGCCTGAACCCGAACGAGACCCGCGAACTCAACGAGCTGATCATCAGCCTGAAGGAAGACTACTGCGTCTCCGTTGTGCTGATCGAACACGACATGAGCCTTGTAATGGGCATCTCCGACCGGATCAACGTCATCAACCAAGGCCGCCCGCTGGCCAGCGGGACGCCGGATGAAATCCGGCAGAACGATGACGTCATCAAGGCCTACTTGGGCGAGGAGTAAGGATCAACCATGCTGGTACTTGAAAACATCCATACCCATTACGGGAAAATCGAGGCGCTGCATGGCGTCTCGGTTGAGATCCAGAAGGGCGAGATCGTTTCGCTAATCGGCGCCAACGGCGCTGGCAAAACCACCTTGTTGATGACGGTGTGCGGGGATCCGCAGGCCAGTTCCGGGCGTGTACTGTTCGAGGACGAAGACATCACCCACAAACCGACGGCGGACATCATGCGCTCCGGGATTGCCATCGTGCCGGAAGGGCGACGCGTA
The DNA here is from genome assembly GCF_008122265.1 of Marinobacter fonticola. NCBI lineage: Bacteria > Pseudomonadati > Pseudomonadota > Gammaproteobacteria > Pseudomonadales > Marinobacteraceae > Marinobacter > Marinobacter fonticola. Next base: position 3,850,115 of record NZ_CP043042.1, read on the forward strand.
TTCCCGGGCCTGACAGTTGAAGAGAACCTGCACATGGGCGGTTTCTTCAATAGCAAGGCAGAAATACGTAAGAGTCAGGCCCACGTGTTCGAACTATTCCCCCGCTTGAAGGAGCGAATGCATCAGCGCGCGGGCACGATGTCCGGCGGTGAACAGCAAATGCTGGCCATTGGCCGCGCGTTGATGTCCAAGCCGAAGATGATCATCCTCGACGAACCCTCTCTCGGCCTGGCACCGATCATCATCAAGCAGATCTTTAGCATCATTGGCACCTTGCGCGACGAAGGCATCACCGTCTTCCTCGTTGAGCAGAATGCCAAGCAGGCATTGAAGCTGGCCGATCGGGGTTATGTGCTGGAAACCGGACGCATTCGCCTGGAGGATTCCGGCGAAAACCTGCTGGCCAACGAAGATGTACAAAAGGCCTACCTCGGCGGCTAGCGCCGTGCATCCTTCTACCCTCCGGATGACAGCGTCTTTCAGGACGGGATAAAGCAAGCACAAAAGCCGGGCCTCAAAACCCCGGCTTTTTCTATGCCTTCCACGGCATGCTCCCAGCGTATGAATGAGCATTCTGCCCAGTGCATATGGTAAGCACTCTGGCGAACACAACGGGAGAGCGACGACGGGCCGAGTCTTTTAGCGAAGTGAATTCATTGGATGAGGTGGCTAACTCTCTTTAAAGAATATACAAGAGCACCGTATTTACTTTTTTATCCATACAATCAGTAAATTGAGCACAATGAACCATCGCGGCTGACGGATTATGTTCTATACTCGAGACAACGGTCAGGTATCCGCGGCTGACGACCACCCGCGCGATCAAAAACGTCAGGGCCGTTAGTCATTGTTTTCACATCGATGATAAAACACGACAAGGAGTTGAATAATGAAAAAATTGATCGCAGGTGCCATGCTTTTAGGCGCGTCCAGCCTTGCCTTCGCTCAACCGGGTTGTGGTGTAGGCGCCATGATCTGGAAGGGCCAGTCGGGTATTGCTCCGCATGTCCTGGCAGCGACCACTAACGGCACGTTCGGCAACCAGACCTTTGGCATGACCACCGGTACCCTGGGCTGTAATACCAACGAGTCCGTTAAATCCATGGCCATGTACATGGACAGCAATATCGACAAGATCGCCCGTGATATGTCACGCGGCGAAGGCGAAAACCTCGACACCCTGGCTGTCTTACTGAACGTGGAGCAGAACGACCGCGCGGCGTTCCGCCAGCTGCTTCAGGACAACTTCGCAACCGTTTTCCCGTCTTCCGACACTACGTCTGACGAAGCGGTTTCCGCCATCGTTGCCCTGCTGGAATCTCACGCGTCATTCAGCAAGTACGTCGCCTAATTCAGCGGCACAGGGATGAATCACGCACCAGGGACGGTGCATCGACCGGCTTCGGCCATTCCCACCCTGATCGACTCGAGTCTACATGCACCGACATCTTGCGTCGGGGCGCGTGCCCCGCTTGTTCCTCGCATTACTGGCACTCGCGCTAACCTGCCCGATTTTGGCCAACGAGCAGCTTAAGAACCTGGCCCAAGATCCAGCTTGGCTGACGCTGGGGCACTATCGGCCCGATACTCTGGGCTCCAGCTATACCTCGCAGGCGGACGATCCCGGCTTTTTTCTCAGCGCCGGTGGCAAAACATCGCCTTACGCCGAGCTCGTTGCCACGCTGGACGCCATTCGCAAGTCCGGCGCCGGAGACCGCCATGCCCGCTGCCGTTTTCCAGCCCGGGACCGCTGGCTACGCGAACAACTGGATCTACCTCAAACCCAGGTCTCCTGCCCGGCCTTCGAGCAATGGGAGGAGACGCTGAATACGGAAACCGTCACCCTGGTGTTCGCCGCTTCATACCTTAATAGCCCCTCTTCCATGTTCGGCCACACGTTTATCCGTCTCGATCCGCCAAAAGTGGACGAGCAGGCCGACCTGCTGCTGGCGAGCACTATTTCCTATGCGGCTGACGCCGCCGCCCACGACAGCGAGATCATGTTCGCCTATCGCGGCATCTTCGGCGGTTATCCCGGTATTACCACGATCCAGCCGTATTACGAGAAAATTCGGCTTTACTCGGATATCGAAAACCGCGACCTGTGGGAGTATCGGCTCAACCTAACGCCGGAAGAGACCGGCATGCTGCTGGCGCATGCCTGGGAAATTCGGGGAAAGAACTTTGACTACTACTTTTTTGACGAAAACTGCGCCTACCGACTACTGGCGCTGATCGACGTTGCCCGACCGGGCACCCACCTGCTGGATGAAGTGAGCACACATGCCATCCCATCCGACACGGTGCGCTGGGTGGTGGATCATGACCTGGTAGCTTCGGTTCACTACCGGCCGTCCTCGGCAACGGTGGTCGAGCACTATATTGACCAACTGCCACCGGATCACCGCACCCTGGCGGCCGATCTGGCGAGCGGGGATTTGAGTGTCAACGCTGAAGCCATCCAGTCGGTACCGCCGAAAGAGCGGGCCAGGATTTTGGATGCTACCTATGACTACGTGCGCTACCAGACTCAAGAGGAAGGGTGGTCCCGCGAGCGAGCCGCCCCGCTATCCTACGACCTACTGAGGGCCCGTAGCCGGATTGAGCAGTCGGCACCGTTGGCGCCACCGCCTGAACCGGCCGTTCGCGATGATCAGGGTCATGCTACGTTCAGGGCTAGTCTACTAGGCGGACGCCAGGGCGAACGCAATTTCACGCAGCTTACCCTTCGCCCGGCTTACCATGATGTGCTCGATCCACCCGAGGGCTATCGCCGCGGCGCCCAGCTGCAATTTCTGCGTCTCGATACGCGGCTTTACACCGACAATCAGGAATTTCAGGTCGAACAACTCACCGGCGTGGAGATCCGATCCCTCTCCGTACGCGACCGCTTCTTCTCTCCGCTCTCCTGGCAGGTCGGCTTCGGGGGGCGGCGCAGTGAGATTGAATCGGACCAGCGAATCTTCACCCCCTACCTGGATGGCGGAGCCGGGTTTGGCTGGGCGCCGACACCCCAGAGCCAGCTCTTCGCCATGGCCACGGCCGACCTGGAGATCGACAACGATTTACCTAAGGGCTACGACGCGGCGCCCGGTGCCGATCTCGGCTGGTTATACCAAGGGCACCTTGTGAGCATCATCGGGGGCATCAAGACCAAAGCCTGGTTTGTTGGCGACGAGCACCGCGAAGACACCGCCTACGCCGAACTGAACTGGCATATCACCCGGGATTTTGGTCTGTCCGCCGGCTGGGAACGACAACATCACTTCGACAGGTATGAAACGGCATGGCAAATCGGACTCAACGCCTACTTCTGAAACTTATGCTGCTGAGCTGGCTGGCAGCGGTGAGCGGCTGCTCCAGCCTGTTTTTTTACCCCGACAACACGGTTTACATCACCCCAGACCGCCTCGAACTGGACTACCAGGATATCTACCTGGACACAGCCGACGGCGAGCGCCTGCACGGCTGGTGGATACCGGCGACCACCGAAGCCAGCGGCACGGTCTACTTCCTCCACGGCAACGCCCAGAACATCAGTAGCCATTTACTGAACGTCGCCTGGCTGCCCAAGGAAGGCTACAACGTGTTCATGATCGATTACCGGGGCTACGGGCAATCCACGGGTGCTCCGGATATCGAAGGCGCGCTACACGACTCTGAGATTGGCCTGCGCTGGCTAGTGGACGCCAAGGCTGGCGAAAGCCCGTTTTTCATGCTGGGGCAAAGTCTGGGCGGCGGACTTTCCATCATGCTGGCCAGTGAGTGGGTACAGCGCGAAGAACAGCCTCCCCTGGCCGGCGTTATCCTCGACAGCGCCTTTGCCGGTTTTCGAGACATCGCCCGGGAAAAACTGGACGGTTTCTGGCTGACCTGGCTATTCCAGGCACCCCTGAGCTGGACAATTCCGGACGACTACGAGGGCATCGACCACATTGCCCGGATCAGCCCGGTACCGGTGATGATCACCCACAGCGTACGTGACGGCATCATCCCTTTTCATCACGGCCAGGACCTATACGACGCCGCCCGGGAGCCGAAACGATTCCTGCAAACGGACACGCCCCATGCGGGGACCTTTGTCATCCCAGCCTACCGACAGGCGGTGATGGCGTTTATGGAGGATGCGGCGGGGGGCGAACACGACCAATAGCCACCCCCGGGAATAGGGGTAAACCTTATTCAGGACGAGTCAAGAGCATAAAAAAAGCCGCCTCGCAAAGCGGGGCGGCTTTTTCACAACGGGCCTAAATCAGGCGCCGAAGTCGGTCGGCTGTTCGCCTTCCTTCACTTCCTTCATGGACAGCTTCACGCGACCGCGGTTGTCCACATCCAGCACCTTAACCAGTACTTCCTGGCCTTCGCTGAGTTCGTCGGTGACGTTCTCAATGCGGCGCTCGGCGATCTGGGAGATGTGCACCAGGCCGTCCTTACCCGGCAGGATGTTCACGAAGGCGCCAAAGTCGACAATGCGTTCAACCTTGCCTTGGTAAATCGCACCCACTTCGATCTCGGCGGTAATCTCCATGACGCGCTTCTGCGCTGCCTGGGCAGATTCCTGATTATCGGCGTAGATTTTTACGTTGCCGTCGTCATCCAGGTCGATAGACGCACCGGTATCGTCACAGATGGATCGAATCACAGAACCACCCTTGCCGATGACATCGCGGATCTTGTCCGGATGAATCTTCATAGTGGTAATGCTCGGCGCCCGGTCAGACAGGCTCGAACGCGGCTCGGCGATCACCTTGGCCATCTCGCCCAAGATATGCTGGCGTGCATGATGAGCCTGCTCTAGGGCAACTTCCATGATTTCTTCGGTGATACCGTTGATCTTGATATCCATCTGCAGCGCAGTGATACCTGCTGAAGTACCGGCCACCTTGAAGTCCATATCGCCCAGGTGATCCTCGTCACCCAAGATGTCGGTCAGGACGGCGAACTGCTCACCTTCCTTCACCAGCCCCATGGCGATACCGGCGACGGGCGCCTTGATAGGCACACCCGCGTCCATCAGCGCCAGGCTGGAACCACAGACTGACGCCATGGAGCTGGAACCGTTGGACTCGGTGATCTCGGAGACTGCACGAATGGTGTACGGGAATTCTTCGATGGTTGGCATGACCGCGGCAACACCACGCTTGGCCAGACGACCGTGACCGATCTCACGACGGCCCGGCGCACCCACACGGCCGGTTTCGCCAACACTGTAAGGAGGGAAGTTGTAGTGGAATAGGAACGGGTCCTTTCTCTCGCCTTCCAGCGCATCGATAATCTGCATGTCGCGCGCGGTACCCAGGGTGGTAGTCACGATAGCCTGGGTTTCGCCACGGGTGAACAGTGCAGAACCGTGCGTGCTGGGCAGCACACCCACCTCGATCTCGATCGGACGGACAGTCTTGTTGTCACGACCATCGATACGTGGCTTGCCTTCGATAACCTGACGACGAACGATGGCCTTTTCCAGCTTACCGAAGTAGGCCTTCACTTCCTCTTCGGAAGGTTGACCTTCCTCCTCGCCAGCCAGCTTCTCGACAGCCTGACTGCGAATGTCGCTCAGACGGCCGTAACGCTCCATCTTGTCGCGGATACCGTAGGCATCGGTGACTGCGCTCATGAACTCGGCTTTGAGCGCGTCGGCAAGCGCCGTGTTCTCCGCTTCAGCCTGCCAGTTCCAGCGTGGCTGACCCGCTTCAGCAGCCAACTCGCGGATTGCAGCGATTGCAGTTTGCATTTCCTGATGGGCGAAAAGCACGCCACCCAGCATCTGGTCTTCGGTCAGGCCTTGAGCTTCGGACTCGACCATCAGCACGGCGTCTTCGGTACCGGCCACGACCATGTCCAGGCTGGAGCTTCCCAGTTGTTCAAAGGTCGGGTTCAGAAAGTAACCCTGCTCTTCAGTGAAACCGACACGAGAGGCGCCTACAGGGCCTTCGAACGGTACGCCAGACAGAGCTAACGCCGCTGAAGCCGCCAGCATACCCGCGATATCCGGATCCTGGGTCTTGCTGGAAGACATGACCGTACAGACGACCTGAACTTCGTTCATGAAGCCTTTCGGGAAAAGCGGACGGATCGGGCGGTCGATCAAGCGTGATGTCAGGGTTTCTTTTTCCGAGGGGCGGCCTTCGCGCTTAAAGAAACCACCAGGAATACGCCCAACGGCGTAAGTCTTCTCGAAGTAGTTGACGGTCAGCGGGAAGAACGGTTGACCCGGCTTGGCTTCCTTTGCCGCGACAACAGTACCCAGTACCGAGATATCGTCGATAGTCACCAGTACAGAACCAGTAGCCTGACGGGCAATGCGGCCCGTTTCGAGGGTGACGGTCTTGCCGCCTAGTTCAAATGTCTTTTTTACCGGATTCACGGTAACTCCTTACTCGTTTTCGCATCGCTGCAATGAATAATTGCAACGTCGATAGTTGAAATTGAATGTGCAAATGGCCGGAGCCACTTGGTTCTGCGGCATGGAGGCGATCGGAGTGCGGGACTTACCGGACTGAAAGCTAACAGGCTGTTGGAAATCGTTCCGGCTATGGAAGCTAACGACTTTCAACAACCTGCTAATGTTCGGGCTTTCATCACTGACCGGCGCGTCGAAAACAGTTCCTGATACCCTTCATGTCAATAACTTGCATGTCAATAACTTGCCAACTATTTCCCAGCTATCTTTACCAACTATTTTCGCAAACTATTGTTGTAAACCATCTGTGTAAACCAGGGTGCCTGATTGTCGCCGGCGGGACTGTTTTTGCCGGCGGGTCTACCGGGCCTGGAAACAACATGCTGTCTTGCACTTAAGGTCGGCAGAGTCGGCTTCTTTCCAGGTGATCCACTCCGGTATTACCAGATCTGGCCTGGGCTTTTAAGCTGGGCAGTACAGCGGGCGAGAAAACTGCCTGGAGAGCTTTCGCTCTCCGGACAGCACCGGCAAATGCGCTGCTCGCCTTGCCCGATTAAAATCGAGAGCTGATAACTCCGATTGGAATCGAGGACTGACAACATCTTTGCCGATGCAGAGATTGTCGCGATCAGACGATCAACGACGCAGACCGAGACGCTTGATCAGGTCGATATACCGATCCGCGTTCTTCTTCTTCAGATAGTCCAACAGTTTACGACGCTGGTTAACCATCCGAATCAGACCACGGCGGGAATGGTGATCCTGCTTGTTGGTCTTGAAGTGATCTTGCAGCTTGTCGATGTTGGCACTCAGAAGAGCAACCTGCACTTCCGGAGAACCGGTATCACTGTCACCCTGCTGAAAATCCTTGACGATCTGTGACTTCTCTGTGGCAGTCAACGCCATAACTCACCTCATTACTTGCGATGCCAATGATTCGGCCGAACCGCGCATCTCTACAGTCCGGCTAGAGACCGAATACGGCTTTGGCCGATTCAGTCCTGCTTGACCAGACGCCGGGGTGCAACCTCGCCATCTGGTAACTGCTCACCCAACCCGAGAAAACGATCGCCTCCGAAAAGGCGGACCCACCCAGGTGGATGACCCGACATTTTAACGGGTTGTCCGTTCAATATCGATACAATCTGCGCATCCTGGAGCATTAATTTAGGAAAGTCCGCGAGCGCGGTTTCAACCGGAATCAGCAACGGGTCCAGAGACTCGCCCGCTTCCCGCAACTGTTCCAATGCACTGACCTGGCTCGCCTGATCGAGGCCAAAGCCCGCTGCACACGTTCGTCGCAAGCTGGTAACGTGAGCGCCGCACCCCAAGGCTTGGCCGATGTCCTCCACCAGGGAGCGGATATAAGTACCCTTGCTACACGTGACAGCAATCTCGAACCGGTCACCCTCGAATCCGACCAGATCCAGCGCATGAATGGTCACTGGCCGCGCGGGGCGCTCGACCTCGATTCCCTCTCGGGCATACTCATACAGCGGCCGCCCCTTGTGCTTAAGCGCCGAGTACATGGAAGGCACCTGTTCGATATTGCCGCGAAATGCCGCCAGCACGCTCTCCAGCGTCTCGTGGGTGAGGTCTGCCGGTATCGCTTGTTCGGCCATAATCCGGCCATCGCTATCGCCACTATCGGTGACCACCCCCAGCTTGCCCACGGCCACGTAGGACTTATCGCTGTCGAGCATGAGCTGGGAAAATTTAGTCGCTTCCCCAAAGCATAGTGGCAGGACACCGGTGGCCAGGGGATCCAGGCTTCCGGTATGGCCGGCCTTCGCAGCACCGTAGAGCCGCTTGACCTGTTGCAGCACCCCATTCGACGTGACGCCCTGTGGCTTGTCGACAATCAGGATACCGTTAACGTCACGTCCTCGACGCCGCCGACTCAACCCTCATTCTCCCCACTATCCGGGCCGACCACAGGCTTCTTGCCCACGGCCTGGTTGATCAGGCTGTCGATCCGGCGGCTTTTGCCGCCCAGGGTATCGAAATGAAAACGCAGCTGGGGAACAACGCGCAATTTCATGGCTCGGCCGAGCTGGGTGCGAAGAAAACCGGCGGCATTGCGCAAAACTTTGAGCGAATCGCGCACGCGCTCATCGTCTTCGCTCAGTTCTTCAGCGGTCAGTAAGGAGATATAAGCGTCGGCATAGCCGAGATCCCGGCTCACTTTGACGTCATTAATAGTCACCATGCCCAGGCGGGGATCTTTGATTTCCCGCTGCACCAGCAACGCCAACTCTTTCTGGATCTGATCGGCAACCCGTTCTACACGGCTGAACTCTTTCGGCATGTTTACGCCCTGTCGATGGAGCGCCCGCGAACAATGGTTTCGCCGGTCTCCTGGTGAAGCCAAAGTATGTGGACAAACTCAAGTATTCGATCTGTCACGTATGCGATAGATCAAAGAATGTCATAAACCTACGTATGGGCCTGCTGAAATGCACAGCGCCCCGGGAGCCGGGGCGCGTGTCTTTTCAGGCTGGGCTTTCGTCTCGCGGATCAGCTCTCGAGCTGACGCTCGACTCTTACCCGATCGAAGACCTCGATCTGATCGCCAACCTTGACGTCATAACCCTTAACGCCAATCCCGCACTCAATCCCTTTCTTAACTTCCGGCACGTCGTCCTTGAAGCGGCGCAAGGATTCCAGCTCACCTTCAAAGATAACCACGTTATCGCGCAGGACACGGATTGGTTTGTTACGGAAAACGCTGCCTTCGGTCACCATACAGCCAGCGACCTGACCGAACTTGGGCGAGCGGAATGTATCCCGTACGTCGGCGATGCCCACGATGTCCTCGCGGAACTCCGGCGCCAACATGCCGGTCAGGGCTGCTCGCACATCATCGATCATGTTATAGATGATGCTGTAGTAGCGCAGATCGATGCCTTCCTGTTCCACCAGCCGCTTGGCCGACGCATCGGCACGCACGTTGAAACCGAAGATCACCGAGCTTGTGGCAAGCGCCAGGCTAACATCGGTCTCGGCAATACCGCCAACGCCGGAAGAGACGATCTTGACCTGAACTTCCTCGTTACCGATGTCCTGAAGCGCCTTGGTAATGGCTTCCAGCGAACCGCGCACGTCGGTCTTGAGCACCACATTGAGAGTCTTGACCTCGTCCTTGCCCATGTTCTCGAACAAGTTCTCAAGCTTGGCCGCCTGCTGGCGCTGCAAGCGCTGTTCACGCTCACGCTTCTGACGGAACTCAGCCAGCTCTTTCGCTTTGCGCTCATCGGCCACAACGAAGAACTCATCACCGGCATCCGGCGTACCGTTCAGACCCAATACTTCAACGGGAATGGATGGACCAGCTTCTTTCACCTGGTCGCCAGTTTCGCTCATCATCGCCCGAACCTTACCGAAGTAGGCGCCGGCGACCAGCATATCGCCCTGACGGACGGTACCATTCTGAACCAGGATCGTCGCTACGGAGCCACGGCCCTTCTCCAGACTGGACTCGACCACCACACCGGTACCCGGTGCTGTAGGAACGGCTTCCAGCTCGAGAATCTCCGACTGCAGCAGGACCGCTTCCAGAAGATCGTCGATCCCCTCGCCAGAGTGCGCCGACACCGGCACGAACTGGACGTCACCGCCCCAGTCCTCTGGGATCACGTCCATACCTGACAGTTCGTTCTTGATCCTGTCAGGATCCGCCTGCTCCTTGTCCATCTTATTGATCGCCACTACCAGCGGAACACCCGCAGAGCGTGCGTGGTTGACCGCTTCCTTGGTCTGCGGCATAACACCATCGTCAGCCGCAACCACCAGAATAACGATATCCGTGCTCTGGGCGCCTCGCGCACGCATGGCTGTAAAAGCCGCGTGCCCCGGAGTATCCAGGAACGTGATCATGCCGTGGTCGGTCTCGACATGGTAGGCGCCAATATGCTGGGTGATGCCACCAGACTCGCCAGCAGCCACTTTGGTACGGCGAATGTGGTCCAGCAACGAGGTCTTACCGTGGTCGACGTGGCCCATTACACTGATAACCGGGGCCCGTCTGACTTTATCGCCCTCAAAGGAAATCCCGCTAAGCACTTCCTCCTCGAACGCATCCTCGCTAGTCGTCCTGGGTTTGTGACCCAATTCTTCGGTCACCAGAACTGCGGTTTCTTGATCCAGCGGCTGGTTGATCGTCGTCATGACGCCCATATTCATCAGCGTCTTGATCACGTCGGCGGCTTTGACAGCCATCCGCTGCGCCAGATCACCCACGGTAATGGTTTCCGGAATTTCTACTTCACGCACCATAGGCTTGGTCGGCTTCTCGAAAGCGTGTCTTTTTTGCTTGGGTTTCTTTTTGGCCCGCAAAGGCTTGCGCAGGGTGGTTTCCTCTTCGTCTTCCGTGAGGGCCACCGGCTCTACCGGGCGGTTGCGTGGACCACGATGGCCGGCCGATTTTTTCTTCGGCTTGCCGTCCTCGACCTCCTCCGGACGTTCACGCACTTTCTCTTTCTTTTTCTTAGGCTTGCGGTCCTTGGAATTCTCTTCGTCAGCCGGCGGAATGGGCATATCCTCCAGCGCTGGCTCAGGCACAACCTCATCCTCAACCGGCTCTTCGATAGCCGCTTCTTCTGGCTCAGGAGCAGACTCCGCGTCAGGCTTAGCCTCCTCGGCTACCGACACTGTCTCCTCAGGTGCCGTAGGTTCGCTGACCTCCGGCTGAATCGGTGTTTCCTGCGGTGCCTCTTCCGCTACGAGTGTTTCTTCAGATTCCTGCTGGGGCGTCTCGGTCCGCTTGATGTAAGTCCGCTTTTTGCGGACTTCCACGTTAACCGTCTTGGCGCGGCCAGCACCGCTGCCCGCCTTCAAGGTCGTCGTGGTTTTTCGCTTGAGCGTGATCTTGCGCGGATCGGCATCGGATTCGCCGTGGTTTTTGCGCAGGAACGCCAGCAGTTGCTGCTTTTCATCGCTGCTGACAGCATCATTCTCAGAACGGGCTTTCAGGCCAGCCTCTACGATCTGGCGCAGCAAGCGGTCCACGGGAGCGCCTACGTCATCGGCCAGCTGTTTTACAGTTACTTCAGCCATCTGGTCCTCCTCTCCCGATTATTCCTGGTCCTGGAACCAGGGCGCACGTGCGGTCATGATTAACTGGCCCGCGCGCTCTTCATCCATATCTTCAATTTGCATGAGATCGTCGACGGACTGTTCTGCCAAATCGTCCATCGTACGAATACCCATTCCAGCCAACTTAAAGGCCAAGGAACGATCCATGCCATCCATACTCAGCAAATCATCTGCCGGCTCGTTGCCCTCCAGGGCTTCCTCACTGGCCAGCGCCTGATTCAGCAGACGATCTTTGGCCCGGCGGCGCAGTTCGGTCACTGTGTCCTCGTCGAAGCCTTCGATTGCCAGCATTTCATCCATGGGAACGTAGGCCACTTCCTCAAGAGAAGTGAACCCCTCCTCAATCAGGAAGCCCGCCAGCTCCTCATCAACATCGAGGTTTTCAGTAAAATTATTCAGCAAGCGATTATATTCCTGTTCCTGCCGCTCCCCCGCTTCCTCCTCGGTCATGACGTTGAGCGTCCAACTGGTCAACTCACTGGCCAGACGGACATTCTGCCCATTGCGACCAATGGCCTGCGCCAGGTTGTCCTCGGCAACAGCCACTTCCATGGTTTGGCGATCTTCGTCCATAACGATGGAAGCAACTTCCGCCGGCGCCATGGCATTAATCACCAGTTGGGCCGGGTTGTCGTCCCAAAGCACGATATCGACACGCTCGCCACCCAGCTCATTAGACACTGCCTGAACCCGTGAACCACGCATACCCACGCAGGCGCCAACCGGATCAATGCGACGATCATTAGTTTTGACCGCAATCTTGGCACGCGAGCCCGGGTCACGAGCCGCGCCACGAATCTCGATCAGCTCCTCGGCGATTTCCGGCACTTCGATGCGGAACAACTCGATCAACATGGCGGGATTGGTCCGACTCAGAATCAACTGCGGACCGCGATGGTCTGTGCGGATTTCCAGCAGCAGCGCGCGCACTCGATCGCCCATGCGGAAGGTTTCACGCGGAATCAATTGATCCCGGGGTAAAAGTGCTTCGGCGTTAGCACCCAGATCAACAATAACGTTGTCGCGGGTGACTTTCTTGACGGTACCGGAAACCAGCTCGCCTACTCGATCGCGGTAGCTGTCGACGATCTTCATCCGCTCGGCTTCGCGAACTTTCTGGAAAATGATTTGTTTGGCGGCCTGAGCGCCGATACGACCGAAGGATACCGACTCCACTTTTTCCTCGTGGACGTCGCCCGGCTGCAAACTCGTATCGATCTCTTCGGCTTCCTGCATGGTCAATTCGGTGCCCAAGGCCGGTACAGCCTCGTTGTCGACGACCAGCCAGCGGCGGAAGGTTTCGTATTCGCCGGTTTTGCGGTCTATCTGGACGCGAATATCCGCTTCCTCTTCTTCATAACGTTTCTTGGCTGCTGTAGCCAGGGCAAGTTCGATGGCCTCGAAAATGACCTCTTTTTCCACGCCCTTCTCATTGGAGACGGCTTCAACTACCAGCAAGATCTCTTTACTCATCAGATTGCCCTGCCCTTAACCCTTAGACTTGCAGTCAAACGATTTACTTAAAAACCGGAACGATATTGGCTTTGTCGATACTGTCGATGGGAAGCAGATATTCGTGGTCATCCACGATAACAATGACATCGCTTCCTTCGATTCCATTGAGGAGTCCCTCAAACTTCCGACGCCCCTCGAACGCCATACGCAGGCGAACACGAACCCTATGACCCGCCCAGGCCTCATACTGCGCAAGATAGAAAAGCGGGCGGTCCATTCCCGGCGAAGACACTTCCAGCGTGTACTCAGTTTGGATCGGATCTTCTACATCCAGCACACCACTGACCTGCCGGCTTACCGTCTCGCAGTCCTCAACGCTGATACCATTCTCTGTATCTTCGATGTAGACCCGAAGAACTGACTTGTGGCCCTGAGAGTGGAATTCAATCCCCCAACAGGCATAACCCAAGCCTTCGATTACCGGGACCAGGATATTTTCGAGTTGCTTTACCTTGGCTGACAAATTGCTGCCATCTCCGCTGTTCTGGGAGCCGCATAGCTCCTGGATCGTCTCTGCGCACCCTTCTAGGCTTCCAGAGCCATTCAGAGGCTCCTTGCTTTGCAAAAACCAGTTTCGCACAAACAAAAAAAGGGCCTGTATCTCAGCCCTTTTTCAAGCAATCGGGCCCTTGCGCCAGGCCCCTGAACCAAAAAACCCCTAATAAAGCGGGGCCTTCTGAAGTCGTTGCGTGCCAGAAGCGTTTGAACCGCGACGCTTCCGCCGACAGACACCTGGCCTGTCTGAGCGGGTTCGGCTTACGCCGATGCCCACTGCAATAATCGCCGGAGTATAAGGACGCCGACAAGACTGGTCAAGGACTGACCAAAAAAAACGGCTTGGTATTCCAAGCCGTTTCAATAATGGTGCCGAAGGCCGGACTCGAACCGGCACGGCTTACGCCACTACCCCCTCAAGATAGCGTGTCTACCAGTTCCACCACTTCGGCAATAACCTCACTCAAGCTCAGGAAGTGAATTGTCACTTCCGGTCTTCGATTCTTCATTCGCAGCGCCTTCCGAATCAGAAGAGCCTGCTGGCGATCCTTCCTCAAGCGCCGGCGTCGATTCTTCAGCAGGCACACCTTCCTCGGTGGCCGAACCGCCGTGCTGAACGCTCGGAATGCCGGTCTGACCGGCAACTTCCGCGCGCTGCTTGGCAAAAACTGCCAATGTAAAACTTGTCACAAAGAACAGGACGGCTAAAAAGGTCGTTACACGGGTCAAAAAGCTACCGCTACCTTGACTACCGAAAACCGTCTGAGATGCACCGCCACCAAAAGCAGCACCTGCGTCCGCGCCCTTGCCCTGCTGAATCAGAACGAGACCCACCAGCGCCACCGCAATCACGACGTGCGCAACGACAACCAGTGTTTCCATCCAATCCATAAAAAACTCTCTTAAAACGCCTCGCAAATGGCGAGGAAATCTGACGCCTTCAAGGAAGCGCCGCCGATCAGTCCGCCATCGATATCCGGCTGGGCGAACAACTCAGCCGCATTATTCGGCTTAACACTACCGCCATAAAGCAAGGACAAATCCTGCGCCGGAGCGCCCATCTCAGCGAGCACGCTGCGCATGGCACCATGAACGGCCTGAGCATCTTCCGCCGTTGCGGTTTTCCCTGTACCGATGGCCCAAACAGGCTCATAGGCAACTACAATGTGCTTCCAGTCGCTTCCGGACACGCCCTTTAAGGCTTCCTTCAGCTGCGCGCTGACAACATCAACTGCCAGCCCCGCCTCTCTCTGATGCAAGGTCTCGCCCACACAGAGAATCAAATTCAGCTTAGCGGCCAGCCCTTGGCTGACCTTATCCGCAATCACCGCATCGGTTTCACCGAACAGTTCGCGGCGCTCGGAATGACCGACGATGGCAAACCGGCATCCGGAATCAGCGGCCATGCCAGCCGAAATCTCGCCGGTGTAGGCTCCCTCGCCCCAGGGCGCAATATCTTGCACACCGAGCCAGGCTCTCTCGCCGACGAGCTGTTGAACCCTCGCGATATATAGAGCGGGAGGAATAATAACAACCTCCACGCCATTATCAAGCTTCGCCAAGCCTTCTCGAACCTCGCCGACCAAGGCGTCAGCCAAGTCGTTCGATCCGTTCATCTTCCAGTTGGCAGCTACAATTTTGCGTCGCATCAACAGCCCTCTATTCAAGGGAGGGCGAACTATACAGCAGTCCTCAAACGGACACAACCTGAAGAGAGGGGGAGCAAACAATTCGCCCACCGGATCGCGCTTGTGCCTATATACGAGTGCCTGTATCAATGCACCAGCGGGCACGACCCACTCTCCAACCCCTCTTCACCTGACTTCGACCCCAGGGGTTACCTGGCCTCGATTCCAGGGGCTGAACCTGCACAGTTAACGCCCTCAATAACGTATTTAACCCGCAGGGGAGCCTTTCACTACGTCCGCCAGCTTTTTCGCCCAACGGTGCATTTCCGCTTCGTCCTGACCCTCGGTCATCACCCGGATCAACGGCTCGGTTCCCGACGCCCGTAGCAGAACCCGTCCGGTGGCACCCATTTCTTTCTCTGCCACAGCCACCGCCTCAGCAATATCCGGACGGGACAGTGGATCAAAACGCTGGTCGACACGGACATTGATCAAAACCTGCGGCAAGCGGGTCATTTCATGGCGCAGCTCGGTAATCGAGCGCCCGGAACTCCAGGACGCCAGCAGCACCTGTAGTGCGGATACGATGCCGTCCCCGGTTGAAGTACAGTCGCGCACCACCAAGTGCCCCGAGCCCTCGCCGCCGAGATGCCAACCGTTGGCAACCAGCCGCTCCATCACGTAGCGGTCACCCACCTTGGCCCGTTCGAACGGTATGCCTTTCTCTTTCAACGCCAGCTCGACCCCCAGGTTGGTCATCAAGGTGCCGACGACCCCGCCTTTTAAGCGCCCTTCGATCTGACGCTGCGCGGCAATGATGAACATTAACTCATCGCCGTCGATCACCGAACCGTCACGGTCGATCATCAGCACCCGGTCACCGTCGCCATCAAAGGCAATACCGAGATCTGCATTGCCCTCCAAGACTTTTTCGCGGAGGGTGTCCAAATGGGTGGAGCCAACCTTTAGGTTGATATTGAGACCGTCTGGCGACGCACCCAGCACAGTGACGCTGGCGCCAAGCTCCCGGAATACTTTGGGCGCCACATGATAGGTGGCGCCGTGAGCACAATCCAGGACGATACGCTTGCCCTCTAACGTGAAGTCGTTCGGCACGGTGCTCTTGCAAAACTCCACGTAGCGGCCCGGCGCATCATCGACCCGCGAAGCCTTACCCAGCTCTCCCGGCGCGCAGACATCAATCTCGCGTTCGAGCCAAGCTTCAATTTCCGCCTCCACACTGTCATTCAGCTTGGTACCTTGGGGCGAGAAAAACTTGATGCCATTGTCATAGTGCGGGTTGTGCGAGGCACTGATCACGATACCCGCCGATGCGCGGAAGGTACGCGTCAGATAGGCAATGGCGGGCGTTGGCATCGGTCCAAGCAATGACACATCCACGCCTGCCGCGGAAAGCCCGGCTTCCAGCGCTGACTCGAACATGTAACCGGACAGCCGGGTGTCCTTGCCGATAATCACGCGATTGCGCTGCCCGTCTTGCTTGAATACCTGGCCGGCGGCCCAGCCCAGCTTAAGCATAAAGTCCGGCGTGATTGGTGCCGAACCGACACGACCGCGAATACCGTCCGTTCCAAAATACTTACGTTCACTCATTGAATAGCACCCTTAGTGCAGCCACCACTTTGACGGCGTCTACAGTTTCCTTAACATCATGCACCCGAAGAATCGCGGCGCCTTTCATAGCCGCTATTGTCGCGACTGCAAGACTTGCCGGCAACCGCTCGGAAACATCACGCCCGGTAATTTCGCCCAGCATGGATTTGCGCGACATTCCCACCAGCAAGGGATAACCGAGAGCCCCGAGCTGCTCCAGCGCATCTAGCAACTGGAGGTTGTGCTCAAGGGACTTGCCGAAACCGAACCCTGGATCGAGAATCAGCTTTTCCGATGGAATGCCCGCGTCCTTCGCCGCGGCTACGCGGGCCATCAGAAAGGCCGTCACCTCGGCCTTCACGCTGTCGTATTGCGGGCGCCGCTGCATCGTGCCGGGCTGTCCTTGCATATGCATCAGGCAGACAGGCAGGCCTGTAGTTGCCGCCGCATCTAAAGCTCCCTCACGCTGCAATGCGCGCACATCGTTAATTAACCCCGCCCCCAGCCTTGCCGTATGAACAATAACCTCAGGCGTACTGGTATCTACAGAAATAGCCACATCGAGACGCTCATGGATCGCCTCGACCACCGAGCACACCCGATCAAGCTCTTCCTGTACGGTGACCTCGGCCGCCCCGGGACGGGTTGACTCCCCACCGACGTCGATAAAGGCTGCCCCCTCCCGTACGAGGCGCTCCGCCTGGGCCAACGCGGTATCCAGGCGATTAAATTGGCCGCCATCGGAAAAGGAGTCCGGCGTTACGTTGACGACGCCCATGACTTGAGGTTGCGACAAGTCAACCGTATGCCCTGCAAAATCCATTTTCACTTCGCCTCCACCTCTCTATCGGAGGAACCCGATAGCCACCCACAAAGCGGCGCCTTATGATTCAGAGCCGCCCCGCGGCCTGCTCGAAGCCAAAATCGCCCCTTCTGCTCGCACCAACCTGCAAAAACCAAAAAAAACGCCGCCCCGTGGGACGGCGTCTGACTTGACATTCAGGTTACGCTTTTAGCATCCGATTAAACGCCAGACCTTTAGTGCTCGCCGGCCGGGCTGCCGATGCCGTCACCCGGACGACGGCCACTGTCCGAATCACCAGCTGGCCTTGCCACCGGCTCAGGATCATCGCTGGACGCGTTACCGCCCGCACTTGGTCCGTTCCACCCTTGGGGTGGACGCGGCGTTTTGCCCGCCATAATGTCATCGATCTGGTGGCGGTCAATGGTCTCATAGCGCATCAGCGCATCGGCCATCATTTCCAGCTTGTCGCGGTTTTCGATCAATAGACGGCGTGCCGTTTCGTAGCAGTCGTCAATGATTGAACGCACTTCCTCATCGATGCGCTGAGCAGTCTCCGGCGAGTACACCGTATGACTTTGACCTGCCGAGCGACCCAGGAACGGCTCTTCACTGTCGGTATCGTACTGCAGCGGGCCCAGCTTCTCGGACAACCCCCAGCGAGTCACCATATTGCGGGCCAGACTGGTCGCACGCTCGATATCGTTGGAAGCCCCGGTTGTCACACCCTCGAAGCCAAGGGTCAACTCTTCGGCAATACGGCCGCCGAACAGGCTACAGATTGAGCTGACCAGGTAGCGCTTAGAGTGGCTGTACCTATCCTCTTCCGGCAGGAACATGGTGACACCCAATGCTCGGCCGCGCGGAATAATACTGACCTTGTACACCGGATCGTGCTCCGGCACGAGACGCCCGACGATGGCGTGACCGGATTCGTGATACGCGGTATTGAGCTTTTCTTTCTCGTTCATGACCATGGATTTGCGCTCGGCGCCCATCATGATCTTGTCTTTGGCCAACTCAAGCTCTTCCATAGATACCAGCCGCTGGTTGCGACGTGCTGCGAACAGCGCTGCCTCGTTTACCAGGTTGGCCAAGTCAGCACCGGAAAAGCCGGGCGTGCCGCGGGCAACAAGCTTGGGATCTACACCATCGGCCATCGGAACTTTCTTGAGATGGACCTTCAAAATCTGCTCGCGACCAACAATATCCGGCAGATTGACCACGACCTGGCGATCGAAGCGACCCGGACGAAGCAACGCAGGGTCCAGCACGTCCGGACGGTTCGTGGCTGCGATGACAATGACGCCTTCGTTGCCTTCGAAACCATCCATTTCCACCAGCAGCGCGTTCAGGGTCTGCTCGCGCTCGTCGTGCCCACCACCCAGGCCAGCGCCACGGTGACGGCCGACGGCGTCGATCTCATCGATAAAGATGATGCACGGGCTCTGTTTCTTGGCCTGCTCGAACATGTCACGCACACGGGATGCGCCCACACCTACGAACATTTCCACAAAGTCCGAACCGGAAATCGAGAAAAACGGTACCTTGGCCTCGCCGGCAATCGCCTTGGCGAGAAGGGTTTTACCCGTGCCGGGAGGCCCGACCATCAGCACACCCCGGGGAATGCGGCCACCCAGGCGCTGGAATTTGCTTGGATCCCGCAGGAAATCCACCAGCTCCTTGACGTCCTCTTTAGCTTCGTCGACACCGGCAACATCAGAGAAGGTCGTCTTGATCTGGTCTTCGCTCATCAGGCGAGCCTTACTCTTACCGAACGACATGGGGCCTTTGCCGCCCCCACCGCCTTGCATCTGTCGCATGAAAAAGACGAACAGTGCAATGATGATCAAGATCGGGAACGATGCCACCAGCAACTGAGTCCAGATGCTCTGACGATCCGGCTCCTTGCCGACAATCTCGACGTTGTTGGCCAGTAGATCATCCATCAGCTTGTTATCGGGGACCTGCGGACGAATCGTCTCGAAGCGGCCGTTGTCTTCACGCACCCCCTGAATTTCAAGCCCGTCGATAGTGACCTGCTTGATTTGTCCCTGCTGCACCATCTGTACAAACTGGGAATAATTGACTTGCTGCCCCGTCGTAGTCGGCGAGAAGTTTTGGAAAACCATCAGCAAGACGGCTGCTATTATCAGCCAGAGAACCAGATTTTTAGCCATATCGTTCAAGGATCATCACCTGTGAATGTACGGGCCACACGCTCGGCGCAACCCCGAAGAAAATGCCCGGCCTCCTACCGAAACACTCCCTTTTTACCAACCTTACATCAATTGTACGCTCCACCACTAGCAATGGTGCAGTATGGTTAATACGCAGTCACCGAACCGCCAGCCTTACTGCCAAGCGAGGTAAGCCGCTATTCACCCTTAAAGCCCCGACATACTTGATAAACCTCCCGAGAGCGGGACCGGGACGCGCCCGGCTTGCGGCTCACCACTGAGCGAAAGTTCACCTTCATGTCTTGCAAGAGGACATCAAACCCCTCCCCCTGAAAAACCTTAGCCACAAATACGCCGTCGACCTTTAACACCTGCTTCGCCATATCCAGCGCCAATTCCACCAGATCCATGGCCTTGGGAATGTCCACGGCAGGCATACCACTCATATTGGGGGCCATATCGGAGATTACAACGTCTGCCCGCGCATCGCCGAGGACCTCCAACAGCGTATCCAGCACCGACTGGTCGGTGAAGTCGCCCTGTACGAAGTCGACTCCGGCAATAGGGTTCATCTCCAGGACGTCGCTTGCGACTACACGGCCTTTATGTCCAACCCGGTCCATTGCCACCTGAGACCACCCACCAGGCGCCGCTCCCAGGTCCACCACAAGCTGCCCTGGCCGGAGAAAACGATCTTTGTCGTCCAGCTCAATCAGTTTGTAGCTTGCCCGGGACCGATAACCATCAACCTGAGAACGTTTGACATACTCATCGTCAAAATGTTCTTTCAACCAGCGTTTGCTGGATTTGGAACGCGCCAAAACATTTCTCCACGGAGGCAACACAACATGAACGACTATGCGTTGCTTAGTAATACGCGGTGACAGCCACCTGGCGCCCCGCCTAACGGATACGATCTAACGGATACGTAGTGACAGCAATTCAACGTACGCCGGGCTGCTGCTACAATGTGCCGATTACACCCGAACAATCACAAATTATACGGGATAGCGCCGTCACCTGCTGCCCGATAATTTTAAATCGCTTTCATAAAGAGACTGAATTATGAGCCTGTCGCCGGAACAGCGCCGGGAGTACCGCGCTATTGCCCACCATCTCAAGCCGGTCGTCATTATCGGCGATAAAGGCTTGAGCGAAGGCCTGCAGCAGGAACTGGACCGAGCCCTGAACGACCATGAACTGATCAAGATCAAGGTTGCCAGCCCGGACCGCGACGAGCGCCGCGAAGCCATTGAGGCTCTGTGCGCCGGATCCGGCGCCGAGCTGGTGCAGATGATCGGCAAAGTTGCCATCATTCTGCGCCGTGCAAAAGAGCCCAACCCCAAGCTCTCCAACCTCCAGCGCCATAAGTCCTGAAGCCTTCCGGGCACGAACAAAAAAGCCGGCAAGCGCCGGCTTTTTTGCGCATCACGAAAGTGTCAAAGGTGCTCGACAGTTTCGATCTCGTACTCAACGGTTCCCGACGGCACACGTACCGCGACAACGTCCCCTTCGCTCTTGCCAATTAAAGCCCGCGCGATCGGTGACGATACGGACAGCTTGCCGGCTTTCACGTCCGCCTCGTCTTCGCCACAGATCTGATAGCTGACTTCCTCGTCAGTATCGGCATTGATCAACTTGACGGTCACACCAAAGATCACTTTCCCGGTATTTTCCATCTTGGTCACATCGATGACCTGAGCGGCCGACAGCTTGCCCTCGATTTCCTGAATGCGGCCTTCGATAAAACTCTGCTGCTCTCGCGCCGCGTGATATTCCGCATTTTCTTTCAGGTCGCCGTGTTCACGCGCTTCCGCGATGGCCGCGATAACCCGGGGGCGATCCTCGCTCTTGAGCTTTTTGAGCTCCTCGCGCAGACGCGCTTCACCGTTGATTGTCATCGGCACTCGATTGTTCATAGCGTTCAAATTCCTGCGTGTAAGTCCTGGAGTCGGCGCACCGTCCGCTCCGGTCCGAATTTAATGGCACGACAGAATGCCTCGCCACCAGCCAGGGTCGTGGTGTATGTCACTTTGTGCTGCAAGGCGGACTGGCGAATCTGGGCCGAGTCGGAAATAGCCTTGCGCCCTTCTGTCGTGTTGATAATCAACTGGATCTGACCGTTTTTGATGGAATCGACAACATGCGGACGTCCTTCACGAACCTTATTCGCCCGATCCACCTCGATACCGGCCTCACGCAGTGCCTTTGCGGTACCGGTGGTTGCCACCAGACGGAATCCGGCATCGATCAGGTCACGGGCAACCTTGACGGCACCGCACTTGTCCACATCCCGCACCGATATAAAGGCTGTGCCCTTTTCCGGCAGACGTTCACCGGAGGCCAGCGCGGCCTTGGCAAAAGCTTCGTCAAAGCTATCACCCAATCCCATGACCTCGCCGGTCGATTTCATCTCCGGGCCGAGGATGGGGTCGACCGCAGGGAACTTGTTAAACGGGAAGACGGATTCCTTCACCGCATAATACTTGGGCACCACCTCTTCCGTGAAGTTCTGATCCACCAACGAGCGCCCGGCCATGCAGCGAGCCGCGACTTTAGCCAAGGAAACGCCAATGGCCTTGGAGACGAAAGGTACGGTCCGGGATGCCCGAGGATTCACTTCGATGACGTAGACGGCATCGTCCTGCCAAGCCAACTGGACGTTCATCAGACCCACTACTTCCAGCTCGATGGCCATGCGGCGCACGGTTTCGCGCATCTCGTCCTGCACCGCCTTCGGCAGCGTATAGGGCGGCAACGAACAGGCGGAGTCGCCCGAGTGCACACCGGCCTGTTCGATGTGCTGCATGATGCCGCCGATCACAACGTCTTTTCCGTCACTGACTGCATCGATATCCACTTCGATGGCCGCATTGAGAAAATGATCCAGCAGCACAGGACTGTCGTTGGAAACCAGCACGGCATTGCGCATGTAGCGCACCAGCTCCTGCTCGTCGTAGACAATTTCCATGGCGCGCCCACCCAGCACGTAGGACGGGCGAACTACCAGCGGGTAGCCGATTTCACGCGCCGCCGTCACGCCTTCCTCGTGACTGCGCACGGTCGCGTTATCCGGCTGACGCAGATTGAGACGGTTGATCATCTGCTGGAAGCGCTCGCGGTCTTCGGCACGATCGATCGCATCCGGCGTGGTGCCGATAATCGGCACACCCGCCGCCTCCAGGCCGCGCGCCAGCTTCAGTGGCGTCTGGCCGCCAAACTGGACGATCACGCCCTTGGGCTTCTCGATATTCACGATCTCCAGCACGTCTTCGAGAGTAATCGGCTCGAAGTAGAGGCGATCGGACGTATCGTAATCCGTGGAGACGGTCTCCGGATTGCAGTTGATCATGATGGTTTCGTAACCGTCCTCGCGCATGGCGAGAGCGGCATGGACACAACAGTAATCGAACTCAATGCCCTGGCCGATCCGGTTCGGCCCACCACCGATGACAATGATCTTCTCTCGGTCGGACACGTCAGACTCGCACTCCTCCTCATAGGTGGAGTACATATAAGCGGTATCAGACGCGAATTCGGCAGCGCAGGTATCGACGCGCTTGTAAACCGGGCGGATGCCCAAATCATGACGATGCTTGCGCAAGCTCGCTTCGGAGATGCTCAGCAGCTTAGCCAGGCGCGCGTCGGAAAATCCCTTGCGCTTGAGGCGGAACAAGGTGGCATGATCGATGTCGGTTTTACCGGCAGTCTTGAGCGCGGCTTCCTCACGGATCAAGTCCTCAATCTGGACGAGGTACCAGGGATCCACATTGGTATGACGATAAACCTCGTCCACCGTCATTCCGGCGCGAAACGCATCGCCGATATACCAGATACGCTCCGCACCTGGCACGTTCATTTCCTGGATCAGGGTTTCGCGGCCATTGTCAGTGTCGACATCGACCATCTCCTCGAAGCCCTCGGAACCCACTTCCAGGCCACGCAGCGCTTTTTGCAGAGATTCCTGGAAGGTCCGGCCAATTGCCATCACCTCACCGACAGACTTCATCTGCGTCGTCAGGCGAGCATCCGCCTGCGGAAATTTCTCGAAGGTAAAGCGGGGAATCTTGGTAACGACGTAGTCAATGCTGGGCTCGAACGAGGCCGGCGTGATGCCGCCGGTAATATCGTTCTGCAACTCGTCCAAGGTGTAACCCACGGCCAGCTTGGCCGCGACCTTGGCAATGGGGAAACCCGTGGCCTTTGAGGCCAACGCCGACGAGCGTGAAACCCGCGGATTCATCTCAATGACCACCATGCGGCCGGTTTCCGGATGGATACCGAACTGCACGTTGGAACCGCCTGTTTCCACACCAATTTCACGCAGCACCGCCAGGGAGGCGTTGCGCATGATTTGGTACTCTTTGTCAGTCAGGGTCTGCGCCGGCGCCACAGTGATCGAGTCGCCGGTATGAACACCCATGGCATCGAAGTTTTCGATGGCACAGACGATGATGCAGTTGTCCTTCTTGTCGCGGACAACCTCCATCTCGTATTCCTTCCAGCCGATCAGGGACTCGTCGATCAGTAGCTCGTTCGTTGGAGAGAGATCGAGACCGCGGGCACAGATCTCCTCGAATTCGTCACGGTTGTAGGCAATACCGCCGCCGGAACCACCCATAGTGAAAGACGGGCGGATAATGCAGGGGAAGCCGATACTATCGAGAACCCGAAGGGCTTCTTCCATGGTATGCGCGATGGACGCGCGCGGGCACTCCAGGCCGATGGACTTCATCGCCTTATCGAAGCGCTCCCGGTCTTCCGCCTTATCGATGGTATCGGCATTGGCACCAATCATTTCTACGCCGAACTCATCCAGCACACCGTGCTTTTCCAGGTCTAGCGCGCAGTTCAGCGCGGTCTGCCCGCCCATGGTCGGCAACAAGGCGTCCGGCCGCTCCTTCTCGATAATCTTGGCGACTGTCTTCCAGGTAATGGGCTCGATGTAGGTGGCATCGGCCATGGCCGGGTCGGTCATGATGGTGGCAGGATTGGAGTTCACCAAAATAACGCGGAAGCCTTCTTCCCGCAGCGCCTTACAGGCCTGAGCCCCGGAGTAGTCGAACTCGCATGCCTGCCCGATCACGATGGGCCCGGCGCCCAGGATCAGGATGCTTTTGATATCAGTACGTTTTGGCATTTCGTAGTAAACCTGTCAGCAGCTTAAATCAGTCTTCAGCGCGTACCGCGTCGGTGCGGCGATCCAAGGCCCTCAGGCCGTCTTGGAGGCTGCCCCTTCGTCCATCAACCGGATGAAGGTATCGAACAGCGGCGCCACGTCGTGGGGTCCCGGACTGGCTTCCGGGTGGCCCTGAAAGCTGAAGGCCGGTCGATCTTTCCGACGAATTCCCTGTAGAGTGCCGTCAAACAGAGACTTGTGGGTCGCGATGAGGCTGTCGGGCAGGCTGGACTCATCCACCGCAAAACCGTGGTTCTGGCTGGTAATCATCACAGTGCCGTCTTCCAGATTCTGTACGGGATGGTTGGCACCGTGATGGCCATGCCCCATCTTCAGGGTCTTGGCCCCACTGGCCAGCGCCAGCAACTGATGACCTAGGCAGATACCAAACACAGGGACCTCAGTCTCGAGGATGTCGCTGATGGCCTTGATGGCGTAGTCGCAGGGCTCGGGATCACCGGGGCCGTTGGACAGAAAAACACCATCCGGATTCATTGCCAACACCTCGGCTGCCGGCGTTTGGGGCGGCACTACGGTAATGTCGCAGCCACGGGACGCAAGCATACGCAAAATATTCAGCTTGATGCCGTAATCGTAGGCCACCACACGGTACGTGGGCGCAGCCTGCTCACCGTAACCGTCCACCAGGCTCCAGGCCGTCTGGTTCCATTTATAACTGGTTTTGCTGCCGGTTTCCTTGGCCAAATCCATGCCCTTGAGTCCCGGAAAAGCACGCGCCAGCTCCAGTGCTCGCTCTTCCGTGGCCTCCGCACCGGCCACAATAGCACCGTTCTGCGCGCCCTTATCACGCAGGATGCGTGTCAGGCGGCGAGTATCTATACCGGCGATGCCGACCACATTGCTGTCACGCAGATAGACATCCAGAGGCCGTGTCTGGCGCCAGTTACTGGCCATCAACGGCAGGTCGCGAATAATCAGTCCGGCTGCCTGAATCCGATCGGACTCAACGTCCTCTTCGTTGACCCCGGTATTGCCGATGTGGGGGTAGGTCAGCGTGACGATCTGGCGGACATAGGATGGGTCTGTCAGAATTTCCTGATAGCCGGTCATGGCGGTATTAAACACGACCTCGCCACTGGTTTCGCCGTCAGCGCCGATGGCGATTCCTTTGAACAGGCTACCGTCTGCGAGTGCAAGGATTGCGGGTGTACTCAAGGCTTGTATCCTCATCGAGTGGCGTATCGTTAGTTCCGAATCGGGCCTTCCCGCTCCGCAGCCGTACACTACACATACAGGCACACGAGAACAGGCGACCTCAACGTCACGAACAGGAACGCAAGCGCAAATTCAGGTCGCAAAAAAGCGAGAGGGAGATTTATCACTCCGTCCCGCTCTTTCGTTGCTAGCTTTTTCAAACTAAGCCGTTTTCAAACCACGCTTGGTGCAGTTAAACCGTCCCATTGTAGAAAATTCGAGCTTTTCTGTCCACGAGAAAAGCCGCGAACGGACGGTATATCCGCGACGGACTAAAGAACTCAGCTGGCGTCCTTAAGGTTTAGCACATCCTGCATGTCGTACAGCCCGGCCGGCTTGCCTTCCAACCACTGCGCCGCCCGCATAGCGCCTTGGGCAAACGTCATGCGGCTGCTCGCCTTGTGTGTGATTTCAACCCGTTCGCCAATGCCGGCAAACAACACCGTGTGATCACCCACGACATCGCCGCCGCGAATGGTTTCAAAACCAATCTCAGTACGCGAACGCTCGCCGACGAATCCTTCACGACCGTAAACCGCACACTCCCGCAAATCACGCCCCAGGGCATCGGCTACCACTTCACCCATGCGCACCGCGGTGCCGGACGGCGAGTCCTTCTTGTGGCGGTGATGCGCTTCGATAATTTCGATATCGTAGTCATCGCCCAATGCCTGCGCCGCCGTGCGCAGTAAATTCAACACCACGTTGACGCCGACACTCATATTCGGAGCGAGCATAATGGGAATATCAGCTGCGGCCTGGCTCAGCTCACTGCGCTCAGCCTCCGTCATGCCCGTTGTGCCAACGACCATCTTCTTGCCGTGGCTCCGGCAAAAGGCGGCATTCCGGAGCGTCAGGTCCGGAAAGGTGAAATCGATGAGCAGGTCGAAGTCATCCTTAACCTGATCCAGACTGTCGACCATGAGCACACCGGTTTTGCCGATACCGGTCATTTCACCGGCATCGGCGCCAATCAAGCTACTACCGGGCTCGACCACGGCGGCGCCCAGCTCGACGCCGTCAGCCTCTTCAACCGCCTCGATCAACACCTTGCCCATGCGCCCGGCGGCGCCCATGATCGCTACCTTCATGGTGACCATCCTTATGATGACTCTTGTGGTTGCTACTCTTAGAGCTTCTAAAACTTCTAGAACTTCATTTCGTCAAAGAAGCTTTTTACACCTTCAAACCACGACGTCTTGCGGGGCGCATGATTATTGCCGTCCTGACCATCCAGCGTTTTCTGGAATTCGGCCAGGAGCTCCTTCTGACGCTTGGTCAGATTGACCGGCGTTTCTACGATGACGCGGCACAGCAGGTCGCCGGATGGACCGCCACGCACCGGCGCTACACCCTTGTTACGCAAACGGAACAGCTTGCCGGTCTGGGTTTCCGCCGGGATCTTGAGCTTCACTCGACCATCGAGGGTCGGCACCTCAAGCTCGCCGCCAAGCGTCGCGTCGATGATGCTGATGGGCACCTCGCAATAGAGGTTGCGGCCATCCCGCGTGAAAATAGAATGCTCGCGCACCGCAACCTGCACATAAAGGTCGCCCGCCGGGCCACCCTCCATGCCCATTTCGCCCTCACCGGATAACCGTATCCGGTCGCCTGTATCGACGCCGGGCGGCACCTTCACAGACAACGTCTTAGGCTGCTCGACACGGCCTGCGCCGTGACACTTCTTACAGGGATTCTTGATGACCTTGCCAGCACCCCGACAGGTCGGACAGGTCTGCTGCACGGCAAAGAAGCCCTGCTGCATGCGCACTTGCCCCATACCGGCACAGGTTCCACAGGTTTCTGCAGTACTGCCTTTCTCCGCTCCGGAACCATGGCAGAAGTCACATTCCACATGCCCAGGCACTTTGATCTGAACCGTAGTCCCTTTGACCGCCTGCTCAAGGTCCAGCTGAAGGGTGTAGCGCAGGTCCGCGCCGCGATTGCTACGACCACGCCCACCGCCGAAGATATCGCCGAAAACATCGCCGAAGATATCAGAGAAGCTCCCGCCACCCCCGCCGAAGCCGCTGCCTCCACCCTGACCGTCGACACCGGCATGGCCGAACTGGTCATAAGCGCTGCGCTTGCTCGCGTCCGCCAGAATTTCGTAAGCCTCGCTGGCTTCCTTAAACTTGTTCTCGGCTTCTTTATCGTCCGGATTGCGATCCGGGTGATACTTCATCGCGAGCTTGCGATACGCGCGCTTTATTTCTTTCTCATCCGCATCCCGGGAGACGCCGAGAATCTCGTAATAGTCGCGTTTGGCCATGTTCCGATACCCATTTCAGACTCCATCTGGTCAGGAGCCTTGTGACTACTTTCAATCGCAACCGCCCGCAAACGGACGTCTGCAATTTATGATTCCATCAAACGAGCAAAACGCGGGAAGCAAGCCCCCCGCGTTTTGCTCACTCTCATGAAGACTCCGCGCTTACCGCTTGTCTTCGTCTTTCACTTCTTCGAACTCAGCGTCAACCGCGTCGTCGCCGCTGGACTTGGCGCTTTCCTGGCCTTCGGCCTGGTCACCTGCCTGCTCGGCTTGATCAGCGTACATCTTCTGCGCCAGTTCGGATGAAGCTTCGGTCAGCTTCTGGGTCTTCGCTTCGATGTCGTCCTTATCATCACCTTTCAGCGCCTCTTCAAGCTCGCTGATGGCGGTTTCGATGGACTCTTTCTCCTGCTCGGACACCTTATCGCCCGCCTCGGAGAGCGTCTTGCGCACGGCGTGGATCATACCATCGCCCTGGTTGCGCGCCTGCACCAGCTCTTCGAACTTGCGATCTTCCTCGGCATTCGCCTCGGCATCCGCGACCATCTTATCGATCTCGTCGTCGTTCAGGCCGGAAGAGGCCTTGATGACGATGGACTGCTCCTTACCGGTTGCCTTGTCCTTGGCGGACACGTTGAGAATACCGTTGGCATCGATGTCGAAGGTGACCTCGATCTGCGGTACGCCACGGGGCGCCGGTGGAATGTCAGCCAAGTCAAAGCGGCCCAGCGACTTGTTCTGGGTCGCTTGCTTGCGCTCACCCTGAACCACGTGAATGGTTACCGCAGTTTGGTTGTCATCCGCAGTCGAGAAGGTTTGCGACTTCTTGGTCGGAATCGTCGTGTTCTTCTCGATTAGCGATGTGGACACACCGCCCATGGTTTCGATGCCCAGGGTCAGCGGGGTCACGTCCAGCAGCAGTACGTCTTTAACGTCACCTGACAGAACGGCCGCCTGGATGGCCGCACCCATGGCGACGGCTTCATCCGGGTTCACATCCTTACGCGCTTCCTTGCCAAAGAAGTTCTTAACCTTTTCCTGAACCTGCGGCATGCGCGTTTGGCCACCGACCAAGATCACTTCGTCGATTTCGCTGCTGTCCACACCGGAATCAGCCAGAGCGATCTTGCAAGGCTCGAGACTGCGATCGACCAAGTCTTCCACCAACGCTTCCAGCTTGGCCCGGGTCAGCTTGACGTTCATGTGCTTGGGACCGCTCTGATCTGCCGTGATGTATGGCAGATTGACATCCGTCTGCTGGCTGCTGGACAGCTCGATCTTGGCCTTCTCAGCCGCCTCTTTCAAACGCTGCATCGCCAGTGAATCACCACGCAGGTCGATGCCACTGTCTTTCTTGAACTGGTCCGCCAAGAACTCGATGATCTTCATATCGAAGTCTTCACCACCGAGGAAGGTATCGCCATTGGTGGCCAGTACTTCGAACTGATGCTCGCCGTCAACGTCTGCGATCTCGATGATGGAGATATCGAAGGTACCGCCACCCAGGTCGTATACAGCGACCTTGCGGTCACCGCTTCTCTTATCCAGGCCATAAGCCAACGCGGCCGCAGTGGGCTCGTTGATGATTCGCTTGACCTCGAGACCGGCGATCTTGCCGGCATCTTTGGTGGCCTGACGCTGGCTATCGTTGAAATAGGCCGGAACGGTAATAACCGCTTGAGTGACCTTCTCGCCAAGATAATCCTCAGCGGTTTTCTTCATCTTCTTCAACACTTCCGCAGAAACCTGCGGCGGCGCCATTTTCTTGCCTTTCACTTCAACCCAAGCATCACCGTTGTCCGCGCTGGCAATCTTGTAGGGCACCATCTTGATGTCTTTCTGAACGACGCTGTCTTCAAAGCGACGGCCAATCAGACGCTTGATGGCGTATAGGGTATTGTTCGGGTTGGTCACCGCCTGACGCTTGGCTGACTGACCGACCAGCGTTTCACCCTCTTCGGTATACGCGATGATGGACGGCGTCGTGCGATCGCCTTCCGCGTTCTCGATCACCTTGACCTTGTCGCCATCCATGATGGCTACACAAGAGTTGGTGGTCCCCAGGTCGATACCAATAATCTTACTCATTGAATGACTCCAGTTCCTGTAGCTGCTGATCTGCTTCGCTTGCGAATAAATTCTTGGGTTCGATCGGCTTAATTACCGTTTAATGCCTATATTGGCTCGGACCGCTCGTTTTCAAGCCTGTTCGTCAATTTTTGCTGAATCATCGGGACGAGCGACCACGACCATAGCCGGGCGTACCAAGCGCTCGTTCAAGGTGTAACCCTTCTGAATGCATGCGACGACACTATTGGGCTCGGCATCGGGCGCCGGCACCATGGACATGGCTTCGTGGAGCTGAGGATCGAATGGCTCACCCACGGGATTGACCTGTTTCACATTGAACTTTTCGAGACTGTTCATGAACAGGTTGAGTGTCATCTCCGCACCTTCTCGAATGGAGGCAACGACCTCATCGGAAGACGTCTTGCCTTCGGTGCTTTCCACCGCCTTTTCCAGGCTATCGGCTATCGGCAGCAGTTCCTTGACGAACTTCTCAAGCGCAAATTTGCGAGCCTTATCCACATCAATCTCGGCGCGGCGGCGCACATTCTGCATCTCCGCCTGAGTCCTCAACACCAGCTCCCTCTGCTCGGCCACCTGTCCCTGCAGCGCCTCAAGTTCACCGGCTTCCCGATCGCCCTGATCGTCTTCCGGCTGCTTCGACTGCGCCTGGGGCTCGGCTTGCTCGGCCTTCTCGGAGCCGGCTTCGGGCTTGCGCTCGCTGCCTGCGCGTCCGCTTCTCGCCGGGTCGAGAGCATCCTCAGGAACCGCTTTCAGCTCGTCCTCGTTGTGTTCTTTGCGGGTGTCTTCTGCGCTCATCAGTCAACTCCTGATCAATCATCTCAGACGGGCGAAACCGCCCTTATCCAATAGCTTGCCAGCGATATGGGGATCAGCCGGAACGCTTTCAACCGTTGCCTATCGATTAACGCTACGCCGTCCATGTTTTTGCTTGCATCGCGAAATTTCACTGTATATATTCACAGCTACTGTATATTTGAACAGATCGACGCACTTAAACCGATCACAGCGCTCACCCCGAACAACCGTCTTGCACCACGGAAGCGCCAGGAAACCGGAGTCCACCATGCTGAATCAACTGATCGTCGCCAATTACGCCATTGCCGAGCGCGTCGAACTACAGTTCCGCCAGGGCATGACCACCCTGACCGGGGAAACCGGTGCCGGCAAATCCATCGTTCTCGACGCGCTCGGCCTGGTACTGGGTGGCCGTGCCGACGCCGGCGCAGTCCGGCATGGCGCCAAGCGCGCAGACATCACGGCCAGCTTCGACGTCAGCCGCATTCCAGAAGCCCAACTTTGGCTGGAAAATCATGATCTCGATGACGAACACGAGTGCATCCTGCGCCGCGTGATCAGCAAGGACGGTCGTTCCCGCGCCTACATCAATGGCCAGCCCTGCCCGCTGGCCGACCTGCGCGAGCTGGGCGGTATGCTGATGGACATCCACAGCCAGCATCAGCACCAGTCCCTACTACAGAAAGACACTCACCGCAAACTGCTCGACGAGTTTGCCGGCGCAGAGAAACTGGCGGAAGCAACCCGCACAGCCTGGAAACAATGGCACAAAACCCGTCAACGTCTGAGTGAGCTTCAGTCCTACAAGGATGAAAACGAAGCCCGCCTGCAACTGCTGCGCTATCAAGTCGAAGAACTGGACGGCCTGGCTTTGGGCGAGAACGAACTGACCGAACTGGAAAACGAGCAGGCCCAACTCGGCCATGCAGAAACCGTCCTGCGCAATTGCCACCAAGCGTCTTTACTCTGTAGCGAAGACGAACCCAGCGCCGCCTCCCTGGTCCAGCAGGCCCTACAGCAATTGGAGCAACTACCGGTCGAGATCCCACAACTGGCCGACACTCTCCAGATGCTTAACGAAGCCCAGATCCAACTCAGCGAGGCAGGCAACAACCTTCGGCATTTCATCGATGACTACGAAGCGAACCCCGCTCGACTGGAAGAAGTTGAAACACGACTGAGCACAATCTACGACCTGGCACGCAAACACCGGGTCACTCCGGAAACCCTCGGCGAACTGCACACTCAACTGCAGTCCGAACTGGATGAACTGGACGGCGGTGAAGGCAGCCTGGAAAAGCTGGAAGCCGATGTAGAGACGTTTCGCGATGAATGGCAGGCGCAGGCTGATGCCCTTACCGGAAAACGGGAGAAAGCGGCGGCGGAATTGGACAATCGCATTGCCGAGGAACTGGCTCAGCTGAGCATGCCCTCCGTGCAATTCGTCACCCGCCTGGCCCGGCAGGAAAAAGCCGAACCTGCGCCCACGGGCAACGAAGACATCGAGTTCCTGATCAGTGCCAACCCGGGCCAGCCCGCGCGCGCGCTGAGCAAGGTGGCCTCAGGCGGCGAGCTGTCTCGAATCAGCCTGGCGATCCAGGTGGTTGTCGCCCAGACGTCCACCATTCCCACGCTGGTTTTCGACGAGGTGGATGTGGGTATCGGCGGCGGTACAGCAGAGGTGGTCGGACGACTGTTACGCCAGCTAGGTCAGAACGGCCAAGTACTGTGCGTAACGCACCTGCCACAGGTTGCCGCTCAAGCGCACCAGCACCTTTTCGTCAGCAAGTTCAGCGAGCAGAACGCCACTTTCTCACGCATCGAGACGCTTAACGACGATGGCCGGGTGCGCGAGGTCGCTCGCATGCTCGGTGGCGTAGACATGACTGAACAAACCCTGGCTCATGCCCAGGAAATGGTCCAAAAAGGCCAGGCTACCCACCATTGAACGCCAAGGCGACGGAGCATTGCCGTCGCCCTAACCGAGCATTTCCCCTACGCTCAAACCCCGAGCGTTGCCTGAGGCAGGCCTTCCTGCCTCCTTTTTAACGTCCTTGATTCGTGATTGCCCATTCGCATTAGACTCTATAAGCAAGCGAGCAATAATTAAGCAAGCAAGCAATAATAAAGTGCCGCTCAACATCAGGAGAGATCACCCAAAAATACGGGCAGAGAACGAATCGGAAGGACGATCAACAATTAGAGGGGAGGGACGAACAAACAGGAATACAAATGCCCATGGACCTTGCAGGTGCCCCACAGGCATTCTGGAAGAAGAATCTGAGACTAGAGATCAGCGCTTCTTCATCGGCCTTACATAGAGAATCAGGCTGTGATCGACAATTTCGTAGCCGTGCTCCTCGGCGATCTTACGCTGACGCTCTTCGATCACTTCGTCAACGAACTCGACCACCTCACCCGTCTCGGTACACACCATGTGGTCATGGTGATCGTCACGGGCCATTTCGAACACGGCGTGGCCGCCCTCAAAATTGTGGCGCAAGACAAGACCGGCCGCCTCGAACTGGGTGAGCACACGGTATACCGTGGCCAAGCCCACGTCATCACCGGCTTCCAAGAGTTTTTTGTAAACATCTTCTGCGCTTAGATGATGCTCATTGGAGCTCTCGAGGATATTGAAGATCTTGACCCGAGGCAGGGTCACCTTGAGACCGACCTTGCGTAATTCAGCGTTTTCGGATGACATGCTGCTGTTTCGCTCTTTGGTGAACTGTCTGGTTCCGTTATGATAGCCAGCGCAGAGACGGCTGACCAAACGTTTTGCCCGCCGTCGGGCAAGCACTCCAAGATAGAGGATTTCACCCCCTGATGCAAAAGCTCGCTGCCCTACTCTCCCTTGTCCTCCTGGCCGGTTGCGTATTCCCGGGCGTGTACAAGATCAACGTCCAGCAAGGAAATATTGTCGACGACGAAGCACTTGGCCAGCTGGAAGAAGGCATGCCCAGAAACCAAGTCCATGCGATCCTGGGGACACCCATCATGCTCAACCCAGTCGACGACTCTCGCGAGTATTATACGTATACGTACCAAAAAGCCGGCGGCGAAATAAAGGAGCAGCGGGTCATCGTTTACTATGAGGCCGATAGCTATTTGCACTACGAGGCACAGCTACTTGAGGAAACGCCAGCCTACTAATGCACGAGTGCCCTTAGAACTATCGACACAGCATAGGACCATCAGCACCGGCCCGTGCGCTACGTATCCGTTTTATGTCTTTTTACGAGCCCGGTTGAGCCGGGCCTGTTTCGGATCGATCTTCAAGGGCCGGTAGATTTCCACACGGTCGCCGTCCCGTAATTCATAGCTCTTAGGGCCTTTGATAACCTTGCCAAAAATACCCATATCAGAGGCTTCCGGATCAATCTCGGGAAAAAGACTGCAGATCGCCGATTTCAATACCGCATCGTAAGCACTGGCCCCTTCGGCCACTTGGAGCGTGCAGATTTCCTGCCTCTCCGGTGTAGCGTACGCCACTTCAACCCGAATCATGCCCTCGCTCATCGCGCTCCACTTCCGTAGACGTCATGGGCACGCTGGCAAAACGCATCCACCATCGTATTGGCTGCCTGACTGAAAACCCGGCCGAATGTCATGCGGGCAAGGGAACCTGAAAATTCGAAATTCAGACGCAGGATGACCTTGCACGCGCCCTCGTCCAATGCCAGAAACTCCCAGGTGCCGCCCAGATTCCTGAACGGACCCTCGACCAACGACATGCGGATTTCGCTCGGCGATTTCAGGCGATTTCGTGTGGTCAACCTATGACGTACGCCCGAACGGGCAACGTCAATCGATGCGACGATTTCGGATTCGTTTTCCTCGTGAATCTCCGTACTGGCGCACCAGGGAAGAAAATCAGGGTAGCGACCGATATCGTTGACCAGATCGTACATTTGTTCGGCGGAGTGCCAGACCAGGGCTGACTTTTCGATGACGTGGGCCATGCGGTCGTAACTGAACCTGAAAGTGAGAGAATGTGAGTCGGACGGTCGCCCGGCAAATCAGACGCTATGGTAAAGCATATCGCCGTCCGATGGGCCGGGATCACCCTCAACGCCTGCTGGATTGGCCTGACGGGGCGATCCAGACCTATTGGCGCCGGGCGCCCGGTCCTCGGAACTTTGATCGTCCGGCACAATATCCGGCATTTCTTCCGGCAGTTCAATTTCCGGCGCGGAATCGGGCCTTGGCTGTTCCGGGGACGTCCTCTCTTCGCGCTGATCGTCGTCGCGCCGATCGCTCATATGGCACCAGAAGGGCTCATTTTCGTCATGACGTGGCTGCTCGGCGTTACAAAGGGAAGTGCCGGACTGGATTGCATAATGGATACCGATGTACAGGATGGCGGCTGGCAGCAGCAAGCGAATGACCCAATGCCAGAGGAGTCGAGCCAGGCGGGGGCTGCGCCCCAGTAACCTATGGGCCAGACGATCCGGCAGAGCCCAGCCGGCAAAAAAGGCCAGCAAAACACTCACGATGGGAATGAGGAACGTGCTCGTCACAAGCTCGATCCAGCGATAAGGCGTCCCGCCAAGGACACGGATATCTGCCCAGGCGTTGAACGAGAGCAGACTCGCCAAGCCAAGCAACCAAGCCGCAAACCCGACGACAAGCACACTCCAGCCGCGAGGCGAGGCGATGCGTTCCTGTAGCCAGCCAACCGCCGGCTCCAGCAGTGCGATGGACGAACTCCAGGCCGCCAGTACGATGGTGACGAAAAAAGCCGTCGTGACAAACTGCCCGCCCGGCATACTGGCCAAACTTTCCGGCAAGGCCAGAAACACTAGACTGAAGCCCTGCATTGGATCCGCACCCGCGGGCAGGCTGCTGAACACAAAGGTATAAATCACAAGCCCGGCCAGGATCGCGATCAACGTATCCATCAGCGCCACAGCTAATACCGAGCGCTTCAGGGGTGTCGTCGGAGCCGAGTAGGCGCCAAACACGATCAGCACGCCCGTGCCCAGCGACAGTGTGTAAAAAGCATGCGTCAATGCCATGCGTATGCTGTTGAAAGACACCTGTTCAGGACGCATCTGCAGGATGAAATCAGCTGCAGCCTGGACGTCGCCGTGGCGCACGCCGAACACGAAAAGTCCTAGCAACAGCAACACAAACGTTGGCATCACGAACCGGAAAGCCCGTTCCAGCCCGTAGTGAACGCCCTGCATCGAGGTGGCCACCACCAGCATCAGGAAGAACGCATGCCAACCCATGAATTCACGGTAGTTCTCCGGCTGCTGCACCAGGGCTGTCAGCAGTCCGGCCAGCTTCTCGGGAGACGCACCGTCCAACCGGCCATAGGCCGCATAAAAGACGTAGGCCAGGCAGATGCCGCCGATCACGGCATAAAAAGACAAGACCAGGAAGCCCGCCAGAACGCTGAGCCGTCCACCCCAGATCCAGCGCGAGGGTTGTTGCGCTTCTCGCGCGAGCTCGTCGACCGCCAGCACCGCGCCATGACGGGCACCGCGGCCGATAATGGATTCGGTCAGCATCAAGGGCAGCGTGAGGACAAGCAGGCAAGCCAAATAGAAGAGAATGAAGACGCCGCCGCCGTTTTCACCGGCCAAATGCGGAAAGCTCCAGAGGTTGCTCAGCCCAACGGTGGCACCGATCGTGGCCCAGAAATAGGTGGTTCGGTGCGACCAGGCGCCAACCGGGGTTTGATAACGACCTAGCATTCAAGGAGCCTCTGAATAATTCATGCAGCAATTCTGCGGCGCCTCTGAAAAAGAACATCCTGTGGCAGGAGCGCAAGAAGCGAGGCATACCTTGCGGTAGCCGTGAGCTTGATCGCGTCGCGATTTTCCACAGAATGGACTTTTACCGAGACGCCCTGGCTTTCAGGGCACAACCTGGAGCAGGCACCAGCGATCCGTTCATGCAGTGGCCAGCCTCTCTGCGGGCACGACCGAGCGTTATCGTCCCGAGGCTCCGAGGAGTCCAATTCCACTGGCATTGTAGCCGAAACCTGTCGCCGCAATAACCCATTGAGCCAGCAGACGGCGCGCACCCGTGACCCGGTTTGCGGAACTGAGCTACAATGCTGCGTTTCGCCGGGCGGACAGCGATCCCCGATCCGCCGACGCATTCCCGATTCACAGATCAGGCACCCATGAGCAAGAAGAAACCCGGTACAGGCAGTAGCACGATCGCGCTGAACAAAAAGGCCAAGCACGAGTACCACATCGAAGAACGTTTCGAAGCAGGTCTCGCCCTGCTGGGCTGGGAGGTCAAATCCCTACGCGCTGGCAAATGCCAGCTGGTGGACGCTTACGTTCTGCTCAAGGGCGGCGAAGCCTTTCTGCTTGGCGCCCACATCACGCCGCTCATCGCAGCATCCACCCACGTTATCGCCGATCCGACACGAACCCGTAAGCTGCTGCTTCACGCCAAGGAAATCAGCAAACTCATCGGCGCGACTCAGCAACAAGGCCACACCTGTGTTCCACTCGCCCTGTACTGGAAGAAAAACAAGGTGAAATGCGAGATCGCTATGGTGAAAGGCAAAAAGCAGTACGACAAACGACAAACGGAAAAAGAGCGGGACTGGAACCGCCAGAAGCAGCGGGTCTTGAGGGAAGTCAACCAAAGCTGAGGGGGACAAGCTCCGAAATCCCGTCGCCTATAGCATCACTTTTATCGCCTGCACCATGGATCTATACTACTGCGCTCCGGGTGGGTACGTGCCCTGAGCCTGCAGTCTGACTCGGCGATCTCATCCTCTCAAACATGGAAGAAGAGAGGCTTATGACTCGTTCAAGAACACCGATGACATCTGTTGACCGCTCCTGGTTGCGGATGGAATCTCCAGAAAATCCAATGATGATCGGCGTCGTCCTGGTGTTCGACGAGCCCATTTCAATAGTGCGTTTACGCCAAGTGCTCGACGAACGATTCCTACGCTTTCGCCGGTTTCGTCAAACCGTCGCCCATTCCGGCGACCGCACCTACTGGCAGGACGACCTTTCGTTCGATCTGGACAACCACATCCAGATCATCGCATTACCCGGCAAGGCCGATCAGCATGCGCTGCAGTCGCTGGCCAGCGACCTGAACAGTGCGCCGCTGAACCCCTTTCGTCCGCTGTGGCAGATCCACTATGTGGACAACTATCAGGGTGGCTGCGCGCTCGTCATACGCATTCATCACTGCATTGCCGATGGCATCTCGCTGGTGCGCGTACTCATGGCCCTAACCGACGACGCCCCCGGCCGGCACCTGCATTCGGTGCCCAGCGTGGAGCATCAGCGGGAAACGCGCTGGGAACGTCTGCGTCGTGGCGCGAGGGAGCTGCGGCACAGCGCGGCGACAGGAATCGAGCAGCTCGGCTATTTCCGCAAAAACGTGCAGGACAAGCCCTCCTATGCGCTCAAGCTGTTGCGCACTGGCGGCCAAATTGGCATGGAATGCGCCAAGCTGGCACTGGCCCCTGCTGATCCACCGACTCTGCTGAAGGGCTCGCTCACCGGCCGCAAGCGTGTTGCCTGGGCCGAACCTCTCCCCCTCAAGGACGTTAAGGACACTGCTAGAGCGCTCAAAGGCACCGTCAACGATGTACTGATGACAGCTGCCACCGGCGCCATTCATCAGTATTTGGTCGACCAGAATGAGACACCGCCGGACTGCGGCATTCGGGTTGCGGTACCGTTCAATTTGCGCCCTCTACGCCAACCGGTGGAAACGCTGGGTAATCAATTCGGGCTGGTGCTGGTACCTCTACCGGTGGATGTCGTGTGCCCGCGCATGCGCTTCCGCCAAGTGCAAGATCACATGAACCGGCTCAAACGCTCCTGGCAGGCGCAGGTCACCTATAGCCTCCTGGACTTGTTTGGACGAGGCCCGGACATCCTTGAGCGGCGTGCGCTGCACCTGCTTAGCCGGAAGGCTTCAGCGGTGCTGACCAACGTACCAGGCCCGCGCAAGCACGTTTACCTGGCCGGAGCCAAACTGACCCAACCGATGTTCTGGGTGCCGCAGACCGGCGGCATTGGTATCGGCTTGAGCATTTTCACCTACGCGGACACGGTTCAATTCGGCATTATCGTCGACAAGAATCTGGCCGTGGACCCGGCGCGGGTGATGGATGCCTTCTCCCAAAGCTTTGCCGATCTACAAAGCGTCGCTGGCAAGCCGGGCACCTATCCGCAAGTAGAGCGTCGTAGAGCGGCCGCCTCCGTTTAATGGCCGGGCCTGGCTTCACGCGCAAAAGGCGATAAGAGCAAATACGGAGTCAGCCCACGATTTAAGCCTTGAAGTCGTAGGCTTCAGCCCCATATACTCTCTTCAAAGGGGGACGACATGGCTTCGACGCCGGTTGCAAACCCTTGGGTGCATGTCGAGATGGCAGCCAATCTCGTTAATCCAAAGCTGCATTCAAATAGTCGCAAACGACGAAAACTACGCACTAGCAGCGTAAGCTGCTAGTCGTCCTGACTGGGGTGCCTGTAACCCAGAAGCAACACCTCAGGACGTCATCGCTTACAGGATGCTCTATCAGTCAGAGCTCACTGGCTGATGGCTAAGATATAAAGAGCTCGCCTCTTGCGCCCTGACCTTCGGGCCGCTTGAGGTTAAATTAATAGAAGGAAGCTAAGCATGTAGATCTCAAGGCAGAGTACTGGCGGACGCGGGTTCGATTCCCGCCGTCTCCACCACGATCCTTAAAAAGCCTCTGATTTTCAGGGGCTTTTTTATTCCCGGCGGAAGCTCACTACTCACTGGAACGCACATTCGCTGTGAGGCGCAAACCGAGGTACAAAAAAGCCGCTGAACGACAGCGGCTTTTCGATAACCTGAACACATGCGCTGGCGAGACTTAGAAATTCTCGCAGCGAGCAAACGTTTCCTCGGGATGAGGTGCGTCGATAGCCTGCGCCTCGTGCTCCTGAAGCTCCTCTTCGATTCCAGCCGTTATTTCTTCCAGCAGCGCCAAACCCTGCGCATACGACAAGCCCACCTGGAAGAGTTCTCCGTTCGGCTCGACCACGATGTGGTATTCGCGTGTCACTTCGCCGTTTTCGCGGACGACTGAAATCTTCATCAGCTTATAACCGCTGATGTCCTTCACCACCATTGCAGGCATACTACGCTCCCCTCTCAATAACCTGACAGTTGAGCAGTTTGCCACCACTCCTCCCTCTTGTGTGTAGTGTTTTGAAATGCAATTGTTTTCCCCATTTCACATTTTTCACGAAGGCTAACGGTGGGGCACTTTATGCAACATAAAGCCGCAAATTACTGCCTTGTTTTGCCATGCAAAACGCGCATTCCGTATGCGGTATTCCAATGGATGGAGACGAGCTTGCGAGGTGGAAAACGGGACGTTTGCAGGAGGGAATCTGCACCAGATTCAGGCCGAAGAACGCTCCAATACGCCGACTAACGAGACATCGGTTACAGAGCTACCGATCCGGCTTACAGATTATTACGATCATTCGGAGAAAAGCGGAGCAGCTTAAGCCGTAAACCAACGCAAACGACCAGCACCACAGTCTACTCGTCCGTGGACCCGGAGAAACCCGAATCTCAGCTGCTCGAATTGGCTACCCCCACCTACGTTCGCGCCTCTTAAGGGACAGATCACAGTCGCGCTGACAGGCGACGAACGTGTGTTGAGGGACACTGGCAGCCACCGTTTACCCTTCGCTGTATAGCCCTACCGTCTTGCGGTCGATCAGTTCGCCATCAGCGTCGTACTCGAAATACCCGAAGAAGCTGTCTTCCATTGCCCAGGCATTAAACCGGGCAATCAGGTTGCCTTCCCCGTCGACGAGTTGGAAGTTTTCAGCTTCGTAGGTGGTCGCCCGCTCAGGATCGGGCTCGGAATCGAGGTGGACCAAGTGATGGCCTTCAGGAATGCGGATGCTTCTCTTGAGTTGCTGCTCAATCATGATCGCCTCCTTTTAACGCATGAGTCGTTGTGCTCAAACGTTGATCAGTAAGCGACGTTAAACCATTTAACGCGGCTCGACAATCAAACTTCTTGAGCCCAGCAAAAAGATTCTCGCTGTCATATTTTCCTCATATTTCACTGTCATACTGCGGCTCAGGCGACCGATATCAGCAGCCCGCCTGCCGCCGATACTACCACCACAATCCACGGTGCCACTTTCCAGACGGTCAGCATGACGAAGCAAACCAGCGCCAGAGCAAAGGCGCTAGAGCCCGTGATGGCGGCGGTCCATACCGGGTCGTAGAGAGCCGCGCCAAGAATCCCCACGACCGCTGCATTTGTCCCGCGCATCAGCGCCGGAGCCCAGGCGTTCTGCCGCAAGGATGCCCAGTATGGCAAGACGCCAACCAGCAGCAAAAACCCGGGTACGAAGATAGCCACCAAGGCGACTAGAGCCCCGGAAACGCCACCGAGAAGCGTGCCGAGGTACGCGGAAAAG
The DNA here is from genome assembly GCF_008122265.1 of Marinobacter fonticola. Lineage (NCBI taxonomy): Bacteria > Pseudomonadati > Pseudomonadota > Gammaproteobacteria > Pseudomonadales > Marinobacteraceae > Marinobacter > Marinobacter fonticola. Next base: position 3,891,816 of record NZ_CP043042.1, read on the forward strand.
GTGAAGAGTGGCCCCGGAACCGCCTGCGCCGCACCATAGCCAGCGAGAAAGTCACCGGCGCTCATCCAGCCCGAACGCACCACTTCCGATTCCAGCAAGGGCAGTACCACATGCCCTCCGCCAAAAACCAGCGCACCGGCGCGATAGAACACGTCGAATAGGTCTATCAGCCGGGACGGTGCTGCCGAGGCCAGCACGGGTAAACCTATCAGCAAGAGGACAAACGCCACCAAAGCGAGGATGCCGACCCGGCGAGTCACCGGATGAGCAATATCCCGGGCTGCTTCAGCCACTCCGCTTCGGCAGAAGCTATAGCCCGCTATCGCTCCAGTAAGAATGGCAAACACCTGTCCGCCCGGGCCACCAAAGCCGACCACAATCAACACTGCAAGCACGGCAATGGCCGACCGTGTGCGATCGGGACACAGGCTGCGCGCCATACCCCATACCGCCTGAGCGACAATGGCAACCGCAACGATTTTCAGGCCGGACACAACGCCCTGTCCAATGGTGTTGTCCAAGGCAAAACCGACACCGGCCAACACGGCAAGCAGAATCGCGGACGGCAGGGTGAACGCCACCCAGGCCGCCAATGCACCCGCGTAGCCGCCCCGGAGAAGGCCGATGGCAAAACCCACCTGACTGCTGGCCGGCCCCGGCAAAAACTGACATAAGGCGACAATATCGCCGTAGGCCGCGTCACTCAGCCAACGGCGGCGTTCGACGAACTCCGTTCGAAAATAGCCCAAATGAGCGATGGGGCCGCCAAACGACGTCAGACCCAACATTAGGAAGGCGCGGAAAATTTCTGCACATCGCCGCAAGACGGCCTCCGGAAATACGTCGCTTATTCGACAGGCGGGTAGCGGCTACTCGCAGCTTGGTTAGAGAGCATCAGCTCTGACCTGCAGAGCGATTCAGTCGCCAACGACAAAAAATCTCTTGGGAATTAAAGCAAAAAAATGGCCGGTCAAAAGCCGGCCAAAAGTTTCACAGTGTAATAACAGAAGACTGACACGCATCTCAGATGTCATTTGTTCAGCTTAGAGCGGCGACCATTTCAGTTTCATGACACAAGCCTCGTTCGAGGTTCGACGGTCGCAACCGAGGCCGGTCGTGAGCTCAATACGCCATAAATCAGGGAGAAAGGACTAATGCTCATGAGCGGACATGGCCTCCGAAGATCCTGGGCCATGCTCAATCCGGACGTCCAGTTCGATGTTGTCCTGTTGAGCGAATTTCAGCGTCAGCGGGAAGCTTTTGCCTTCTTTTAGCGGCTCGTCGAGATTCATCAGCATCACGTGATAGCCATTCGGCTCAAACCGCACGGTTTCACCGGGCGCGATTTCCAGACCGCCCTCTACGGCGCCCATACGTAGGGTGCCGCCCTCTTCCCGGGTCTGATGCATACTGGCCATATCGGTTATTGGCGTACTGATACCTTCGAGGATTGCAGCCCTGTCGCCGTGGTTACTGATAACGAAATAGGCGGCGCCATTGATAGGCTTCACCGGCGGCGTAGGCCGGGCCCAGGGCTGGTCGACCTGGATGCCCTGATGGTGGGATTCATGCGCCATCGCACCTGACGCCGTCAGAATGGCATACGTCAACATCATGGATATCATAATGCGTGTCGCTACTTGCATAGATTGCCTCCGGAAATCCGTTCTGCTCCAATGCTAGAACCTTAGCATGGCAGTGGCCATTCGACTCCCGAGTTCAACCATCACCTTTAGAGATATTGCCTTTGGAGGCATTACAGAAGGGCGAGGAGTGGAAGGCGGCGCTGACAACACAACCGGTCATTTTTGCTTGCCAAAAATAGCGGAGGGTGCTTGCCAAAAATAGCGGAGGGTGCTTGCCAAGATCTACGGAGGGTACTTGCCAAAAATAGCGAAGGGCGCTGGCGCCCTCCACTCCACGCGCGTTGCCAGCTCATTGGCAACTTACTTTCAGGGCCCGTCAGGCGGCCCGGCATCGCAGCCGCTTTATCATTTCATTGGCCGCCGAATAGCTGGTCAGTGCCCGCAGATAACTTTCCACTGTGGAAAGATAAGTACAGGTTAACAACGTGCCTTCTCCGTCGATCAAAACCTTGAATTCCGTGGGTCGGTCCGTGTGCTTATCGGCAAAAACCTGAATCGGGCCTTCGCTGAGTAACAGCTCCATAACAGCGTCCTCCGGTACAACGGATGGGGCGGCTGACGTCATCAGACGCCTACTACTAATGTAGCATGCGGGAATTATCTGTCAGGCACATTGACATAGGTTATGACGCAACAGAAGAAGGGCCATGTCCGTGTTCAAACCGCTAGGTGTGGACGATGAGAGTGTGAACGATGAGAGGGCGTCCGATCTGCTTGCACAGATGCCGGGCTAAGGCCCGGCATTTTCTGGCCCAAAGTCTAGCCAAAGTGAAAGAAGGCAACTTTGTTGCCATCAAGATCGTGGATGTAGGCGCCGTAAAATCGATCCGCAATACGCTGTCCCGGCTCGCCTCCACACGTCGCACCCAGATCGATAGCCTTGCGGTAGCAGTCATCCACGGCTTCTTTCGATCCCGGTTGAAACGCAACCATGTTGCCGTTGCCCGGCTGGTTGGGTTGCTCGTTGTGGGGTGTACAGACCGCCAGCATGGGTTCGCTCATGCGCTTGCCGATAAACGCAATGCGCCCCATATCCATGAGCACTTTGCCTCCCATGTCGGCTAACAGGTTGCTATAGAAATCCTTGGCCCGTTCCATATCGCTGACGCCGATCGTGACGTATCCAATCATGAGTCGTGCTCCTTTTGTGTGTCCCATTGCCGATTTTCAGCGGTGTCGACGCGTAGAGTCGCCCTTTCGAGAAGCAGCATACGTTAAGGGAGTCGAAGCAGGCCAGCTTCGAGAATTCGCTTGCCGGCGAAGAAAAACTGACTAAAATGCGCGCAACCTGCTCATCGCCAGACGTACCTTGATGTTCATATCCTTTGATATCTTCCGCACCCTCGGCTTTCCCGACACCCGCGTCCTAAAGCCCGAGCAAATGTTTGCCGAGAAAGAATTGCTGCGTAGCGCGGACTGGGTACTATTTCCCGAATATTGGCAGCTCAACGCGCTGGTGCACGGATTAAAGTGCCGGGTCTTCCCAAGCATAGCCAGTTATCAGATCGGTCATAACAAGATCGAAATGACCCGCGCCTTTCAAATGCTGGTACCCGGCCACACCCCGTTTACCGTCATTGAAGCTAACGGGCCTCAAGAGCGGGAAAAGATCTGGGACACGCTGCCACTGCCGTTTGTCGCCAAGTTGCCGCGTGCGAGCATGGGTGAAGGTGTTTGGCTGATCGAGAACCGGGCCGACTGGCAACGCTACTGCGAGCGCACCGACGTGCTCTACGTCCAGGAATACCTACCTATTGACCGGGACCTACGCATCGTCGTCATCGGCTACCGTGTGGTCACGGCTTACTGGCGTCATCAAGCCGAGCAGGGTTTCTACAATAACGTGGCCAAAGGCGGCCGCGTGGAGCATGGGCCAGTCCCCAAAGCGGCGACCGATCTCGCTCTGCGCGTTGCCCGGGAGCTTGGCGTCGATCACGCCGGTTTCGATGTGGCCATGGTGGGCGGGCACCCGTACCTGCTGGAGTTTAATCGCCTGTTCGGCAACCAGGGCCTGCAAGGTGGCATGCTGCGTGAGGCCATCCTCGACTACCTACAGCGGGAGGCCTCTCCCCAGGACCCGGACGGACCACCTCCGCCCCAGGAGCTGTTCCCCATCGCGGTCTGAACGATGGAGCCTCTGGATAATGCCAGGCTGCGCGTTTTGCGTGGCCTGTACATTATTGTCAAACCCGTCTCGTATAGCCTAGAAAGCCCTTAAATTGAGGCACCCAGCCAACCAACCTAAGGGATTGTGCGTATCTACGTTAATGATTCGAGAAGTTATATATGAGCGTTTGGATGGATCCGGCCTTCCGGTTGGGATGACCAAACCGCTCCAATTGCCCTCTGCGGGAACCGAGGCTTGTGTAGCTGCCTAATCTTTCCGCTATACTCTGGCGCTTATCCATAATCAAGTGACGAAAAACACAGGGAACCCCTCATGCGCACCGCGTCCCGCTTTGCCATTGTCATCGTTGTTCTGGTGGTCGTTCTTGGCGGCATTTTCGGTTATACCTTCCATCGATTCGGGAAAATGCAGGAGCAAATGTCCCAGCCCCAGCCGCCCGCTATTGTAGAAGCGACAACCGCCCAGAGTGACACCTGGATCCAGGCCATCAAAGCCGTCGGCAGCATTACCGCCATTAATGGTGTCGAGATTGCCAATGAAGTGGCCGGGGTGGTTGAATCCGTTGGCTTCGAATCGGGCGACCGGGTAAAGAAGGGCGACACCCTGTTGCGGATGGATACGTCTACCGACGAGGCGGCACTCCGGACCCAGCGGGCCGACGCGCAACTGGCACAACAGCAGTTCGACCGAAATGCAAACCTGCTGCCCAAGCGCGCGGTGTCCCAGGCTCAATACGATGAAGCTAAGGCTAACATGGAAGCGGCACAGGCCCGCGTGAACGAAGCAGAGGCCCAGCTCCAGAAGAAAGTTATCAAGGCCCCGTTCGATGGCACGCTGGGCCTGCGCCTCGTGGATCAGGGGCAATACCTGGGTGTCGGCACCTCAATCGTCGAGATCAACATGCTGGACCCGATCTACGTCGACTACACCCTCCCTGAAAAAGAACTAGCCAACGTCGATGTGGGACACGATGTCATCGCCACCGTCGCCGCCGTGCCCAACAAGTCCTTCCGCGGCAAGGTCAGCGCTATCAACAGCTCGGTTAACCCGCAAACACGCACGGTCCGCATCCGCGCCACCCTGCCCAACCCGGAGCAGGCGTTGCGGCCAGGCATGTTCGCGACGATCCAGACCGTTCGCCCGGAAGACCGCGACGTGGTGACCTTACCGCGTACCGCCATCTCTTTTAATACGTACGGCGACTTCGTTTACGTCTTAAAGAAGAACGATCAGGACCAACTGGTAACCGAGCGCCGTGGCGTGGAAACCGGGGGAACCCGAGAAGGTCGCGTGGAGGTCACCCAGAACCTGGACGCCGGCGAACGAGTTGTCGCCACAGGCCTGCTGCGACTGCGCGCCGACCAGCCGGTCAAGCTCGCGTCGGAAGAGGACACCTCATCATCCGCGAAACCGGGTGAATCCAGTGGCGGGGAGGCCGGCAACTGATGCGTTTCACGGACATATTCGTACACCGTCCTGTCCTGTCGACGGTTGTCAGTCTGCTGATCCTATTGCTAGGTGTACGCGCCGCCATGGATATGGAAGTGCGCGAATACCCGCAGCTGGAGAGCACGACCGTCACGGTGACCACCGCCTATCCCGGCGCCAGCTCGGACCTGATCAAGGGCTTTATTACCACGCCCTTGCAGCAGGCCATCGCCGAAGCCAGCGGCATCGACTACCTCACATCTACCAGCTCCCAAGGCACGTCGACCATCGAAGCCCACATGGAGCTGAACTACGACGCCAACGCCGCGCTGGCGGAGATCCAGGCCAAAGTGGCCAGTCAGCGCAACGTGCTGCCGGAAGACGCCCAGGACCCGGTAATCACCTCCACCACCGGTGACAGCACGGCGCTGATGTACATCGCCTTCTACAGCGAAACCATGCCGGTGCCGCGAATCACCGACTACCTGACCCGCGTGGTTCAGCCCAAGCTCCAGGCTCTCTCCGGCGTGGGCAAGGCCGAACTGCTGGGACGAACCTTCGCACTGCGGGTTTGGCTCGATCCGCAGCGTCTGTCGGCGGTCGACATGACCGCCAGCGAAGTGGTTCAAGTTCTACTCAATAACAACTACCAGGCCGCAGTTGGCAACACCAAGGGCGAATTGGTCCAGATCAGCCTCACCAGCGATACGGATGTGGGCAGCCTTGAGCAATTCCAGGACCTGGTCATTAAAGAATACGAAGGCTCGCTGATCCGGCTGCAGGATATCGCCCGAGTCGAGCTGGGTGCCGAAAGCTACGAGAACCTGGCGCTCTACAAAGGCCAGCCGTCCACCTACGTCGCCATCGAAATGTCCCCTGGGGCCAATCCGCTGACGGTCGCGGAGCTGGTCAAGAACGAGCTGCCGGGCATCGAAGCCCAACTGCCGTCCGAACTCAAAGTGGAACTGCCGTACGACGCCTCCGAGTTTATCGAGGATTCCATCAACGAAGTGGTTCAGACGCTGGGCGAAGCGATCATCATCGTTCTCGTGGTGGTTTTCCTATGCCTCGGCTCCTTGCGGGCTGCGATCGTCCCCTCTGTGGCGGTGCCGCTATCGATTGTTGGTGGCGCCTTTATCATGCTGATGCTCGGCTACTCACTGAACCTGATGACGCTGCTCTCCATGGTTCTCGCCATCGGCCTGGTGGTGGACGACGCGATCATCGTGGTGGAAAACGTCCATCGTCACATCGAGGCGGGTGAATCCAAATTCGATGCCGCAATCAACGGCGCGCGTGAAATGGCCACGCCGATCATCGCGATGACCACGACCCTGGTGGCGGTCTATGCACCCATCGGTTTTATGGGCGGCTTGGTCGGCTCGCTGTTCACCGAGTTCGCCTTCACTCTGGCCGGCACGGTGGTGATTTCAGGCATCGTGGCGCTGACGCTCTCGCCGATGCTATCGGGCAAGGTGCTCAAACCTCACGGTCAGCCGACCAAGTTTGAATCCAAGGTAGAGAACTTTTTCAACGGCTTGGCGAACGGCTATAGCCGGGCGCTGGCTTCAACCCTGGAAACAAAGTCGGTCACCATTTTCTTCGCCTTGGTGCTGCTGGTATCGATCTACGGCATGGTCTCACTGAGCCAGAACGAACTGGCGCCGAACGAAGACCAGGGCATCCTGCTGTTCCAGGGTACCGGCCCGCAGACATCGACCTTGGATTACCTACAAAAGTACGGTGCCGAGATGCAGTCCTTGATGGAAGAGCTGCCCGGCTACGACGAGACCTTCATGCTGCTGGGCGTCACCAGCCCCAACGCCGTCTTTGGGGGCTTCAAGATGAAGCCCTGGAGCGAGCGAGAGGTATCCCAGTTCGCGGTCCAGCCGCAGTTACAGCAAAAACTGCAACAGGTCACCGGCTTGCAGACCGCTGTTTTCCCGATTCCGGCCCTGCCCGGTTCCAGTGGCGGCCTGCCGTTCCAGTTCGTGATTACGACCGGCGCCAGCTATGACCAACTGGACGGCGTGGCGGACCAGCTACTGGGCAAGGCGATGGAGAGCGGTAACTTCATGTTCGTGCGCAAGTCGATCGAGATCGACCGGCCGATCACGACCATCAAGGTGGACCGGGATCGCGTAGCGGATTTAGGTCTGTCCATGCAGGACATCGGTCAGGCGATGTCGAGCATGCTCGGCGGCGGCTACATCAACCGCTTCAATATGGAAGGCCGCTCTTACCAGGTCATCCCCCAGGCCGAACGCTATGCCCGGGAGGATTTGGAAAAGCTGAACGAGTACTACATCCGTGCGGACTCGGGCGAACTGGTGCCGCTCTCCAGCGTTATTACCTTCGAGGAAGGTGTGGAGCCGTCCCAGCGCACCCAGTTCAACCAACAGAACTCGCTAACGCTGGAAGGCATTCCCATTGTGCCGATGGGCCAGGCCATCGATTCCTTGACCCAGGCCGCAGACGAGATTTTCCCCCAGGGCTTCACCTACGATTTCAAAGGGGATTCCCGCCAGTACGTGCAGCAAGGCAGCGCGTTGGCTGTGACGTTCTTCCTGTCCCTGTTGGTAATCTACCTTGTACTCGCGGCGCAATTCGAAAGCTGGCGTGACCCGTTTATCATCCTGGTCTCGGTCCCCATGTCGGTGGCCGGTGCCATGGCGTTTATCGTGACCGGCTTCACCACCATGAACATCTACACCCAGGTGGGCCTGATCACCCTGATCGGCGTGGTGTCGAAGAACGGTATCCTGATCGTGGAGTTCGCCAATCAGCTTCAACACGACAAGGGGCTGAATAAGCTGAAAGCGGTTATCGAGGCGTCGTCCATTCGCCTGCGCCCGATCATCATGACGTCACTGGCGCTGATCGTGGCCATGGTGCCGTTGTTGATCGCAGTGGGGCCGGGTGCTCAGAGCCGGTTTGCTATCGGCCTGACCATCGCGACCGGACTGGGGATCGGTACGTTGTTCACGCTGTTCGTACTGCCGGCATTCTATGTGCTGCTGGCGAAGGACCATAACGCCAGCCGGGACGAAGGCGCCAAGGCAAACGCCGAACCTGCGCAGTCTCCCTAGTCACCCTGAACGAATAGTCACGCTGATCGAATAGTCACGCTGAACGAGCAGCGGGCTCAAGAAAGGGGCCCAAGAAAAGGGCCCCTTTTTTGTTTTTACAGCTTGAATTGCCGCGGCCTTGAGACAGGGATGAGTCCCAAAGGCCGCCTACTTGTCCATCCAATTCAGAAACTGCTTGAAGCCGTCACGGTGCTACCCGCGCTTTGCCCTGCCAGAGCATTATTCGCCCCACCCTGCCAGACAAGCTGCTGGTCGGGGTCGCTCTCGCTACGCTTGATGCATTTCCACTCCGCGGCGGTATCCGGCGGGATCTCAACGGTACCGGTCCAGTTTGGGTAGTTGTCGGCAGACAGCATGATGGCCGAAGCCGGATTCCAATTGCCCAATTCGCCGGTGCTGCCGGTCACGTACACGCTCTGCCCCGTGACCGTAGTGCCATTCCGGCACTCAAAATTCACCGTTACCTGGCTGCCGGTCTCGTTGCCTGGGCCACCGGCATCACCGCCGCCATCGCAAGGCGCACCCACATGCAACGCCGCTGCCTGCATGGCGGGGACGTTCAGATTTATCTGCCCGCCCGACACGGTAATACAGGCACCGTCTCCCGCGACATTCTCGTAGCTGCCATCCGGCAGACCCGTGGCGAAGCTGCGATTAAGCGCGCCACCTTCGCGGTTGATCGCCACGAAGCCACGGTCGCCACGGCCAAAGGCAATCTGATCGTTGCCGTTGTCCCACCAATTGCTGACTCCGGTCCCCTCGGTTGCATTCCGGAAGGCCACCATGTTGGCGATGGAGGACCAGCGGTGTTCACAGATCCACGCGCCGCCACATTGGGCGGTGCCATTCTGATAGACCGGTGACGCCGGCGGTCCTTGGTCGCCGCCCGAAAACGCATAGCTGGACATCACCTTGGGATAGCCGTATGGCCAGGCCAGCATGAACACGTTGGCGAGGTTGTACAGCGCGCCGTCCTTGTAGGTGAGCACATTGCTACCACCGGCACCGTGGCCGCGCTGGTTATCGTGATTGTCGGTGAACACCACAGCCCGTTGGCTGCCGATAAAGCCCCAGTTCTCGCCAAACTGATTCAGGTTGCTGAGTTGCTGGTTCTTGAACACATCACCGATAGAGGCGCTGTAGCGAAACTCGGTCACGTCGGCCTGACCGGTGTACTCCGAAGCGCTGACCGCCTCGCCCCCCAGGTCGATTACTTCTTGAAAGGCATACAGATTGCCGTTCACCCGGCCGAGAATGCCGGCGATATCTCCCGGTGACATATGCTTGGCGGCGTCAATACGCACGCCCTTCACGCCCAGGTTGACCATGGTGTTGAGGTAGTCGGCGATGGTCTGCTGCACGTAGTTGTCGGCCGTATTCAAGTCCGGCAATCCCACCAACTGGCAATTGCGCACCCGCCAGGCATCGCCCGCATAGTCACCGCTGTTAATCGTGCAGGGACTGTGGAAATCCTGGCGGCTATACATCGGATAGCTCATGCTGCCGGCATCGTAACCGGAGCCCGCCGTACCGGTGCCCGACCCCGCCGCCGTATGGTTGATCACCGCATCGGCGTAGACATCGACACCCACGGCGTTGCAGCGTGAGACCATGTTGGCGAAATCAGCCGCATTACCGCTGCGGCTGAGCAACTGATAACTCACCGGCTGGTACCGGGTCCACCATTGACTACCCTGGATATGCTCTTGCGGCGGCGATACCTGTACCGCAGAAAAGCCCTTAGGCCCCAGAAAGCTCTCGCATTCCTCGGCGACATCGTTCCACGACCACTCGAACAGATGCACGAAGGCGCCCGCCTGAGCCTGGGACGCAGGACCGAGCAACAGCAATGAGGAAGCGACGGCAGCTAAGGCATGCCCTTGGTTGATTACTTTCATTGTTAGCTCCTTGAGCCTCCTTGAGAGGCTCTTCTTGTATTTGTTTTGGGGAGCATCCAACTGCGCAATTCATCACGCACGAGCAGCTGATGAATCATGGATTCCCATGTGCAACGTGCGCTGAACGGGGATTAACCAACAACCTCCTTCAAGACGCAAAAAAGGGGCGTAGCAAGGGGGCGTATCGGAGACAGAGCGCTCATTAACGCTGCCGGACAGCTTTGAGTCGCCGAGGGAAAACAGGGGGGGAAAGAAGACCCACGGCTTTAAAAAGCTGTGGGTCCGAACAACTAGCGGGGACGCAATTTGTCTAATTTTAGGGTCGACAGTGTGCGGGAACGAACGTCGTTCAGCAGTTCCGCATCGTCGACCAGCGATTGACCGTAAGACGGGATCAGCTCGCGCATGCGCGCCTGCCACTCCGGCGATTTGATGCGCTCGGGGAAACAGCGTTCGACGACGTCGACCATCGCGTTCACCGCAGTGGATGCGCCGGGCGAGGCGCCTAACAAGGCGGCCAGTGAGCCATCCTTCGCCGCGACGATCTCGGTACCGAATTCCAGTTTGCCGCGACCGTCAGCCGACTTCTTGATGATTTGCACCCGCTGGCCCGCTTCGCGCAAATGCCAATTCTCCGCCTTGGCATCGGTGAAGAAGTCGCGCAGTGCCTCCATTCGATCCTCGTGAGACTGGAAAGCCTCCTTGATCAGGTAGCGGGTCAGATCCATGTTGCTCTTGCCCACCTGCATCATCGGCACAATATTCCCACCTTTGACCGATGAGAACAGGTCCATGACTGACCCCTGCTTGAGGAACTTGGTGGTGAAGCCGGCAAAGGGACCGAACAATAGCGCCGGTTCGCCGCCAATGATGCGGGTATCGAGGTGCGGCACCGACATGGGCGGTGCACCGACCGGCGCCTTGCCGTAGACCTTGGAGTAGTGCTGCTTGACCACCTCCGGGTTCTGGCACACCAGCCATTGACCGCTGACCGGGAAGCCGCCATAGCCTTTCGCTTCGTCGATCTCGGATTTCTGCAGTAGGGGCAAGGCCGCGCCACCGGCACCAATAAAGACAAAACCCGCCTCAATTTTCTTGATTTCGCCGGAGTTTTCGTCCTTTAGCCGCACTTTCCAGCGGCCATTATCACGCCGGGCGAGCCGTTTCACCGAATGGCTCAACAGCACGTCGAAGTTAGGCTCTTTGCTGAGCCACTCGACCATGTTGCGGGTCAAGGAACCGAAATCCACGTCCGAGCCATGCTCGACCCGGGTCGCAGCGACCGGCTGCATCGGGTCGCGATTCTGGATGATCAGCGGCATCCATTCCTTTAGGGTTTCGGGGGACTCGGTATAGCGCATGTCCTTGAACAGATGATGCTTGCTCAGCAGTTCATGGCGCTTACGCAGGTAAGCGACGTTATCTTCACCCCACACGAAACTTTGGTGCGGCGTAGCGTTAATGAACTGGGCCGGGTCGGGCAAGGCGCCCTGCTCCACCAGATAGGACCAGAACTGCAGCGAGACTTCGAAGGCTGCATTGATGGTCAGCGCCCGTTCGATCTGAACGCTGCCATCTTCGGTTTCCGGGGTGTAGTTCAGCTCGCAGTAGCCGGCATGACCGGTCCCCGCATTGTTCCAACCGTCTGTGCTTTCATGGGCCACGTGATCGAGACGCTCTACCATGACGATGTCCAGGGACGGATCTAGCTGCCTGAGCATCATGCCGAGGGTAGCGCTCATGACGCCACCGCCGACCAGCACGACATCTGCCTGTCTTGCAGTCATTATTTTTCTACCTTAATCCGATGATCAAAACGGAGTTCAGGGAACCCCCCGATAAATGCTCTATCGCTGCACCCCCTCTGCTACGGGCTTGTCCAGGGATTCCTCGGATGGGGCACGATTATCCGTTTTTTTGGCGCAAGATGAAATTGCCTAGAGCAATCGTCACAGAACTCGCGTGACCGAGGCAAAGATGCCAGTGGCCGCTGCCGGACCCCGGGGAGTAAACTCCTCGGCTGCTTTCACACCTGTTCTATACGTAACAGCCTTCGGATGGTTTGTCCCTTATGCATTGGTTGGATATTACGCTGGTCAGCTTTGCCGTTCTGGCCTTGCTGGGCGTCATCTTCGAAGAAGTCACCCACGTCAACAAAGCAAAGGTCACCCTGTTTTTCGGTACTCTGTCTTGGTTGCTGCTATTCATCGGCAGCGAGTCTCCAGCGCAAACGCAAGCGGTCTCGCACGGCTTGGCGGAAAGCATCTCGGAAATTGCCGGACTCTGGCTGTTTCTGGTGGCGGCCATGACTTTCGTGGCCTATCTGAACAAGAAAGGCATGATCGAGAACCTGATCTATCTGATCATGCCCAAACGGATCAAAGAGAACCACCTCCTTCTGCTGACAGGGCTGTTCTGCTTCGTTTTCTCGTCTCTGGCGGACAACATTACCGCCACACTGGTGTCTTGCGCGCTGATCCTCTCTCTACATCTGGACAGGAGAAAGCAGATCAGGTTCATCACGCTGGTGGTTTTCGCGGTGAACTCCGGCGGCGTCGCCCTGATCACGGGCGATGTCACCACGCTGATGATCTTCCTGGCCGATAAGGTGGAAATCCTCACCCTGCTAGCGTTGTCGTTACCTGCCGCCTGCGGTGTGTGCCTGCTGGCGCTGTTGCTGTCCCGCGGCATGACGGACGAAGTGGCGCTGGTGCATGACCGCAACGAGGTGCGCCGGGTGGATATCGTTATTGCCGGACTTTTCCTGCTGACGATTGTCTCGACCATCGTCTTTAACGTGCTGTTTCAGGTTCCGCCGATGCTGATGTTCCTGTTCGGATTGTCGGTGATGTTCCTGATATCCCGCTTTTTCAGCTCGGATTCCGACCTGGATCCGATTCTCGAATATATCCGCACCATCGAATTCGAAACCCTGCTGTTCTTCCTGGGCATCCTGCTGATCGTCGGCATGCTCAAGGAAATCCAGGCCCTGGGCAGCTTCGTTGCCATCTACGACGTTCTGCCGCCGCTGGTAGCCAATTATCTCATGGGTATATTCTCGGCGATTATCGACAACGTGCCTCTGACGGCTGCGCTACTGAAGGCGGGTATCGAGATGTCCCCAAGCGAGTGGCTGGGACTGACCTATGCGGTGGGTGTGGGCGGCTCGCTACTGGTGATTGGCTCGGCTGCCGGCATCGTCGCCATGAGCAAGATCCCTGGTCTCACGTTTGCCAGTTACCTGCGCTACAGTCTGTGGCTACTGGTGGCTTATACGGTGGGTTACGCGGGCGTATACGTCCTGGGCATGTTTCTTTGAATGGCGGCGGATAACCGTCTGCTCGGCTATAGTCGAGGTCATAAGCGAGCAAAGAAAAAGCATTATCCCTGATGCCGGGAATGCTAAACGCGGAGTGACTATGGAACTATTACTCTTGGGCGCCACCGGCGCCGTCGGACGTGAAGTGCTGGACATGGCACTGGCCGACCCGTCGGTGTCGCGAATCACCGCGCCGACGAGGCGGGCGCTGCTCCCGCACGACAAGCTGCACAACCCGGTATTGGATTTCGACAAGGGGCTGCCCGATGCCGATTGGTGGCACGCAGACGCCCTCGTTTCCTGCCTGGGGACCACCATACGCAAGGCCGGTGACCGGGCGGCCTTCCGGCGTGTGGATCACGACCTGATTCTGATGTGTGCCCACCGCGCCAAAACCCAGGAAACACCGGTTATGGTGCTGAACTCATCAGTAGGCGCCAATCCGCGGAGTCGGAATTTTTATTTGCGTACCAAGGGCGAAATCGAGAAATCCCTGCAGAAACTGGCTTTCGAGCGGTTAGTGCTGGTGCGTCCGTCGCTGATCGATGCGCAACGGGACGAGCCCCGGCTGGCTGAACAGGTGAGCTTGTTAGCCAGCCGTTTGATGCGCCCCCTGACGCCAGCGCGTTACCGGCCCGTGACGGCACGGCACATCGCCGATTGCCTGTTGCGGGCCACTCGGGGCGATGCCGGCGTGTCGGTTATCGAATCCGAAAAGATCCGATCCGCCGGCGCCTGAAGACTAGGCCTCCTTGGCTTCGAACACCATTGCGATGGAGTTCAGGCAATAACGCTGCCCGGTAGGCGGCGGGCCGTCCGGAAAAACGTGCCCCAGGTGGCTGTCGCAACGCGGACAACGGATTTCCGTTCGCGCCATCCCCATGCTGATGTCTTCCAGGTAACGGATGTGGTCTGGATCGTAGGGGGAGAAGAAGCTGGGCCATCCGGTGCCGGAATCGAACTTGTGCTCGGAGCTGAACAGCGGCAGCTCGCACAGCCGGCAATGGTAGGCGCCGCTTTGCTTGTTATCCAGCAAGGTGCCGCAGAAAGGTTGCTCGGTGCCGTGGTCGAGCAGAATCCGGCGCTCGTCCTCGCTCAGGCCGGCAGCCCGCTTGTCGATCTCTGCCTTGGACAACGGGGTGAGATCGTATCCCGCTTCAGATGTGGACATGGCTTACGCTCCTGGTAACTGACTCTTGTAACTGGCTTTCGTAACTGACTGTCGTAACGGGCTTTCATCAAGCCTGGTCGTCGTTGAATTCAGGTTTCAGCCGGTCGCCGAAATTGTCACGCAGCTTTTCCATTTTCGGCGCGGCTACCGCCATCACATACGGTTGGTATGGATTGCGGGCGGCAAAGTTCTGGTGATAGTCCTCGGCCGGGTAAAAGGCCTCCAGCGGTTCTAGCGTGGTGACCACCGAATCGCCAAACACGCCGGATTCGTTCAGTTTGCGGATATAGGCTTCCGCCACCTGGCGCTGCTGCTCGCTCTCGTAGAAGATCGCCGACCGGTACTGGGTACCGCGATCATTGCCCTGGCGATTGAGCTGGGTGGGATCGTGGGCAACCGAGAAGAAGATACGCAACAGCTCGCCGAAGCTGGCCTTGGCTGGATCGTAGCGCACCTCGATGACCTCGGCGTGCCCTGTTGTACCGCTGCAGACACTCTCGTAATTGGCGGTTTCCGCCGACCCGCCGGCATATCCGGAGGTCACCGCGCTGACGCCGTCGACCGCCAGGTACACGGCCTCGGTGCACCAGAAACAGCCGCCACCCAGAACCGCCCGCTGCTCGCCGGCTTCCGCCGGTACGTCCAGATCGTCATCCGGTGCCGGAAAACGGCTACGGGGGACGTTCATACCCGGTATATCACAAGACTGGCTCATGCTACCTCCACGATGAAAAGACGTTCCGAGGGCGTTTCAGCGCCCTGTTCGATAGGCCATTTTCGCCCTTATCACCCTGATTTACCAATACGACGTGAACTTGGATCAGGTCGTTGGTGTGCGGCTTGGTCAATCAGTCGCATTTACTGTGCTCCGTCACCGGCTCATACTTGGGAAATATTTCTGACATCGACGTCAAGGTTCCGGTTTACGCCGGGGTCAAAGCAAGGAGCGGAGAATGACGCAGGTCGCCCCTGAACCGCAACATGACGACGAGCTTCTGGCATACCGTCTGTCCCTCAGACTCGGACCCGTGCATGCACGTCAACGGCTGGGTATCGAGCGCGAATTCGAGACGCGGCTGATCGATCGCGAAGGCAATTTCTGCCATCTCGAGAAATGGTACTCCATCCACGGCGTCATTCGCGGCTGTCTGCGCATGGCTGGCCTGCTGGGCCGGGCGCGGGCCAACGCCCGGCGTATACGCACGGTGGACCATCGCTTCGTACTACAGGATCTACCGGAAGCCTTGGAGGGTTTTCGCATTCTGCAGTTAACCGATCTGCACGTCGATATGGATGCCGAAGCTCTGGACGCGATGGTCCAGCACGTATCCACGCTGGATTACGACCTGTGCGTGCTTACCGGAGACTACCGCAAACTCACCTGGGGCCCGATCGAAGCCAGCCTGGAAGGCATGCGCCGGCTGCGCAACGTGATCAAGGGCTCGCCCCTGGCCGTATTGGGAAATCACGACAGCATTCGCATGCTACCGGCGCTGGAGGATATGGGCTACCAGTTGCTGGTGAACGAAAATACCGTCGTGGAGCATAACGGCGCCAAGCTCTACGTTGCCGGTGTCGACGACGCCCATTTCTACAAAGTGCACAACCTGCAGCGCGCGGCAGAGGGAATAGAACCGGGCTACACCTCGCTACTGCTGAGTCACACCCCCGAAATCTATCTGCAGGCTGCCCATGCCGGCTATGATATTTTTCTCTGCGGCCACACTCATGGCGGCCAGATCTGCCTGCCCGGCGGTATTCCCATCCTTCTCGATGCGGATTGCCCGCGCTTCGTCGGCAAGGGGCCTTGGCAACACATGGGCATGCAAGGGTATACCTCCTGCGGCGCCGGAACGTCCGTCGTCCAGGCCCGGCTGAACTGCCCGCCCGAGGTGAATATGCATACGCTTACGCGGGGACCGACCTGACACCGATCTTTCGGGCTTCACGCGCATTGCTTATCAACGCAGCCCCTGAGAGCTGCGATAACACCCATTCCCTTCAATCAAGTTACAGTGTCATATGGGAACGGAACTTGGTTTCATGCATCAATACGGCCGCCGCCGAATGCCTATGCGATACAGCATTGGCGAGAGCACCATGTTCGCGATCATGAAAGCCACCACGGTTACCACCACAACGACCCAGCCATAGCCAATCCAGAAGGCTCCGAATAGCGCCGGCAGGAAGGCTTCGGGAAGCTGATCCAGACCGGTAGCGCGGGAGCTGGGGCGCATGTGGTTGCGGCGTTTGATAAAGCTGCTAATCAGATCGCCCATTAACCCCAGCGCACCAAAAAGGGCGCCGAATAAGGCGCCCATGCCCATCGACGCACTGCACAACGTCGTTGCCGCTACGCCGATGATGAGCCCGCGCCATGTCTTGCTGTCGCCCAGCAGACGTTCGCCGTCGCGCCAGATGCGCCCGCCGTCCACCGGCTTGCCGCCGCGATGCCCCAACAACACCCGGCCCAATACCGGGGAGCCGTGGGTGGCAAGCAGCAAGACCAGAAGCTGGAGAATCAGCATGACGGTCACCGTCAGCTTTCCAGCCCTCCCCGGGTTAGCTTGAGTGGATCGAGAATTTTCTCCAGCTGAGAGCGGGATAAATCCGTTCGCTCCTCGGCAACATCGATAATCGAACGTCCGCTGGCATAGGCTTCCTTGGCGATTTCCGCAGCCCGGCTGTAGCCGATTTCCGGGTTCAGTGCGGTCACCAGCACCGGGTTCTTATCCACGGCATCCGCCAGATGTTGCGCGTTGACGGTGAAACCGGCAATCGCCTTGTCCGCCAGCACACGGCAGCTGTTGCTCAACAGACCGATCATTTCCACCAGGTTGGCGCCTACCAGCGGCAACATCACGTTGAGCTGGAAGTTACCGGACTGACCGGCAATGGCCACGGCGCTATCCAGCCCCATCACCTGGGCTGCCACCATCGCGGTGGACTCGGGAATCACCGGATTCACCTTACCCGGCATGATGCTGCTGCCCGGTTGCAACGCGGGGAGACTGATCTCCGCCAGACCGTGGATCGGCCCACTGTTCATCCAGCGCAGGTCATTGGCGATCTTCATCAGCACCACGGCCGCGCCCCGCAACTGCCCGGATAGGCTGACCGGTCCGTCGATCGCGCTTTGACCCACGAATTTGTGCTCCATCGTTCTGAAGAAAAACCCGGTCTTTTCGTTGAGTGCGGTAATGAAGCGGTCGGCGAAGTGCGAGTGAGCGTTAACCCCGGTACCTACGGCAGTGCCGCCCTGAGGTACCTCCAGTAGTTGCTCGCAGGCCCACTCGATGCGTTTTTCCACCGCTGCGAGCTGCTCGCGCCAGGTTTGCAACTCTTGACCCACGGTGACCGGCATGGCGTCCATCAGGTGCGTCCGGCCGGTCTTCACGATCTCGGACAGCGCGCCCTCGCGCTCGTAAATCGTGCCCTGCAGGTGGGACAGCGCCGGTAACAGCTCAGTCTGGATCAGCGTTACGGCGCTGACATGGATAGCCGTGGGGATCACATCGTTGGAGCTCTGGCTCATGTTGACGTGGTCGTTGGGATTAATCTCAACGCCATTGGTCTTGCCATGAGCGTTCGCAATCTGAGCGATCACCTCATTGACGTTCATGTTGGTGCTGGTGCCAGAGCCAGTCTGGTAGATATCGACCGGAAACTGGTCCCGGTGCTCGCCCCAGAGCAGGTCGTCACAGGCTTTGACAATCGCGTCCCGATGGCTGTTCTCAAGCAGGCTGAGTTTGCTATTGGCCTGAGCCGCCGCCCGTTTGATCTGAACCACCGCATCGATAAACGCAGGCGGCATGGGGCGCCCGCCGATGGGAAAATTATCTACCGCACGCTGGGTCTGGGCGCCCCAAAGCGCATCTTGCGGTACTTTAACCTCGCCCAGACTATCCTTCTCGATCCGATAATCACTCATCACAGCCTCCTTTCCTTCGAAACGCCTTGAAGCGTCATCGGCCCGAGCCGCTCTCCCACGGCCCGCCAGTGCCAAACACCGAGGCCGGACGCCTGTATTAATGCTCTACTTGCCGTTCACCGTAGGTCTGTCGATCACCATAGATCTGTCGGTCACCATAGCCTTGTCATTCACCTTAGGTGTATCACTCACCCCCGAGCGAACTCACTGGTCGGGATGGTGCTTGAGTCTTACATGATCACAGACCCCCGTCACTTGGGAAAAGTTCAGGATCAGGGTGTGAACTGTGTTGGTATAGGTATCGTGCAGGAAGAACTTGAAACGCTTCTGCGGCTCGCCTTGAAGAAAGGCGTCGTACTCCTTGACCAATTCCCGCACGTCGCCCCCGGCATCCTTGGTCCAGGTGGCATTGAATGGGCCCAGCACGGCTCCGCCACTCAGGCAGACCGTCACTTCATGGTTCGTCAGCGGATTGTCATTAGCTTGCATGGTTGCAGTCCCCTTAGGTCATGGACGAGCAGACGAAGACCGTTCTCCGGGAACGATCCGTTTTCATGCAGTGTAGTCGGGGCACGCCGGTCCCGTCAGGCCTAAAATAACGCCCCTTACGCGACAGGTAAGCACTCACGGAAGAACTGCAGAGTCTCCCGCAACACCCTTGCCTGGTTTTCCGCGCGCCGGAAACCATGCCCCTCGTCCGGGAAGCGTACAACCTTTACCGGCACGCCACCGCACTCCAGCACGTGCGCCATGCTATCGGTCTGCTCCGGCACCACCACGGCGTCCTGCTCTCCCTGGAAGAAGATCACCGGGCAAGTAATGCGATCGGCCCAGAACAGCGGGGTGCGTTGCTGCCAGGTTTCCAGGTGCGTGTCCGGGTTGCCCAGCAGCCAATCCAGGTAGCCGGATTCAAAGCGGTGGGTCATGTGGCGCAAGGATTCCGGATCGCTGACGCCGAACAGACTCGCCCCGGCCAAAAACACATCGGAATGGATCAGCGCATTGAGTACGGTGAACCCACCGGCGCTGCGTCCCATCACGAAGGCACGGCGCCCATCCACGAGCGTCTGCCCCGCGAGGTGCGTCACCGCGTCGCAGATATCCTCCCAGTCCGATTGGCCCCACTGGCCCTTTAGGGACATTCGGAAAACGCGCCCGTAGCCGGTGCTACCGCGATAGTTGACGTCAGCCACGGCAAAGCCGTTCGAGGTCCAGAACGCAACCTGAGGATCAAACACTGCGTAGGCCGCGGACGTCGGCCCACCGTGGACACGCACGATCACGGGCGGGGATGGGCTCTCCTCTCCGGCGGGCCGGTACAGGTAGCCATGTACGGTCTGATTGTCCCGGGCGCTGAAGTCGAACGGTTCCGGTGGCGGCATACGTTGGCAGGCCGGCGTCGTCTCGCCCCCGGCCAGCACCCGGTAGATCCCGCTGTCCGGCTCGATCTGCAGAACGCTATCGAGGCTCTCGCTGCGGCGGGCAATCACATAGATCTTGCCATCCATCACCTGCAGCGAGCGAAAGTCGGTGTACTCGTCCGCCAGCCGGCGTGTCACCCGGCCAGCTTCATCGGTCAGGACCAGCGACGCCCATCCTTGATCGTAACGCACCCGCACCCAGCACCCGTCGCCAAGCCAGGCATAATGGCGTTCGTCGAGTTGCCAGGGCGCGTTGGCATAATCCACTTGGTCCAGCGACTGCACGATCCAGCGACCGTAATGATCGACCCAATAGGGCAGCCACCACCCCGCATGATCGGACAGCGCGTAGAGCTGATCGCCAATGAAAAGTGGCTGCTGGATGGCCGCCGGCGCGGGAGTCGGGCACTCCTCCGTAGCGCTGACGGCACCTGCCTCATCTAGCACCGCCCGGCGCAGACGGGTCTGCTCCCAGGGCATGGCAGGCAGCGTCCACTCGACCCAAGCCAACCCGTGGCCATCGGCCGATAGCGTGGCGCAACCCAGATTCACGCGCCCGCGATAGTCCCCGGCAAGCTGCATCGATTCGCCGGTCGCTGCATCCACCGAGACCAGTGTCTGCCCGACCCCATAACCCTCGTCGAGGTGTTCGCACACCGCGAGGATACGTCCGCGGACGGGATCAGCCACCAAAGCACCGAAGCGCACGCCGGTCTGATGGGTCAAGGGCCGCTGACTATCATCCGCCAGGTTCAGCATCTGGATCTGCTGATCTGTGCCATCGACGAAGTAGACACACTCGCCCAGTATGCAGAAGGCACCGCCGCCATAGCCATTGACCTGACTGCGCACGCTGACCTCCGGCGGTGTCAGTGCCTGAACGCCGTCGTCACCGTAACGAAGCAACCGATTGTTGCCGGTCGCGGGCTCGGTTTCCAGCCACAAGAGCTGCCCCGCCCCCACACGCAGATTCCCGCGCTGGGCGTGGGCGGCTATCGCTTCTTCGGCGGACAGGGGGCGTGTCACATCAGGCCTTGGCAATAACGCGCGAATTCCTGGCGTTGCGGTAGGTCAGATCGGCCAGTGATGCAGTGGCGTGATCTGCCGCGCGGCGGGCCGCCAGGACGCGATCGTGGTGGGGGGATTTGCTGCACACCGGGTCGGCGTTGTCGGCGTTGCCGGTCAACAGGTAGGCCTGGCAGCGGCAGCCGCCGAAATCCTTGTCTTTTTCATCACAGGACCGGCAGGGGTCAGGCATCCAGGCATCGCCCCGGTAATGATTGAACCCTGGGCTGTCGTACCAGATCGACCTCAGGGTCTGATCCCGGACATTGGGGAATTCGATGGGAAGAATACGCGCACTGTGGCAGGGCAACGCCGTACCGTCGGGCGCAATGGTCAGGAAGATACTGCCCCAGCCGTTCATGCAACCTTTGGGGCGCTCCTCGTAATAATCCGGCGTGACGAAGATCAGCTTCATGGCGGAGTCCGCTTCGCGCAGCCGCTGGCGGTGGGCCTGCACCCGGTCTTCGGCGGTGTCCAGTTGCGCCTTGGAGGGCATGAGACCCTCACGGTTCTCGAACGCCCAGCCATAATACTGGCAAGTGGCCAGTTCAACGTAGTCGGCGCCGAGCTCTTCGCACAGGTAAATAATGTCATCCATCTGATGGATGTTGTGCCGGTGGATAACGAAGTTGAGCACCATGGGGTAGCCGGCTTCGCGCACGGCCCGGGTCATCGCCAGCTTTTTCTCGAAGGCCTTGCGCGAACCGGCGACGGCGTTGTTCAGCTCCGGATCGGAGGCCTGGAAGCTGACTTGAATATGATCCAGCCCGGCCTCGCGGAACTGCTCGATCTTGGCTTCGGTGAGACCGATACCGGAGGTGATCAGGTTGGTGTAGTAACCCAGCTTACGGGCCTCAGCGATCAGTTCCGGCAGATCCGGGCGCACCAGAGGCTCGCCGCCGGAAAAGCCCAATTGCGCGGCCCCCATGTCCCGCGCCTGGCGCAGTACGCTGATCCAGCCGTCGGTGTCCAGCTCCTGCTGGGTATTGACGAAATCCAACGGATTGGAGCAATACGGGCATTGCAGTGGGCAACGGTATGTGAGCTCGGCCAGCAGCCATAGCGGCGGGCCGGGCTGCGTTCTATTCGAGGCTGATCCAGTGTTGCTCACGGGCATCCTCCAGGAACTGGCAAATGTCATCCGACAGGTCACCGGCGTCGGCGAACCGGGCTTCCAGATTGCGGATGATCTGGTCCACCGGGGTCTTGCCATCCACCTCGCCGAGGATGGCGGCGGCGCTCTCGTTGAGCTTCACCATCCCCTCCGGATAAAGCAGAACATGCGCCTCTTGGGCCGGCTCCCACTGGAAGCGGAAACCCGGCCGCAATCGCGGTATTTCATCGATCATTGGAGCACTCATTGGTCGAGCCCCCGGTGCCAGACCTGCTCGCGGGTCACGGTGTGATAGGGCGGCGTCTGGTGGATATAGGCCATGGTCAGCGCGTCCAGCATCGTCCATAGGATATCCAGCTTGAATTGCAGTATCTCCAGCGCTCGCTGTTGCTGCTCAGGCGTGTTGAAATGATCCAGGGTAATCGTCAGACCGTGCTCGACATCCCGGCGGGCTTCGCCCAGGCGCTTGCGAAAGTAGCTGTAGCCGGATTCTTCAATCCACGGATAGTGCTGGGGCCAGCTATCCAGGCGCGACTGGTGAATCGCGGGTGCGAACAGTTCGGTCAATGACGAACAGGCCGCTTCTTGCCAGCTCGCCCAACGGGCAAAGTTGACGTAGGCATCCACCGCAAAACGCACCCCCGGCAACACATGGCGCTGGTCGGTCACTTCTTCCCGGGTCAGGCCCACGGCCTCGGCCAAGTTCAGCCAGGCCTCGATACCGCCGGGCCCGGTGCCGTCGCCGTCATGATCCAGCACCCGTTGCAGCCACTGGCGCCGAACATCTGCGTCCGGGCAATTCGCCATAATGGCGGCATCTTTGCGAGGAATATTAATTTGGTAGTAGTAGCGGTTGGCCACCCAGCCCTGAATCTGTTCGCGGCTACACGCCCCGGCGTACATCGCCTTATGGTAAGGGTGATGGATATGGTAGTAGTCGCCCTTTTCACGCAGGGCCTGTTCGAAGGCGGCACGGTCCAGTGCCACATTCGGCGCATTCATGCGGCACCTCCGCCCAGATCCAAATGCAACCCGTCGTAGGCGACTTCGATGTTGTGGATCTTGAGGATGGCGCGCTCCATCGAGTCGTCATCGAGAATCGGGTTGGTGTTGTTGATGTGGATCAGGATCTTGCGCTTGGCCGGCATCGTATCCAGCAGTTCGATCATGCCACCTGGTCCATGCTGGGCCAGGTGCCCCATCTCCCGGCCCGTTTTGGTGCCCACTTCGAGGCGCTGCATTTCATCATCGTCCCAGACCGTGCCATCCACCAGCAGAATGTCCGCGTGGCGCATCCACTCCTTCAACCGGTCGTCCGGCTGCCCCAGGCCCGGGGCGTAGAGTACGCGGGTACCGGTGCGGGTGTCTTCGATAAACAGACCGACATTATCGCCGGGAATCGTCTTGCCCCGGCGTGGCGAATACGGGGGTGCGTTGGAGAGCAGCGGAATTGCGGTCAGTTTCAGAGACGGCGCTGCCGGAATCCAGAACGATTCGCTATCCTCCGTCGGCATTTCTCGCCAGTTCAATCCGCCGTTCCAGTGCTTGAGCATGGGAAACAACGGAAAGCCGGTGGACAGGTCCTCGTGGACCTGGGGTGTACACCACACATCCAGCGGACAGCCCTCGCGCAGAGTTAGCAGGCCCGTCGTATGATCGATCTGGCTGTCCATCAGCAACACCGCGTCGATGCCGGTATCGCGGGCGTGGCGAGCCGGTTGTAGCGGCGCAAAGTCAGCCAGCTGACTACGAATATCCGGCGATGCGTTGCACACAATCCAGCGCTCGCCATCTTCGCTGATAGCAATGGATGACTGGGTGCGGGGCGTGGCGTTCAACGTACCCTTGCGCACGCCATCGCAATTGGGACAGTTACAGTTCCACTGCGGGAAGCCCCCGCCGGCCGCGGAGCCGAGGACATGAATCTGCATGGGGTTTCTCCTGAAAAAGCCTCTGGAGAACTCACGAACGCATCATGAATTTTCCAGAGGCCTTCATGTCGACGGCCGGCAGAACGCCGGCCGTCACGTACACCTTAGCGGTTGGCGAAGTACATGGTGACTTCGAAGCCGATCCTCAGGTCTTCATAGGCTGGCTTGGTCCACATAATCCTTACCTCGTCTCTATCGTCAGTGAATGAAAATCACAAGCTGATCATAGAAGGCGTTTCACGGGTTTCGTGATGTACTTTGGAACACATTTCGTTCCCATTCCACCTTCCTTAGTGGCATTACGATAAGAATAGTTCACCGGTTTGATACAACCCTCCGGCTTCTTTCAATGTTCCTAATACGAGTGTTAACGAACACTAGCTTAACCCGACTATAAAGCCTGACGCTGCCGGTAAACACAACCCAGGTCAATTGGCGTGTCGAGAGACCATTATACGCAACCCGCGGAGTGACCCGCAGTGTAGCCGGACTTTCCGCCGGACCTCAGAAAAAGCCCAGCGGATTGGTGTCGTAGCTGATGAGCATGTTCTTGGTCCGCTGATAATGCTCAAGCGCCATCTTATGGGTTTCACGGCCCACACCCGACTTCTTGTAGCCGCCAAACGCCGCATGCGCCGGATAGGCGTGGTAGCAATTCATCCACACACGGCCAGCCTGGATACCGCGCCCCATGCGGTACTGGCGATTGGTATCGCGCGTCCACACACCGGCGCCCAGCCCGTATTCGGTGTCGTTGGCGATGGCCAGGGCTTCCGCCTCGTCCTTGAAGGTGGTCACCCCCACCACCGGGCCGAAGATTTCCTCCTGAAACACCCGCATCTTGTTGTCGCCCTTAAACAACGTCGGCTGGACGTAGAAGCCGTTGTTGAACTCCACATCCAACTCCTCTCGACCGCCGCCCGTCAGCACTTCAGCGCCTTCCTGTTTACCGATTTCCAGGTAGGACATGATCTTGTCGAACTGTTCCTTGCTGGCCTGGGCGCCAACCTGAACATCAGTGTCCAGCGGGTTACCGCGCTTGATGCTCTTGGTGCGCTCCACCACCTTGGCCATGAACTCCTCGTACATGTCTTCCTGCACCAACGCACGGGACGGGCAGGTGCAGACTTCACCCTGGTTGAAGAACGCCAGCACCAGACCTTCGACGCACTTATCGATGAACTCCGGCTCGCCCTGCATGACATCGGAGAAATAGATATTCGGCGACTTGCCACCCAACTCCACCGTGGACGGAATAATGTTCTCGGCGGCGCACTTCAAAATGTGCGAGCCCACCGGCGTGGAGCCGGTGAAGGCGATCTTGGCGATACGCTTGCTGCTGGCCAGCGCCTCACCGGCTTCATTGCCGTAGCCATTGACGATGTTGATCACCCCCGCAGGCAGCAGATCGCCGATCAGCTCCATCAGCACCAGGATGGATGCCGGGGTCTGCTCGGCCGGCTTGAGTATGGTGCAGTTACCGGCGGCCAGGCACGGCGCGAGTTTCCAGGTCGCCATCAGGATCGGGAAGTTCCACGGAATGATCTGACCGACCACACCCAACGGCTCATGGAAGTGGTACGCCACGGTATTGCCGTCAATCTCGCCCATATGGCCTTCCTGAGCGCGAATGCAGCCAGCGAAGTAGCGGAAGTGATCCACCGCCAGCGGGATATCGGCATTCAGAGTCTCGCGCACCGCCTTGCCGTTATCCCAGGCTTCCGCGACCGCCAGCATTTCGAGGTTCTGCTCGATGCGGTCGGCAATCTTCAGCAGGATGTTGGAGCGCTCGGCGGCTGACGTCTGCCCCCAGGCCGGCGCGGCCTTGTGCGCAGCATCCAGCGCCAACTCGATATCTTCCGCGCTGGAGCGTGGGATGCTGCAAATCACATCCCCGGTGATGGGGGTAATGTTCTCGAAATACTGCCCCTTGACCGGCGCGACCCACTCGCCGCCGATATAGTTCTCGTATTGGGATTTGAAGGAGACGACGGAACCTTCCTTGCCAGGCTGTGCGTAGATCATGACAGAGTCCTTTTATTGTGGAATCGCGTGTTATCGAACCGAAACGGAGTTGCGTACCGCGACAGGCGTGGGACGACTTCCATAGCATCCCTCAGCCACCTATACCCGCCGAATGCTCCCTTCGGAGCGCTCACCTCGTCATTTGGTAGTAGGCTAAAAATGCTGCGAATACAAATATTAAAAGGATTGCTGGGGGTGGTTTTTCATGACTTCTGGACCTGAACGGACGAACCGTTGCAGGCCACCGCGCCCTTGGCGCTTTGCAGGGTGTTACCGTGTTTGCGTGATTCGGCTCAAGCCAGGCGATCTCATATCCCATACCAAGTTTAAAGCGGCGTCACTAAATCGCGGCATTTTCTATACCGCTTCCAAGTCTACTCTTGGGTCGAGCTAAAGGGGTCAGAGTGAACTGCCCCCAATTACTCCCTAACGCTTATACTCGGCGATAAATTGGCGCATATCGTCGACTAGTTCCTCAAGCGCGGTCGCGGTCGAATTAACGCGCTCGGCCTCTTCAAGCACTTTGCGGTTCTGGTTTGCCGCCTGCTGTAAGCTCTGGTTGATATCCAAGGAGGCTGCGGCCTGCTGCTCAGAGGTCGAGGCGATTTGGTAGTTCATCTCGTTCACTTTGGCAATCGCTGATTCTATATATTGAATAGAATCGCCCGTTTGGCGGATGGATTCGCTGGTCTCCAAGGACTGGCTTTGGCCTTGCCCGATAGCCGAAAGCGCCGCCTGAGCACGATTAGCCAGAGCATCAATCGTCTGCCGGATATCTTGTGTGAACTCCTGCGTCCGACGGGAGAGGGAGCGAACCTCATCAGCGACGACCGCGAAGCCCCGCCCCTGCTCACCCGCCCGCGCCGCTTCGATGGCCGCATTCAGAGCCAGCAGGTTGGTTTGTTCAGAAATATCGTCAATCGATCCGATAACCTGGCTAATGGTAGCGACGTTTTTGACGACCAAGTCGACCGTGTCGGCGGATTCTTGCAGGGACCGATTCGTCGCCTCGGTGAGATCAATCGACTGATGGATTCGGGCTTGGCCTTCTGCCGCATGGCGGTATGCCACGTCCGACGCTTCAGACGCGACCTGCGCATTGGTAGCAACAGCCTGAACGGTTGTGGTCATTTCCTCGGTCGCAGAGGCGGCCTTTGCCGTCTCGAGACTTTGAGCTTCCAAAACCGTATGCGAGCCATCGCTCAGTGAACTCAGCGTCGCGGCATTGGCGCTCACCCGTTCAGCGAGTCCGCCGACTCTTTCAATTAATGCCCCAAACTGGCTGAGCAAATTGTTGAACGACGATACCGTGATGTCGTCGCCGCGGCCTTGCAGTCGGAGCGTTAAGTCCTTGTCGTTACAAAATTTTTCCACGAGCCCGATCATAGCATGCGATGTCTGTCGCTCGCGCCCGAGGCCCAGGGCAAAATAGATGAGGACGCCTGCCTCAAATATAACGAAGGCGGCGTGAAGTAACGCGATCGACCAGCTGCATCCATAATTAAAAACCATCAACGGCAGTCCGCCAATCGATGCCTCGCTTAACTGGAGCGCCGTCAGTGCCAAATGATGCACCGCTATGAGTCCGGCTGCGGCGACAACAGGAAGCCAGTCGCGATAAGCCATGATGATGGCAAGCGCCGCAAAAATGTGGAAGTGCATTTCAATCCGTCCAAGCTGGGCCTGAATCATGATTGCGGAAAACATCATCAATACAGCCGCAGCGACGACCGAGAAGCCCCTGGTGCCCCTGAGAAAGCTGTAACCAAGCATTGCCAGGCCGCTCGCAATAATCACTCCGGCAATGGCAAACGAGTGGGTGCCATACCCGACGGGCACCCAGAGTGCGACTACCGGTGTATGGGCCATGATGATAAACATTAGCTGGCGATCTGTTTTAAGACGTTCGCGCTTTGAGTAGGAAGATGTGCTGCTCATTTTGTGCTCGGACCGAATGGTCTTACTTCAGCGATCAGACGATGCATGTCCTCTTGCAGCCGCTCTAGATCTAAGTTGGAGGTGGGATAAACCAGGACCTTACGGCCCGCCTTGGTTACCACATGTAAGAAAGCGTTATGATCGAGTCTGCCATTTCTGGGGATACCATTGACGTTTGCCTGATAAGCGTGCGCCAGACGCCGCGCAGCCTCCTCGCTTGGCGGGAGGTTAAGTCGGAAATTTGGACCGAAGTGTTCGAGGGTGCGGGCAATGGCCCCGTCTTTATCCTGCGACGGCATCAAGCTGACAAAGACATAGTGAATGGGTAGATCGGTCAGCCGTTGGCTGATTTTGTAAAGGTTTGCAAGCTGGGGCGGACAGACATCATCACAGTGTCCGTAACCGAAGAAGACTATACTAAGCTCACTGCTATCGAGCGGGGGCACCTCGACATCGGTGCGGAAGCCGTAGTAACCCGACTCATTCGAGAGCGTCAACAGCATTGGCAACGATGCTATGGCGAGTGCACAGGCAAAAAAAAGCAGGCAACAGCGTAAAATATACTTCGATCGGCTCATTGTACGAATGTCAATCTACTACATGTTATTGGACACGAATGCTACTTACGTCGCGCGTGGCTGATCAGATCAGTGGAGACACGGTGCGGCGCTTTTAGAGCCAAAGTCGGGCGTGCGACAGTCAACCATTGCCAAAGGGGAACTTGCTTATTGCTAGCAAGCTTTCGAAAGGCAAAAGCCAAGGCCAACCCCCGTGCGTACTTCCTGCTTGATTGTGTATGGGGCGAGATTGTCCGGATTGCGCTTTTCTTTTTTGTGCGAGGCGGGTACTCAACATCGATCTCGTCACCTCAACAATTGTCGATTGCTGAGCGGGTTATTCTAAATAGCGCGCATGTTTGTTACTGCTCGCATCATTAGCCGGTTAGCTAACAGCGATGACTGTCTGGATTACACTTTGGCGCAATCGCACACCCCAACGACCCCGGCCTTGCGATGAGGCTCATATTGCACTTCAGCATCGCCCTTCCCCCGTGGCTCAAGGGAAGGGTATGACTCGCACTTTATGAAATCACTCTCCCGAGTGAGGCGGACGGACACCTCACTCATCCCGGGTATTAGTGTGTATTTGCAGAATGAGAAGTATTAGTCGTGAATTCAGCCACCAATGCCTGCAACTCCGTAGCCATTTTTGCAAGATTTACGCTGGCCAGGGCCGCCTGCTCAGACCCTTCGGTGGTTTCGTCGAATGATAGATTGATGCTGGTGATCGTTTTATTGATTTCTTCACAGACAGCGCTTTGCTCTTCCGCTGCACTCGCAATCTCGGCGCTCATGTTGACGATTCGATTAGTGGACAGTCCGATGGATTCGAGAGCGGCGCCAGAGGCCTGGGATTTCGTCACGGCATCGTCGCTCTGGTTCTGACTCTGACGAATCAGTCGAACCACCTCATTCGCACCATTGTGTATCTTTTGGATGATATCCTTGATTTCTTCGGTACTATCTTGGGTTTGCTTGGCCAAAGAACGAACTTCATCCGCAACCACGGCAAATCCGCGTCCATGCTCACCGGCCCGTGCCGCCTCAATAGCCGCATTCAGGGCCAACAGATTGGTTTGCTCAGCCACCCCCCGGATTACATCAAGTACGGTTCCAATCGCCTCACTGTTCGTGGCGAGGGCATTGACCGCTTCAGCCGAGTCGTCAATGCTCCGTTCGACGACGTTGATTGCCGAAATAGCTGCTTCTACGATCGACTGCCCCTGCTCTGCGTTGGTTTCAGCGTGCCCCGCGGTTTCGCGCGCTAACTCTGTGTTTCGGGCTACTTCCTGAATGGAGGCACTCATTTCATTGATCGCGGTTGCCAACTGCTCGGTATCGGCTTGTTGGCGCTGCATCGTCTGGCTTGTCTGTTCCGAGATAGCAGAGGTTTCTTCCGCCGACGACGACAATTCAATACTGGTTTGCGAGACCTGCTCGATGACACGTTCAAATTTGTCCATTGTTTTGTTAAACGAGGCGGCCATCTCGCCCAACTCGTCCTTGGCCATGACCTCCGCTCGCGATCGCAGATCAAGTTGTTTACCAACCCGCGTAATTGCGTTTGTGAGGCTTTGAACCTGCGCATTCAGCCCTTTCGCAATATTGAAGCCCAACAGGCCAGAAACAGCGAGAATAGCGAGAGTAATACTGCCGAACACCATCATGCCCGTAAACGTCGAAGTCTCCTGCGCTTCGGCCACGTCGCGAATGGTTTCACCAGTTGTTCCAATGACGTTGCCGAGGGCAGCAATACGCTTGCTGGCTAAGTCAAACCATTGCGGTCCCGTCAATGCTAGAGACTCAAGCCGGCCCGTATCCATGATGGTATTCTGCACCCGTGCAATGGCCTGGTTTTCGGACGATGACATGAAGTCGGAAATCTGCCGCTCGACCGCCGGCCACGCCAGAAAAGCGGCGTTTTCCAATGCGTTACGCTGTTCGGTAATTTTCGGGGCATGGTCAATTGCGGTCATTCGGTCGTAGCGATCGTCAGTGAAGGCTGCGGCAAGTATGCCGCGCTCAATCCCGGCTGCCTCCTGCGCTTCGACCAGATAGCCCTGATAGGTCAGCATCTCGGCGAGTGACGGGTCCCCCATGCTGCCGGCGATCCGCCGGATCGATCGGATAAAGGCCTCGGTGATCTCCGTATAACTCTCCATGATCTCTGCCGAGCTCATCTCGCTGCGATCGACTCGTGACCGTGTACTTTGCACAACATCAAGACGATTCTTCAGCTTTCCGAGAGAACCTTGAATCGAATCACGCCCCTGCGTCACTGAAATGGCATCAATAGCTACCTTGACCTGACGCCACTGGGAATCAACCTGCTGTCGTTGATCACGCAATTTGGCCAGCATGTCCGTCGAAGCAGCGGCGGCAACGGCAGCGGACAGGCCGCGCTCTTTTTGGAGCGCGACTAAGCCAGGAAGTAGCGTTTCGATAAGCGCAACATTCTCTTGCGCAAGTACAGCCTGCTGATGCTTGTATTTCCGATCCCCTATATCATCAACCGCAAAAAACATGAGGCTGACAAGGGGGATAAATAGTGCGATTTGGAGCTTTCTCTTGATAGACAGTGCTGACATCTTTTTTAGTCCGGGGATAGAAAAAACGAATTAATCATACCCCTAGATATCGAAAAAATATGCTACCCAATTTTAAACTATTGAAAAATCATAGACACAAACACTAAGCAAATATACTTATCTGCTAAAGCATTAAACGCGCATTTTAAAATATGCGCCGCCAAGTACAAACAGACATATAAGAAAGCCGTTATCAAAGGAACGACACAAAGGGCAACTTGGAAAAACAGAATAAGTCGATGACTCGACTATAATATTATCGTGATCTGTGTCGCTAATTAACATTAAATGACAATTAATAACCTACAACTCAGAAAAACGACTTTTTGAGGCATTAAAAACTACCTATAGCAGTTAATATTACTTCGAATCATTGCACTAATTTTTGGGGCTGCCGTATTTATTAATAGAAGCCGACTAAACCATCAATGCAGTCAATCTATCGTTTGATATCTGTTAGCGAGGCCAGTCCCTCTTCGAACATCATCTCTGCCCCTTCACCGATCTATTTAATACACATGATACTCCAATAAATCTCCTCTGCAGCACTATGCTGCTACCACTCAATTACGTCCGAGATACCGCCACAATGCGCTCTGAATATCATGTAGCCCGCCCCAATGATTGGGGGGTCTGATTCGGTGGGCCAGTGATTCGGTCGATTCGGGGGTCAGATTGAGTTAATTTTTATCAGATCTACCAATCGCTTAGTCCGGCTACCCCCAAGTTTTGAGAACAAAGAGCAGTATGTGCCCTGTCTTAAGGCAGGAGCTTGGCGAATGGTGCACCGATTTCACCTTGCTGCGCAGGACGTTTAGCTCTTAGCTCCTGAATTCAGATAATAACCGCAGCACTTTGGCGTAACCGGGTAGAGGA
This sequence comes from Marinobacter fonticola, assembly GCF_008122265.1. Taxonomy (NCBI): domain Bacteria; kingdom Pseudomonadati; phylum Pseudomonadota; class Gammaproteobacteria; order Pseudomonadales; family Marinobacteraceae; genus Marinobacter; species Marinobacter fonticola. Next base: position 3,923,944 of record NZ_CP043042.1, read on the forward strand.
AGGAGGGCCGCTGCCGGTACCCTCATTCGCTTTACCGACCAAAGTGAAGCAGTGATGGGATACCGACAACTGACCCAAGAGCAACGATACCAGATTTCCGCCCTGCTTGTGGCGGGCAAGAGCCAGCGACAGATCGCTACCTTGTTGGGCTGTCACAGCAGCACGATCAGCCGAGAATTGAGGCGTAACGGCACATCGCAGGGTTATCAGGCGGACAGAGCACACCGAAGTAGCGAACAACGACGCAGCTTGGCGACCAAGGCTCACAAGCAGGTGTACACCTTGATTGACTGGGTGAGCAGCCTGATCCGAAAGCGCTGGAGCCCGGATCAGATCGCCGGAGTGATGGCGCGACTGGAATCGCTTCGGGTCAGCCGTCAATGGATCTATGACCTCATTCATCGTGACCGGATTAAGGGCGGCACGCTCTGGACCTATGGCCGCCAACCTCGACGACGCCGTTGCCAGAGGAGTCTGGCCAAACGGGCCGGGTTGGGCAAGATCCCGAACAGAACCGGCATTGAGCACCGCCCTCGGAGATTGATAAGCGAGGTCACCTGGGGCACTGGGAAGGCGACACGGTCCTGTACGGCCATAAGCAGTCGGGCGTTGCCACACTGGTGGAGCGTCGGAGCGGCTACCTGCTGGCAGGCCAGCTAAACCGTGTCACGGCCGGCCTGACCACGAGCGCGATCATACGGTTAATGCGACCGATCCGGGGCGCGGTGAGAACGCTAACGCTGGATAACGGCAGCGAGTTTGCGAACCACCAGTGCATGGCCAGGACATTGAACATGAAAACGTACTTCTGCGATCCGTACCGCTCGGGACAACGAGGTACCAACGAGAACACCAACGGTCTGCTCCGCCAATATTTTCCCAAGGGAACGGACTTCGCGAACATCAGTCAGCGCGAGCTTAATTGGGTCGTGGACGAGCTCAACAATCGCCCCAGAAAACGGCTGGGATATCGGACACCGGCAGAGGTGTTCTGGGGTGAATACTCCGGAGCACTACCAACGAGTGGTGCTGCACTTATTACTTGAACTCAGGAAAACAGGTGCTTATTGCAACGTAAGGTAAATGACGGCGTGGCTGCCCTATGTGTCAGCGTAGTTGTCGCCTGATGATTTCAGTGACTAACGGGGGTCGGAGTGCATTAAATTTGATCAGTTCCGTACATGCTAGTGGCTTGTTTAGCCGGACAGACTCCAGACGGCATCGAATCGCTCCAGCGACGATGCTTCCGTGCTGAGCCAATCCATTATGCGCCGCGCCTGCTCGGCGCCGGCTTGATCTTGATGTCGTAAGCGTCCGGCCCTGACCAGCGTGTCCCTCGTGCTGACGCGTATCGGCGACGGTCTAAAATTAATTCGATCTGACCTCTGGAACCTCCCTCACTCAAGTTGATTTGAGGATTTTATCGCCTCTACTCCCGGAGAAAGCGGGACAGAATTATTTCGATGTTCAACATGCTCAAGGAGTCATAACGATTTATTGTTGTTCATATTGATGACAATTAAACCAATCTGAAAGTCAGGTAGCCAACCTGCATTGTTGCCTTTGGGTCCGGAAGACTTCCACGGCCCACCACTCTGGCAGACCATGGAAGCAGAACCGAAGAATTAGGCGATAGCCCCGCTTATCCGTTCAGCCAGCTCGTCGTCAATCTGGTTGGCCTTTTTTGCGGCGGGCCGGCTTTCCATGCGTTTGACGTAGTCCTGAAAGATGTCATTCGGTGGCAGGTTCTTCTGCATCGTCTCCCATCATAGGTAGCTGCTGACCAGCACATCGGCAGCGGTGAACTGTTCCCCACAAATATGCGCCCCTGTCGATAGCGCCTGCTCCAGCGATCCGATGACGTCTTGCAGGCGGCCACAGCCCACGGCCTGAACATTGGAATCGTCGATGCGCCAATCGTAGGCGGTGGCGGTGGTCGCCATTTCGAACGGCCCGGCCATGAAGAACAGCCAGCGGTAGTAAGGCCCACGTTCAGGGCTGTCTACAGGCGGCGCCAGCCCCTTATCCGGGAACCGGTCGGCCAGGTAGGTGCAGATGGCCGCCACCTCGGTAACCACGGTGTCGCCGTGCTTGATGGCGGGCACCTTACCCATGGGGTTGATGGCGAGGTAATCGGGCGTCTTCATTTCCGCACCAAAGGACATGATCTCGGTTTTATAGGGGATGGCCAATTCTTCGAGCATCCAGCGCACGACCCGACCGCGGGACATCGGGTGGGTATAGAACGTCAATTCTGGCATGGCGGTTTCCTTCCTTGTTGGTGAACATGACTGCTGCAAGGTCAGATTAGAGTGGTAATAGGAGAGAAAGCGTCCTATATAAGCGGGATCATAAAAATTTAACGCTTAGCCGAAAGGGGGGAATTATGTCGGGGCCCACAACCCGCGTACTGGCAGCATTGGAGCTGCTTCAGTCCCACCGACAAATAGGTGGAGGCGAACTGGCGGAACGCCTGGGGGTGGATCGCCGTACCGTGCGCCGTTATATCTCGGTGTTGGAGGAGCTGGGCATTCCCGTCACCACCGAGCAGGGGCGCTATGGCGGCTATTCCCTGGTGGCGGGCTTCAAGCTGCCGCCGATGATGTTCACAGACGAAGAAACACTGGCTATCGCCCTGGGTCTGCTGACCGCCCGCCAACTGGGGCTGGCGGCCTATGCACCCGCCATTGCCGGCGTGGAAGCCAAGCTGGAGCGGGTCATGCCGGAGAAGCTGAAGCGCCGGGTACGCGCGGTCCGCGACACGACCCGTGTAATCCTGCCCCGGGGCGAACCCAGCCTCGACGACAATGCTCTGCTAACCCTCACCCATGCTGCCGAAGACAGCCAACGGGTGGCCTTCCGCTACCACTCGCCCGAGCTAGGCATGATGGACCGGGCCATCGATCCCTATGGTGCCGTGTTCCGGCAGGGACGATGGTATGTCATCGGGTTCTGCCACCGGCGCCAGGCTATGCGCTCCTTCCGGCTCGACCGGATTGATCGCGTGGTGGCGCAGCCGGAGACGTTCCAGCGGCCGCCGGGTTTCGATCCCGCGGAATTCCTTCAGGATAGCCTCTCCTCCTGGGGTCAGGCATACGAGGTGAGCGTGCTACTACACACGGACCGCAAGACTCTCGCTGCCATGGGCACCTTTATGCCCGAGTGCACGGGACCGTTCGAGTCCCACGAGGATGGCTTGCTGCTGAACACCCACACCGACAGCCTGCAATGGTTTGCCGGGTGGCTGGCGCAACTGCCCATCCGCTTCACGGTTCTGGCCCCGGAGGGGCTGAAGCAGGCGTTGCGCCGACATGCGCAGCAATTGATGACGGCCTGCGGCCCTGATTGAAGGAAACAGCCGTGGGTCGGCTAACTTCGGGAATATATGAAAACGGGACGCCTATGTGAAAACGGAATACCCATTAGCCAACCTCCCCTAGCCCTGCTCCAGTTCCGCTGATGATCGGTTGACGGCCTCAAGCCGATACCTTCAGCGCACGTCGCCCACGTAAAGCGGACGGCCAGCGGCGATACCAAACAGGAGAGTCGCGAGGGCAATCACGCCAATGAATACGCCGGCCACCTGCCAGTTGTGGAAGGAGTCGTGCAGCAGCCCCAGCACCAGCGGGCCGGTGGCCGCCAGAGTGTAGCCGACGCCCTGAGCCATGCCGGACAGGCGCGCGGCGGTCTCGTGGTCCCGGGCGCGCACGGCCAGCAGCGTCAGCGCCATACTGAATGTCCCGCCCTGGCCCAGACCGAGGATAACCACCCAGAACCAGATGCCACCGATCGGCGCGTAAATACAGCCCAGCAGCCCCGCGCCGGTAAAAAGGACGACCAGCGCTATCATTACCCGCTGGTCCCGCATATGACTGCTGATCCATGGCGCTGCGATAGCTGAGCCGATCTGAATTAGGATCGAGACGGACAGGCCAATACCGGCATCCACCGGAGTCAGCCCGCGATCCTGCAGAATGGTCGGTAGCCAGCCAAACACCGAATACGCCAGGGACGATTGCAGTCCCATATAGAGCGTCACCTGCCACGCGAGCGGATCACGGAACAGCGAGCGGGCCGGTTTGGACGGGGGCTTCGGGATGTGCTTGCCGTCAAGCTGCAGCCACCAGAATACAACGGCCACCCAGGCCGGGATCGTCCAGATCGCCAGCGCTGCCTGCCAGTCGCCACCGAAGGCCAAGCGCAGAGGCTCGGTTGCGCCAGCGGCGGCCGATGCACCGAGGCAGAGCACGGCGGTATAGAACCCCGTCAGGATGCTGGCGGTCGCCGGGAAATCGCGCTTGACCACGCCCGGCAGCAGCACGCCCATCACGCCGATACAGCCGCCGGCGATTAGCGTGCCGGCAAACAAGCCGATAACACCGCTATAGGGTCTCAGAAGCAGAACCGTGCCCAGCATTGCCGTCGCCGCCAACACAGCCCGGTCTACCCCGATACGTCGGGCCAGCCGGGGCGCCAGCGGTGCGCACAGACCCAGGAACAGGACCGGCAACGTCGTTAAGATTCCCTGGCCGAAAGACGACAAGGCCAGTCCCTCGCCGATGCGCGTCAGCACGGGGGACACGCTGGTCAGGGCCGGGCGCAAATTGAGCGCCACAAACAGCAGGCCGGTCAACGTGAGGAGGGTGGACGACGCACGGGATTTCACAGAGGCCTGAGTCATAAGATCATGTATCTGCCAGAAGTGGGTTCGAGTGAACGACGATCACCGGACTCACGACACTGGGGGGACGGTCGTGAGTTATGTCGCTTGTACGGATTGCCCGTGACACAGATCGGATGGGCTGGAAAAAAGAAACTCTCGATCAATAAACTTAATAATTACAAGCATTTGTTGCACCCCGGCCTGCAAAGAGATAGTACCTCAGGCGGCATATTGCAGCCAGCCAAGTATTTGGCGTGCCGGCGCACAACCCAAAACTAAACCGTTGGTCTCCTTTGATTGCTGGCTAGGGCTCTCGCTGGCCCGGCTACAGACACCGACTCAGTCGAGCTAGCACGGTCCGCACAACCTGGCGCCGGGCTCGACGCTGATCCCGCTTCACCTGCTCCAGATCAATACCTCCCAGTCCATCTCGATATCTGGTTGGAATACTTACCTTGAGCGCGTCATCGCTACGTTCACTTCCGCCTTTATCCTGGTCCCGGAAAATTAATGGACTGGCGTTGCGAAAGTACTGTGCTTCTCCTGAAATCATCATCTTCCGACCTCCTTAACGCCGCCCTGACGTGACGCGTTGGTTATCTCATGGGTTCGGTAAGATGCTAGCCTTGTTCTAGACTGCAAGACATTCCCCAAGCGCGAGTGTTTACTTTGCAAAAACGAACAGACAAACAAGAGAAGCGTGCTGCGCCTGCAATGCAGAAAACACGTAATCATCTGGCGTGGAACGACTTTGAGTTGGTTCTGGCCATTGCGGCTGCCGGCTCTCTGTCTGGTGCCGCTCGCACTCTGGGCGTCAGCCACGCGACCGTTTTCAGACGTCTTGGCGATACCGAACAACGACTGGGGGTGACACTCTTTGACCGGAGTCGTACCGGCTATCAACCGACACTCGCCGGTGAAGAGCTCGCCGAAACCGCCAAGGTGATGGACGAGGCCGCCCTGACCGCCGAGCGTAAAGTCGCGGGTCGTGATCTGGAACCTAGCGGGGAAATCTGGGCTACAACAACGGATTCCTTGCTCATGGGACTGTTGGCGCCCCTGTTTACGCAGTTCCGAGATAAGTATCCGGGCATTCTGCTGGATGTGGCCGTTTCCAATCAGCTATTCAACCTGACACGGCGGGAGGCGGACGTTGCCATTCGCCCGTCCAACCGGCCACCGGAAAACCTGATCGGCCGGCCGCTGACGACCATTGGCCAGGCCGTTTATGGGCACCGTAGCTTAGGCCTGTCACCGGGGGAGACTATCGATGCCTATGCGGGCCAGCCCTGGATCGGGGCCGGGCCGCGACTGACCGATTCAGCACTGGACCAGTGGATGGACAGTCACGCATTGAAAACGTCCTGCATCTACCGCGTCGATACTTTGGTCAGCATATTGAGCGCCGTTCGTTCCGGAATGGGCCTTGCGGTCCTGCCGTGTTATCTGGCGGATGGTGATACAGACGTTGTCCAGCTCACCGATCCAATCCCTGAATTGGAGTACGGCTTGTGGTTTTTGATGCATCCTGATCTGCGAGGCGTGGTCCGGATTCATGCCCTGATGGATTTTCTGACGGATGCCATACGGGCACAGAAAGACCGTCTTGCGGGAACCGCAGTTCTAACGGGCAAGTCGAATTAACCCTGATCCGTCAAGGAAGCCTCCGCTTCGGGGATACTCGAACGGGCCAGCCCAACCACTATTCCCTATTCGTAAGCCGACTAAAGGCGGTGGCGTGGCTGATGCCGAGTCGCCCCCGAAAAGACAGGCGCTATCGGAGTTAGCCTGCACGATCTGAAGGTCATCCTGGCGAATCGCCTGTTCATTCATGCAAGCGTATCTTTCAGTTTTCGGGAATACCTGTTACCTCATGAACAGCTTAGGCTGTTGGAAAATGGACGTAACAGGGAGCCATGTATGAATATCCTCATTGTGCTTGCCCATCCCGAGCGCGACTCATTCAACGGGGCCTTGGTGGATGTGGCGATGGCGAGGCTTCAGGAGGCCGGACACGCGGTTGAATTGGATGATCTCTACCGGGATAACTTCGATCCCGTGGAACGGGCCTCGAACTATCCGATGGATTCTGCTGCTGACCACTTCTCGCCGTTAGCCGTACAGCGGGAGAACTACAAGCAAGGTAGCCTGCCAGCAGACGTGCAGCGGGAAATCGCCCGGTTGGAATGGGCGGATCTGGTGATTTTCCAGTTCCCGCTATGGTGGCACGCGCAGCCCGCTATCCTGAAAGGGTGGTTTGACCGTGTGCTGGTTTATGGCGGACTCTATTCCGGTAGCATGCGCTATGACCGGGGGTATTTCCGGGGCAAGCGAGCGATCTGCTCGGTCACAACAGGATCGCCTGAACAGGCATTCATGCCCTTCGGCCGCGCGGGCAACATGGTCGAATGGCTATGGCCAATGCATTCGTCCCTTTACTATGTCGGGTATGAGGTTCTTGCGCCCCAGGTGCACTATGGTGTGCAGGGCGGCGGTATCCAATATCAGGAGGAAGCGGCGTTTAGGGCCAGGCTTGTATCCATGGAAGAAGCCTGGGCCTCACGGCTCGCTGGCTTGGCGCAGGAATCTCCGATTCCCTTTAGCACTTGGGACGATTGGGATGAGAACGGCGTCCTGAAACACTCCCACCCACTGCGGTGGCGACTGTCCTAAGCCTTGCGTCATTTAGGGTCTACCAATGGCGGATGGGTTTTCGAGGGTCAATTTTCGGGATCAGAGCACGTTAATTTTTATCAGAAAACAGGTACGTGATAAGAATGAAGATTGAAACGACGAGCCTACCTAGCGCCGACGTAACATGCGCGACATGCCGAGCGAATTGTTGCCGCTTAGAGGTCATGCTGATTACGGAAACGGGTGTGCCCGAAAGGTATGTTGAGTTTGATGACTGGGGTGGAATGGTGATGGCTCGCCTGGAAGACGGTTGGTGTGCAGCTTTGGACCGATCGACCATGCTTTGTAGTATCTATGACAAACGCCCATTGATCTGCCGTGAATTTGAAATGGGCGGCTATGACTGTCTCGCTGAACGAGCTGCTCATATCGAATAAGTAGAAGGGACCTGGCTGCATTGATCTCGATCATCACGAAGCCCGGCGTTCAGCCTCTTTCGGGTGCAGCGAAGCGCCCTGAGCTATCCTCCCTGTATACTCTCAACGATCTGGCTCGCCGAAGCCCTTCCGGCGGGGCCTGTTCGGCCCCTTCCTAAGCTCCGCAAAAAACGCCGTTGAGTAATGAAGTTATGCACAGGGAGACAATGGTGCAAATTTGCGAAACAGAGAGGTTGATTGTTCGCCCGTTATCCCTCGCGGACGTTCCCGCATTGACCGAAATTCTAAGCGATCCTGAAGTGATGAAACACTCGGTCCGTGGTGTTTGTGATGAGGCCGCCACCCGCAAGTTCATCGAGTGGTGTTTAGCCTGTTACGAGTCACATGCCGTGGGGCCGTGGGCACTCATCGATAAAAAAAGTTCTGACCTCATAGGCTTCTGCGGTGTGGGACCAGAACTGGTCGCTGATGTTGAGGAAATCAGCCTTGGCTACCGACTTGCCAAGCGCTGCTGGAATAAGGGGCTGGCATCTGAGGCAGCCAGAGCTGTTCTAAATTACGCTTTCGGGAAGAAGCTGTTCCACTCGGTGGTCGTGATCATCGAGCCTGATCATGTGGCATCGCTGAAGGTTGCTGAGAAAGCAGGGTTTACCAACTTCGATGCCCTCGAATTTCATGGCCGTCCAGTGAGAGTGTACCGGCTGACCCCAGAGCAGTGGGGCTCATTGCAGAATAACGCAATGCACGCGTCGAGCGCCTGATAACTGCCACTACGAATAACGCACATCCCATCGCTGCTATTGGATAATTTTTAACCGCTTTGCTACTCCAAAATAGCTGCAAAGCCCCGTTATGTGCTTAAGGAGAAGCCGTTTGAACATTAGGGATCTGCCCTTCGGGGTTACAGACTGGTCTGAAGTTGAGAAGACTGAACACACAGGGGAACAGGGTGCTGCTTATTGGCAAACCCGTACCTTCGGTGATATCCGTGTTCGTATGGTCGAGTACAGCCCCGGTTATCTGGCTGATCATTGGTGCGCCAAAGGGCACATCCTGCTCTGCTCGGAAGGTGAGCTCCACACTGAGCTAAATGAAGGCTACAGCAAATGCTATGGGCATCCATGCTGAAGACGAATCACTTTGGTCAGATACCCAGCACGTCAGGGAGATGTTGTCGCACGCCGGAGCCGAGACGTCGGCCGATGAAATTCCTTTTGAATCATGGAATACGCTGCCGGATTTGGCATTACTGTCCATCAAGCACCATCAGGAAGATGGAAAAAATTTCTGGCACTGGGTGGTTTTCAAGCGCATAGATGGTCAGGGTTTTGTCCTGGATTCAGCGAGTTACCTGCCATCCAATATTCGAACGGACTTCAATGAGATGGACCCTAAGTGGTTCATTGAGGTAAAGAAGCCAAGCTGTTAAATACGCCCGGGCGGTCGCCGGGCGCTTGTCACTCGCGCCGTTTTTAGCCGGCGTTAAAGCCTTATGCAGTTCGAGGCGGCGGATTGAATTAGTTTTGGTCAACTCTCGCCCCGACTGGTTTGATAACAAATCGCGCGGTTACTGGCCCGAAGGTGTTTCTTCGCGCAAAGCCGCCGCCAGAATATCGCTCCCGCGTCCCAGCCGCCGCAGGTGGCTCACCGCCTGCGGCACAGTCATCGCCAGCGGACGAATGCGATCTTCAACGAAATAAGCCACCGAGCCCGACCAAGGATCTGGCGCTCCCGGCAGGTAAACCACCACGTTGCCACTGTCTAGCCGCTCGATCTCGAACCCTAGCTGGGCATTGTCGTCGAACTGCACCAACACCGGCTGCATGCTGCGGGTTTGGCCCTCTTCCATCTGCAAGTGATCGGCGAAGCCCTTAACGAAGGCGTAGCCGGGAATGGCTAGAAGGCCGTTGTCGATTCGTCGATAGGCCCGGCGCGCCAGTTTGCTACGAGCCGCTAGTCCCGCAATGAAGCAGATGAACAGGAGCGCCAGCAACGCCAGTATCTCGGCGACAGCCACACCCGCCACAGAATCAACGGGCAGCAGGCGCCCTAACGGTTTGGCCAAGTGCAGCATGAGCGCATAAGCCTTGCCCAGCACGACAAGAATGACCACCAGCGGCAGCAGAAACACGATTCCACCGACGATAGTCGTGCGGATAAATGTCATGAGTGCTCCTCTTTATGCGTCACGCCGTCGGGCTTTCCCTAGGTTGTGCGTGGGCATTGGGCCCGTTTGCTTAAACCTCGGGCCTTCAGCGAAGGATATTGAGGCACGACCTTAAGCGTAGTCTTCAAATCGCGCGCCCGCCGGTCCGTGCAATGCCGTCGACTCGTTATGATCGAACGCTAAGGAAAGGCCACAGCCAAAGAACACACGATCCTAGACAAAATATAAACCACCGAGCCCGGTCAAAGTCCCGGTGAGGCCAACAAAGGGCAAACCAATCCCTCAAAGATCCCTCGACGCATTGAAATAACGTAACCTCTTTATGTGTCCCACCGCACAGATTCCACACGCGCCCTTATCGGATCATCAGTGTTGCACACCGACCAACTTAACGACGGATAAGGGTAGCCAGGCTGGCTCGAATGTCGCCATTGCCGCCGGTGTGCCAGGCATGGTCGACAGGTTTTTTTGGCAGCCCCATACCAGGCACCCTCCTTCCGTACGCTACCAAAGGATTGACGCTATGAACTGGGACAAAATCGAAGGCAACTGGAAGCAGATGAAGGGTGATGTCAAAACTCGGTGGGGCAAACTTACCGATGATCAGCTCGATGTCATCGGCGGCAAGCGCGAGAAGCTGGCTGGTCAAATTCAGGAAAGCTATGGCGTTGGCCAAGAAGAAGCCGAGAAGCAAATCAAGGAGTTCGAAGATACCTCCAGATAATCTGCTTTCGTAGCCCAGAAGAAGCCATCACTAGGTGCTGTGAACTCGTGATGGCTTCCGCCTGTTGGTATCTGCTGCACCCGGATCGGGCAGCAGTCTGTCGTACTCTTTTTTGACCACCGCATAACACTCGCAGCTCAGCCGTTCGAGCGCGCCGCGATTGAGCACGCTGATATGGCCCCGCTTGTAAAGAATAACGCCGAGCCTGTTCAGCCTACCTGCGGCATCCGTCACACCCTCCCGACGCACGCCGAGCATATTGGCGATCCGCTCCTGGGTCATCGTCAGTTCATTACCGTGCAAGCGGTCTAGCGCGAGCAGCAACCAGCGACAGAGCTGCTGGTCGATGGAATGGTAACGGTTGCATACCGCTGTCTGCGCCATTTGGGACATTAATGACTGGGTATACCGCAGCATCAGATCCAAAAATCCACCATGACGGCTGAACTCGTCCTTAAGGTACTGACTTGGCAGCCGGAAGGCAGCGCCGGCACTTTGGGTGATCGCCCGGCTCGTCGTACTCTCTCCTCCCATGAATAGAGCCACACCAACGATGCCCTCTCTCCCCACCATCGATATTTCCGCTGCAGCGCCATTGCTCATCACGTGGAGCAGCGAGACGATACAGTCAGCGGGAAAGTAGACGTAATGTTCAGTCTCACCCGACTCGTATATCACTTTGCCAAGGGGCAGGTTCACCCGCTCAAGGTGAGGTAGCAGACGGTCCCGGGCATCCTGAGGCAGGGCCGCGATGAGAAGATTGTCTTCCGGGGAAGCGGCTTTCAATATGGTCGCTCCGAAGTGCTTGCCGATGGACGTGCTCGCGGATGGGCGTGCCTGCGGCCACACGTGGATAGTCACGATACCAGACTGGAGTACCTGTTCGATTAAGAAATTATTATCGGAACGCGGGACAAATTGGATCAGTCGCGCATCGACTTGAGCTTTTGCGTGTGCTCTTCGAGTTCGCTTGTTGCTTCCTCTAGCTTTTCTCGGCGTTCTTCGACCTCGTCCATGTCACCCTCCTGAAGTGCTTCCTCCATGTCCCGTTGACGCTCTTCAACCTCCTCCATGCTTTCCTGAACCTCCGCCTCGGCCTCGGCGATTACCTTTTCGTCGCTACAGTGGTTACGGATACCTTCAAGCGAAGCTTCCAGACCCCGCAGTCGTTCGGTATTGCCATGCTCCCGGGCTGCGTCAATTTGCTGCTGGACTTCGGCCTCCTTGGCAGCGCAGTGTGGGTTTTCGTCGGAGGCAGCAAAGACAGGCGCCCCCAGACTCATGGCGAGAAGACTAGCCGACAAATTGATGCTTAGCTTTTTCATGTTGACCATCCATGCTCTGGAAAATTCAGACTGACATATTGAGCCAGGTTCAATCTCAAGTCACACAGAAAGCACTCATGCGGAGGCTCTAGACATGTGGAGTCATGACTAATTCTAACGGTCTCGTCATAGCACGGTTGGCGTGATTCAACGTCACAAGACCTCAACCTAGGTTTAGGTCAATACTTTTATATAGACGATGAGAAAAATGCGCTGAACCTCTATTACGGCTGGGGTCCTTGGTTTAACTCACGCCTAAGCCACTCCGCAAGCCGGATGCCCCGTCTAGACGAGGCGTAATGCGGCAGCAAGAGGCATAACCGGCCCGGCGTCTCGACCGATCCCCACGGCGCAATCAGTCGCCCGGCGGCCAGATCGTCCTGGACCAATAACCGGGGTGCGATGGCTACGCCCAAACCGGCCAACGCTGCCTCGATCAGGTAGTAGAGATGATCAAAACCCTGGCCCTCATCCAGGGCTTGCGACAGGCGCGCCGGGTCGAGCGCGTGGACCTCGGCCCACTGCGGCCAGGCCTGTGGGCGCGAATGGGTATACAGCATGGGCACCGAAAAAAGCGTGCCGGGACGCTCCGGATTGCAGTGTGCTGCATGCTGCGGGCTCACCACCACACAGATGTCTTCAGGGGCCAGTTCGACCACGTCGAACCCGGCGGGCCACGGTGCTTCTGAAAACAGAAGCGCTGCACTGGCCTCATTGCGCCTGGGGTCGAGTTCACTGTCACTGGATACCACCTGTAGTTTGATGTCAGGCAGATCCCGGTGGAGGCGCTCAAGACGGGGGATGAACCAGCGCGCCAGGAGGCTACCGGGGCAGTTCAGCACGAAGGGCGTCTCCTCGGCACTGTGCCTCAGCTCCGAACAGCTTTCCCGCAGGCGGGCAAAGGCCTCGCCGACACCTCGTTGCAGCTGCGCGCCTTGGCGCGTCAGGCGGAGTCCACGGCCCGCCTTGGCAAACAGCATCGTACCGAAGTGCTCGTCGAGGCTGCGGAGTTGGCGGCTTACCGCACCGTGAGTGACGTGAAGTTCGCGCGCGGCGGACGTCACGCTGCCCAGTCGCGCAGTGGCTTCGAAGGCGCGCAATGCGCTCAGGGGCGGCAGATCCTGACTCATCGTTAGGTGACTCCAGCTCACGTATTGATGCAATTCTATCGATTTTTATTCGAACGCGCCTTCGATAACCTCGTTATCAGTCACCTTGTTCACTCCCATGCAGGTCGCTTATGAACCCTTACTCGATGCAGCCAGACGCCGCAGGATTCTTCGGCCAGTTCGGCGGCAGCTTTGTTGCGGAAACGTTGATGCCCCTGATCATGGACCTTCAAACCAGTTACAAAAACGCACAGGCTGATTGCGAGTTCCAAGACCAACTGGCGTATTTTCAGCGGGATTACGTGGGTCGCCCCAGCCCGCTCTATCTGGCCGAGCGACTCACGGACTATTTCGGCGGCGCGACGATCTATCTCAAGCGTGAAGAGCTCAACCACACCGGCGCGCACAAAATCAATAACTGCATTGGCCAGATCCTGCTGGCCCGGCAGATGGGCAAGACGCGCATCATCGCCGAGACCGGCGCCGGCATGCACGGTGTGGCCACGGCCACGGTTGCCGCACGCTTCGGCATGCCCTGCGTGATCTATATGGGCAAAAAGGACATGGAACGCCAGCAACCCAATGTCTTCCGCATGAAACTGCTCGGGGCCGAGGTCATTCCGGTCACCGGCGGCACCGGGACATTGAAGGATGCCATGAACGAAGCACTCCGGGATTGGGTCACCAACGTCGACGACACCTTTTACATCATCGGCACCGTAGCCGGACCTCACCCCTACCCGGCAATGGTTCGCGACTTCCAGGCGGTGATTGGCCGCGAAACCCGGACGCAGATACTGGAACACGAGGGGCGCTTGCCCGACTCGTTGGTCGCCTGTATCGGCGGCGGATCGAACGCGATGGGCCTGTTTCATCCGTTTTTGGCGGACGACACGGTGCACATGATTGGCGTCGAGGCCGGAGGTCTGGGTATCGGCACCGGCCAGCATGCCGCGAGCCTGAACGGCGGCGTGCCCGGCGTACTCCACGGCAATCGCACCTATCTGCTGCAGGATGAAGACGGCCAGATCAACGACGCCCACTCGATTTCGGCCGGGCTGGATTATCCGGGCATCGGCCCCGAGCACGCCTGGCTGCACGAACAGGCGCGCGTCGAGTACGTCTCGGTCACCGACGAGGAAGCACTCCAGGCGTTCCAACTGTGCTGCCGGCAGGAAGGCATCATCCCCGCGCTGGAACCGGCCCACGCCCTGGCCGAAGTGGCCAAACGGGCGCCGTTACTGCCCCGTGATCACCTGATGGTGGTCAACCTGAGCGGCCGTGGCGACAAGGACATGATGAGCGTTGCCGAGTATCTCGGCGGTGAATCCCAATGACATCCGCTAGGATCTCCCAAATGAAACAGGCCTCTCGAATCGAATACCGCTTCGCGGCGATCACGTCAGAAAACCGCCCTGCGCTGGTAACCTATATCACCGCCGGCGATCCCGACCCGGGCACCTCGTTTGACATCCTCCAGGGCTTGCCGGCCGCAGGCGCCGATATTATCGAGCTGGGCATGCCGTTCTCGGACCCCATGGCCGATGGCCCGGCCATTCAGAAGGCCTCGCAACGCGCCCTCGGCAACGGACAGACCCAGCGAAAGACGCTTGAGATGGTGCACCGGTTCCGCCAGCGGGACAGCGATACGCCGCTCGTGCTGATGGGCTACTACAATCCAATCTACCGGTATGGCGTCGAACGATTCCTGAGCGACGCGGCCGAAGCCGGTGTCGACGGCCTGATCATCGTGGATTTGCCACCTGGACATGATAAAGCGCTGTTCCGTACCGCCTCGGAGCTCGGTATCAGTCTCATTCGGCTGGTCACGCCGACCACTCAGGGTGAACGGTTGACCGACGTGCTTCGTGATGCCTCCGGCTTTATTTATTACGTCTCGGTCGCCGGTGTCACCGGCGGTGCGTCTCCCAGCCTGCAAAGCGTTGAAAGCGCGCTGGCGCGAATCCGCGAACAGACAACGCTGCCCATTGCCGTCGGTTTTGGTATTCGCACCGCGGAGCATGCAGCAGCTATCGGACAGATCAGCGACGCCGTTGTGGTCGGTTCAGCACTGGTGGACTGCATCGAGCATGCTGAAACACCCGGAGCCGCCCGGGAGGCGGTGCATAAGCTGACGCGCCAATTGGTTGAGGGCGCACGGAGCGCAAGACGAGAGACATACCTTGCCGGTAGGCGAGTGTCTGAGCACCGCGCAACGCAGTGATTCGCTGCAGAATGGACTTTTTCAGAAGCTCCTTAAAACCGAGCCTTGGTACGTGACCGCCATCCGTGCCAAAGCTCGAATTCAGGAGATCACTGTCGAGGCCAGTTCGAACAGGCTCTCGCCAAAAACGATTGATTCGCCCAACTCCAATCTTGTCGCCTCATTTTATCGCTATAA
Organism: Marinobacter fonticola; assembly: GCF_008122265.1. Lineage (NCBI taxonomy): Bacteria > Pseudomonadati > Pseudomonadota > Gammaproteobacteria > Pseudomonadales > Marinobacteraceae > Marinobacter > Marinobacter fonticola. The sequence continues at coordinate 3,939,404 of NZ_CP043042.1, forward strand.
CAACAGGTTAGCTTTTTGATTTTTTGCGTCCCGGTAGAACCCTTTCTATAATCGCCTAGCAGGACGTTTTTTGCTCGCAGCGTAGCGCTCTATCCAATTCCAATAACGCGCAGCGGACCGTCTACCTCCAATAAAAAGGAAAAACAACATGTCGAAACGTCGCTTAGTTCTAGCTGCGGCGGCTACGCTGCTGTTCAGTGCCGCCTCCCACGCCCAGTACAAGGATGAATACACCGTCTCCACCGTTCTGCCGTCGGCTTTCCCCTGGGGCCAGGCAGCCGACAAATGGGTGGAGCTGGTGAAAGAGCGCTCCGATGGGCGCATCAACATGAAGATCTACAGCAATTCCCAATTGGTCTCCGGCGACCAAACCAAGGAGTTTTCAGCCATGCGTTCTGGGCTGATCGACATGGCGGTCGGCTCCACTATCAACTGGTCGCCGCAGGTGCCGGAACTGAACCTGTTCTCGCTGCCTTTCCTGATGCCGGACTATGCAGCGATTGATGCGATCACCCAGGGCGACGCCGGCGAAGCCGTCTTTGCGGCCATTGAGAAGCGTGGTGTTACCCCGCTGGCCTGGGGCGAGAATGGCTTCCGTGAACTCTCCAATTCCAAGCTGAAGATCGATGAACCCGCCGATTTGGACGGCCTGAAAATACGCGTAGTCGGCTCGCCGTTGTTCCAGGATACGTTCACAGCGCTGGGCGCCAATCCGACCCAGATGAGCTGGGCCGATGCCAAGCCAGCGCTGACCACCGGCGCGGTCGACGGGCAGGAAAACCCGTTATCGGTCTTCGATGTGGCGCGAATCGACCAAGTCGGCCAGGAGTACCTGACGCGCTGGCACTATATGGCGGATCCGCTGGTTTTCGCGGTCAGCAACCGCGTTTGGGCCCAGTTCACGCCGGAAGATCAGGCCCTGCTGAAACAGGCGGCCATCGATGCCGGACAATGGGAGATCGAGAAGTCCCGCAGCGAAATCGATGAAACCCTTGCCGCGATCAAGGAACGCGGCGTGGACGTCACCGAACTGACAGACGAACAGCGCGACGCGTTCAAGCAGGCCACCCAGTCGGTCTACGAACAATGGACGCCAAAAATCGGCGAGGATCTGGTGAAGCAAGCGCAGGACGCGGTGGCCAACCGCACGCAGTAACCACTGCCTGCCCAGGCGCCCGTCCTCCCCGGCGGGCGCCGTAATCTGAACCGGAGCCCTCATGCCGCCCCGCCCTCCCAAATTCCAGCCCGATGCCTGGCTGGCCACCGTCGCCCTGGTTGCCATCTGCGTGATCAGCCTGGGCAATGTGATCGTGCGCTACGCTACGGATGCGTCGTTTGCCTTTACCGAAGAGTTTTCGGTGTTCTGTCTGGTGGTGCTCACCTTCGCGGGTGCGGCGGTGGCGGCGCGTCACAACCAGCACATCCGTATCGAGCTGATCGAACACTACCTGCCGCACTGGGCGCGAAAGGGGGTCTTCGTACTGCAGTGGCTGGGCGGCGTTACCGTGCTGGGGATTATGACCTGGTACGGCAGCACCTTCGCCCTGCAGGAATACCAATGGGAGTCACTATCGCCGGGCCTGGGGTTCCCAAACTGGATTTACGTGATGTGGCTGCCACTGCTGTCCGTCGCCATCATCTTCCGCATGACTCAGAACCTCGTCGATCGTCTGCGCGGCAAGGACGACCCGGAGACAATCCATGAGTCCTGACTTGCTGATGATTGGCAGTTTCCTGCTGGCACTGTTGCTGGGGATGCCCGTGGCGATTGCTCTTGGCGTGGGCGGAGTCGTCGGCATTGTGGCCGGGTTGCCGCCAACCATGCTGGGCACCTTCGGCACGAATACCTACAACAGCGTGGCCAAGTACCCGCTGATTGCGATTCCGCTGTTTATTCTTACCGGCCTCATTTTCGAGCGGGCGGGTGTGGCGGCCAGCCTGGTACGCTTCGCTCAGGCCGTTATCGGCCCCCGCCACGGGGGCCTGACCATCGTCGCGGTGCTGGTATGCCTGATCATGGGCGGGATGAGCGGCTCGGGACCGGCGGATGCCGCAGCGGTCGCGATGGTGATGCTGCCCAGCATGCAAAAGGCCGGCTATCCGAAACCGTTCTCGGCGTCGCTGATTGCCGCCTCGTCATCCACGGCGATCCTGATCCCGCCTTCGATTGCACTGATTCTCTATTCCATCGTGGTACCCGGCGTAGATCTGCGGGCGCTGTTTGCAGCGGGCTTGTTTCCGGGCATCCTGGCGGGCGTTTCCCTGCTGGCGCCGGCGCTTTTCTTCGCCAAGAAATACCGCTGGGAAGATCCGGAAACGGTCGAGCGTCCGGCGTTCTGGCCCAGCTTCAAGGCGGCGATTCCTGCCCTATTTGCGCCGGTCATCATTCTCGGCGGGCTGCGCTCAGGCCTGTTCACCCCGACTGAAGCTGCAGTGGTTGCCGTCGCCTACGGCGTGCTCGTCGGCTGCCTGCTCTACCGCAATCTCGGCCTCCGGGATCTGTGGCATCTGATGACCGAAGCTGCCGTCACGTCTGGCGTGGTCATGTTCATCATCGCGCTGGCGGGTATCTTCGCCTGGGCAGGCACAACCCTGGGCACGTTCCAACATCTGGCCGATGCCCTGCTGTCGCTTTCCGAAAACGGCTGGGTTTTGCTGGGTCTGGTCATGGTATTGGTGCTGATCGCCGGCATGCTGCTGGATGCAATCTCGATCTACCTGATCCTGATCCCGATTGTGCTGCCGCTGATGAACCATTTTGGCTGGAACCCGATCTGGTTCGGCATCCTGCTGGCGATGAATATCGCCATCGGCCAGTTCACGCCACCGGTCGCCGTCAACCTGATGGTGACCACCCGAATCGCCAACATCCGCCTGGAGCATACCATCGGCTGGTCGCTGGTTTTTATCGCTGCCATGGCTGTCAGCCTGATGCTGGTGATGCTAGTGCCGGGCATTGCGCTGTGGTTGCCGGAGACGCTCGGCTACAGGGTGGGCCAGTGGTAGAGAATGCCAAGCCCGATGGGCATCGGATGCGGGTGTCCTTTGCAACGTCTTCCCGACCTCTCTCCAACGTCTTTGCAACATTGTGGGCCTCTTTACGCCCAGGCGCCTGCGCGGTAACAATTATGCTAGGCGAGAACGCACCTCCTTGAGGCCCATTTGACCGTCAGGAACCTTCGATGTCCGAACAAGCCCTTAAAGCCCTATCCGACATGGCCAGCGACGCCCATGCCCGGATCCAGCAGATGTACCGGCACATTAATCCTGTGGTGGGCGTACGGCGCGGAATGCGCGACATCGGTATTCCCGCCGATGCCATGACAATTGACTGCCTACGCACCCGGCGCCGCATCGTGCTGGTCTTACATGACGACGATCCCGGCGTTCTGCTCTATCAGTTTTCGACCATTGACGAGGACATCGGCGTGGACTTCCAGCGCATGGCGTTGGCCGACGCCAGCGCAGCGACCCTATTCGATTGGATGCAGGACTACTTCTCGACCGACGCCCCCGCCCGCACGAAGCACTGACGCTATACCGATAGGCTCCGTACGCCGCCCGGCTGGCGGCAGAAATCGCCAGAATGCGAGGCGGTCTACAATTAACGTGTGTTCATCCGCTTGGGGGCGCTGTATCTTTATAAGCGTCACACGGAGGACATCACGCAACGGAAACCTCCGGACTATTCCTGAATCGCCTCTAAAATCTCCAACACATGGACGGGGAGGGTTGGGCTGTGAAGCTGAAATGGATCGGACCGGCACTGCTCGTGGGAGCACTTTTCCCAATGGCTGTTCAGGCAGAACGGACAGCCGCCTGGGACTTGTCGGTTCACCTGCTGGGCAACTTTCACGAGTCAAGCAAAGGGAGCAATGGATCAAGTCTGAACATTGATTCCTCGGTGGGATTAGGTCTGGGCGGCGGCTATAACTTCAGCGAACACTTGAAGCTGGGCGCCGAGCTCTCTTTCCTGAGTCCTGATTACACCGCCAATATAACGGTGGACGGCGGCGCCCAACAGAAGATCGAATCGGAGATGGAGGTCTTCAACGGGCACCTGTATGGCGCCTGGAACTTTCTTGAAGGCCCGTTGACGCCCTATGTCCGGGCGGGTCTGGGTTGGACATACGTTAACTCCAACATCGTCTCCAACGAAGTGCCCATGGGCGTTTGCTGGTGGGATCCCTGGTGGGGCTATATCTGCTCGGGCTTCTACGACACCTACGACGACACCCGATTCTCCTACGGCGGCGGCCTGGGCATGCGGTACGAACTCGATAATCAGTACTACATACAAGGCGGCGTCGACCGCTATGAAATGAGTGGCGAAGGGCTCGGAGCCAGCCCCAACTTCGAACTCTGGCGCCTCGAGTTTGGCTGGCGTTTCAGCTATTAAGGCCGCTTTTTAGGTCAATCACCCCGGACCGGCACTCGCCGATTGCCTGGCGACGAAAGCCATCACGTCCCGTCCACGTTCATCGATTTGCCGAAGCCAACAAGCGAACGGCAGGATCTTTATCTATAATTCTCCCGCTGACGTCTCAGAACACGGAGTGTGTGGTGGTCGTTGTCGGCTGTCAGTTGATTAGCAGACCCGATCTTTTCACATCCGGTTAAGGGACCCTCGCCAATGAACATTAAGCCTATTTTCTCCAAACACACCGCCGGTATCGCCCTTATCGCGAGCCTGCTGGCCGCCTGCAGTACACCTTCCGAAGACTCGACGAACGCGATGACTGCCGATGTATCCGAAACCGTGACTACGGTTGATGGCGTCCCCGGGGGCGTCGTGACCCGCACTGCACGCCTCGAGGCGACGGTTAAAGCCATTGATTACGACGCCCGCAGGGTTACGCTGGTCGATGACAACGGTACACAGAAAACGGTCGACATTGGCCCCGACGCGGTCAACTTCAATCAGGTCGAAAAGGGCGACCGTGTCGAAATCGCGTACGTGGAAGAAATGGCGGTTTATCTCAGAGGCGCTGGTGCCGCCCCGGAGGACGGCCTCTCAGGCGCAGCGGGGCGTGCGCCGGAAGGCGAAAAACCACGGGGATTCGCGGCCGGTAGTGTTGAAATGACAGCCGTGGTCACCGCCGTGGATTTGGCCGAACACACCGCCACGCTGCAGTTTCCTGACGGCAGTAGTCACATTCTTCCTGTACGTGACGATGTTGAACTGAGCACCGATCACGTGGGCCGTGAGGTCGTCGTTCAATCGACGGAGGCCGTGGCCGTGTCGGTGGAAAAGCCGTAGTAATTTGCGGCGGAGCACCCCGTCCTACGCGGGTGCTCTGAACCATTGCAGACCGGCGTTGCGCCTAGGATGTCCTTCAACTTTTCTCTCTCGATCAGCAACAATCCCGCCACGTTTCCCGCCACATTGGACTTTTTCACAACCTCTCAGGGCGCGTTTAATAGCCCTAACACCCGATCACCTTGCTTTTTCACAATTGTTGACAGCTTCTCAGAAAACTGCCTAAAGTCGTATATGCATAACAGAATTATGTTTTGCACAGCAAAACATCGAACCATAAATACAAAACCGCAGAAGGATTCTGACATGCCAAAAATCAAACGCTATCTAGCTGCTGCCACCCTGGCATCGGTGCCCACGCTAGGTTTCGCCGCCGAGGGCGTGGAACTCCCCAATACACTCGGTATGACAGCCTATGGCACCAGCTCCGCGGGTTATAGTCAGATGGTGTCTATCGGCAATCTGCTTCGCAACGAGTACGGCGTCTCGCTGCGTATCCTGCCGGGCGAGAACGACGTATCCCGGATGACGCCGCTCAAGATGGGCCGCGTGCCGGTCTGTGCCTGCGGTATCGCCGCCTACTACGGTGCCGAAGGGGTACTGATGTTCGCCGATGAGAACTGGGGGCCTCAGCCAATCCGGGTCATCACGACATCGATGGCCAGTTTTGGACTGAGCATCGCGGTCGCCGGCGATATCGATGTCGAAACACCGTCTGACCTCAAGGGTAAGCGCGTGTCCTATATTCGAGGTGACGACGCGCTTAATCTGGGCTCCGAAGCCATGCTAGCCTTTGGCGACCTAAGCTGGGACGACGTCGAGCGGGTGGAATTCCCCGGTTACGGACGCTCGTTCGAAGGCATCATCGCCGATCAGACCGATACCGCTTTTACCGTCTCGGTGGCGGGCGGCCCCCAGCAATTGGCGGCTAGCCCTCGGGGTATCACGTGGCTCACGCTGGACCCGGAAGACAAAGCGGGCTGGAAACGTCTGAAGGACGTTGCACCCTACTTTCAGCCGCATAAAGTCACCTCCGGCGCAGGGATCAGCGAGGAGGACCCCTGGATCGGTTCAAGCTATCCCTACCCGATTGTGGTGGCCAACGCCAAGACCGACGACACCCTGGTCAAAAGCCTGGTCAAGGTCTTTACCGAAGACTACGACAAGTACAAGGATGCCGCTCCCGGTAACCAGGGATATGCCCTGGAAAATCAGAACATGGAGTGGGTCATTCCGTTCCACGATGCGGTTGTTACCTACTACAAAGAAATCGGCCACTGGACTGATGAAATGCAGGCCCACCAGGATAAGCTTGTGCGCCGCCAGAACATTCTGATGGATACCTGGGACCAGTTTATTGCCGGTAACCCGCCGTCCGACGAGGAGGCTTTCCGCCAGGGCTGGATGACCGCCCGCGCCGATGCACTCGAGGCGGCCGACATGAACCCCGTCTTCCGCTAAATCACGCTCAGCCCGGGAGGAGCCCAGCCTCTTCCCGGCCTATCCTGTTCTCTGGAGCGTCCTGCATCATGACTCAAGAGCCCTCCTCCAGTCCGGATCGCGAAAAGATCTCCGGCGTCCGGCAACTGCCCGGAGCCTGGCCCTGGATTCCACGGCTGACCACGCTGGCCCTGACGCTGTTTACCATCGATTATCTGTTCAACCTGCAACTGATCAACGTCGTCACGCAGGTGGAGAGTCAATTTTTCTATACGGTGGTGGCCCTGATGCTGCCACTGGTTTTCCTGCTCTGGCCCATGCACCGTCGCGCCGCGCGGGAAAGCGTGCCCTGGTACGATGTTCTGTTGTTTATAGCGGCAGGCGGGATTTGCGGCTTCTTCGTCTACAACGCGGAAGCGATTCTGGACCAAGGCTGGGAGTATGCCGCACCCCAATATGCGGTGATTATGAGCGTCCTGTTCTGGGTGCTTGTCGTGGAGGCGATTCGCCGGGCCGGCGGGATCACGATCGCCGCCATCGTAGGGCTGGCCAGTCTGTACCCGATTGTCGCCGATAAAATGCCCGGTCCGATTCAGGGTTTTCCTTCCTCACCCGGACAAACCGCGATCTACATGGCGATGAGCCGCGAAGCCGTCATGGGGGTGCCCTTGCAAGCCTTCGCCAATATCGTGATCGGTTTCTTACTGTTCGGTGTCGCCCTGCAACAAACCGGTGGGGGCCGTTTTTTCATCAACCTGGCGTTTGCCCTGCTCGGCCACGTTCGCGGCGGACCAGCCAAAGTCGCGGTATTTTCCAGCGGCCTGATGGGTTCGATGAGCGGGAGCGTGATTACCAACGTCATGACCACGGGCGTGATGTCTATTCCCGCCATGCGACGCGTGGGTTTTGGCAGATCCTATGCCGCTGGCGTGGAGGCCTGCGCGTCAACCGGCGGCGTGCTGATGCCACCGGTGATGGGCGCCACCGCTTTTATCATGGCCGCCTTCCTGAACATTCCCTACGGCACCATTGCACTGGCCGCCGTGGTGCCCTCAGCTCTGTATTTTCTGGGACTTTTTATCCAGATCGATGCTTACGCAGCCCGGCACAACCTGCAGGGGCTGCCCAGTGAAGAGCTGCCCTCACTACGTAAAACGCTCAAGGAAGGCTGGTACTTCATCTTTGTATTTGCACTGCTGATCTGGATGCTATTTTTCCTCCGCCGGGAGGCTACTGCGCCATTCTATGCCACTGCGTTGCTGCTGGTTATCAACCAAGTGCTACCCTACCAGCGCTGGGGCTGGCAAAACGTGAAGGATTTCTTTGCCGACGCCGGCAAGTTGTTTGCCGAACTTATCGCTATTCTGGCGGGGGTCGGCTTGCTCGTCGGCGCACTTTCGGTCACGGGCCTTTCCGGTACTATCGCCAATGACCTGATTTACCTCGCCGGCGGCAATACGCTGACCCTCCTGATGATGGGAGCGCTAACCAGCTTCATCCTGGGGATAGGGATGACGGTAACCGCTGCTTATATTTTTCTCGCCGTTGCCCTCGCGCCAGCCTTGATCAATGGTGGTGGTATGGACCCTCTGGCGGTCCACCTGTTCATCCTGTACTGGGGCATGCTCAGCTTTATCACCCCGCCAGTCGCCCTCGGTGCCTTTGCAGCCGCCACAGTGGCGGGCTCCAACGCGATGAAAACCGGGTTTCAGGCCATGCGCTTGGGCAGCGTTATCTACTTTATCCCGTTCCTGTTCGTGCTCAACCCGGCACTGATTTTCCAGGGCAGCTGGGCCGAGATCGGCATCGTCATTCTTCAAGCATTGATTGGGGTGGTTCTTATAGCGGGGGCCATGCAGGGCTGGCTGCTAGGCATCGGCAGCCTCGCCGCCAGCCGAGTCCTGCAATGGCCGGTACGGCTGGCCCTAATCATTGGCGGCCTGCTGCTGGCAATTCCTGGCGGTGGTCCGGTACCGCTATCCAACGTCCAGCTATCGATGATCAGCGCCGTGCTCATACTGCCGGCCATTGCCGTCGCCTTGATTGCCCAGAGGCGATACGGACCGGTTTCTATTTAGGCGCGCCGGTGTCACGGGACCACAACGCCCCGATGGCCGGTAAAAAGAGCAGGCCTGGCAACCAAGCCCCTCGGCCACGTTGAGGGGTTTTAATTAGACGGGTGGCGGCAGCCGTTCCTATACTGGGTTTCACCTCCCTACAACTAGAAGGCCTCTCTCATGCGAGTCTTCACCAATCCGGTTGGCTCTGGATCACTCTGGTTCGACAATCTCGCCACCGCAGACGGAACGCCCGTCGCTTACGATCCTCAGGCGCGCGCCTTTCTGCCCATGCCCCCGTTTTGTGTCAACAGGGAAGTGATCGGCTGTAACTGGATTGCCCCTGAACAAGGCGCTTTCTGTCGCTCGTGCGCGATGACGACACTGGCCCCGGATCCCTCCATTCCCGATGCCGTTCCCAACTGGGCAGTGACCGAGGCAGCCAAACGGTGGACGCTCGACAACCTCGGGCGCTGGCATTGGTTCCGGCCGGAAGATCCAGGTGCGCGACCGGCTTTCCGCATGCTCGCCGAAGGACGGACCCCGGTGTATATGGGGCATGTGGACGGCATCGTGACTATCAGTGTGGCCGAGGCGGATCCGGTGGTGCGCACCACCCGCCGCGAAGCACTGGAGGAACCCTACCGGACCATGATCGGCCATATGCGCCACGAAATTTCGCATATGCTCTGGTGGCGGCTGAGTCTACGTGAGGACTTTCTCGACGCCTTTCGCGCGATGTTCGGCGATGAACGCGCGGATTACGGTGCCGCGCTCCAGCATCACTACAAAAACGGTCCGCCACCCGACTGGACGCTACGTTTCCTGACTAGTTACGCCTCGGCTCACCCGCACGAGGACTGGGCCGAAACAGCGGCGCACCTGTTACACCTAACCGATATCACCGACAGCTTTGTCGCGGCGGGCCTTACCCTGCCCGGGTTACCCAGCGCGAATTGGGATCCGTATTCGGAGCCCGATGCCGAACGCCTCATCCATGTCGCGACCTCGGTGGCCATTGGGGTCAATCATGTCAATCGATCCATGGGACTGTCGGATCTTTACCCCTTCATGCTCTCGGATGCGGCCCATCGTAAGCTTGCCTTCGTGCATGACTGGCTGCGCCGGGGTGCCCAGGGACGCTGAATAACGGGGTCATTAAGGGTCATTAAGTCATCAGTCGAGCCGTGGCGCGCGAACGCCAGCTCGAAAAGGTGGGAAGCTGCGACTGAGGCGATCGATGTTCCAATTCGGTTACCGCAAGCCGCGATTCCGGTAACCGATCCCAAATCCACCGGCCTGGAAAGTTAATTCAGGTCGGTGGCGGGCAACAAGCTCACCACTTCTCCTCTTCAGCCTGATCCTTCGCCTCCATTTCCGCTTTGCGCTTGCGTATGCGCTCCATCTTGTCTTCTGAGATCGGCATACTGCGGGCGCTATTGCGCAGAAACATCAGCCCACCGACGATAAGGATCAGGGCAACGATCAGGAATATCCATCCTTCGAGTGGCATAAGAAGAACTCTCCGCTGGGAACGTCTTTCTATGATGGACCAAGCGGCGCTCTTTGTCAGGAACGCACGGTCAGGAGAGTACTGTCAGGAGAGCGCTGTCAGGTGAGCACCTATCAGAAGAGCGCCTATCAGGAGAGCACCTCGGCCAGATCGGCAGGAACGGTCATCGGCGCAAGGGCGCTGACAGTGGCTCGTCCGGTATTGCCAACAGGCACCCAAATGCGAGAGAAGACCAATGCCGCCAGGGCACGCGTGATTTGCCCGCGCACTTCCCGGCCGTCACTTAGACGCAAACCTAACCTGAGCATGCGTAGGTGTGTCGCCGTGTGCGCCAGGGCAAATCGCTGGCTAAGGATATGGGCCCGCTCCAGGTGCGTGAAAGCCAGCTGGCAATCGCCTCGGGCTTCCTCAGCTCGGGCCGAGGCCAGCTCGTTCCGGTAGGCCACCTTCAATCGCTCATGCATTGTTCTGCCACTCTTTATTTTCGTTCTCAGTTGAAGCGCCGCAGCAGCTTGGTTTGGGCTTCGCCTTTGCCGGACCACAGTGATCGTCCAAGTCGCTCCCGTCGCTGGAGCATTCTTTAACTGGCAACGGCGATGCTGCGGCTCCACAGCATGTGTCGGCTCTGTCCACAGAACTCTCGGTATCAGGCGGAACATTAGCATGCCGCCACTCCCGCCAGGCTTCGGTTAGCACTTGCCAGGCGGAATGCAGGAACAGGCCGGCAATGGCGATACCGACGACGACGTCCGGCCAGAGCGTCCCGGTAAGGGCCACAAGCACGGCGGCGGCAATGACGCTGGTATTGGCGACGAGGTCGTTCCTGGAACATAGCCAGGTTGAACGCATGTTCAGATCGTCGCTGCGATGACTGTACAGCAGGAGAAAGCAGACCGTATTGGCCGCCAAAGCGATCAAGCCGACAACGCCCATCCAGTTTGCCTCCGGGATCACACCCAGCAGGCTCTTACGGACCGCGTCGCCAATAACCACCAAGCCGAAGAGCAACATGAACACACCCTTGGCTAACGCGGCGCTGGCTTTGGCGCGGGCACTTCGATGCAGAGTGTAAAGCGTCAGCGCGTACACCGAAGCGTCGCCGAACATGTCCAGCGAATCGCCCAGCAACGCCGTGGAGTTCGCCAGCCAACCACTGATGAATTCAAAGAAAAACATAACGGCATTGATGCCTAGCACGACATACAACACCCGGGCTTGCTTCTCGCGCAAGTGAGCAAGCTCGCCGGCCTTATTTTCGCAACAGCTATCCACCCATCTATCCTCTTGGAGATATTGATGGTGGCATCATCAAGGTTGTAGCTACTACAGGGTCAAGCAATTTATGGATTCAGGGAAGGGTTGCCAAACGTGTGAGCGGAACATGGTTCTTTTTCGAGCAGTGAGCCCAGGGTAACGTCTCTAGCGCAAACACATCGAACTTGGTGCCGGGAACAGGAGTCGAACCTGCGACCTGAGCATTACGAATGCCCTGCTCTACCGACTGAGCTATCCCGGCGTTGGCACGTTCTGCAGGCCTCTTTGAAGGCGTTGTAGGCCACTGATAACGACGCGAGTGCGTTGTCTAAACAATCAAGTTAGTCGATTTTTGCTGGCGCAAAAAGGGGCTTTGCGAAACATTAAACAGCTTTGTGATCGCGCTTTCGAGATTGCTAACGAAAAGCTTTTGATGTGCGCCGAAGGCGTTGGGAGGTGTGAATCGCGAAGTCGGCAGGTCGCCGACAATAATGCGCAGAAGATGTGTGCGGAGCAGACAGGCTGGCTAGGCGATTTCAGGCCTCGCCAGCCAATCTCCACACGAGGTCGCTGGGCCGTTAGTGACTGGTCGACATCCTCGGCGGCGCTACTCGAAATAAGGCTTTAACTTTAGATGCAAAAGCGGCACCTAGCTCACCCATGTATTGGTTGCGCTGCTGACGGGCCAGCTTTACGTAATAATCGACGTCAACGTTACCGCGTGCGTCCAGTTTCAGGTCTTGCTCAGTCATAATACGAGTCCTCGTCTGTGGGCGTATTCAATGTCTACAGGGTGAATATTAGAGATCGAGCGACTATTGAAAAAGCGATCATTTCTAAGCAGAATGCTGAAATTATTTCATGCTTAGTAAAAACCACTATGCGCCGACTCCCGCCCCTAAACGCTCTCCGCGTTTTCGAATCTTCCGCCAGAAACAGTAGCTTTGCAGCCGCTGCCGAGGAGCTTTTCGTGACCGCCTCCGCGGTCAGTCACCAAGTAAAAACGCTTGAGGAATATTTGGGAGTTTCGCTATTCAGCCGAACCAAACGTAAAGTCGAACTGACACCGGCTGGCGAACAATACTTGAGCTCGGTCAAACACGCCCTGGACGAGATAGAGATGGCCACCCAGCGACTGACGGCAAGCCACGAACCCAACGTGGTGAAAATCAGCGTGGCTCCCAATTTTCTGACCCGCTGGCTAATGCCACGCATGAGCCGTTTCCGGGAGCTCTACCCGGATATCGAACTACAGATCAACGCATCCATGGGTCTGCTGGACTTCAACCGCTCCAGCACCGACATGGCGGTCTACTACGGCAACGGCGAGTGGGACGATATCGAGGTGCATTTTCTGCGTAAGGTTTTGCTGATGCCGGTGTGCAGTCCGGATTTACTGAAAGGCAGGCTTCCGCTGGAAAAGCCGGAAGACCTAAAGCACCACACATTGATCTATGTCAGCAAACGCAAGTGGGAGTGGGAAAACTGGCTGCAGCAGGCCGGCGTCGAATTCATCGTTCCCAAAGGCAGCCTACAGCTCTCCAGCGGGCAACTGGCTACCGCAGCCGCCCAGGAAAGTCTGGGCGTTGCTCTAGCCGACCGGACCCTGACGTCCCGGGAGATTAATGCTGGGCACCTGGTGGTGCCCTTCGACATTCGGCTCGATACCCACAAGGCATTTTATCTGGTATACCAAAAGCATCGCCCACTGACCGCTGGGATGAAAGCGTTTAAGGAATGGTTGATGAGCGAAATGCAGACGGCTGGCGCCAGTGACGAAGAGGATTATGAACCGGTGCCTGACTGAATTTCATCCAGCGATGCCGGGGTTTTTCGGACATTATTTAAGCGGTCAACGTAACGCTGGTCATTAGCCGGCCAGTGCGCTGAATCACCCACCCCAAGGGGCTTTCGGGCATCTATCATTACGTTGCACACAAAGTTATCCACTGATTTTGTGGACAAGCTATTGGCGGGTTGTTGCACCGCCACCACTCCCCCATACTTCGCATTGAACGCCTTGAGCAGGGCCCGGCATGGATCAACGCGATATTCTTGAAAACATTCCCGATGTGCGGGACGGACTGACACGCACCGAACGTATCATCCTGTACGTGCTCAATGAGACCCAGCGTGAATTGAAGGGCCGGTCTGTGCCCACGGTCATGCTTTATGGCCGTGTGGTGGAGCACATCAACCTGACGGAAGCCGAGCTACACGTCTATCTGGATCGCCTGGGCATCAGGACGGGTTGAACCGCTTTAAATATGTCGTCAGAGCGCGCACAACTAGCGAAACGAACAGGTAAACTGTCGCTTAAGTGTAGGCTTTTAAGGCATCTGTGCTAGAGTTTCATCGATTATGGAACATGGTGGCAGGGGCCGTTTCCCGTCTAACCGGTAAGGCATTAACCCCCACCTGACGGCAGTAGTCGTTTGAGTTCAGGGGGAACACCAATGCGGCGATGGCTTACGGCCCTTTGCCTATGTCTGGCCAGCAGCTTCTGCCTGGCGCAGACCATACCGGTACAGGATGCCTCCACTCTCCTGCAGACGGGTACCCTTCCGCTCAACCCCGATCTCCAGTACACGCGAATGCCCGCGGGTTCCTCCATCGCCGACGTATTGGGTCTTGCCAGCGATGCCTGGCTACCCTCCAACGGCAATCGCAACTACGGCTATCAAGCAGACGCCTTCTGGTTCCGCGCCCGCCTCTCTGGAATGGTGGATATAGCCGAAGGCGCGCTCCTAAGGCTGAATCTGCCCCACCACGACACTATTCGCGTGGCCCTCGTTGCCGATGGCAAACCGCTACGTCAATTTACGGTGGGCGATGCACTGCCCTTTGCGGCGCGGCCTTTCCTGGAAACCGTATTCCTGTTTCCACTCGATGCCGTGCAATCCGCCAGCGTCGATGTTTACATCGGCATCGAGACCACCGGCGCTATCATCACCCCCGTCGACCTGATGACGCGGCAGGCCTTCGACCAAGACGACAAGCGCGACGTGATGGCTTTGGCCGCCTTTTATGGCGTGATGACCGTCATGTTCCTGTACAACCTGATTATCTATCTGGTGGTACGCGACCGAGCCTACCTTTACTACCTGGCTTATCTGGTCAGCTTGGTGTTCATGTTATCGGTGATGAAGGGCGTGGCATTTCGCTACCTCTGGCCGGATATGCCGCTGATCAACGCCTACTCGGTGATCTTTGCCACCTGCCTTATGCCGATGGCTGCGGTGCTTTTCGCGCGGCGCTTTTTGAACTTGGCTGTCTCCGGATCGTCATTCGACAACCGGCTGGTCAATGTCTTAGTCGCGATCTATGCGCTGCTTATGGTAGCGGGTCTGTTCCTGCCCTATGCACTGGTCGTGCGCACGGGCTTGTTCTTTTCGACCCTGGCGGTGTTCTTAGGCTTCTACCTGGGGATCAAGTATTCGCTGCGCGGCATTCGCGCGGCCCGCATTTTTGCAAGCGCCTGGTTTGTCTACCTGCTCTTTCTGAGTCTGTTTATTCTCGAATCCGCAGGACTGATACAACCCTCGCTCCTAACGCGCTATGCGGTGGAAATCGGGTCGGCACTGGAGGTCGTCCTGCTCTCACTGGGTTTCGCCGACCGGCTCAACCAGGAAAAACAACAGCGTCTGCGGGCGCAAAGCCAGGCGCTGCAAGTGCATCGAAGTCTCAACGAGGAATTGGAGTCGATGGTGCAGGCCCGGACCGAGGAGTTGGAAGAAGCCAACAGACAGCTGAAACGCCTGAGTATCTCGGACGGATTGACAGGGGTCTATAACCGGCGCCACTTCGACGAGCAGCTCGAGATCGAATACCAGCGCGCCTTGCGCAACGGCGACTCCCTGTGCCTGTTGCTGATCGACGCCGACCACTTCAAGAAGATCAACGACACCTACGGCCATGGGTTTGGCGATGAATGCCTGAAGGCGATGGCCCTAACGCTCGACCAATGTGCCCATCGGCCAACCGATATCGTGGCGCGCTATGGCGGCGAGGAGTTCGTGGTTTTGCTACCGGGCGTCAACCTGCCTGGCGGTAAGATAGTCGCTGAGAACATTCGCAGTCAGATTGAAAGTCTGTCACTCAACTCCCAGGGCCATGCCGTGGCCATCACGGTCAGTATCGGCCTGATCGCCTGCTCACCCCACTGTCTCCACGACAAACATGAACTGCTGGCGATCGCCGACGACAATCTCTATGCAGCAAAAGCGGCGGGACGCAACGAGGTGAAAGCATCAGGCGGGGTTCCATCCCGCGCCTTAGTGCGCCCGAGGTAGGCTTTGCTCAGGTGCGGAAGCGCGCCACTTGGTTTTTAAGGCCACCTGCCAACCGGGCCAATTCATTGCTGGATGCAGAAACCTGCTCGGTAGCACTGGCGGTTTGATCCCCCTCTTCACGTATATCGGTAACATTGCGGTTGATATCTTCAGCTACCGATGCCTGTTGCTCCGCCGCTGTGGCAATCTGGCTGTTGTATTGGCGAATATCCTCCACCGACTGCACCACATCCCGAATGATTTCCTGCGTCGTTTCAGCACTTTGCAGAGTCCGCTCTGCCAACGAAGTACTTCGCTCCATACTTGTGCTGGAGCTCTCAGCGCTGGCAACCAGATTGTTAATCAGGCTCTCGATCTCCCCCGCAGAACTCTGCGTACGGCGGGCCAGCGAACGAACCTCATCGGCGACCACCGCAAAGCCTCGGCCGTGCTCACCGGCCCGAGCCGCCTCTATGGCAGCGTTCAGGGCCAGCAGGTTGGTCTGTTCCGCCACTGCCTTGATGACGTCCAGGATGCTGCCAATATTATGTGTTTCAGACTGCAGGCTATTCAGCTGCCCCATCACGTTGTCGATCTGCTGCTTGAGCTCGCTCACATAGGACAGGGTTTCGCGTACAGCACTCTCACCCTGAGTCGACCGATCCGTTGCGGTGTTAGCAGACTCAAATGCGGCTTCGGCGCTTTTGGCAACTTCACTGACTGTCGCGACCATTTCATTCATCGCGGTCGCGACCTGATCGGTCTTGTCTTTCTGGTTGTTAACCGCCGCACTGGTCTGATGGGTCACTATAGACATCTCTTCCGAGGCGGAGGCAATACTGTTTGAGCCGGTGCTGATCTCGCCGATCAATGCGCGGAGGCTCGTTATCATAGTGTCGAAAGCACTAAGCAGCTGGCCGAATTCGTCGGTTCGATTGCTACTGGCATCTACGGTCAAGTCCCCTGAAGCCACTTTGTTCGCTATCTCAACCGTCTGACGAATCGGTTGTGTGATATGCCGAGTGAGAATCCAACCGAGGACCGTTGCTATAAGAACGGCGGCGATGGCCGCGCCCACAATCAGTGTCATGGATTCACTGTAATCGGCGTCCATCCGTTCCATCTGAACATTCTGCAGTTCAACGGCTGTCTCCACGGCCTTGCGGGCTACCTTCAGCAAGTTGTTTTCAATAGCCGCAATTGTTTGGGAGTCTGCCTCGATGCTGTCACGATATTCATCTAGCAGAGCTTTATAGGAATCAACGTTACTAACAATGGTTCTCACACGCTCGTTGTCGGCAGGAACCACGAGAACATCATTCAACTTTTCTGCCCGTGTCGCTGCCTGATCCGCCAATTCAATGGCGCGGTCAACGTACTTATTCTCACGACGAATCTGGAAGTTCTTCTCATCGGTGCGTGCGTCCAACAACCGGGACTCGATAGCACTAGCTCCAGCCACGATCAGTGATCGGTCGGCGTATGACTGCAGCGCCATAGCACCTGTCACGGAAATGATGATGGCCAGCACAACCAGTACTGCGAACCCGCCAGCGAGCTTGAAACCGACGTTGATGTTATTGATGCGTTGACCTAACTGCATACTAGATCTCTTGGTGAATGTTGGGAGCTTTCATATACGACAACGACGCTCATTCAGACTCAGTCGCTGCCTTAGGAACGGCTGCTAAATTGTCACTCTTCCGTTAATTTTTGTTGCAGCCCTTACGAGACGGGTACCACCGCCATCTTATTCAGATCGCCAGTCGAACAGGGCACGTAGAAAGTTAAATGAGTTGCCCCGTCCTAGAATCAGAAGCGACGCGATTTTCAATGGCAATTACTCCTCGTAAATCATCTTTCGCGTCATCCCCCCATCGATCACCACATTCTGGCCGGTCATAAAACCGGCTTCCGGTGAAATCAGGTACGCCACCATGGAGGCGATATCGTCCGGCACGCCCACTCGGCCTGCCGGGTGCTGCTGGTGATCCGTTGCTGATAGAGGCTCGATTTCGGCTGGCGAATCCGCCTGCCTGGCGCGGACATCGATCCACCCGGGACTGACTGCGTTCACGCGGATGTTAGGTCCGAGACTGATTGCCAAGGCATGAGTCAGCGCCACGACCCCACCCTTGGTGGCTGCGTAGGCTTCGGTATCCGGTTCGGACTGGAGCGCCCGGGAAGACGCCATGTTAACGATGCTGCCCTGCGTTTTTCGCAGGTGGGGCACGGCGTATTTAGTCATCAGGAAGGGTCCGGTCAGATTTACATCCAGCCGGCGCTGCCATTGCGCCAGGTCCAGGGCCTCGACCGGCCCGGTTTCCGGGTCCGCCAACCCCGCATTGTTGACCAGTGCGTCCAGGCGGCCGCCCCAGGCGACAGTTTTTTCAATGGCCTCGCGAACATCGGCCTCAACCGACACATCGGTCTTCACGAACAGCAAGTCATCGCTACCGTCAGTCTTCATGTCGGTGACACAGCGTTGGCCTGCGGCCTCGTTTTTGTCGCATATAGCCACACGCCAGCCCTTGCCAAGAAGATAGGCGGCTATGCCCTGGCCGATACCTTGTGCACCACCGGTGATCAACACGACCCGTTGTTCATTGCTCATGGATGCCTCCTTTTCCGGCTCCGATGGTTTAATAACCGTGTGAGTTACCGGACACATCGCGTGGTTCACCGGCTCAACACACGGCGTGTGTTTTTGACCAGATTTAGAGCTACTCTTTAATACATGCTTTAAAAACGTCGCTGGGCCTTGGGCATGGAACGGAGAGCCCGCACCCTTAGAGAGGCCTTATGAAACCACTTCGTACGGCTTGTTTTGTCCTTATCGGATGGCTCCTTACATTACCCTTCACTTCCGTTTGCGCCAATGATCTGCCGCGAACACTCACTTTTGCGATGATACCCGGCAACCCGTTTAACCGGGTCGGCCAACCGCTCATCGAAGCGATCTACCGGGAAGTGGGCATCGAGATCACTGTAATGGAGACGCCGCCCGCACGGGAAATCGCCATGCTGTCCAGCGGCCAGCTCGATGGCAGCATGGGCCGCGTTGCCGGACTGGACGATCAGGTGCAGGAAGTCACGCGCATTCCAGTGCCCCTGACCCACATAAACCTTGTGGTCTTCTCTACGCTGGAACAGCTACCTAAACTGGCGCAGCCCTCGACGGCAACGTTGCGGGTCGGGCAATTGCGCGGAATCGACTTTGGTATCGAATCATCCCGACCGGTCGAGGTCGTCTTCCTGGACACGACCGAGCAGCTTATGGCGGTGTTGGCGAAACGCCGGATCGATGTGGCTATTGCCTCTGAATTGGGTGGCGCCTTTTTCGTTCAGACGCAAAATTACGCCAACGTACGCATCGTGGCCAAGCCGTTGAAAGTGATCCCGGTCTACCACTACCTCCATAAGAAGCATGTAGCGCTGGCACCGGACGTCCAGAGGGTCATGGAAAGGCTTCAGAGCAGCGGCTACCTGGAAGATCAGCACAACATTTTCCGGGCGCAGCTTCAGTTGGAGAGAATAATGCTGCCGGCGAGCCAGTTGGTGTCGAATGACACTCTTCGAGTGGAATAGAAACGCGAAGCCTGACCGGAATCAGTCCAGTCTCTGGTTCGCAGCCTGGATATCCGACTCGCGAATTACCATGATTCTGCCATCCCGCTTTTCCAGCAGTACACGGTCACCCAGATCGTCAACCGCGTAGGGCGTTCCGCCAATGTCGAGCAGCGTTGCCGCCCGCGCTTCGCCGGCCAAAAAATGTACTTCACCCCGTTCATTGATGTGAACAACGATCGATTGATCCATCAGACCTGTCTCTCTTAATAGCTCGTCAACACACCATACGCGCTCAGTGCGATAAGCGCCTAATCATAGGATACGTTTGTTGCAATCTTTCACATCGATGCGCGACGTTTAACTCGGCCGCGACCTTCTGCGGCTTTTGACGTAGGCTAAGGCTCCAAAAGCTAGTGTCCGGCTAATTCGCTGACCTGAACAAAGCGATCTTCTACCATAAAAACGTCAGGGTTTTTCCATGGCTCTTTTCGAACGCATCAACCGCCTGTTTCCGGTCTGGGCTATCCTGTTTGCGGCGATTGCCGCCTGGCAGCCCGGCTGGTTCACCGACTTCGCCTCGCTAATCAAACTGCTGCTCGCGGTCATCATGTTTGCCATGGGTCTAACGCTGTCGCGCCATGATTTCATGGGGGTGCTGCGAGCGCCGCAGCCTGTGGCCGTCGGCGTACTCCTCCAATTCACCGTGATGCCTCTGGCCGCGCTGTTTGTAGCGTGGTTTCTTAGGTTGTC
Organism: Marinobacter fonticola; assembly: GCF_008122265.1. NCBI lineage: Bacteria > Pseudomonadati > Pseudomonadota > Gammaproteobacteria > Pseudomonadales > Marinobacteraceae > Marinobacter > Marinobacter fonticola. Next base: position 3,959,519 of record NZ_CP043042.1, read on the forward strand.
GCCGGAACTGACAATCGGCATGTTCCTGGTCGGCGCGACTGCCGGCGGCACGGCCTCGAACGTGATTACCTGGCTGGCTAACGGCCATGTGGCGCTGTCGGTGTCCATGACGCTGACATCGACCATCGTGTCCGTGGCGGCAACGCCACTGCTCACCCAACTCCTGGTAGGCCAGACCGTTGATGTGCCGGTGTTCGGCATGTTCGTGAGTATTGCCCAACTGGTTATAGGCCCGGTCGTCCTGGGGGTGATCGTCCACCACTTCCTGGGCAAACAGATCAAGCGCATGGAGCCGGCGCTGGCGACCCTGGCCATGGCCGCCATCGTGTTTATCATTGCTATCGTGGTGGCTTTGAACGCAAGCCGGCTCGCGACCTTAGGCCCTCTGGTGATTGTTGCGGTGGTGCTACACAACATGCTCGGCCTGGCCGGTGGCTACGGGATCGGCCGTCTGTTCGGCTTCAGCCAGCGGGTCGCCAGGACCATGGCTATCGAAGTAGGCATGCAGAACTCCGGCCTTGCTGTAGCTCTCGCCAATCAGTTTTTCACCGCCACGGCAGCCTTGCCGGGGGCGCTGTTCTCAATCTGGCACAACGTTTCCGGGTCGCTGCTGGCGGGATATTGGAAGCGGCGGCCGTTGGAGGATCGCCAGACTATAGAGCCGGCCGATACAGGATCCTGAGAAAGAGCAAAGACTGACTCATGTTAAGGGCGATTAATGGTCGCGCTGATAATCTAATGGGTGATGTATCGATAAGTACCCCTTACTTAGCTGGCCTCCACGCCAGCTTTTTTGCTTTACCCCTCCCCCGATCCTTTTAAATCTCTGTAACAAAAGCCAAAAAACTAACCTGGGTTGATCTATTCCGGGTTCTCGAGAGTACATGCTAGTGAAGTGTTTTATGAGCCTGTCTTGCTGGCCCGTCCTTCGGGCCAGCCTTTTTCCAGGCTTGAGACACCCCAGATTCACAGCACCCCGGATTTACAGGAAAGAGTAGAGACGCTCGATATCTGCATTGCTGCCAAGCTCCTAGCTTGGCTTTTTTATGCGCGTCGAAACGTTGGCCTCACCGCACTCATACTTTGAGCGCACTGAACGCGCCGGGTCGATCCTCTATGATGGCAGGCTAAAAGCTAAAAGAAACCCTGACCCGGACGGTGACCCACGTGACAGCTTCTCCCGACTTTCAGAGCCCCGCATTCCTGACCCGGCACATCCAGGACACCCTGGCGTTCTACGAAGGCCGCTGCAAGGACCCCGAGGGCGGTTTTTTCCAGTATTTCCGTGACGACGGCAGTGTGTATAACGCGCATCATCGCCACCTGGTCAGCTCGACGCGCTTCGTTTTCAACTACGCCAAGGCGGGCCGCTTCTTCAATCGTCCGGACTATCTCGATCTCGCCCGGCACGGCCTAGCCTATTTAGCCAATGTGCACTGGGAGCCCAGCCATCGGGGCTACGCCTGGACGCTGGATAACCACAAGCCGGAAGACAGCACCCGCCATTGCTACGGCACGGCGTTCGTACTGCTGGCCTACGCCACGGCTTACGAATGCGGTATCGACGAAGCCCACCCGGGTATCGGCAAGACGTTCGATCTGATGGAAAAGCATTTCTGGCAGCCTGAGGCGGGGCTTTACGCCGACGAAGCCAGTTCGGACTGGTCCGAACTTTCGTCCTACCGGGGCCAGAACGCCAACATGCACACCTGCGAGGCGATGCTGGCAGCCTTCGAAGCCACCGGCGAGACAACTTACCTCGAGCGTGCCTACACCCTTGCCCAGAACATCTGCCAGCGGCAGGCGGCTCAAGGCGATGGGTTGATTTGGGAGCATTACGACGAGAATTGGCAGATCGACTGGGACTACAACCGCGACAACCCGAGCCACCTATTCCGCCCTTGGGGCTTCCAGCCCGGGCACCAGACCGAGTGGACAAAACTGCTGCTGACACTGCATCGCCACCGGCCCGAACCTTGGATGATCGATCGCGCACGCGTGCTTTTCGACAGCGCCCTGGCCCACGGCTGGGACGATGAACACGGCGGCATCGTGTACGGCTTCGCGCCGGACGGCAGCATTTGCGACGGCGACAAGTATTTCTGGGTGCAAGCTGAAACCTTCGCGGCGGCGGCACGACTCGCCAAGGTGACAGGCGAAACGAAATACTGGGATTGGTACAACCGGATCTGGGACTACGCCTGGACGCACTTCATCGACCACGAATACGGCGCTTGGTACCGCATTCTGACCAACGACAATCGGAAGTATTCCGACGAAAAGAGCCCCGCCGGAAAAACCGATTACCACACCATGGGCGCCTGTTACGACGTCATCCGCTGCTTACGCGGGGAATAGCGAGACATAAAAGGGGCGCAGTCGTCTACGCCGCCGTTTCAGACTATTCAGTCTTCGAGGAAGGACAGCACCCGCCCATGCGACAGTGCCGCCGCGTGGCGCTGGTAGGACCCGCGCGCCCAGCAATTGAAGCCGTGTTCGGCACCGTCGTAGACGTGAATGTCCACGTCGCTGCGATCAGCAAAAGCCTGGCGGGTCTGGCTCACGTGGTCGTCGGTAATATGGGCGTCGTTACCCCCAAAGTGGAACTGGACGGGGACTGTTAATTCAGCGGCCTTGTCCAAGTGCTTGGCGATACCGCCGGGATAAAAGCTTGCGGCACGGTCGACGCCCGCACGTACGGCCGCCAGAAAGGCGAGAATGCCACCCATGCAGTAGCCGACGGCGGCCACGTCGCCTTCACATTCCGGGCGGTCGCGTAGGGCCGTTGTCGTCGTTGCCAGATCCTTGACCGCTTCGGCAAAGTCGATCTGACCCACCAGGCTGCGTGCCTTATCCATATCCGCGCCTTCATAGGTCAGTTCAACGCCCGGCTCCTGGCGCCAGAACACGTCCGGCGCAAGCACCACGTAGCCGGCCAAAGCATACTGCTCGGCCACGGCGCGAATGTGGTGATTCACACCGAAGATTTCCTGAATCAGCACGATACCAGGGCCTTTACCGGCGGGCGGTAGCGCCAGATAACCTTTGAAGGTCTGGCCATCGTCGCTGTTGATGTCGATCCATTGGGTGGGGATGGCTGGCTGGGTCATAGGATTCTCCTGTCCTGAGTGCGTTTGAGGACTCAAAAGCGTGATAGAACATGGACGCGGTATTCATGGAGCGTAGAAAAGTGTATCAGTCGAGGGCCGTCCGGAGGGAGGTACTGGCTTAACTTTGATCAATCCTGCATCCACTCCCACGGGCATAGCATTCGGATGCGCATCGGTTGAGGTTTCCGTAGCCTGTCTGGTGAGTTCGTCCATGATAAGGACAACCCTGCCCTTAGATGACATTCTTACGTCATATTCCAATCGAGGAACCAGAATGACATATTCCATTGCAGTCGTTGGCAGCGGCATGGCGGGTCTGGCCGCCGCCTATGGGTGCCGGCAAAACGGCCATTCGGTGACCCTATTCGAGGCCGAAGCGGGCCACGGCATGGATGCCCATTCCATGACGGTGGATGGCGGCATCGTCGATGTCCCGCTACGGGTAATGAGCCCGGATTTCTGGCCCGGTATGCTGGCCCTGGCCAAGAGCCTGGGCGTGGACACCTTTTCGGTATCGACACGAACCGCCTGCAGTTGGCTCGACGGCACCACCTGGTTCCGTAGCGGACGCCTGCCCGTTCTCCAATGGCCTTTTGTGGGCTCTGGCCGCTTTCTGAACGGGCGGACCCTGCGCCTGACCCGCGGCCGACTCCAGTTGGCTCGCCTCACTCGCAACCTCAAGACCACGCCCACCCATATGACGTTGGGGGACGTACTGACACGGTATTCCCTCGATCCCCTATTCTGGCGCGGCCTGATGTTACCGGTGCTAACCACGATCTGTACCTGCGACGAAGACCATCTCCTGGCTTGGCCGGCGGATCAGCTCCTACCCATGCTCGACGGCATTCTCGGGCAGGCCTCGTTGTATCGGCTCAAAGGCGGCACGTCCGAGCTGGTGGAGCAACTCGTAAAAGGGCTCGAGATCACCTCCGGCAGCCCCGTGACAGAAGTGAAAAACGTAAGCGACGGCGTGCAGGTCGGCAATGCACGGGGCGACAGGGGCGTGTTCGACCGGGTTATTGTGGCAACCCAGGCGAACGATCTGGATTTTCTGGACAGCAGCCAATTCGCCGAAGAGCGGCGCGTACTCAGCGATATCCCCTTCGCCGACGGCGAACTTTGGGTTCACCGCGACGAACGCTTCATGCCCCGGCGCCGGCAGGACTGGACGGCACTCAGCTTCCAGATGGACCGGGAACTGCAGAAGCCGATGTTCACGGTCTGGGTGAACGCTGTCGAACCCACGATGGAAGGACGGCCACCCGTCTTCCAAACCTGGAACCCACTTTACGAACCCGATGCGGCTCAGGTTCTGGGCCGCTTTCCCATGCAGCGGGCCGTGGTCCATACCGGTACGGCTCAGGTACACGCGCAGCTCCAGCGCTGGCACCGTGAGACGGATCGAGCGGTGTTCTTCTGCGGCTCCTGGGCTTACGAAGGTGTTCCGCTACTGGAATCAGCGGTGCAGTCGGCGCAGGCTATCGTTGACCGCATCGGCTGATGCCGCCAGTTTACCGTTGAGAGCCGAACACACTTGATTCGCCCGCCCGTTTCTCCGACATTAGACAAAACCCCTGAAAACAAAGCCCTATGAAACCGCTGATTGAGTCTATTGGAGACTCAGAGGTTCCTTAGAGCAAGAAGCAGGTTCCCGCTTAAACAGGGAGCAAACCGGCATGCTGAAAAGGAAATCAAACCGATGAACGCTATGGTGAAAGACCTCGCCCTGATCGCTCTCTTCGCCGCTCTCTTCACCACTGCTGGCTGGGCTAGCGCCGACGCTCAATTCCTGTCCGTTGCCGACGAAAACATCCCCGACGCCATGGCGCTGTCCCGCAGCCTCGACGCGGTGATGGATGACGCCACCACATGCCGTCAGGAAAATCGTGAGCTGTCGGGCTGCCTGTGCGGCAAGCAATCGATCGAAACCATGAGCGCAACTTACGAACGTATGATCGACAAGCATCCGGAATGGGCCGGCAAGACCTTGCGTTTCGACGCCGACAATACGAGCCACGCCATCCAACTCCCTACCTACAAGCAAGAGCTGCAGCGTATCCAGAACCAGTGCGGCTGATGCATCCGATAGATGCGCTGAAGGCGGAGCGTCAAAAACGCCATGCTCTCGCTACGGGCCAAAACGTGCTACGTTGAATACAGGGCATCCAGATTCGAAAGGATGCACGAGCCTCAAGGAGACGCAATGGCAGCACTCTCACGTGGCGCACAGCATTATATTCTCCTGTTGATACCCAGCCTGCTGCATGAGATCGAGCGACTGGGACTTAAGCACGTCATCGCCCACGCCAGCCTGGCCGAGCGCGAAATCACCGCCCTCTATTTCGATGCCAAATCCATTACACAGTTACTTCCGGACGACCCCGCCCGAATCGAGCCGTCACTGTGGCACGACCTGATCCACTGCGTGCAGCTCATGCAACTGTTGATCGGTGAAGCGGAAGGCGACGCGTTGGCTCAGACACGGCAGCGGGCCGTCAACAAATTCCTGCCCCAGGCCCGTCAAAGCCTACAGAGCGAATTTGAGAAGCGCCGGCAGTCGGGCCAGGTGGATTTCCGGCTGGCGAGTATCGCCCGCAACAGGGCCGGCGACTCACATGCGGAGGAAACCTGCATGGAGGCCCTGAGATTGGAGCGCCAGCAACGTTTCGAAAGCATGAAGGCGCTTAGCATGCACGGACTGAACTGGCACCAAGCGGTGATCGCCCAGCAGGCCAAGGCTTGTGTGCAACAGCAGATGACGACGCCGCCGGATGATTTCGCGTCTGTCGATCTTTTGATCAGCTTGCTGGATCTACTGCGACGGCTCATCCCGCTGGAGCAGGCTGACGAACCGGATAAGCAGGGAAACCCACCGAATATGGATATAGAAACGGTGGTGATGAGTCTGGGCAACCTGCTTTACAGGCAGGAACTGGGCCTGCGACAAGTCGGCGAGCACAACCTCGAGCAAAAGCAACACGCCAACATCTAACGGTTAGTCCAGGGCGCCCAGGATACAAGGGCATCCGCGAAGCCGCATCTGCCCTTGTATTGATCGTGCCAAATCTAGCGTGCGTCCAAGTGCTGCTTTACCGCCGGCAGGCCGGGCTCGCCATCCACGGTTTTTACGCCGGCAAGCCATGTATCCAACACATCCGGATGCTGGCTGAGCCATTGCTGTGCGGCTTCGCCTGCGTCCTCCCCTTCGTTCAGGATCGCGCCCATGATCTCGCTTTCCATATCCAGGGTGAATTCCAGGTTGTTCAGCAGTTCACCCACATTGGCACAGGTCTCGGTGTAACCGTTTCGGGTTAGCGTATAAACCGTCGCGCCACCGTAGTTGGGGCCGAAGTACTCATCGCCCCCGGACAAGTAGGCCAGGTCCTGCTGCAGGTTCATCGGATGCGGCTCCCACGCCAGGAAGACCATAAATTCGTCCCGCCGGGCCGCACGATTGACCTGGCTGAGCATGCCTTGCTCGCTGGATTCGACGAGCCTCCAATCGCCCAGACCGAATTCGTCGGCATCGATCATCTTCTGGATCAGGTTGTTGGCCGGCGCACCCGGCTCGATCCCGTAAATGCGTTTATCGAATTTCTCCGCATGCTTGTCGAGATCGGAGAAGCTGTTAATGCCTGCGTCTTTCACAGACTGCGGCACCGCCAGTGTGAATTTTGCCCCTTCCAGGTTCGCGCGAATACGCTCGTAGCCGCCCTCGTACTGGTCGGCAAACGTCTGTTGTGCCGGCATCCAATTCCCCAGGAAGACGTCGATGTCATTGTTCTGCAGCGATTTGAAGCCAATGGGAACGGAGAGCAGATCAATACTGGTTTCGTAACCCAGCCCTTCAAGCAGAGTGGTCGTTATCGCATTGGTGACATTGATGTCGGTCCAACCCGGGTCGCTAAAGCGGACGGTCTGGCATTCCTCCGGCACGGCCGCCTGAGCCTGGGCCAAGCTCATAACGCAGACGCCTGCCAGCGCCACCTGTTTAAGCGTTCGCATTCGGTCATGCATGTGGGGCTCTCCTATTGGTCTAGTGCACTTTTTCGAGTTCTGCTGATCTCGGTGTTCAGTTGACTACGAATCGTTCGGCGCGATCAATCTGCGCGCTCACCGCGTTGATCGATACCTCGGAACAGCGGCCTGAAAAAGGCCAAATGGCGGGACCTGAACAGGCGAAACACGGTCCGTTAGGCCGCCATCAGATTAAGTTTGTTTAACTTTAAAAAGAATCTCTTCGACGCAGCGCATGCCGATAAAATATGACAGGTCGAAGGCATCCGTTCACCAGCAACCTGAGAGAAACTAGGAACGGGACTAGTAACACGACACACGCTCGGCACCTCATCGAATTTATAAAGCAAATATGGTAAATAAATTCATATAGTTACAAGAAGTACCTCACGAAGAAAGATAAAAGATCGATGCGATTCGCGTCTCGACAAAAACGCGACAACCGTCCCTTCAATACCTTAGATGAGGGTAAGTCTTCCAACTGGCGAGGTCTTCACTGCACATTACAAGTGAGGCGACCACGTTAATTTTCTTCGAACCCTGTCTTACGCTCAGTCGTAGTAGCAGTGAAATACTACTTCCGGAACCCGGCGCACGAGCCGGTAATGGAAAGAAAAAGGACCAAGGTTCCGGTGAAACTTGGCGCAGCCAGCGCCGGACCAATAGGAGATCGCTACCATGCAATGGAAAACATCCCTCGCTGTCATCTGTCTGTCCCTGTCGCCGGCTCTGGCTTCTGCCGACCCCTCGGTAGGCGATCGGCTTTTCACACTGACCGGCTCCGGCTCCAGTGACACGGATTTCGATAACAATACCGCTGCAGTCAGTTTCGATATCGGGCAGTTTTACACTGAAAGCGTATTGCTGGGCCTGCGTCAAAGCGCCGGCTTCTCCGATTCGGAAGCAGGATCAAGCTGGAGCGGCGCCTCGCGGGTATTCGCCGACTATCACTTCGACGCAGGTCAGTGGCAGCCTTTCCTGGGCGCCAACATCGGCGGCATCTACGGTGACGATACCGACGAAACCTTCTTCGCCGGTCCAGAAGGCGGCGTGAAGTACTACGTCAAACCAAAGACGTTCATTACCGCTCAGGTCGAGTACCAGGTGTTCTTCGATAGCGCCGGCGATGCCGACGACAACTTCGATGACGGCGCCTGGGCTTACAGTGCCGGTATTGGCTTCAACTTCTAGCAGATGACAGACAACCAAGGCCCCGGTCGCTCCGGGGTCTTGGCTCACTGCGGTCGTTTAAAGAAACGGATACACCACCCCACCTGTCGCCAGCACCTGGTCGATCACCCGTAGCGTGGCCAACGTATCGGCCCACGGGATCACCGCATTCTCCAGACGTCCCGCCCGGATATCCGCCATGGCGGCTTCGATCTGATACTCGAAGCCATTGGCGCGATGAGGCTGCTCGAATAACTGCGATTCACCATCGAACGGTTTCAGCGTTGCTCGCGTTGCACTCCAGAAGTTGCTTTCCATCTGAATGACCCCGCGACTCCCCTCAATCTGGAAGCCATTGTCACGCCGGGCAAGGAAGCTGCAGGTGAAGGTACTCACGCCATCGCCGTAATCCAGCAAGGCGGCCGTGCGTACATCCACCCCGGTTTCACCCTTGAGCACACTGGACTGAATGCGATCCGGTCCGCGCCCGAACACAAAGTTGGACAAGTTCAGCGGGTAGACGCCCATATCCAGCAGCACGCCACCCGCCTGCTCGATATCCCATAAGCGGTCGTCGGCCTGAAACGGTATTTTGAAGCAGAAGTTGGCGTTTACCGAATGCACCTGGCCGATAGCGCCTTCGTCGATCCAACGCCGGACTTGCTGCCACGCGGGAAGAAACCGCGTCCACAGCGCTTCCATCAGGAAAACATTGCGCTCTTCGGCCAATTGGAACAGCGCTTCGGCCTGCGCCGCGTTCACGGTCAGTGGCTTTTCGCAAAGCACCGGCTTGCCCGCCTCCAGGCATTGCCGGACACAGTCCGCATGAAACCGGTGCGGGTTAGCGATATAGATCGCATCGACAGCGGGGTCGCGGATCAGGTCAGCGTATTCGCGGTAGACCTTCACCGGCACATCGCTGCCCTGATAGCGCCGGGCAAATTGCTCACCCCGCGAGGGATCGCGACTGGCCACGGCGTATAGCTGCGCATCCCCTACGACCTCCAGCGCTTCAGCAAATTTATGGGCGATGCGGCCGGGGGCCAGAATGCCCCAGCGGAAGTTGGACTTAGATGTCATCTGAGGAATACCTCCTGGGCGCAACCAGTAAATCCTGCGGAAAAACCGTCATTACCCTCTCCGAACGATAATCGAAGATGAGCAAACCGTCGTATTGCTTGCACCGTAAACTTCAACATTAAATTACCACCCAGAACGAACATGTCTTGTGTAATTGCGCGGCACAACCCTTTTCGCTAGTTTTTGGGCCTTTCGTCCTCACGATTTAGACTACGCAAACTTTTTACGCGGGAAACCTGTCTTTATGAAACCCATGGTCGTTGGTGTAGCGGCGTCTGCAGGTGGGCTGGAGGCGCTGATTGGCGTGCTCAAAGGCTTGAGAAATATTGACGCGCTGACGGTGGTCATTGCCCAGCATCTGGCTCCGGATCACGAAAGTTTGCTGGCAACCCTGTTGTCGCGCGATAGCTCCATTCCAGTCAGAAACGCGGAGCATGGGCAACGCTTGGAAGCGGGCCAGATTGTCGTTATTCCCCCCGGCCACAATGCCACGATTGGCGACGGGTGTCTGTTGCTGGAAGAAACCCACTCTTACGGCGTTCCGAAGCCTTCAGCTAACGCACTGTTCGTTTCGATCGCCGAGGAATATGGGGACCGCGGCATCGGGGTTGTACTGTCTGGCACAGGCTCGGACGGAGCACGGGGTTGCCGCGAAATTAAAGCTCGTGACGGCTTCGTGCTGGTCCAGGAGCCGGAAACCGCCAAATATGGCGGCATGCCTTCCGCGGCTATCGAGACCGGCGCCGTTGATCGGGTGCTCAAGATCGAGGAGATCGGAGCGGAGCTCGAGCGCCTGGCCCGGCAGCATGACTCTTCAGAGAGGACCTCGTCCACCCGGCTTTCCGATGCGGGGGCCGCCGATATCTACAGCCTGCTGCGTAGCGAATACGGTGTTAATTTCGCCGAATACAAACCCAGCACCGTTAATCGACGCATCCTGCGCCGCATTGTCGCCACCAATACCTCGACTATCCCGGAATACCGACGTTATTTGAGCGATCATCCGGAAGAGCTCGCTCTGCTTTACCAAGATCTGCTGATCTCGGTCACCGGTTTTTTTCGCGACCAGGATATTTATAAGGATCTTAAGCCCTATATCAAGCGCATCCTGGAAACGAAGAGCAAAGGGGATGAACTCCGCTTTTGGGTCGCCGGTTGCGCCACCGGCGAGGAAGCCTACAGCCTGGCAATCATGCTGGACCAAATTTTGGGCGGAGATTACGCTCACTACAAAGTCCAGATTTTCGCCACAGATATCGACAATCGCGCCCTGGACATCGCTCGCAAGGGTTTCTACGAGGACGTAAGCCTCAGCAATATTCCCCAGGACGTACGACGCCGATATTTTCAGCCTATCGGCGACGGTTGTCTGGTCAACAAAGCCATTCGGGAAATGGTGATTTTTGCGCGCCACAACCTCAGCGCCGACCCGCCTTTTCTCAATATGGACATGATCGCCTGTCGTAACGTCATGATCTATTTTGGCACCCGCCTGCAGCAACGGGTGCTGGGCACCTTCCATTACGCCCTCAAACCTGGCGGCGTCGTTTTTCTTGGTAAATCCGAGTCACTGCCGACCAGCAAGATCTTCGACGTTATCGACGGCACCGTAAAGCTATTCCGGCGCAAGGACATCTCCAGCCAAAAAGTCCTGCGGGAGTTCGGGCGCGTCGATTTCGCCTCGCGCAAGTCCGAGCGAGCCCCCTCGGAGGAGCCGGAGCCGCCCAAACCCCTGGATGAACGCGTCAAGTCGTCGGTCAACGACTACCTGGTGAACACCGGTTTTGTCATTGACGACTTGTTGGACATCCGTTTCATCTACGGCGATATCAGCGCTATTTCCCAGGTCAAGGCGGGGAAACCCAGCCTTAACATCCAGAATCTGATCGCGCCGACCTATCAGTTCGAGCTTAAAAGCCTGATTTTCAAAGCGCGCAAGAATCCTGGTCTGAACCGTTCAAACCCGGTACATACCGACAATACGTCGGTGATTTTCGAGGTCATTCCAGTGGCGCCGGATAAAACCAAAGAAAAACTCTATTTTGTGCGCTTCGAGCTGTTCGAACGTATGGATGCCAACAACAACGGCCATCAGCAAACCAATGAACAGGTGGCCCAGTTGCAACACGAATTGGCGGTCAACCGGGAACATCTGCAGACCCTGATTGAGGAGCTTGAGACCTCCAATGAAGAACTGCAGTCGGTCAATGAAGAACTGCAATCATCCAATGAAGAATTGCAGAGTACCAATGAAGAACTGGAAACCTCGAATGAGGAACTGCAGTCGACCAACGAAGAACTGCTGACCGTCAACCAGGAGATGGAAGTAAAGACCGAAGAAATCGCTTCGCTGAATAGCGACCTGACAAACCTCCAGGACAGCCTGCCGCATCCGCTGCTCATGGTGGATGACCAATACCAGATCCTGCATCACAATCAGGCTTGCCAGGAAATTTTCAACTTCGATTTATCGCTACGCGGCCGGCGTCTGAACAGCCTGGATGGCCCCTACGATCTGCCGAATCTGGTTGCCATCGTCGAGGAAGCTCGGCGTGTAGATGGTGAGATAAACCGCCAAATCGTCGGCAAGAAGTCCTATTGGATGAGCTGCACCCCCTGTAAGGACAACGATGGTCAACAGCAAGGCGCCGTCATTGTCTTTTGGAACAACACTGAACTACTCGACACCTACCGGCGACTGGACGAGAGCGTGACCCAGTCCAACGTCCAGGGAAAGGCGTTGGAAGCCGCACAGCAAGGCATCGTTATCGTCGATGCCACCAAACCGACCATGCCGATCCTCTATATCAATAAAGCATTTACCCGTATTACTGGCTATTCGAAAGAAGAGGTGTTTGGTCGCAATTGCCGTTTCCTGCAAGGTGAAGGCACCGATAAGGCGACCAGGAACGCGCTTCGTAAGGCGCTTAGCGATGGCCGGGAACACAGCTGTCATATACTCAACTACCGTAAGGATGGCTCGCCGTTCTACAACAATCTGAGCATTTCCCCCATCTTTGAAAACGGCAAGCTCACGCACTTTGTCGGCATCCAGAGCGACTTAACCAACATACTCGAAACCCAGCGTGAAAGCGCCTTCGCCCGATCAGTGTTCGAACACACGCAGGAGAGCATCCTGGTGCTCGATACTTCGCGGCAAGTCCAGTATGCCAATCCAGCGGCCTGCAACCTGTTTGGCATACCTAACCGGCTAAGTGCCCACGATCGTAACCCCAACGCGGTCGATTTCAACCTGTTTAGCAAGCGCGATGATTTTGATGCGATCTGGAAGCATGTTGACAAACATGGCTTCTGGCAAGGCGAGATCGAGGAAGCAATAGATCACACGGATATTTCACTCCTGGTATCCGTCAACCGGATCATTGGGCAGGATATTCTCGATGATCAGTTCGTACTCCAAGCCACCGACGTCAGCCTGTTGAAACAGAAAGAGCGACAGCTACAAAAACTGGCCACCTTTGATCAGTTGACGGAATTGCCCAACCGTCGTCTATTCAATACCCGGTTGAAAGAAGCCATCGCCCGAGCGGAGCGCGTGGACAAAACGTTCGCCCTGCTGTTCATGGACGTGGACAACTTCAAGCGGATCAATGATACCCTCGGCCACAAGGTCGGCGACGAGGTGCTCCTGCATTTCACGAAAACCGTAAAAAAAATGACCCGAGAAAATGACACCTTTGCCCGTATGAGTGGCGATGAGTTCGTGTTGATCCTCGATGGTGTCGAAGACGCATCCGATGCACAGCATTTCTCCCAGCGCATCGTCGACACCATCTCCCGCCCCTACCGGACAGAAGACGGCGACCTACTGCTTTCCGTAAGTATCGGTGTGGCCCTCTTCCCCACAGACGGCTACAACCCCGAAACCCTGGTCCGCAATGCCGACATGGCCATGTACCGCGCCAAACAAAGCGGTAAGGCCAAGGTAGCCTTCGTCGAGCCGGGGCGCAGCAACGAACTGTGGCAGCAAATGCAGATCGAAGGCGAGCTGCGTAAGGGCCTGATCGATGGTGAAGATATCGGCCTTTATCTGGTTTACCAGCCCATTTTTGATGTCTCGGACAGTAACCGCCTCTACGGGTTTGAGGCGCTAATACGTTGGAATCACCCATCGTTCGGCCCACTGCAGCCAGACGAATTTCTGCCTCTGGCCCGCTCCGTCGGCTTCGGGCGTGATTTGGACACTTGGGTCTTCAACGAGTTTCTCAAGCAGTATGCCGAGTGGGTTATCAAATGCCCGATGGCAGAAACGCTACAGTACGCAATTAACATCGATCCTTCGAGCAGCACCCTGCTGAACCATTCTCAAATAAGCGCATTGCTGGCCGAATTGGACAACAACCTAAATCGTCCTCGTCTGACCTTTGAAATTACTGAAAACGCGCTAATCAACCGGTCTGAAGACCTGGTAAATGGCCTTCAATCCCTGCATGACATGAATACCACCATAGCCATCGATGACTTTGGTAACGGCTATTCCAACTTCGGCTATATCACAGATTTCGCCTCAATCCGCCAGATCAAGTTGGACCGCAGCTTGATCCAGGATATCGAGCAGAACCTGGACAAGCTCAAGCGCATGCGTGCGATCATCCGCATGCTGAATGAGATTGGTTACACGACAGTGATCGAGGGCATTGAAACGCAGCAACAGCTAGCGCTGCTCAACGACGCCGGACACGATTTCGTGCAAGGTTTCCACCTGTCGACGCCGCTGGACGCCTCCGATGCCGAACGCCTGATCGTCAAGATGGCATCCGAAAGACAGACCGCGTCAGACAAACTGGAAGAATAACGCAGGCCACCGAAGGCGAGCATCATGCTCGCCCCACGATTGGCTGGCGCTCACCATCGCTACTGGACACAGATGGCGTCCGATACCCTCTACCAGAAAATAGCTACAGAAAGGACAACCTTTGAGCCCCCGGCCGGTAGAGCGGCGGACAGTGCGACGGAAATCCCGGGTCAACACCGACAAGTAGACTATCCCTCTGGCAACCCCGACAGCGAATCAGCCTTCCGGCGCTCGCCCCGTACTGCCACGCACAATCAGCTGGGTCTTGAGCGTCTGATCGAAGGGCACGTTGCGGTCCTTGAGAATATCCAGCAGCAGGCGCATGGCCGTGCGGCCGATGGCCTGGCGGGGCTGGTGCACGGTGGTCAGTTCCGGCTCGCAGTATTGGCTGAAGCCGATATCGTCGAAGCCGACGACCGAGAGCTGGCCCGGCACCGTTACGCCCTGATCCCGCGCGGCTTTGAGCACACCAATGGCCATCTCGTCGTTCTGGCAGAAGATCGCCGTCGGGCGCTGGCTGTCACGTTGCAGCAGGATGCGACCCTGCTCATAGCCGGAATGAAAGCTGAAGTCGCCTTCCAGTACGCCGTCGGGCGGACTCTCGAGCCCGGCCCCTTCCAGACCGCGCCTGTAGCCCGCCAACCGGTCCTTGCAGATGGGGTTCCGGCCAGGGCCGGTGATGGTGGCAATTGCCCGGTGGCCCAGTGAGATCAGGTATTCGGTGGCCTTGTGGGCGGCCTGTTCGTTATCGATATGGATGGTAGGCAGGGACAGGTTGTCGAAGTATTCGCAGGCCACCACCAGGGGGAAACCGGAGTCCGCCTGGCGCTCCTTGACCAAGGCCCTGGGCACTTCCGTAGTGAGCAGGATGATGCCGTCCGCCTGGTTCGAAGGCACGAGGTTGAAGTACGACTTCACCCGCTCGGGATTATGCCCGGCGTCGCCCAGCAGCACTTGGTAGCCGGCTTGGTGAGCCACGGATTCGAGCCCGCTGATCACCTCGGAGAAGAACGGATTGGCGATATCCGGCAGGATCACCACGATGGTGCGCGATTCACTGCGGCGCAAGTTACGGGCCGCGGCATTCAGCGAATAGCCCACCTCGGCCACCGCCTGAGCCACTCTTTGGCGCGTAGCATCGGAGACTTTTTCGGGACTGGCAAGCGCGCGGGACACGGTGGCCGTGGAGCAATTCGCCGCCTTGGCAACGTCTTTTATCGTCGGCATGGAATGGCTTTTGTTATGCGAGTTGCGCGATGTTATCACAGTCTTCACGAGCCCCGAGTCTCCCAAGCCAGCCGCTATTTCAATGCCCCTACCGCTATTCCAACCCGGCACCAGCGGTGTCAGCTTGGTCATCATAATGCAATCGATTACATAAATCTAAACACCAACGCTGTGTCTTGCTTTAAAAAACCTATTTTATTCGCTTACTACCGTTAAAAAGTTCCTTTATTAAGGGTTGACGATCAAATTTTAGTCTGCTGGAATGTAATCGATTACAAGCAATAAGCCAAAACAACAACAGCAAGGCGAATCCTCATGAAAACCATACAAGGGCCAGGGCTCTTCCTGGCACAGTACGTCAGCGACGAAGCGCCTTTCGACTCATTGCCGACCCTGGCGGCGTGGGCTGCAAAGCTTGGCTTCAAGGGCGTACAGATTCCCACCTGGGACGAGCGATTGTTCGATCTCAAGCGTGCCGCCGAAGATCTCGATTATTGCCGGTCCATCCAGACCCTGTTGAGCGAACACGGCGTGGTGATCACCGAGCTGTCTACCCACCTACAGGGTCAGCTGGTGGCGGTGCATCCGGTTTATGATGACGTGTTCGACGGTTTTGCACCGGCCCACCTGCACGGCAACCCGGAGGCCCGTCAGGCCTGGGCGGTGGATCAGGTCAAGTTGGCCGCCAAGGCGAGCAAGAACCTCGGACTCAAGGCGGTCGCGACCTTCTCCGGCGCCCTGCTCTGGCCCTTTCTCTATCCTTGGCCACAGCGCCCGGCGGGCCTGGTGGAAGCGGGGTTCGAGGAGATGGCCCAACGCTGGCTTCCGATTCTGGACGTGTACGAAGAAGCCGGTGTCGACCTCTGCTACGAGATTCATCCCGGCGAAGACCTGCACGACGGCGCCACCCTCGAGCGTTTCCTTAAGGCCACGAACCATCACCCGCGCTGCTGCATTCTGTACGACCCGTCCCACTTGCTGCTGCAGCAGCTCGACTACCTGGCCTTCATTGACCACTTCCACGACCGTATTCGCATGTTTCACGTCAAGGACGCCGAGTTTAATCCCACGGCCCTGCAAGGCGTTTATGGCGGCTACGAATCCTGGATCGACCGTGCCGGCCGCTTCCGTTCCCTCGGCGACGGCCAGGTGGACTTCAAGGGCATCTTCTCCCGGCTGACGCAGTACGATTTCGGCGGCTGGGCGGTGATCGAGTGGGAGTGTGCCATGAAGCATCCCGAACAAGGCGCCGCCGAAGGCGCACGTTTCGTGGACGAGCACATCATCCGTGTCACCGACCGCGCCTTCGACGATTTCGCCGATGCCGGCGTGGACGACGCCGGCAACCGGCGCTTGCTGGGTCTGAAAGACTGAGGATGGTATCGCCATGACAAGTAATAACCGTATTCGGCTAGGCATGATCGGCGGCGGCCAGGGCGCTTTTATCGGTGGCGTCCACCGCTACGCAGCCCGACTGGATGACCGCTATGAACTGGTTGCCGGGGTCTTCAGTGCCCGGCCCGAGGTCAATCGCGCGTCAGCCGAGGAACTCCGGGTCGACCCGGCGCGTTGCTACGACGATGTACCGGCGCTGATTGCCGGCGAGTCCGGCCGCGAAGACGGCATCCAGGCCGTAGCCATCGTCACCCCCAATCACCTGCACTTCGAGGCCGCAAAAGCCTGCCTGGAGGCGGGCCTGCACGTCATCTGCGAAAAGCCGATGACCCTCACCGCAGACGAAGCGGAAACCCTGGCAGATCTGGCCCAACAGAAACAGGTCCAGTTTCTGCTCACTCATCCCTATGTCGGCTACCCGCTGATCCAGCACGCGCGAGAAATGGTCAAGCGCGGCGACCTGGGCAAACTGCGGATGGTTCATGTGGAATATGTGCAGGAATGGCTGGCCGAAGCGCCGGGACCGGATAATAAACAAGCGGAGTGGAGACTGGATCCCGAGCGCGCCGGTGCGGCGGGTTGCCTGGGCGATATCGGCACCCATGCCTATCAGCTCTCTGCCTTTATTTCCGGCCTCACCCTGGATGCGGTCAGTGCCGACATCAGCGCGATGGTTGAAGGCCGCCAGCTCGATGACAACGTCCACGCGCTGCTGCGCTATACCTCCGGCGCCAAGGGCATGCTTTGGGCCAGCCAGTGCGCGCCGGGCTTCGAGAACGGCCTGCGCATCCGTGTCGTCGGTGAACGGGCCTCAATGGAGTGGGGCCAGGAGAATCCCAACGAACTCTGGTTCGCCCCCCTCAACGCACCGCGCCAGCGGATTACCCGGCGCGATGACTGGCTGAGCGACGATATCAACCGCAGCGTGCGGATTCCCGGCGGCCACCCGGAAGGCTATATCGAAGCCTTCGCCAATCTATATCAGGCCCTGGCGGATGCCTTGGAGGGCGATACCGCAGCCTCGCTGCCCGATGCCAACACCGGCATCGACGGTCTGCACTTCATCAGCGCGGTACTACGTTCCAACCAGGCGGATGGCGCTTGGGCCACGGTGCCGCCACCGGTCGGCAAGGAACGGCGCTCAGGGAGACGCTTCGATGACTGACCCCATTATCCGCACCCACAACCTGTGCAAGTCATTTGGCCCGGTCAAGGTGCTCAAGGGCATCTCGCTGGACATTCAACCCGGCGAAGTCCTGGGTATCCTGGGCGAGAACGGCGCGGGCAAGTCCACCTTGCTCAAGCTCATCAGCGGGGTCTACACGCCCACCAGCGGGAGCATCGAGATTCAGGGCGAGCGCTTCGATCAATTGGACCCGATCCTGTCCCGGCACAAAGGCATCGCCATGATTCCCCAGGAATTCAACCTGGTGCCGACACTCAAGGTGTACGAGAACGTGTTCCTCGGTCAAGAACGCCGGCGCAAGGGGCTGCTGGACAAGGCCGCCATGCGCGCCGAAACCGCCCAAGTGCTTGAATCCCTCAAGGTCAATCTCAATCCCAACGCCACCATCGGCGAACTCAGTGTCGCAGAAAAGCAGATGGTGGAAGTGGCGCGCGTGCTGGTGAACGACGCCCGTGTGGTCATCCTGGACGAGCCCACCACCGTGCTCACCGAGCGCGAAGTCACGGTGCTGTTCGATGTGGTTCGCGCCATGCAGGAACGCGGCGTCGCCGTGCTGTTCATCTCCCACAAGCTCAAGGAGGTGAAAAACCTCTGCCAGCGCCTGTTGATCCTGCGGGACGGCGAGCAGGTGGAGCTGTGCGATGTAGCCGACCTGAACGAAGACGACATGGCCCGCAAAATGGTCGGGCGCGAACTGTCCCAGACCTTCCCGGAGAAGCAGGACCATCCTACCTCCGTCGCGCTGGAGCTGAAGAATCTCAACATCCCCGGCCTGGTCCGGGATGTCAGCCTGAAACTGCACCACGGCCAGGTATTGGGATTGTCCGGGCTGGTGGGCTCGGGTCGCACGGAAATCGCCGAGGCCCTGATGGGCCTGCGCAAACATAGCAAAGAAAAACTCGTCATCAACGGCAAGGAACCGGTGATCCGTTCGGCCAACGACGCCCATGCGGCGGGTTTGGCCTACCTGTCGGAAGACCGGCAGGGCAAAGGTCTGGTGATGAACTTCAGCCTCACCGAGAACATCACCCTGCTCAGTCTGAAGAAGTACACCGCCGGGCTGATCAATCGCGCCCAGGAACGCCGACAAGCCCGGGATTTCCAATCCAAATTGGCGATCAAGGCCGCCAGCCTGGAAACCCATGTGGGCCTGCTCAGTGGCGGCAACCAGCAGAAGGTGTACCTGGCCAAACTGCTGGATATCGACCCGGACATCCTGATTCTGGACGAGCCCACCCGCGGTATCGACGTCAACACCAAGCGCGAGATCTATTACCTGACTCGCGGCCTGGCCGAACAGGGCAAGGCGGTGATCGTGATTTCCTCGGAGCTGGAAGAAATCATCGGCCTGTGCGATCCGGTGCTGGTGGTGCGTGAGGGGCGCATTGCGGCACAACTCACGGGCGACCAGATCAACGAAGAAGACATCATGCTTTATGCCGCCGGCGCGCGGGAGACCGCTTCCGGAACAACAGAACAACAAGGAATAACCCCATGAACCAGGCCAGACTTGCCGGCGCCCGGCTCTCCGACCGCCTCCGCAACAGCGGGCTCGATTTCAGCATCCTGGCGCCACTGATCGCGCTGATTGTGCTGCTGGTGATCTCGTCGCTCGCCAGCGAATATTTTCTCGACCTGCGCAACCTGACCAACATAGCCCGCCAGGTGTCCTATACCGGCATCATCGCCATTGGCGTCACCTTCGTCATTATCGCCGCTGGCATCGACCTCTCGGTGGGCTCGATGGTGGCGCTAGTAGGCGTGGTACTGGTGTATACCATCAACCAGTTCGCCGACCCGGTGCAGGGCGTCATATTCGGCCTGGCCATGGCGGTCCTGAGTGGCGCCTTGTTTGGGCTCATCAACGGCGTGCTGGTGACTTGGGGGCGAATCACTCCCTTTATAGCCACCCTGGCTACCATGTCGATCTACCGCTCGCTGGCGCTGTATTTCTCCGATGCGGGGGAGATGGTCTCGACGAATTCTCTGTTCCCCGAGATCGGCGGCGGTTACGCCCTGGGCCTGCCGATTCCGGTCTGGACCTTCCTGATCATTGCCGTGCTGGCCCACATCCTGTTGGCGCACACGCCCTTTGGCAGGCATCTGTGTGCCGTGGGCTCCAACGCCCAAGTGGCGCGCTATTCGGGCATCCGGGTGCCACGGATCATTCTGACCACGTTCATCATTGCCGGGGCCTGCGTGGGAATTTCATCCATCATGCTGGCCTCCCGCCTGAACTCCATCAGCCCCAGCGACGCTGGGGTGTTCTACGAGCTGGATGCCATTGCCGCCGTGGTGATTGGCGGCACCGCCCTGTCGGGTGGTCGCGGCTCGATCTGGGGCACCGTTCTGGGCGCACTGATCCTGGGCGTGATCAATAACATGCTCAACATGCTGGGCGTCTCCCCCTACCTGCAGGGGCTGGTGAAAGGCGGCGTCATCCTGGTGGCGGTGCTGATGCAGTACAAGCAAAGCCGTTAGCGATCTAAAACGCCGTTAGCTCTCTGAAAACGCAGTGAACAACAAAAAACCATGGCGAAAGCCATTCGATCGCACCGATACACCTGTGTCGGATGACAACAACAAGACAGAAAGGATCAAGACTATGGGACTCAAGCGACTGATCAAAGGCACCCTGTTCGTCGGGGCGCTGTTACTGACTCCGTTTGCCGCCAGCCATGCGGACTACCGCATCGGTGTCAGCGTACCGGCCGCTGACCACGGCTGGACCGCCGGGCTGCTCTGGTGGGCCCAGAAAGCCGCCGACGACCTGGGCAAGAAGTATCCGGACACCGAATTCTTCGTGGTCGCGGCCAATTCCGGCACCAAGCAGGTGGCGGATGTGGAAGACCTGATGGTCAAGCAGATCGATGCGCTGGTCATCCTGCCCCACAACCCGGCCACCCTCCAGCAGGTCATTTCCGAGGCCTACGACAGTGGCATCTACACCGTGGTTGTCGACCGGGAACTGGAAACCCCCGCGCAAAACGTCTTCATCGCCGGCGACAACGCGGGCATGGGCCGCGAGGCCGCCAAGTACATGGCCGAGAAGATGGATGAAAGCGGCAATATCATCGTCATCGAGGGCATGCCAATCCCCATCAACGCCCAGCGTGTGAACGCCTTCAACGAGGTCATGGCCCAATACCCCGATATCAAGATCCTCGACTCCCAGCCGTCGGACTGGTCGCCGCAAAAAGCCCTGCGTGTGATGGAGAACCTGCTGCGCAAGCATCACGATATCGATGCAGTTTGGGCCGGGGACGACGACGTGCTCAAGGCCGTCATGCAGGCTATCGAGGAAGCTGGCCGTGACGACATCAAGCTGGTCGTCGGCGGTGGCGGCTCCAAGGATGTGATCGGCATGATCAAGGATGACCATCCGGTGGTGCAGGCTACGGTGACCTACCCGCCATCAATGGTGGCCTCCGCCATCGCCCTGGCCAATACCGGCGTGCGCGGCAAGAACCTGGGCGATATGTACCACCATGTACCGGCCCGCATCGTGCTGGATGCCGAGCTGATCACCGAGGAGAACGCCAAGAACTTCTACGTGGAAGATGCGGCTTACTGAGTTGGACCCGCTGCCCGGGGGTTCCTCGGGCAGCCTTGCCCTCCCCTCTCCACCCATCCCCTCCCTGGCTCGCCTGAACGATCCGACCTCAACACCCGCGGCAAACACCTGTATATTCATTCCTTTGTGCTGTCAGACTGACCGCATGACACGCCTTGGTGAATAACGACAGGGAGCGCCATGACGCGGCGTCGCATTGGGTTCTGGCTTGTCCTTACTCTGATCGCGGTATTACTGGCCGCCGGCCTTTGGGTCCGGCACGCCTGGCATGACTTGTTGCAGGCCAATGGCATCGAACAGCTGGATTGGCAGGGGCTCGACCTGTCGTTTTCATCGCTGCTTGTGGACGCGTTTACCGTGCACCAGACGCAAAGGTCCCGGCAGATCCAAGCGCAGGGCCAGGGTCTGAAGCTCGATTGGGAATGGCGCGGGCTGGACCTACAGGTTACGGCGCTAGAACTGCGGCAACTCCGGCTCGACGTACACACGCAACCCGAGCCTGAAGTGGATTCAACCGGAATCGCCGAATCGATACCGGACATACCGCCAGAACCACCCACCTGGCTGCCGCGCACGCTGAACATCGAGCGTTTTCACGTGACGCTGCCCTGCGCGACCGGTCGTTGTCCGCTGCAAGGTACGCTCGACGCCGCTCGAAATTCCGACCTGCTCCCGGCTCAGATAACGCTGGTCCTTCACCACGACGATCATGACGTTGAAGCCGACATCCACATGGATGGAGGTGAGACTAATGCGCTGGACCTTACCGGAACATTGGCTATTGACGGCGAACGTGCACTAGCGGCACAAACCGAATACCGGACCGACGACGGGCATGGACTTACCCGCTGGACTGGAACCGTCGAACTGCCCCGAATCCCCCGCACCGACTGGTTGCTCAGCTGGCTGAAAGCCTGGCAATCCTTGCCGGTCGACACTTTGCCCGACGGCCCGGAAACCGGCGAACTCAAGACTGAATGGCAACTGCAGTGGCCAACCGACGCGGCTCCGCTGCAGCAGGTGACCGGCTCGGCCTCCGTCCATGGGCGCCTGCCGCAGCCCTGGCCGTTGCCCGGCGTGGGCACGCTCCAGGGCAGCATCAGCGCTGAACTGCAGGCTCAGCAAGGCACATGGCGGGCGCAAACAGCCCAGGCCGATCTGCAACTCACACAGCCGGCAAGCTGGATCTCGACGCTCCCGGAGCCGCTGCGCGCCAAGCGCATTGCCCTGAGAATCCAGCCGGCGAACCCACTGCCGGGCACGGCTCGCCCGTTGCTGCCTCTCAAGGTCACTGTTCAGACCCAGGGCAACGCCGATTTAAACATCGACAGTCATCTAGCGGTCGCAACCGAAGCACCATGGGCCGCCAAACTTGGACACACCCGAATTCAGGGGAGCCTGCCCCGCTACGAGATCGCCGGCTGGCGCCTGGAAAAACCCGAGCTGGATATCACGGTCTCCGGCCAGGCCGATGCCAAAGCGCTTGCTCTCAAGCTGGCCAAGGGCTCCAGCTTGCGTGTGAGTCAGGTCAACGGCGGCGAATCAGAGGCTCCCTTGTCGATAACCGGTTTCCAGGCGAACCTGGCCAATCTACCGCTGGAAGCCCGCTACGATCTGCAGCAAGCCCGTCTCGGCACGCTTTCCCTTCGCGGCCCGGTCACGCTATCCGCGCAGCGCCTGCAGCAGCCGCAGCTAAAACCCCAGGGCTGGACGTTCGATGGCGACCTCGCCGCCAATCTGCAACGCCTGACTCTCGAAGGCCGTTTGGGCAGCCGGGCCGGCGCCAATGCCGACATCGCCCTCCGCTATCCGTTCCAGGGCGCCCTGAGCCTCGATGCCGAAGCGCAGATCGACGGCAAGCAAGGCGGGGAAAACTGGGCCGCCACGCTCTCTCAATGGCCGGCCACATTGTCTATCGACCGGGGCGGCATCGAAGCCGTTGCGAACCTGACCGTACCCCACAGCGGAGCATGGACGCTTGAAAGCACCCTGGATGCCGACGCTCTGTCCGTCACCTATAACCGCATGGCGCTGACCGAACTGGATGGCGACGTTGTTTTTGACCTTACCCCGAATCAGCTTGAGGCCAGGACCATCGAACTCCGCCTGAGCGAGGTAAACCCGGGCCTCCCGATTGGCCCTATTACCGTCGCTGGCCGCTACCGCGCGCAGTTCGACCGTCCGGCCACTGGCACCCTAACACTGGATGCGGCCAAGGCCGAGCTGCTGGGCGGCAGGGTTCGTGTCGCCCCGCAACGCTGGGAGCTTGCCGAAACACCCCTCCGCATTCCGCTACAGGTCAGCAACCTTCAGCTATCGCGGCTCATGGCACTCTACCCCGCAGAGAATCTCTCCGGCACCGGCATACTTAACGGCGAAGTGCCGGTATGGATCGCGCCGGACGGGGTGCATGTGGAAAAAGGGCGGATCAGCGCGCAGGCGCCGGGCGGCCGGCTTCAATTGCCCGGCGATCGGCTGGCCGGTTTTGCCCAGGGTAACGCAGCGATGCAAATCGTGGCCGAAGCCGTGAAGAACTTTCATTATTCCGTGCTCGACAGCACCATCGACTACGCAAAAGACGGCACGCTGAACCTAGGCCTGCACATCGAAGGCAACAATCCGAATGTGCGCGACGGCCAGCCGGTTGTGCTCAATATCAATCTGGAGGAGGACATTCCCGCCCTATTGACCAGTCTGCAACTCAGTGGCCGAGTGAACGAGGCCGTGACCCAGCGGGTCAAAAAACTGGTCGAGAAACAACAATCCGGCGATATGCCCGACCTCGAAATAGAGCGCGGGATCGAGTAAAACGGAATACAGCATCAACACGAGGCCACCGATGTACGGTAGCCACAGAAAGGAGTGCGTAGTTATGGCGAGTTCCATACCGGAACGCTTTTCTCCGGGCCGATGCCGGCTGGCCCTGGCCGGGCTACTGGTTGCATTTGTCAGCGCGGCCTGTACCCCGACGGTGCAGATGGCGGCGCCGAAAGAGCCCATCACCGTTAATCTGAACGTCAAGATCCAGCACGAAATCTACGTCAAGGTGGACAAGGATGTGGAAGCGCTGTTCGAAGAAGAAGGCCTGTTTTGATCGCTATCCGGGAGACTATGACATGACTGTATTTGCACGCATCGGCACGCTATTACTGGCCCTCTGCCTCAGCCTGCCGGCCCTGGCCATCGGCCTGGACCAGGCCAAGAGCCAGCTTGAATCGGCCAAGAGTCAGGGCCTTGTCGGCGAAACCGCCACCGGCTATTTGGCTGTGGTGAAGAATCAGGGGCAGGCCCAGGCCATCGTCGAAGCCATCAACGAAGCCCGCCGGGACGAATACGCCCGCATCGCCGAAAAACACGGCATCGCCGTAACCAAGGTGGAATCGGTCGCCGGAAAAAAAGCCATCGAAAAGACGCCAACGGGACAGTACATCAAGGTAAATGGGGAGTGGCGAGAGAAGTAGATCCACGCTGGCCGAACAAAACCGGGGCGTTCGAAGACGCCCCTTCTTACGAGTACTGTCAGGGTTCAGCTTGCGCGGTGCTTTGCCCGAACGCTTAAAAGACCAAGCACACCCAGAGCCAGTAACGCTAATGTGCCCGGTTCGGACACAGACACTACTGCTGGGCGGATGAAACCCGATGCAAAGGAGAAATCGTTAACCGTTTGCTGATTCGGGTTCAGCCAGAAGTTATTGAATAGGCCATCAATGCCCAAGGTGACATCCTCGAACAGGTACGTCACATAGCTGTTGCTCGACTGCTTGATGCCCAGGACCCAGTCTACGGTCTGCCCCAACCACGCCTCAGGCACATCCAGCGAATAGGCAAATTTATAGGCGTCTGCCTCGTCGTTCTCGGCAACCGTCAGAGTGAATCCCGGCAAATCGCCGGCCTCATCGTCCTTGCCGATATAGTCGAAACCGCCGCCCCAGGCGCTGTTCACGTAGCTGGTAATATCCGCACCGTTGGCTATGCCGGCGTCGGTGTATTGGCAGGCATCCGCGAAAGCGCCATTGGCCACGGCGCTTTCCGTGGTATTGACGCCATCTCCGCACGCCACGGGCACGGCCATGACGTTGCCAGAACCCAGGGCAAGCGACATCAGCGCCATACCCCCAATAAAACCGTGTGAAATCAATCCTTTTGTATTCATGATCGCAACCTCCCACGCTTAGGGAGCCTCTGGAAAAGTCCATTCTGCGGCGAATCGCAGCGTTGCGCGGTGCTCGAAAGCTCACCTACCAGGCAGGTATGCCTCGCTTTCTGCGCTCCGTGCGCCTTGCGCTTCATCCACAGCCTGAACTTTTTCAGAGGCTCCTTAGAACATGACCTCCGTTTGGGGCCCATCCCGAATCGTTACCGATCAAATCTGACTTATTCAGGCAAAAGAGGGGCCAGAAGCCATCAACTCTAGGAATTAACATAGGTTAAGAATAAGAGGTAAGTATCCAGAGCTGGAAAGCGTAAAAAACCCTGACACAAAGGCTGCAAAGCAAGCTCTTCGAACCATGAATCACACAGATCATGACGAGCAGGTATACCGTCACAGGAGGGTCTTGCGGCTACTGCCAACCCCGCAGAGCGTCCAGGCAGTCATCCAGAAAAGGTTGCGGATCGGGCAATACGGCCTCATCGGCCACGACACCAAACTGCACCTGGCCAGCATAACTGACGATGCTCAGGCCTAGCCCGATGTCGCCGGATTGCGGTACCCAAAACATCTGCTCGCGCACCCGGCAACCCGCTAGATAGCGGGTCTCGGGCGAACCGCGAACATTGGAAACCACGGCGGTTGCCTTGCGGCAAAACAGGTCGGCGACAGGCTGCTGCCATAGCCTGGGCAACAAGCCGGCAGAGCACATCAACCCCCAGGAAATGCCCGGCTGCCAGGAGCGCTTCAGCCGGCGTGTTTCCTGCTTGACCCGGTACAGGCTCTCCAGCGGACTCTGAGCGTCCACCGGTAAGGGCACGAACACGGTACCGAACAGATTGCCCAGCTCGCCAGGCTCAGGCCGCACGCTGTCGGGCAGCAAGCCCCGAATGTCCACCGGCACAGCCGCGTGGAGCATGACCTCTTCCAGGTCGAGATTGTCCTGCTCAAGTTGCTTGCGCAACGCCTGGGCCACGCAGGCCAACAGTACGTCATTGATCTTACAATTCGTGTCGCGGGCGATGGTGCGGAATGCGGCAAGGGGTACCGGGGCGGACCAGCGGCACGTGCGCCGCCCCAGTAGTCCCGGTTTAAGACGCGTAGGCGTGTCCGCCGGCTCCAGCACATACTGACTCAGCTCGTTGACCAGACGCAGACCGGTCCACGCCGCCCGCTCCAGTTGCTGGCGCCGGCCATCCAGTGTGCTACCCGGCTGGTCTTTCTCTGCCGCTTCCACGTCATCCAGCGTTCCGGTGTCCGCCAGCTTGACCTGGGACTGCAGCCATTGCCACCCGGCGTCCCTCCAGCGCGAGGCGTCGGATGCTTTTTCCGAGCCGAGCGTTGCAGCGGGCATGGCGTCCGGAGCGGTAGTCGTCAGGGCATTGAAAAGATCGATCAGCGATAGGCCGTCGGCATAGCAGTGATGCAGCCGCAGCACCAACGCCGCGCCACCCCGTGCCTGGGGCAACAGCCAGAAACACCAGCGCGGCCGGTAGTCCGGTAACGGTTGATTGAGTCTTGCGGAAAGCCAGGTTTGCAACGCCGGCTCATCGAAAGCGTCTGGCACCACCTTGAGATGATGGCGCAGACGGAAGAGCTCATCCTCTTCCCACCACCAGGCCGCCCCATTGCGCACTGGGCGGCAGCGAAAGCGTTCGACCCGGAGCCAATGATTTTCCAGAAAGCGTTTGAAAACCGGCGCCGTCAAACCGTCGACCCGGAGCATGACCGTGATGGTCATAGGATTGGCAGGGGATTCCATGGATAGCCAAGCGGCGTCGACCGGTGACAACAAGCTGGTTTCCGCGTGGCTCAAGATCCGACGTCCCTAAGGTGTTCTCGTTATCCATAGCGCTGCCCCGAAGAGAGGCAGCGAACGATTGGCATATGGCAGTCCGATGACAGCCCAGCATTGTGCCAGACATACAGAACCCGCTCCACTTACACGCAGGCCAGATAAGCATCGGATCCACCACAAAAAATTACACCCTGTTAAACGCAAATCCATATACTCGAAGAGGTGAGGCGCCGCTATAAAATTGTCATTTCGGGCCAAACACCACTTCATACTTTGGTCGCACTTTCTGGATAAGCTGCTGATTTCGCTTAGAATGAAAGTAGGTGGCCGAAATAGCGGGGACCTGAGCGCAATCGCGCCAATACAGGTCTGCAACAATAGCGTTAGAACGAATAAGGATTGGAACGGACAAATTTGCAAACACGGAGAGTTTCCGTAAAACAATAGGTAGCTCTGAACAGTCCGGAGACCTTCGGGCTGGCGTTCAGAAGCTTCCAACCCCGATTTCGGGAGGCCAACGATGAAAGCAAGTGACGTACGCAAGCTGATCAAGCCAATCGACAGCATCTACTCGGAGATGTTTTCCGGGCGCGTGTATCGAATTGGCAAAGGTGCCGTATCGGTTCGCAACCACAGTGGCGAGGCAGAGCAGACGGTTATCGGCGTACATGGCTTCCTGGAGAATCACTGCTACTTCACTCAGGCCTACGACGCGCCAACCACCGAACTGATCCTGCTGAGCTGCAGCAATTACCACATCCCGGTTAACGGCGTGACGCCGGAAGATGCGCACTGGGAAGTGCCCATCAAGTACCTGGAAGCCACTATCGATTACGACGCCTGCATTCTTAACCAAGTGCTCGCGAACTTGCCAACCACCGATCAAGTCCGTGTGCATGGCCATTCCCGCGGTGGTGCCGTGATCCTGGAAGCCGTCCGCCAGCGTCCGGAACTGTATGAAAACGTCGAGATCATCCTGGAAGCGCCCGTGCTGCCCCAGGCCAAACTTCACGCCCTGGTCACCACGGTGCTGGAACCCGTGAGCCACGGCATGTGGCCCTGGCTGATCCGGCTGATCAACAGCGCACCGTCCTCGGCCTACGGCCAGACCTTCTTCGGCAAGATGAACCCGCGCAAGAAGCAGTTGCTAAGCCACCTGTTCTCAGCCACCAAGGACCACCTGACCATCGTGCGTAATATCGAAGACATCATGGCGTGGATGGAGCGCACACCGACGGATATCTACGACAACATCCGTCACGGCACCTTCTTGATTCCCCGGGTGGACCGCATCCTCGACCGCACGACCATGCTCCAGAGCGCCAGCCAGAGCCCCACCACCATGCGTATTATCGAGACCGAGGCGCCCAGCCACTTCATCACGCTGGACAGCAAGGAGTGGATTCCGTCGCTGGAAAGCGTACCGCCAGCTTCGAGTATTGCCTGAGGCCGCAAGCGGCGCGATGCGGCTTAGAGGTCGCGACCAGGCAAACACGTTGCGCCTTGCTCAGGCGACGCCGGTCAGCTTGTCCAACTGGGAATGAATCTCTGACTCGATACGGGACTTGAACGGACGCAGCATCAGGCCCAATTCAAGGTGCACGTTCAGCGCCTGCGGCAACACATCGAGATAGCCTTTCACGCCACTGCGCTTGAACCGTAGCGTATCCTCGTCCCAGCTGTAATCCACGTCGAATTGTTTGGACAGGTCCTTGGCAAGTTCTTCCGCGGCCTCCCGTGCATGGGCATGATCAAGGGAATGGCTGCGGTTGATATCAATCGTGGACATGGACACTCCGGGTAAAAACAGTTTGAAGTTGAAGATCGAGCCGGTTTCCGACCGCTGTCAGCCGGCACTCTCTGCCAGCACTCTCTGCCAGCACTCTCTGCCGGCACTCTCTGCCGGCACTCTCTGCCGGCACTCTCTGAAAGTTTAAGAGTTTCCCTCGCCGGCGCAAGCAGCCAAGATAATCCGCGCTTCTCGATACGGCCTGCACAAGCCGCTTGTAGCCTGTCGCCTGACCGTTAGAATACAGGATTGGCCTGGAACGGCAGAGGGCTGTTCCTACGGAACCTCCGAATACATCGATTGGCGATTCTGCACGCCTTATGGGGCTCGTGCTGAAAGCTCATGGTTCAAGGAGGCTCCCTACATTTCCGGACAGGAAACCGCTCATGACAGACCCGCAGACCTCCAGCAACGCACCGCAGTCCACCGGCGCCCCGGAGGACACCATCGATTTTGGCTACCGGCAAGTCAAAAAGCAGGAGAAAGCCGGCCAGGTGGCTGAAGTTTTCCATTCGGTAGCCGGTAAGTACGACATGATGAACGACCTCATGTCGATGGGTATCCACCGGTTGTGGAAGCGGTTCACCATCGAGTTGAGCGGCGTTCGCCCCGGGCACCGTGTGCTGGATATTGCCGGCGGCACCGGCGATCTGACCATGAAGTTCTCCGATTTGGTGGGCCGTGACGGCCAGGTGGTGCTGGCGGACATCAACGCCTCGATGCTGCAGGTCGGCCGTAGCCGCCTGACCGACCGGGGCTACGTGGGCAACATCGAGTACGTTCAAGCCGATGCCGAACACCTGCCCTTCCCGGACAACAGCTTCAATGCGGTCAGCATCGCTTTCGGCCTCCGCAACGTTACCGACAAGGACCAGGCCCTGCGCGACATGTGCCGGGTGCTCAAGCCCGGCGGCAAGCTGCTGGTGTTGGAATTTTCCAAACCGACCAATGCGCTGCTGAGCAAAGCGTACGATCTATACTCATTCAATGCCCTCCCCTTGATGGGTCAGTTGGTGGCCGGTGACGGCAACAGCTATCAATACCTGGCGGAATCTATCCGCATGCACCCCGACCAGGAGACGCTCAAAGGCATGATGGATTCAGCCGGTTTCGTGAACACCCGGTATCACAACATGACCGGCGGCATTGTCGCGCTACACGCGGGGATCAAGCCCTGATGTTTCCCGGTCCGACCCTGCAGGCAGCCGTCACACAGGTTGTCGAACTGGCTCTGAATCGGGCCCTGGCACTGGATTCGGTGGGGCGCCCGGCACTGCTCAAAGCCCTGGATCAGCCGGTACTGTTCGTGTTCGACGGCCTCAAATTATGCCTCTCGTTGCAGACGGCCGGCGACCAGGTCCGGGTCGGCAGCACCGAACCCGAGGCCCCCGCCTTAACGGTGAGTGGCCGCCCGCTGGCTTTTGCCGCTTTGGCTCAAGGCGATGCACGCGTCTTCAGCGACGGCCGGCTCAACGTGGACGGCGATGTCGCCCGCGCCCACGCCCTGCAACGGGCGATCGATCAGCTCCAACCGGATTGGGAAGCGGCCCTCGCGCGTCATCTGGGCGACATGCCGGCGCACTTTATCGGCCAGCGGGTTCGCGCCGCCCTGAGCTGGCAACGCCAGGCCCTAGCCTCCCTGAACGCCAGCCTGGAGGAGTACATTCATGAGGAAAGCCGCTCCCTGCCGGGACGTAATGAATTATCGGCGACGTTCGAGGACATCGACCGCCTGAGCCTGCAGGCCGACCGGCTCGACGCCCGTGTGCAAAAACTGAAAACCCGGCTTGAAGCCGATCCATCCCAACCGTCGGAGCCGTCGTGACTCGCATTCAACGTGTTTTTCGCATTGGCTGGGTATTCAGCAAGTACCGACTCGACGAATTTCTACCCCTGACCGATCTGCCGTGGCCCCTTCGCTTTGTGCTGCTGTTCGCCCCCTGGCATTTTTTCCCGGCACCCAACAAGCCACGCGGTGAGCGCCTGCGTTTGGCGCTAGAGGAACTCGGCCCGATTTTCGTCAAGTTCGGCCAGATTCTCTCCACCCGGCGCGACCTGTTGCCGGACGACATGGCACTGGCGCTACAGCAGCTGCAGGATCGGGTTCCGCCCTTCCCCGGCGAGCAGGCGCGAGCGATTGTCGAACGCTCACTGGGACAAACCGTCGCCCAGCTGTTCCAGACCTTCGACAGCAACCCTATGGCTTCGGCCTCTGTGGCCCAGGTGCATGCCGCCACGCTGCATAGCGGTCAATCGGTGGTGGTCAAGGTGATCCGTCCGGGCATCGAGCGTGTGATCCGCCAGGACATCGCCCTGATGCTGCTGATGGCGACCCTGCTTGAGCGCTATTGGTCCGAGGGGCGGCGGCTAAGGCCGCTCGACGTCGTACGCGATTACGAACAGACCATCTACGATGAGCTGGACATGCAGCGCGAGGCCGCCAACGCCAGCCAGCTACGGCGCAATTTCGAGGGCTCAACGCTGATCTACATTCCGGATGTGTTCTGGGATTACACCAGCCAGCAGGTGATGGTTATGGAGCGCGTCTCCGGCATTCCTGTCGCCGACACCGAGGCACTGAACGCCGCCGGCGTCGACATGAAGGTGCTGGCCGAAAAAGGTGTGGAGATCTTCTTCACCCAGGTTTTCCGTGACAGCTTCTTTCATGCCGATATGCATCCGGGCAACATCTTTGTCGATGCCAGCAATCCCCAGGACCCGCGTTACATTGCCATCGATTTCGGTATCGTCGGCACCCTGGCACCGGAAGATCAGAGCTACCTGGCGCGCAACTTGCTCGCCTTCTTCCGCCGCAACTACCGCCAGGTGGCCGAACTCCACATCCAGTCCGGCTGGGTACCCGCCCATACCCGGGTGAATGAATTCGAGGCCGCTATCCGCACTGTGTGCGAACCCATTTTCGAGCGCCCCTTGAAGGAAATTTCCTTCGGCCACTTTCTGTTGCGCCTGTTCCAGACCGCCCGGCGCTTCGAGATGGAGGTGCAGCCGCAACTGGTTCTGCTACAAAAAACACTACTCAATGTCGAAGGCCTGGGCCGCCAGCTCTATCCCGATCTGGATCTGTGGAGCACCGCCCAGCCTTTCCTCGAAAGCTGGATGCGCCGCCGTATCGGGCCTCCGGGCATGCTGAAATCCCTCAAGGAACATCTACCCGCGTGGTTGGAACAATCGCCGGAGATGCCGCAACTGGTGCATGACGCCCTGCTGCGTTTGCGCGACCTGGATCGCACCCATAACACGGATCACGCTACACTACGGGCTTTACAGAAAGCGGAAGCGGATCACCGGCGCGGTCTACGCCGCATCGTCCTCGGCATCGTCTGTCTGGCCGGCGCGTGGATGACCACGCAGCAGGCAAGCTGGGCCTCCATCGAGGCGATACCGCCGCAAGGCTGGGTGCTCGTTGCAGCCGCCGGCTGGCTTCTGATCGGCCGCCGCTCCGGAACCTAATTACAACTGACGGAACACTATGCAAGACTCGACTTCGAACACCGCCGGCGACTGGCTCGATGCGGTGCGCTGGGATGACCAGGGCTTGGTACCGGCGATTGCGCAAGACGCTGCCACGGGCGACGTGCTAATGATGGCGTGGATGAACCGCGAGGCGCTGGAACTCACCGCGAAAGAACAGCGCGCCATCTATTGGTCCCGTTCACGGGGAAAGCTCTGGCGCAAAGGTGAATCGTCCGGTCACGTGCAGCAGGTCGCCGAAATCCGCCTCGACTGCGATGCCGACGTAGTGCTGCTCAAGGTGGAACAACTGGGGGGCATTGCCTGTCACACTGGACGTCGCAGCTGTTTCTACAGCCGGCTGGAAAATGATCGCTGGGTCAGCGTCGAGCCCGTCCTGAAAGACCCTGAGGCGATTTACGGCGGCAGCGGAGATGCACAGCTATGAGCAATGAGACTGAAGCCCGCGTGAGCAACGAGATTGAAACCCGGGACGTACTCGGCGCCTTGGCCGGCGTGCTTGAGGCACGCAAGGCGGCCAGCCCGGACAGCTCCTATGTCTCGAGCCTGCACCATAAGGGTCTGAACAAGATCCTGGAGAAAGTAGGCGAGGAATGCACCGAAATGCTGCTTGCGGCCAAGGATGCCCAGCAATCGGGCGATACCCGGGAACTGGTCTGCGAAACCGCCGATCTTTGGTTCCACAGCCTTGTAGCCCTATCTCACCTGGGGCTGGGGCCGGACGATGTCCTGCAGGAACTTGCGCGTCGCTTTGATCTTTCAGGCCTGGACGAGAAAGCGGCACGGGCAGCAAAATCGTAAATAGGCAAACCGCGGAAGTCACAGTGGCCGATCCAGGCGTTATTCAGAGGCTCCTTAGCAAATCCGTAACCGTCAGGGGTTAGGGTACCTCCGGTCAACTGGCGTACACTATCCGTGTGGGTGGCGACAGACAGCCATCCAAGGCTACAACGTGAATGAGGAACCCGGAATGGGTATCAGTATCTGGCAACTTTTAATCGTTCTTGGCATCGTCGTGCTTCTGTTCGGAACCAAGAAACTGCGTAATATCGGTACCGATCTGGGTGGCGCGATACGTGGCTTCAAGAAGTCCATGGGCGAAGAAGACGACGCTGCCAAGGACCGTAACGACAACCTCGAGCAAAAGCGCGACGGTAACGTCTACGAGTCCACCAGCACCGAGCATTCGGACGAAAAATCACGTAGCTGAGTCCAGCCTGTATGTTCGACATTGGCTTTCTTGAGCTGCTGATTTGCGGGGTGATCGCGCTACTGATTCTCGGGCCCGAGCGTCTACCCGGTGCGGCCCGCACCGCAGGCCGCTGGATCGGGCGCAGCCGCCGTCTGGTCAGCCAGTTCACCACGGAGCTGGACCGTCAGATAAAGGCGGAAGAGCTGAGGGAAAAGTTGAGCAAAGAAGGTGGTATCGATCTGGCGGGCGTTCAGAAGAACATCCGCGAGGGTCTCGACGAAGCCCGTAAATACCAGCACATGGTCTTATCCGATAAGCAAGCCCGCCAGTCAACCCAGGCATCGGCCTCGCGGCAGGATACTGTAGAGCGGACCGGCACGACCGCACCCATGCGCTCGGCGCCGGAGGCCGAACTGCCTTCCGCACCGGATGAGCGTCCCAAACTGGACCACGATGCCGAACAGACCCGTTCGGACTCAGAGAAATCCGCCCCGGAAGAACGTAAATGACGTCCCGCCCCGCAGGAGATGACGTGTCCTCCGCTGACAAGGATAAATTGGAGAACACCGCACCGGCCAACGATGGCCCGGATCCGGAAGAACATCAGGAAATGTCTCTGATCGATCACCTGCTGGAGCTGCGCAACCGGCTGCTGAAAGTTGTCTTGGCCGTATTGATCTGCTTTGGCGCCATCTACCCGTTCGCCAACGAGCTTTATCTCTGGCTCTCCCAGCCCTTGCGGGATCTGCTGCCCGAAGGCCAGGTGATGATTGCCACCGACGTCACTTCGCCGTTCTTTGCACCGCTCAAATTGGCGTTGGTGCTGGCCGTGTTTGCCGCCATTCCCTATATCCTCTACCAGATCTGGAGCTTCATCGCCCCCGGCCTGTACAAGCACGAGAAA
This sequence comes from Marinobacter fonticola, assembly GCF_008122265.1. NCBI lineage: Bacteria > Pseudomonadati > Pseudomonadota > Gammaproteobacteria > Pseudomonadales > Marinobacteraceae > Marinobacter > Marinobacter fonticola. The sequence goes on from NZ_CP043042.1 coordinate 3,994,422, forward strand.
AAGCTGGCCTTCCCGCTGCTATTCTCGTCAGTGCTGCTGTTCTACCTCGGTGCCGTATTTGCCTACTTTGTGGTGTTCCCGCTGGTCTTCGGCTTCTTCACCACCGTCGGGCCGGAAGGCATATCCGAGATGCCCGACATCAATAGCTATCTGAACTTTGTGCTGAAGATGTTCTTCGCCTTCGGCGTCGCTTTCGAGATCCCCATTGCCGTAATCCTGATGATTCTTGCCGGCATCACCACACCGGCGGACCTGGCGGCCAAGCGTCCTTATGTGGTGGTGGGCTGCTTTGTCGTCGGGATGCTGCTGACCCCGCCGGACATCATCTCCCAGACGTTGCTGGCTGTACCGATGTGGCTACTGTTCGAAATGGGCATCCTGTTCGGCCACCTGGCCTATCGCCGTACGGCGAACGCGGAAATCGATAACGCCTCATGAATCTGGCACTGTTGTTCGACGAGGATTTCATCGCCGATGACCAGGTCGTATTGCGTGGTCGCCGCCGGCAGCATCTGGAAACCGTTCTCAAGGCGCAATCAGGCGACCAAGTGCCGGTCGGCCGGGTCGGCGGTCTGATGGGGACAGGAACCCTCAAACATCTCGACGACCGGGAAGCTCGTCTCGCGGTCTGTCTGAATATGCCGCCTCCCGAACCCTTACCCCTCACCCTGATACTGGCCATGCCCCGGCCCAAGATGTTCCGCCGGGTATTGCAGACCTGCGCTGCCCTCGGGGTCAAGGACATCTGGCTGATCAACGCCTACAAGGTAGAGAAGAGCTTTTGGCAGACTCCCTGGCTGCAGGAGGACCAGTTGCGTGAAAATCTCGCTCTGGGGTTGGAGCAAGCCTGCGACACGCTCATGCCCAATGTGCATATCCGCAAGCTGTTCAAGCCTTTCGTGGAAGACGAGCTGCCCGGTTTGATGGACGGTCGACGCGGGTTGGTGGCGCATCCCGGTACCCACACCGCCTGCCCGGCGCACCTGGCCGAACCGGCCACGCTGTGTATCGGCCCGGAAGGCGGGTTTATTCCGTATGAAGTGGACAAAATCATCGAAGCCGGCGCCGAGGCCGTCCATCTGGGATCTCGCATTCTGCGGGTGGAAACGGCGGTGCCGGTGCTGGTCAGCCGCCTGTACGACAGCTGCGGCTAATCAATTCCCATGGCCTGAGCGGCCAACCGATTCTTCAGCGGACCCGCACCATCCAACCAGCGCATTCCGGCATTACGCATCCAGCGTAGCGGTAGCTCGTCCCGGGCGAAGAGCTGTTTAAAGCCCTCCATCGCCGCCATCATCGCCAGGTTTTCACCCTTGCGCCGCCGTTGGTACCGAGCCAGGGTGTCAGGATCGTCTGGAGCCATGCCAGCGGCACGCAGGCGCCCCAACTCTTCAAGCAGCACACGCACGTCGCTGTAGCCCAGATTTACGCCCTGCCCCGCCAGCGGATGGATGGTGTGCGCGGCGTCGCCAATCAGCGCCAACCCAGGCCCGATATAGGCTTTGGCATGGCGCTGGCGCAGCGGGAAGGCAAAGCGCCGGGAAACAGTCTGGATTTGGCCTAGCCGGCCCTCTATCGCGTTCTCGAGTTCGGCGCTAAAACGGGCGTCATCCAAAGCCATCAGACGGCGCGACTCGTCCGTATCCTGGGACCAGACGATAGAGCAGAAACGGGACTCCCCAGCGTCGTTGATCAACGGCAGGAAGGCCAGCGGACCCGTGGCTGAAAAACGCTGCCAGGCGGTAAATCCATGGGACTGGGCGGTTTCAACCGTGCAAACGATGCCCTGCTGATCGTAATCCCATTCCCGGGTGGGGAGACCGGCCCACTGGCGCACCCGTGATTGCGGTCCATCCGCCGCCACGATCAATGGCGCATCGAGCTTGCGGCCGTCAGCCAGGGTGATGGATTTATACCGGCCCTGGCCGCTCCAGCCGGTGACCGAAACACCGTCGATCAACCTAATCGGACTCGCGACAACCGCTGTCATCAGCGCTTTGACAAGGATTCGGTTTTCGACAATAACACCCAGTGCCGGCACCGCCATTTCGGCGGCATCGAAGCGAATACAGCCGGTGCCCTCGGCATCCCACACACTCATCTGGTCGTAGGCGCAGTGCCGGCATGCAGCGACGTCGGACCAGACACCCAAACCGTCCAGCAGTTTCTGACTGGCCAGTGACAACGCACTAACACGCGGTTCGAAATCGTCAACGGTTTTGGCCGGCGACAGCGCGCTGAGCAAAGACTCGCGCTCGGCGCTTTCCACCACAGCCACCTGCCAACCCTGCCGGGCCAGGCCCAATGCGGCGGCGGCGCCGATCATACCGCCGCCAACCACGATGATGTCGAAGCGGTTTTCCGAATTCATTTGTCCAGCCCTTCCGTGTCGCTTCGAAGCGAGCGGCGACCCAGGCCCATGGCGCGTTTGGCAAACCACCGGCGCGCGCCTGGCACCAGGTCCATGCCCACCAGTCCCGCATCCCGCGCCGCCGCCAGCAGGGGCGAGCGAGCACCGAAAATCTGAATTAGGGAGTCCGAGAATCTCACGGTATCCTGCCAGTCCTGACGGTGTTTAGCCTGATAGGCATTCAATACATCGATACGCCCCAGCGGCACTTGGCCCATCTCGGCCGATTCGAACTGGTCCACCAGCGCCATCAGTCCCCGTAGCGCCAAATTGAAGCCTTGGCCAGCGACCGGATGCAGCGTGTGAGCCGCATTGCCGATCAAGACGATGCCCGGCCGAACCGACTCCTGCACCGTGCTCAGGGTTAGCGGATAGTGGCTGCACTCGCCGATACGGGTAAACCGGCCCAGGCGCCAACCGAAACGCTGCTGCAGGCGTTCGCAGCGCTGCTCGTCCGTCAAGGCCAGCGTCGCATCCAGCGCATCGCCATCCAGCGTCCAGACCAACGCCGAATCTTGTCCCGCACGCCGCGAGCCGCCACGGGGCAACAGGGCCATGGGCCCCGCGTCGGTGAAACGTTCGTAGGCCGTGAACCGATGCGGATCGCTTGTGGACACGTTGGCGATGAGCGCATGCTGGTCATACCGGGTCTGCTCAACCCGAAAACCCAGCTGTTCCCGCAAACCGGAGCGACCTCCGTCGGCGATCACCAGGCATTGGGCCGTCAAATCCACCGTTCCGCCGGACTTATCGAGACGTACCGAAACGCCCTCGGCCAGCGGCGTTACGTCCACCACTTTGGCCGGTGCCTGCCACTGGACCTGCGGCAGATCCGCCAGCCTTTGCATCAGGCTCAGTCCCAGCCAGCGATTGTCCACCACGTAGCCCAGGGCATCCTGGGCATGCTCCTCTGCGGTCATGCGCGTGGAGCCGAAACGCCCGCGGTCGGAAACATGAATATGGCGGATTGGCGTGGCATGCGGTGCCAGATCATCCCATAGGCCCAGCGCCTGATAAATCAGACGCGAGCTCCAAGCCAAGGCGGTGGAGCGGGCATCGTAGCTGGGCTGGTAGTCTTTTGGCTGAGCATCGGGCGCCAGCGGGAAGGCTTCGACCACGGTGACCCGCAGTCGCGGCAAGCGTTGCACCAACGCAAGCGCTAAGGTTGCCCCGGCCAAGCCGCCGCCCGCAATCAGGATGTCCGTATCGAAGGCTGTGTGATCCACCACGTCTCTGGCTGCTCCGGTTAGCTCACGCGTCCGCCATAAAGGCTTCGATCTCGGCGATCGTCTTCGGCGCGCCTTCGGACAGAATGCGGCAACCCTCTTTGGTCACCACCACGTCATCCTCGATACGAATGCCGATACCGCGCCATTGCTCGGCGACATCGGTATTGTTGGGCGAGATATACAACCCGGGCTCGACGGTCAACACCATGCCCGGCTCCAGTACCCGCCACGCGTCGCCGACCCGGTAGTCGCCTACGTCGTGCACATCCAGCCCGAGCCAGTGCCCGGTGCGGTGCATGAAGAAAGGCTTGTAAGCCTCCTGCTCAAGCGCCTCGTCGAGGGAACCCTGCAACAATCCGAGATCGAGCAGTCCCTGGGTCAGCACCCTGAGCGCGGCTTCATGAGAGTGATTCCAGTGGTTGCCGGGCTTCACCGCTTCGATCGCCGCGTACTGGGCCGCTAGCACCACCTCGTAGAGGGCTTTCTGAGGATCGGTAAAGCGGCCGTTGATCGGGAAGGTGCGGGTGATATCCGACGCATAGTTTTCCAGCTCGCAGCCGGCATCGATCAGGACCAGATCACCGTCTTTAAGCGGCGCGCTGTTCTCAATGTAATGCAGAATACAGCCGTTGAGGCCACTGCCGACAATCGACGGATAGGCTGTGGACCGGGCACCGTGAGACATAAACGTGTGGATCAGTTCGGCTTCCAGATGATATTCGTAGCCACCGCGCTTAGCCCGCTTCATCGCCCGGCAATGAGCCTCTGCGCTGATTTCGCCGGCCTTGGCCATTACCTTGATTTCCGACGCGCTTTTATAAAGGCGCAAGTCATGCAGCGTGTGCTCCAGCGCCACGAATTCACCGGGTGGGTGGGCGCCTGTACGCACTTTGGAGCGGATGGTTTTGACCCACTCCATCACCTGGCTGTCAAACGCCCTGTCTTTGCCCAACGGGTAGTAGACCCGGCTGCGCCCCTCGATCATGCCGGGCAGGATGTCGTCGATATCGGCAATGGGGAACGCGTCGTCGAACCCATACGTTTCGATAGCCCCTTCCGGGCCGGCGAGAAAACCGTCCCAAAGCTCCTTTTCAGGATTGCGTTCTTTGCAGAACAGCACCGACTCGCCATGTTCCCGCCCCGGGATCAGCACCAGCACAGCGTCGGGTTCGTCGAAGCCGGTCAGGTAATAGAAATCGCTGTCCTGGCGATAGGGGTGCAGTACGTCCCGGTTGCGCACCCGCTCGGGGGCAGCCGGTACGATTGCGATACTGTTGGCCGCCATGTGCTCACTCAGGGTCTTTCGGCGTGAGGCAAATTCTTTTATCGGCATCAACATGCGGACACTCCGGTTAGATCTATCGAAAAGAGGATTGCGCACTTCAGTGAGCTGCTCTTTAGTTCATGTCGTTCAGCGAGTCGTTCTGCCTGTCAGTGAAGCGTGGTTTCCGCCGGCGGGACGGGCGGATTGAATTCAGTGAATACGGTCAGTGCACCGACACGGACGTACTCCATGATCTCGTTGAACTGCTGCTCACCTTCCTCGCTGTCCTCCTCGCCCTGAGCAACCTGGCTGATAGAAACCATGTCTTCCACCACTTCACGTACTTCGCCGGTGGCTTCGCCCAACTCTCGGCTCGCCATCACCGCCATCCCCTCGAGAAAGCCGCGCACCCAGGCAGAGAGGGCTTGCAGGCGCTGATCCAGGGTGTACTCGTCGTCCGGCAGCAGCGGACGAAAACCCAGGTCGGACGACTGCATCGCCGCGAGGGTGACGTCGTAAACGGTATCGAGGAACGTGGCCAGCTCATCCGAGCCTTGCGCGACGTCGGGCGCGACACCCATCTGCTCGCAAGCGAGACTACGCCACTCTTCGGTTTTCAGACGGCCACCGGCAGCGAGCCGGCCGCACAGGCCGCCATGCAGCTCCGCCGGGTGGCTGAAAGCCTTGTAGCTTGTAAAAAAGTTGGCCCAGGTTTCAAAGTCGTCGAGGGCCGGTGCTTGGGATATGTGATCAGTCATTGAACGGCTATCTGTGGATGCATTTGAAGCTCTCTATCGTAGCACTCAGGCAGACCAAACACATCGACCGGAAGCCGTTGACGCAGCCGCTCTTTCGAATTACGTTATAATATAACATTTAATAGCGAGAAATTGCCGATGACGCCCTTTAGATTTGCCCTGTCCTTGCCACTGCTATGCCTCACATTCACAGCTCAAGCCGCCGAAGGACTCGGCGCCCACGTGCATGGCGAGGCCCGCCTGCAGGCCGCTATCGAGGGCCAATCCATCGACCTTATCCTTGAATCCCCAGCGTTCAACCTGGTGGGTTTCGAACATGCCCCGGAGAACTACGCCCAGGCTGCACGCATAGCCGAAACAGTGCAGTGGCTCGAGTCCACTCCCCTGCTGTCAGGCGCAGGCTGCGAGATCACCGAAGCCAGCGCCAGCCACACCCTGACAGAACATGAGCATGGTCGCGATGCGGACCACGAAGAGACTGAAGCACACGAGCACGAGCACGAGCACGAGCACGAGCACGAGCACGAAGAGCGTGGTGGCAGCCACGCGGAATTCGAAGTCAGCCAGCATCTGTCCTGTGACGAATCACCGCTTGCGAGCGAGTTCGGCACGCTGCTGTTCGACCGTTTCGAAGCATTGGAGCGGTTGGATGTGGAATGGGTCAGCGATCAGGGCCAGGGCGCAACGACGTTGACCGGCGATCAAACCCGATTCACCGCCGAGTAAAGCGGCGCCCTATTGCTCCCATTCATTCTATTGCTCGTAGGGCGTCACGGCCTGGGCGTCGATGGCGTAGGACGAAGCGCCCACCTCATTCTCGTTATCCTCGATCTGCAATACGCCCTTGACCCAGAACGGGTTGTAGAGCACATCCACAGCGAAACCGGGCTTATAGGTGACGTGGATAATCTGGTTGGGCGGTGGCGGCGGTACGTGGATACAGGCACCGAAGTAAGGCACCAGGAAAAACTCGTAAATGCGCTGGTCGTCGCCCACTTTAAGAGGCACGACGAAGCCGGGAATGCGGACCTTGCGATTGTCGAATGCCGGTACCGTGCGTCCGGTCATAATCTCGTCAGGCAGCGTGACGGGGCCGTCACCTTGGTGCTCGACTTGCGGCAGACTCTCCAGTAGCGCAAGGTCTTCGGCAGGCATGAGTTCCAGCCAGTCCACTTCGGCCCAGTCCTCGTCCGCCGTTAGCGAAACGCTCAGAATGAGGCAAGACAAAAGAAACAGAGCCCGGACGGCATGAAACACGTTTAGAATCCTCGCAAGTTGATTCGAGCTGATCATACACTGCCAGACGGCGACCACAAGGTGACGTTTTTATTGCCATGACTGCCCGCCAAGCCCCCCCCGTTATCGAGGCAACCCACCTGGCCTTCCGCTGGCCCGGCGCCGACCACCGCCTGCATTTCCCGGATCTCAGCCTACAGGCGAACGACCACCTGTTCCTGCGTGGCCCTAGCGGCAGCGGCAAGAGCACGCTACTAGCCATGCTGGCGGGCCTGAGCCTGCCCGAGAGCGGCGAGTTGAAATTCCGAGGTACCACGTTGTCCAATATCAGCCGGCGGGCGCGAGACCGGCTTAGGGCTGACCAGCTCGGTGTCATATTCCAGCAGTTCAATCTGGTGCCGTATCTGAGCGTGATCGACAACGTCACGCTACCCTGCCGGCTCTCGAAACCTCGCGCTGGCCGGGCTGTCTCGTCTCCGGCCGCTGAAGCCCGCTATCTGCTGATGGCCCTCGACGTCTCCGAAGCTCTCTGGCAACGCCCGGTGACCCGGCTCAGTGTCGGCCAGCAGCAACGGGTGGCCTGCGCCCGAGCGCTGATCGGCGGTCCTGCGCTTGTTCTCGCCGACGAGCCGACGTCAGCGCTGGATACAGACAACCGGGATCGCTTCCTCGAATTATTGATGAGCCAATGCCGGGTCAGCGGCGCCGCACTAGTCTTCGTCAGTCACGATGCCAGCCTGGCGAACGCGTTCGACCGCAGGCTGGACCTGGGACAAACCGTAAAAACGGAGACCACGGCATGAGTCTTTCGCGTTTTCTGCGCCTCGCCCTGGCCAGTATCTGGCACCGGCGCGGCGTGCTCAGCCTGGTCACCCTGACACTCACGCTGAGCGTGACTTTGCTGCTCGGCGTTCAGTACCTGCGCTCCGAGGTCAAGGACACCTTTACCCGCACTATCAGCGGCACCGATCTGATCATTGGCGCGCGAGCGGGCCAGCTCAACCTGTTGCTCTATACCGTGTTCCATATCGGCGATGCCACTAACAACATCCGCTGGAGCACTTACGAAACCCTGGCTGCGGACAAACGTATCGACTGGCTGGTGCCTATTTCCCTAGGGGACAGTTACCAGGGCTTTCGCGTGGTGGGCACCTCCAAAGCGTTTCCCGAGCATTTCCGCTACGGGCGGGACCACGCTGTGACCGTGACTCAGGGAGCGTGGTTCGACGACCTGTTCGACGTGGTCCTAGGAGCGGATGTGGCGCGGGATCTCGGCCACGCCCCCGGCGACCGTATTACCCTGGCCCATGGCACCGGTAGCGTCAGCTTCATGAAGCACGAGGATATGCCGTTCAAGGTCTCCGGCATCCTGGCACCAACCGGCACCCCGGTAGACCGCGCCGTGTATATCAGCCTGGCAGGCATGGAAGCCATCCACGTGGGCTGGCAGTCCGGCGTTCGGATTCCGGGCCGCACCCCTTCGCCCGATGCCGTGCGCGAACGGGACCTGACACCCCGCGCCATTACTGCCGCCTATGCCGGGGTCGGCCGCAAGGTGCTGACCTTCCAGGTCCAGCGTGCGATCAATGAATCCGCCCTGGAGCCGCTCAGCGCCATACTCCCCGGGGTCGCGCTGAGTGAACTCTGGCGCTTGATGGGCCAATTCGAGCGTGCGCTGGTGGCGTTAAGCGGCTTTGTCGTGGTTACCAGTCTGATCGGGCTCATCGCTGTGCTATTGGCGATCCAGAACCAGCGAAAGCGGGAAATTGCGATCTTGCGCGCGGTCGGCGCGTCCCCCGGCCTGATCGCAGCCCTTTATGCGGTAGAGTGTGTACTACTGTCGCTGTTGGCCTGCGCCCTGGCTTTGATCTTTGGCGCCGCGCTGCTTACCGCGCTCGCGCCGTGGCTACTCTCCCACTGGGGAATTGCTCTCAGCCTGCGATGGCCGGATAGCCAGGAGTGGGCCTTGCTCGCGGCCGTGCCGCTGGCAGCTTTGATCGTTTCTCTGGCGCCTGCCTGGCGGGCCTATCGCGGTAGCCTGAACGAAGGTCTTTCCGCGGCATCTTGAGCGGAGGATCACAAGGCACTACCAAGATGAACGGACGGCAAGGTGATCAAATTGACCGCTCTTCAGGCCGCATTTATAGTTGGTGGGTAAGTGACGGATTATTGGTGCCCTGTTCCCTCGTCATGATGGCCGCTCGGCCCGTTTCGGCAGGCGCCAGCAGTAAATCCAGAAACTATTCGCCGGGATGTAGAAAGCCATGGATCAGTCTGAACTGCAGGCCCTCGCCAACAAGGTGGATCGCCTGATTGCTCGTTGCCAGAAACTGGAGCAAGAAAATACCGCCTTGCGTCAGATGCAGGATGACTGGAATCGCGAGCGCGCCCAGCTCATGCAGAAAAACGACCTCGCCCGCAACAAAATCGAAGCGATGATTGGCCGCCTTAGAGCACTGGAGCAACACTGATGCCGGAAAAACCGACCACGGTCGAAGTCAATATTCTGGATAAGGCTTATTTGGTAGCCTGCCCCGACAATGCCCGCCAAGCCCTGTTGCAGGCTGCTCAGCATCTGGACTCGCAAATGCGCGAGATTCGCGCGAGCGGCAAAGTGTTCGGCACCGAACGCATCGCCGTCATGGCAGCGCTGAACATTACCCACGACCTGCTGCAGCAAAGCCATATGTCCGAAGATGCCACCGGCATCCTCAAGCGGGTCGACAACCGCCTCGACGAAGCGCTGGGTGAACCCAACGAGGGCTAATTGAAAAAGCCAATCTCGGGTATTCCCGAAACAGGTTTGCATCCCGCCCCGGTATAGCCCGTATAATAGAGGTACTTCCTGGGTTGTTCGCTGGTCGGATACGTCCTCGAGCCGATGCGCAATACCTAGGTGGCTACTTCAGGGCATTGTGAGCATGTCCCCCGCGAAGGGGAAAGCCTAATATGTTACAGCGGCCACCACCTTGAACTGTTGGGTTCAAGGGCCACATCCGATAACGGCAACCCGGGAAGCTTTCTTCTACTTCAATAGCCTTCAGCCAGCCATCAGCGGACCCGACCGAACGTGAAGTCCATCGCGCCGCCGCTTCCGGCCAGAGCCGACCGAAAGACCCTTCGACGTGATTTGAGACAGCGTCGACGCGCCTTGTCTGCCGCTGCCCAACGGGTTGCCGCCCGGGCTTTGACCCGCCAACTGATACTGCATTTTGGTCATTCCCGAGCCCGGCACATCGGCCTTTATCTACCCAACGACGGCGAGATCGATCCACGTGCGTTTATCGAAGAAGCCCGCCGCCGAAATTTGAGCGTTTACCTACCCGTATTGCACCCGGTCTTGGGGAATCAGCTCTGGTTCTATCGTTTCGACGCCAACACCGAACTACGCCCCAATCGTTTCGGCATTCCGGAGCCGACCGATCGAAGAGCACCACGCCGCCCACCCTGGGCACTGGACGCCGTACTGATGCCGCTGGTGGGATTCGATCGTGAAGGCGGACGCCTCGGCATGGGGGGCGGTTTCTATGACCGTACGTTTGCCTTCAAGCGCTTGGCACCTCAGCGGCCTCCGGCATTGATCGGATTAGCACATGAGGTTCAGCAAGTGGAACGTTTGCCGATTGCCAGTTGGGATGTGCCCATGGATGGGGTGATTACGCCAGCCCGGCACCTGGACTGCTCTCCCCAAGGCATTATCGAGCGGACACAGCCGCGAGCGGTTTTTTTTGGCCGGTACCGGCTGGCAGACCGGCGTCATGGCAGGCAGCGCACGTCAGGCTGGTTGCTCTCGGTTTTCGCTTTCCTGCGTCGCTTTATTCTTTAAGCACTGGCACCAATAGCTAGTCGACCACTTCTGCTGCTGTCTTCGACCGCGGTTCGGATGCCTGGAGCGAGGTGAATCCGGTAACCGCAAGACCAATAGCAAAAAGAAAAACGAGCGCCCGTATAACGTCAGGCTTTCGTTCCATTTTATTGCATCCCCCAATGCTGGCGACTCAAATGTCGCCTTTTGTTTTTCTGTGCTGCTGGCCGACTACAGAACGACGCTATATAACCACCGAACTAACAGAAACGTCATAAATACAAAATTGTAAATGTCGCTCACAATCAGATGGTTAGTTTTTATTCACAGAATTGTTATAAATAATAACAGCTCACTTCGTTAATACAATTTAAGAGTGATTACAAGGGTTTCATTTTTGCTACGACATGGTCGTTACTGCGTAACAGACGATCCGTTACCGTTACCTAAAAACAAGCGATAAGCCTCATTATCGGTCACATTCTCGTAGCGGAAGCCCACCTTATCGAGCATCTGGGTGAAGGCGCCGATTTCATGGTCTTCCACCTGCGCGCCCATGAGCACCCGGCTATAGGCCGCACCGTGGTTGCGATAGTGAAACATGGAAATATTCCAGCGCGTGCCCAGGGACATCAGAAACTTCAGCAAGGCGCCCGGGCGCTCCGGGAACTCGAACTGAAACACCTTCTCGTTGTGAATGCTCGGCGCGTGACCGCCCACCATATGGCGAATATGCTGCTTCGCGATATCGCTGTCGGTCAGATCAATCACGGGATAGCCGCCATCGCGCAGGTCCTGAACCAGCTCGTCACGCCCCAGCCCACCGGATTGGATATGGATACCGACGAAGATTCGCGCCTCGTCGCCGTCGGAATACCGGTAATTGAACTCGGTAATGCTGCGCTTGTGCAGGGCATTGATGAATGACTTGAAGCTGCCCGGGCGCTCCGGAATGGTCACGGCCAGAATCGCTTCGCGCTGCTCGCCAATTTCCGTGCGCTCGGAAATGTAACGCAACCGATCGAAATTCATGTTGGCGCCGCTAAGGATACCCGCCAGGTTCTGGCCGACGATTTCTTCGCGCTGAATGTACTTTTTGATGCCCGCCACGGCGAGCGCACCGGCCGGCTCGCAGATAGAACGGGTGTCGTCGAACACGTCCTTGATGGCTGCACAGATTTCATCGGTGCTGACCGTCACTACCTCGTCCACAGTCTCCTTGCAAACATCCCAGGTATTCTCGCCAATTTGCTTGACGGCCACGCCGTCGGCAAAAATACCCACCTCGTCGAGGATCACCCGCTCGCCGGCTTCAAGCGCCGCCTGCAGACAGTTGGAGTCTTCCGGTTCCACCCCGATTATCCGCGTGTCCGGGCGCAAGTATTTGATATAGGCTGCCATGCCCGCAATCAGACCGCCGCCACCTACCGGAATGAATACAGCGTGCAGGGGCTTGGTGAATTGCCACAGCAGTTCCATGGCCACGGTGCCCTGGCCGGCAATGACGTCGGGATGATCATAGGGCGGAATGTAGGTAAGCCCCTGCTTTTCCATCAGCTCTTTGGCGTGGGCTGCGGCCTCGTCAAAAGCATCCCCCTTGAGCACAACCTTGGCGCCGCGGTCGCGCACCGACTTCACCTTGATCTCGGGCGTCGTCTGGGGCATCACGATCACCGCTTTGATACCCAGCTCCTGGGCCGCCATGGCGACGCCCTGGGCATGGTTACCCGCGGAGGCGCAAATCACGCCTTTGTTTCTCGCTTCTTCTGTGAGATGGGCAATCGCGTTGTAGGCGCCACGGCACTTGAACGAGAACACCGGCTGCAGATCTTCCCGCTTCAGAATAATGTGATTATTGAACCGCTTGGACAGGTTACGGGCATGAGTCAGCGGCGATTCGATCGCCACATCGTAGACTCGGGCATCGAGTATTTTCTTGATGTAGCGCTGTGGCATGGGGCATTTCCCTTCTGGGTTTGCGTCAGTCATCGTGAGCTTGGGGTTTCGGAGCGCGAAAACCCTCAAGTCTAAGGAGTTTGGCGGCGCTACGTCCACTCATTCATTGTACTGGGCACGCCTCAGGCTTTTCCTGTATGACCGGCCTTTGCCCGGCTATACTGTGAGCCCTTCTTCGACATCCATCGAGATACCCTTCCGAGGACGCTATGACTCAGGACGAACTCAAACAGGCCGTGGCCCAGGCGGCCATCGACATTCTCCGCCCGCAGCTCGATCCGGATAGCGTGATCGGCGTCGGCACCGGCAGCACCGCCAACTTCTTTATCGACCTCTTGGCGGCATTGAAAACCGAGTTCGACGGCGCAGTCGCCAGCTCCGATGCCACCGCCGAACGCCTGAAGAAACACGGCATTCCGGTCTACGACCTCAATGCAGCATCCCATCTTGAGTTCTACATCGACGGCGCGGACGAAACCAATGAACACCTGGAGCTGATCAAGGGTGGCGGCGCGGCCCTCACCCGGGAAAAGGTCGTGGCGGCCGTTGCCAAGACGTTTATCTGTATCGCCGACGAGTCCAAGAAAGTGGGCGTGCTGGGCGAATTTCCCCTGCCGGTGGAAGTCATTCCCATGGCCCGCAGCCATGTGGGCCGGGAGATTGTCAAATTGGGGGGCGACCCGGTCTACCGCGAGGGCGTGAAAACCGATAACGGCAACATCATCATCGATGTGCACAATATGAGCATCGACAATCCGATTGAGCTGGAAGCGAAGTTGAACCAGATTGTGGGCGTGGTGACCAATGGCCTGTTTGCGCAGCGGCCGGCGGACATTTTGCTGTTGGGTACTGCAAACGGGGTAGAGACAGTGAAACGTTGATGGGACAAGCGATCTGGTCCCAAGTCTATCGGTAGAATGTAGCCGACGCTTCAGCTTCGGAGGGGCCGACCAGGCCCCTGAGCTTTATCGGCAGGCCTGCGCCCTGCTCGGAAGCTAAAGAGGGTGTTGCAAAACGTAGCGAGCGAAGGCCAGGCAAGGCGGAAATTCGCGAAAAAGCGCAGTTTACTGATAGTAAATGAGCATTTTGAGCGAATTTCCAACGCCGCATGGCCGAGCGCAGTAGTTTTGCAACACCCTCTAAAGCGTCCGCTACATTGGCCGGCTGATCATGCCGGCTCGATTTCCATCAGCACCTCGGACGGCGTCACGCGGTCGCCTTTCTTGATGCAAACCTCGATCACCTTGCCGGAGACCGGGGCTTTCACCTCGGTTTCCATCTTCATCGCTTCGATGATCAGGACCGGCTTGCCTGCCTCGACCGAGTCGCCTTCGTTCACCAGCACATCAACGATGTTGCCCGGCATGCTGGTGGTCACGTGGCCTTCCTTCGAGGCTTTGCCGCGCTTGCCACCACCACTTTCGCGTTCGAAATCACCAGTGGACTCCATGCTGATTTCTTCCGGCATGCCGTCGACGGTCATGTAGAAGCGACGCTCGTCCTCGCCCTTGGGGCTCACCCCGGTGACATGGATGTCGAAGGTTTCGCCATGGACCGTCACCTTGAACTCGGTGGAAATCGCACCGGCAGCGCCCGCTTCAGGCTTCGGCTCCAGTGGCTCCGGCTTGAGAGTACCGTCCTTGCGCTGCTCCAGGAACTGGCGCGCCTGGTCCGGGAACATGGCATAAGTGAGTACATCTTCCTCGGATTCGGCCAGATCGCCGATCTGATCCTTGAGGGTATGGAACTCACGCTTGAGCAAGTTCGCGGGACGCTCGTCAATCAGCTCCTCGTTGCCCACCGCACGCTTCTGCAGTTGCGCATCGACTTCGCCCGGCGCAGCGCCGTACCAGCCCTGCAGGTACTTCTTCACCTCGTTGGTGATGTTCTCGTAACGCTTACCGGACAGCACGTTCATTACCGCCTGGGTCCCCACGATCTGCGACGTCGGCGTTACCAGCGGCGGGTAACCCAGGTCCTTGCGCACCCGCGGAATCTCGGCAAAGACGTCGCGAATTTTATCCAAGGCGCCTTGCTCTTTGAGCTGGTTGGCCAGGTTGGACATCATGCCACCCGGCACTTGGGAGAGCAGGACCGCCGTATCCACGCCGTTATACTCGCTTTCGAACTGATGGTACTTCTTACGCACTTCGCGGAAGTGGCTGGTGAGTTCGTCCAGCAGTTCCAGGTCCAGATCCACCTGATAGCCGGCATCCTTAAGGGCTGCCACGACCGACTCGGTGGGCGGATGACTGGTACCGCCCGCAAAGGCGGACAGCGCCGTGTCGATGTGATCGACACCGGCATCCAACGCCGCCCACTGACACATGGTGGCCATGCCGGAGGTATAGTGCGAGTGCAGGAACACCGGCAGCGACAACTCCTTCTTCAGGGCGCTGACCAGGTCATGGGTGGCTGTGGGTGTGAGCAGGCCCGCCATATCCTTGATGGCGATACTGTCGACGCCCATATCGGCCATTTCTTTCGCCTGCTTCAGGAACAGATCAGTGCCGTGGACCGGGCTGACGGTGTAGCAAAGGGTACCCTGAGCATGCTTACCGGCCTTCTTGACCGCCTTGATGCTGGTTTCCAGATTGCGCACGTCGTTTAGCGCGTCGAAGATCCGGAACACATCGATACCGTTATCCGCCGCTTTTTGGCAGAAGGCTTCCACCACGTCATCGGCATAATGCCGGTAGCCCAGCAAGTTCTGTCCACGCAGCAGCATTTGCAGCCGGGTGTTCGGCAAGGCCTCACGCAGTTGACGCAGGCGCTCCCAAGGGTCTTCCTTGAGGAAGCGGACACAGGCATCAAAGGTGGCACCGCCCCAGCATTCCAGCGACCAGTAACCGGCCCTGTCGAGCTTGTCGCAGGCGGGCAGCATATCTTCGGTGCGCATACGGGTGGCGATGAGGGACTGGTGGGCGTCCCGCAGAATGACATCAGTGATTTCAATTTTACGCTTGGTCATACAATGACTCCCATCAGATTCCGGCCTGGGCGGCAATCGCGGCGGCTATGGCGGCGGCGAACGATTCCGGACGCTTCTTGATGCTGTAATTGATCAATTCCGGATGCTCTTCCACAAATCCAGTATTGAACGAAGCAGCCCTGAACTCCGGATGGCTGAGGATTTCCAGGTAATAAGGGATGGTGGTCTTGATGCCATAGATCCCCATATCCTTGAGTGCACGCTGGGAACGTTCCAGCAACTCGTCCCAATCCATGGCCGAGACGATCAGCTTGGCGCACATAGAATCGTAGTACGGTGGAATTTCGTAGCCGGTGTAAATGGCTGCGTCCGTCCGTACACCGGGTCCGCCCGGCGAGTAGTACCGGGTGATCTGACCGAAACTGGGCAGGAAGTTGTTCTTCGGATCCTCGGCGTTAATACGGAACTGCGCGGCATAACCCCGGTAGCTGATATCTTCCTGGGCGAATCGCAGCTTCGCACCGCCAGCAATGCGGATCTGCTCCTTAACGATGTCCACGCCGGTGATCTGCTCGGAGATGGTGTGCTCCACCTGCACCCGAGTGTTCATTTCCATGAAGTAGAAGTCGTCCTTGTCGTCGAGCAGGAACTCGACGGTGCCAGCATTCTCGTAACCGGTTTCCTTGGATACACGCACCGCCAGATCGCCGATGTACTCCCGCTGCTCGTCGCTGAGCTGGGGCGACGGCGCCAGCTCTATCAGCTTCTGGTTACGGCGCTGGATGGAGCAGTCCCGCTCGTACAGGTGGATAACGTTACCGTGGCTATCCGCCAGTACCTGGACTTCGATGTGGCGCGGGTTGACGATGCACTTCTCCAGAAACACATCGGCGCTGCCGAAGGCTTTGCTGGCTTCGGAAATCACCCGTTTGTAATTCTGGCGCAGACTTTCTTCATCGTCGCAGCGCCGGATACCGCGTCCGCCACCACCGGAGGTGGCCTTGAGCATCACCGGGTAGCCGATGGATTCGGCCTGTTTGACCGCGTCCTCGACATCTTCCAGGTTGCCTTCAGAGCCCGGCGTAACCGGCACGCCCGCGTTGACTGCGGTCTGCCGCGCATGGGTCTTGTCGCCCATGGACTCGATCACTTCCGCAGAAGGACCGATGAAGCGGATCCCCCGCTCCTTGCAGACCGCCGCCAGGGTGGCGTTCTCGGACAGGAAACCGTAGCCCGGATGCAGCGCATCGCAGCCGGTTTCCACAGCCAAGTTCACGATGTGATGGGGATTGAGGTACCCCGTCAGTGGATCCTCACTGATCCGGTGCGCTTCATCCGCTTTTTTGACATGTAGGGAATAACGGTCGGCTTCGGAATAGATAGCCACAGCCTTGACGCCCAATTCCTGGCAGGCGCGGGCTATCCGGACCGCAATCTCACCGCGATTGGCGATGAGCACTTTCTTAATCGTCATTTTGTGGTGCTCCCTGTCATCCGTCAGGAAGTTGTTTTATCCGGGCAGAATGCCCTTCCCCGAACGCGAAGAGGATCGTCGACAGCGTCGCAGCGCTACCGAGGACATCTCTGAGTCGTTGCTGTCCGGGGCACCTGTACTACTCCTGTACCACTCTAACGCATCTGGTTAGTGAGGCGTAGAGAAGCGCCAACACTCTATCCATCACCCGGAACCCCGGCCAGAGAAGACTTGACCCAGATCAGGTTGCTTACCAAGCGCTTGCTTGGTTTTTACCAATCAGCCACACTCATGCCTTCACAATAATTCCGCAAAGGATAGGTGGATTTATGCTGACCGATTACTTCACCGAGACCCACGATCAGGCCCGGCAGACTGCTCGCAAGTTCGTCAGCACCCATGTGCTGCCTCATATCGACGAATGGGAGGAAGCCGGCGAGTTTCCACGGGACATCTATCGCCTTGCCGGCGACGCCGGCCTGCTCGGCGCCGGATACCCCGAGGCACTCGGCGGCCACAGCGAGGGCGATGTCTTTCTGAAAGTTGTCATCAGCGAGGAGTTGATGCGCTCCACCTCGGGCGGTTTCGTCGCTGGCATGGGGTCGCTGGATATCGGCCTGCCTCCGGTCGTGCGCTGGGCCCGTCCCGAAATCCGCGAGCAGATTGTGCCGCCGGTGCTGCGGGGCGAAAAGATCATGGCGCTGGCCGTTACTGAACCCGCTGGCGGCTCGGACGTGGCCAACCTGAAAACCCACGCCGTCCGGGATGGCGACCACTATGTCGTCAACGGCAGTAAAACTTTCATCACCAGCGGCCATCGCGCCGACCACTACACGGTCGCAGTTCGTACCGGCGAACCCGGTCACGGCGGTATCAGCTTGCTGCTGATCGACCGCGATACGCCCGGCTTTGTCCGCGGCCGCAAGCTGAAAAAGATGGGCTGGTGGGCCAGCGATACCGCCGAGCTTTTCTTCGAGGATTGCCGGGTGCCCGCTGAACGCCTGATTGGTAGCGAGAACGGCGGTTTCGTCGCAATCATGACCAACTTTCTGTCCGAGCGGTTGATGCTCGCTATTATGGGTTACATGACCGCCGAGATTGCTCTGGAAGCCGCTCTCACCTACTGTCGTTCCCGCGAGGCGTTCGGCCGTTCGCTGACCGGCTTCCAGGTCACCCGCCACAAGCTGGTGGAGATGGCCACCCAGGTGGATATCGCGCGGGAATATACTTATCGGTGCGCTGCCCTGATGCAGGCCGGCAAGAGCCCGGTTAAGCAGGTCGCCATGGCCAAGAACTTTGCTGCAGATGTTTGCGAAAATGTCACCCGCGAGGCCATCCAGCTTCACGGCGGCATGGGATACATGCGGGAAGCCATGGTCGAACGGCTGCACCGTGATGGCAAACTGCTGTCCATCGGCGGCGGCACCACGGAAATCATGAAGGAATTGATCGGTAAGCAAATGGGACTTTGACAGATCGTCAACGCGAGTTCCTGCAGGAGACGATGTACCTAAGCGTGGAGAGGTATCCACGCCTGGAAAGAGGTCAACGCCTAAATAAGGGGCCGTCACGGGTCAGATCACCTTTGCGGTCAGGGCGACCGGGGTCCGTCGTCACGCGTGCAGTTCCGGTAGCGCCCGAAGACTAGTTAGTGCACTAGGCCTTCGGGGCGCTTACTTCAGCACCTTCGCTCTCGTCGTTAGACGCTCGATCCATGGCAGCCTCTTCGTCGCCCGGTTCGCCATCATCCATAATGTTGCCCACTTTGAGGAAGGCGATACCACTCTGAATCAACATTTGACGCATGCGAGGATCGCTATGCTCTGTCACGCCCAGCGCAAATGCGATCAAGACCGCTTCCCAGGGATTCTTGGTGATCAGCTTACGGAATGCGTTTGCCGGCGATACGCCACCCTCTTTACCATCATCATCGGCGCCTTCACCGGAACTCTTGTTCGGCTGACGAAGCACACAGTAAAAGAAGATACCCAGCAACAGAAAACAAACGAAGCCGGTGATACCGTAGGCGCCTGCCTCGCCCACCCAGGGCGAGAGGCCAAGCGTGGCGGCCTTGAGAAGCATCACAAAGCCGCCAATTATTAGGGCGCTAAGCAGCACAAAGCCCAGCACCGCCCCAATAAAGGCGGCAAGAGCCTTGCGCAGAAGCGCCTTGATATCGCCAGGACTGATCATCTAGCGATCAAGCAACTTACCGACCACCAGACCGACTAAGAACATGATGACCACACTGAGGAAAGGGCGCTCCTCGATTTTGTGCTCTACGTCATGATAGGCCTTGCTGCCAGCATCCCGTGCGCGATTCAATGCTTCGTCTCCGCGCTCCCGTGCATGGCGGAGTGCGTCTCGGCTTTCCTTGCGAATTTCATCGCGCAAGCTGCTGATATTGCTTTTCTGGCCGTCAGCCACGGCGCGGCTCAACTTGGCGAGATCGTCACGCAGGAGCTGAAGATCTTCTTTTACGTGTCTGTAATCGTCCTGTGTATTCTTGGCTTCCATGGTGTGACTCCTTGTATTTGGACATACCTGGCTTTAAAGCAGACTCTGAGAAGCATATTCACGGACAGGCGATGATTCGGGGCGAGGCCAGTTCCCAGCTCCCGGTCGATCCTGCCGTCGCTGCACATCTGGTCTGACTACAACCCCCTAAACAGATACGTCGGCGAAACCATTCCGGAAACGCACGACCGCACCGTAGGGACAGACAAATTAACTCTAGCACACTGAGGCGCCGGCGCTAGATTCATGACCGTACTGTCATGCGACGGATCGTAAAGCCGCCGTTAATTTGAAGGTATATTTCACCCCTCACGGGACGATGGGTATAATCCGTCACCATTCACGTTTGCACGATTCCATTCACGACCATTAGGAAGGACGCTTCATGAACATCGACAACATTCCTCCCGGAAAGAATCCCCCCGAGGACATTAACGTCCTGATCGAGATCCCGGCCAATGCCTCTTCGCCGATCAAGTACGAAGTCGACAAGGACATGGGCGCGGTTGTCGTCGACCGTTTCATGGCGACGCCGATGTTCTACCCGGCCAATTACGGCTTTATCCCCAACACCCTGGCTGACGACGGCGATCCACTGGATGTTCTGGTGGTCACGCCTTACCCGATCATGCCAGGTTGCGTCATCCGCTGCCGGCCGGTGGGCGTGCTGAACATGGAAGACGAAGCCGGCGGCGATGCCAAGCTGGTCGCCGTGCCGCACGATAAGGTCTGCGCCCAGTACAAGGACATCCAGGACGTGGAGGATCTGCCGGAGCTACTGCGTAATCAGATCCAGCACTTCTTCGAGAACTACAAGGATCTGGAAGCTGGCAAATGGGTCAAAGTTGAAGGCTGGGACAATGCCGCGGCTGCGCGCCAGGCGGTTGAAGCGTCAGTGGCAGCCTACAAGAAGTAATTGCGTTCACGCCGGCAAGTGCCGGCTGTTCGAATAAAAAGGCAGCGATCCCGAGGATCGCTGCCTTTTTATAACCAGTAGGCCAAATTACGCTTTACGCTTTTAGGTGAACCTGACCTCCATCGATTGGCGATTCGACGACATTTAGCGTCCGCGCGTTCGATCACCCCTGACTCAACAGCTCCCGCAAATCCGTAATCGCCGAGTTGGCTCTTGCCAGGTAGGACGCCATGGTCAGTGAGTGGTTGGCGAGAATGCCGAATCCGCTACCATTGAGCACCACCGGACTCCACATCGACTCCTGAGAGCCTTCAAGCTCGATAATGACCTGACGCACGCTTACCAACGCGTTCTTGTCCATCAAGACCTTGCGGAAATCCACTTCGATGGCGCGGAAGATGTGCAGCAGCGCCCAAGAGGTACCCCGAGCCTCGTAGAAGACATCGTCGATTTGGCTCCAAGGGGTCCTAACCACTTTGTATTCGTCAGATGTTTCGGTTTCCGGCAGCTCCCGCATACCCTCGCCAATGCTCTGCTTGCCCACGCTCTCACTCAAGCGCCGGGAGAGACTGCCCAGCCGGGTTTCCAGATCCGCCAGCCAATTGTTGAGATTGTCGGCACGCGCATAGAACTGAGCCCGGGGCTGCTGGGGGTCGGACAGACGGCTCAGGTAGCGTTTGAGGGCATCGATCCCCTTCTGGTATTCGGACTCGGTGGCAGGCAGAACCCAACTGCTATTGTCGAAGTGCATTTGCGGCTCGGCAACCGTCAGGTCCGGATCTTCCGCCGACTGGCTCTGCGAGCGGCTGATATCCTTGCGCAGCGCCCGGGTCATATCCCGCAGCTGTACCAGCACACCGAACTCCCAGCGGGGCATGTTATCCATCCACACGCCGGGCGGAAAAAGATCGTTGGTAATATAGCCGCCGGGCTTGTTCAACAGGGTTTCGGCCATCTTGATCAACGTCGCCGTGGTGGTAAAACCGGTCACCATTTCCCGATCCATCGCGCGCGCCGTCTCGCGCGTTTGCTCCTTGACCGAAAACGTATTCGGTTCGCTACTCCAGTAAATGCCAAGAATGGCCACCACCACCAGATAGACCACCAGCAAGGCCACGAGGAGCTTCGCCACCTTGCCGGCGCCACCCCGCGTATCGCCCGCCGATCCCCGGAAAAACCGTTTGGTTTTGCTCCACATAGCCTTGCACCTTGTTTCGTCTGTGATGAGGTTGATGCTGTTAGCCCTGCTCTATCCTGAGCGGACACCGCGCTATCGTGCCCTTACCTTGCCGGATTGTCGGGATCACCGCAATTGGAGCCGGGGCCTAGAGCGCCTGGCCTCAGGGCAAGTTTTCATCGGGACGCGCCAGATGGTAACCGGTACCGCCATCCACGCCTGACTCGGTGACTATATGCCATTCGGCTGCGGTTTCGACCCCGGCCGCAAACACCTCGACCCCGCGACTGTGGGCGATAGTCACGATGGACTTCAGGTAAAAACGGTTATCCGGATGCGTGTCGATATTGTGAATAAAGCTTGGATCAATACGCAGCGCCTGAAAAGGCAGATTACGCAGATAGCTGAAAGGTACGCCACCGACGCCAAAGTGGTCGACCAACACTCTGACGCCAAGCCGCCGCAGCAGGCGCACACAAAGCCCCACCTCGGTCCGGCGATGCTGCACGGCATCTTCCGCCACGCAAACCCAGAGACGGCTCCTGACGCCGTGAGCCTGTGTCAGCATCTGATCGATCTGCTCCCGAAACGCCTTGTCGGCAACGGATGACGAGCCGAAGGTGATGCTAAATTCAAGCGCCGGGTGCTGGTGCAGCAGCGCCAACACCCGGTCGAGAACCCGCACGTCCAGTTGTGCCATTAACTGGAACCGTTCAGCCATGGGCACGAACACGCCCGCCGCAACCCACTCACCATCGATCTCCAGACGCGACATGACATGATAGTGGTGGACCTCGCGGCTGGAGATTCTCAGCAGTGGCTGGAACAATAACTTGATGGAATCGTTCTCCAACGCCGCCTGCAGGTGTTCGCGCCACTGTTCGACACCGTGCTGGGTCGACTGAGTGACATCGAACACTTTACAGTTGCTCTCGCGTGACATTTGAGCCTGACGCAGCGCTTCGTCGCAGGCTTCGAAGAGCCCGCTCACACGGCTATCGTCGTTAGCGGCCGCCAGTCCGGCGTGAACCGCCACGTCTACTCCATTAGCCCGATCCGAGTATATGCCGTCCAGCTCCATCACCAGCGACTGCAACCAGAAGCGGGCATCGACAAGGGCAGCGCCGGGCAGGAACAGCGCAAATTCGGCACCGGCCC
Source organism: Marinobacter fonticola (assembly GCF_008122265.1). Lineage (NCBI taxonomy): Bacteria > Pseudomonadati > Pseudomonadota > Gammaproteobacteria > Pseudomonadales > Marinobacteraceae > Marinobacter > Marinobacter fonticola. The sequence continues at coordinate 4,017,254 of NZ_CP043042.1, forward strand.
GACGCCCGGTGAAGGCCCCCGGGTGCAGACGCTCAAAGGTCCGCAGCTGCGAGGCCACGGCCTGCAGCATGGCGTCTGCCTCAGAGCGCCCGATCTGGTTATTGAAGTCCCCCAACCCGGCCAGCTGCAGCAACACCAGTACGCCCTGACGGCGGGATTCCTGGGTTTCGATCATCACCCGAAGACGCTGGTCGAATGCCGAACGGCTGGCGAGGCCAGTCAGGCGATCCTCGTTGTTCATTTGCCGCAAATGCGCTATCAGCTTGCCCTGACCTTCGAACAGCGCCCCCATATCTCCGGCCATTTGGTTCATGGCGTATGTCACCCTGGCCAGCTCTCGGGTACCCGCATCCGGTGCCTTAAATCGGAAGTCGCGACGGCGAATCGCCTCAGCCTGCCGTTCCAGCCCGTCAAGCGGACGCAGGGCACGCCGCATCATCAGGTAAAGCAGCAGCAGCGCACCACCGCCAATGACCAAAGTCCCCAAAGCCAACCGCCGGGCCATACGCCACAGGTCCTGATAGCCCGCCCCGGGATGGCTGGTCACCTCCACGGTGCCCAAAAATTGCCAGCCACGCATGACCGACGCCTCTGCGCGAAAGTCTTCCAGCGGTAGATCCGTCAGCTCGACAAACCAGGCGGGCACCCTGGAAACGAGCGCATTATCGCGGCGTTCGATCACGAACGCCTGAGCAACGTTCTCATAGCGAATGGATAAATAGCGGCTGCTGTCGAAGGTGGCATCGATCAGAGACGACGATGCCACCGGATCGCGACCGTCGATTGCATTGGAAAGGGACAGGCCCACGGCCACCGCACCGTCGTTCGCGTGGCCTTCGAGCTGCTCGACGATATAGCCTCGGAATACCGCCATACTCGCCAGCAGACTGGCCACGAGCAGGAGCAAAATCAGGCTCCCGGTAAAAAGCAACAGCAACAGCCGGAGTGAAACGATCCCACGACTTTTTCTGTGCATCCCTGGCCAATCCCTTTTCGTGAATGGGTGAGCCGGTGCCCGGAACTCGCTCTACGAATCCCCTCCGGCGGCTCGCGGGCTTCCGGATATGACAAACATTTACATAGCGTCACCTACGCCGACAACATAAAACACTATAGACTCTTCCGTAACCCGATGATGACTCTACAATCACAAGATGCAGGAGTTTCTGGACCCGTCTTTGTGCAGATCCGGCGTTCAGAGTTCAGAGTTCAGAGTTCAGAGTTCAGAGTTCAGAGTTCAGAGTTCAGAGTTCAGAGTTCAGAGTTCCGTGTCGTTACCGACGCCCCGCTTGGGCAAAAGCTGACACGTAAGAAAAATAACGCTATCCCGGGAAGACGTTGCCGGCGGGCACCCGCATTTCCGGACCATTGGAGCCCCTGAATAGCGCCTAAATCAATCGGAAAGCCAGAGGCAATCCAGGCGCTGTTCAGGGTTCCCATAGTGACGGGCCAGAGACTCAATGACTGAAGACAATCAAAAGGAAAAACTGAAGCAGCACTTTGCCCGGCGGGTGACCACCCAGGCACGCGTTGTCCTCGACACCTGGCAGAAAGTAAAAGAATCGGCCGATCAGGCGGAAATTCTGCACCGAGACCTTTCCAGCGCCACTGAAAAACTGGTGCGCTACGCCCAGCGCTTCGAGATGGAAAAGCATGCCGCTGCCGGTGAACAACTGCTTTCGATTCTCCAGCGCTGGCCCCCGGGAAGTCCGCTCTCCGGCGACGTGCAGGACGACATGCAAAGCGCCATAGATCAGCTCAGCCAGTGCACCCTGCGCCGCACGGACCAAGACCTGGAGGAAGCGCCACGCACCTATCTGCGCACCCCGGTCTATGTTGCCCTGTGCGAGATGGAGATGGCCCACCGGCTGATTAAACAACTGGAATTCTTTGGCTTCCGCGCCGCTGCCTTCGAGGATGCGGAAACCCTGATCGACGCCTGCAGCCGGCACAAACCGGAAACCATCCTGGTCGACGTCAACTTCGGCAACGCTCCCCTGACGGGCATCGCCACGGTTGAAGCTCTGCAGGAACGTCACGACACGCCCATTCCCATCGTTTTCATGAGCGACGAAGACGGCAGCATCGAAACCCGGCTGCGAGCCTCCCGCTGTGGCGGCGAAGAGTTTTTCTATCCATCGGTCGATCCCGGTCAGTTGATCGAGAAGATTGAGTCCTACACCCACGGCAACACCGTGGAGCCCTATCGCGTGCTGGTCCTGGACGACTCCCGTGCCCAAGCCAAGTTCATGGAGAACGTGCTGACCCGCGCCGGCATGAAAGCGCACATCATCACCGACCCCATGCAGATCATCCGTGCGCTGGACGAGTTCTCGCCGGAAATCATCGTGCTGGACATGTACATGCCCGGCTGTACCGGCATGGAGATCGCGCGGGTCATCCGCCAGCAGGACCGGTTGCACAGCGTGCCGATCATCTATTTGTCCGCCGAAGACGATGTCACCAAGCAGCTCCACGCGATGAGCCTGGGTGGCGACGACTTCCTCACCAAGCCGATCGACCCGAAGCACCTGATTGCCACCATCCATAACCGGGGCCGCAGAGCAAGATCGCTGCTGGCGCTGATGATCCGGGACAGCCTGACCGGATTGTTCAATCACACCCATACCCTGCACCTGCTCGACCAGGAAATCGTCAAGGCCAAGCAGAAGGACCAGCCCCTGTGCTTCGCCATGCTGGATATCGACTACTTCAAAAAGATCAACGACACCTACGGCCACCCTATCGGTGACCGCGTGCTGCGCAGCCTGTCGATGTTCCTCAAGCAGCGTCTGCGTAAGACCGACCACATCGGGCGTTATGGCGGCGAAGAATTCGCCCTGATTCTGCCTGGCACGCGGGAAAGCGACGCCAAGAACGTCATCAATGAAATCCGCGAGCGCTTCTCCGAACTTCTGCAACCGGCTGGCGCCAACGAATTCAGCGTGACCTTCAGTTGCGGCATTGCCTCCTGGAGCGGCGACAGCGCGCAAGCCCTGTGCGAGCGCGCTGACCGGGCCCTGTACGAGGCCAAGCGGTTGGGCCGCAACACCGTGGTATCGGCAAGCATCTGATCCGGATCCTCGATTCGGATCAGTCCGGGCAAGTTCTACCGGCGCCAGCGCACGTTCGGATTGATCCACATTAGCAACGACACAAGTGGATGTCGGCGCTGCACAAGCCGCCATCCACCGACTCCGACGCCTTACCGCCTTGTATTTCCCGTCAACTTTAAGCTCTCGTTTTCCCGCCTTTTTAGCCTCTTCGCTCTCCACTTTCCCTGGTTTCCCAGCCGGGAAAACTCTGATTAGGTCTCTTGGCAATTCTGGGTTGCCCTGAACGCCGGGATTGCCCTTAACGTCAATCAGCGGCGCCTTAGACCCCCCGCTATGAAACCAACGTCTTATGGACGTTATTTCCTACCTTGTTAACAATGGCCTCGGAGTTGGCGAGATTGGCCCGCCAAATTGTCAAAAAGTGTTGAAGATATCGTCTGCACTAATCATTATGATTGGAAAATGTCGTTATTTTCGGCGATCCTTCCAAAAACAATGCGACAACAAGGTTTCAGTCATGGCCACTATTCTCGCTCTACACGGCCCCAATCTGAATATGCTTGGCGTTCGGGAGCCAGACGTCTACGGCCACGAGACCCTGAACGACATCAACGAGCGCCTGCATCAGCAAGCCAGCGCAGCGGGCCACCATCTACTGCACCTGCAGTCGAACGCAGAGTATGAACTGATCAACCGCATCCATGAGGCGCGACAGGAAGAGGTGGACTACATTCTGATTAACCCGGCGGCCTTTACGCACACCAGTGTGGCGTTGCGTGACGCTCTGCTGGCGTCGGAAATACCTTTCATCGAAGTGCACTTGTCCAACGTGCATGCACGCGAACCCTTTCGCCGCCACTCCTACTTTTCGGATGTGGCGGATGGCGTGATCAGCGGCCTTGGCAGCCAGAGCTATGACCTGGCACTGCAAGCCGCGATGACGCGATTTGATGACTGAGTGGCGATAGAAGCTCAAGCAATTTCGACGAGAACAAGCCTATTTCGACGAGAAAAACTATGGATATTCGCAAAGTTAAAAAGCTGATTGAACTGATTGAAGAGTCGGACGTGGAAGAGCTGGAAATCCGCGAGGGCGAGGACGCTGTGCGCATCACCCGCCGTCGCAGCCAGGCTGAATTCGCGCAAATGCCCGCCCAGTATGCGCCGCAACCTGCGGCGGCACCGGCGCCGCAAAACGAAGCGCCTTCGGCGTCCGAGGAGTCGGCCGACAACAAGCCTTCCGGTCATTCGGTGCTGTCGCCCATGGTAGGTACCTTCTATCGTGCGCCCTCGCCGACCTCCAAGTCGTTCGCTGAAGTGGGCCAATCGGTGGTGGCCGGCGATGTGATTTGTATCGTTGAAGCGATGAAGATGATGAACCAGATTGAAGCCGACAAGAGCGGCACCATCGTCGACATCCTCGTAGAGAACGGGCAACCGGTCGAGTTTGACCAGCCCCTTTTTGTAATCGCCTGATCGAAGACGACTGACCCATGGCCATGATTGAAAAAGTCCTGATAGCCAACCGGGGCGAGATTGCGCTTCGCATCCTGCGCGCTTGCAAGGAGCTAGGCATCCGCACCGTTGCCGTGCATTCCCAGGTCGATCGCGACCTGATGCACGTACGGCTCGCCGACGAGTCCGTCTGTATCGGACCCAACAGCGCGAGTGAAAGTTACCTCAACATTCCCGCCATTATCAGCGCGGCCGAAGTCACCGACGCCGTGGGCATCCACCCCGGTTACGGCTTCCTGGCGGAAAATGCCGACTTCGCCGAACAGGTGGAAAAAAGCGGTTTCCGCTTTATCGGCCCGCGGGCGGAAACCATCCGCTTGATGGGCAACAAGGTGTCCGCCATCAACGCCATGGTCAAGGCCGGCGTACCGACGGTTCCGGGCTCCGACGGTCCGATTACCGACGACGACGAACACACCCTGGCTGTGGCCCGCAAGATCGGCTATCCAGTGATCATCAAGGCCGCTTCCGGTGGTGGCGGTCGCGGTATGCAGGTGGTGCACTCCGAAGCATCGCTGCTCAAGAGCATTCAGATTACCCAGTCCGAAGCCCGCAACGCCTTTGGCGACGAAACCTGCTACCTGGAGAAATACCTGGAGCGGCCGCGCCACGTAGAAGTTCAGGTGCTGGCTGACACCCACGGCAACGTCATTCACCTGGGCGACCGCGACTGTTCCATGCAGCGCCGCCACCAGAAGGTGATCGAAGAGGCCCCTGCCCCGAACATCGATCCCAAAGCCCGGGAACAGGCGCTCAAGGCCTGCGTCGATGCCTGTCAGGAAATCGGCTATGTCGGTGCAGGCACCTTCGAATTCCTGTATCAGGACGGCAACTTCTACTTTATCGAAATGAATACGCGGGTCCAGGTCGAACACCCCGTCTCGGAAATGGTGACCGGGGTGGATATCGTCAAGGAGCAGCTACGGGTCGCCAGCGGTCTGCCGCTGACCTTCAGCCAGGACGAAATCCGTATTGCCGGACACGCTATCGAGTGTCGAATCAACGCGGAAGACCCTAAAACCTTTGTTCCCAGTCCCGGCCAGGTTAAGCACTTCCACGCGCCGGGCGGCAATGGCGTGAGGGTGGATTCGCACATGTACAGCGGTTACACCGTGCCGCCGTTCTACGATTCCCTCGTGGGCAAGCTGATCACGTTCGGCGAAGATCGGGAGACGGCCCGCAAGCGCATGAAAAACGCCCTGGACGAGCTGGTCGTGGAAGGTATCAAGACTAACCAGAGCCTGCATCGGCGGTTGATTCTTGACGCTGGCTTCAAGAACGTGGAGTTTACCATCCACTATCTTGAGAAGCTGATCAGGGACTAGGCGTCTGCCAGGGTAGCACTGCGGGGCGTCCTACGGGCGCGGCTGTGCTGCTGCCCGACGGCGCTGCACTCGCTTGAATTGGCCACGACCAGCCCTGCGCTCTTGCGCCTGCCAGGCAACCGTACAGCCAGCCTGACAGGCGACCAACTTTTGTTAAGGGACACTAGCTATGCGCTGGATCCAGATGCGTGTTCCCACTGACCCGGAGCACGCCGAATTACTGGAAGACATTCTTATGGAGGCCGGCGCCGAGGCGGTCACCATGGAGGACGCCGCAGACCAGCCTCTGTACGAACCCGATCCCGGCACGACGCCCCTTTGGGGCCAGACCCGGGTCACCGGTCTGTTCAATGCCGACGCCAGCATCGACTCGCTACAGGCTATGGTAGCCACCGCCTATCACCAGCAAACCCAGGAGGAGCTCGGCGAGATTGATGTCGAGCTGCTCGAAGATAAGGACTGGGAGCGGGCCTGGATGGAGGATTTCAAACCTTTGTCCTTCGGTGATCGCCTGTGGATCGTTCCTAGCTGGCACGATGCGCCGGACCCCCATGCCGCAAACCTGTTGCTCGATCCTGGTTTGGCTTTTGGTACCGGCACTCACCCCACCACCGCGCTATGTCTGGAATGGCTTGACGGCCAGGATGTCGAGGACAACCAAGTCATCGACTACGGCTGCGGCTCCGGCATTCTCGGCCTCGCCGCGCTGTTACTCGGCGCCAAACACGTGATCGGTGTGGACACCGATCCCCAGGCTCTGGAAGCCAGCCGCGACAACGCCCGCCGCAACCAGATCGAGGATCCGCGTATGGACCTCTATCTGCCGGATCAAGAGCCGGATACGCAGACTGACGTCATGCTTGCCAACATCCTCGCCCAGCCATTAATCGGCCTGGCATCCAAACTGGCCAGCCGAGTTCGCGATGGTGGCGATATCGTACTGTCCGGCATCCTATCGACCCAGGCCCGTGACGTGATGGACGCGTACGAGCCTTGGTTCGCGATGGACGAGCCGGCCCAGCGGGAAGACTGGATTCGCCTGACAGGGCGGCGTCGCAACAGATGACGGCAGCGCAGCGACGGTCTACACTGTGGTCCTCAAAACGCCTGTAGACCTCAGAACGATTGTAGACCTCGAAATGCGCATACGCACCAATCTGTTGAGTACGATAAACAGAGGTCTGTTCAGTAGGACAAATAAGGAAATCTGCGCCGTTACCCGCAACAGGAACAGAGGATGAGCCAGAGCAGTACGCTGACACGTTGTCCCCATTGTGAGACCCGGTTCCGGGTGACCGAAGAGCAGCTCGGTATAGCGCGCGGTAAGGTGCGCTGCGGGAACTGCATGGAGGTTTTCAACGCCCTGGAGCACAGCGAGCCTGAATCCCCCGTCAGCCCATCTCCGTCCAAACCTGCGCCAGGCGCTGACACGCCATCCTCCGACGGCACCGGGAGTAGCCGGTTCGAAGTGGAGGACGACTTTGTTTTCGAAGACGATCCTGAGGAGGACGCCGCAGAAGGCAATTACGCGGGAACCAAGACCGCCTTCACCGAGGACGAACTCAGCGACAGCTTCCTGAAATACGATGAGAAGACCTCGGGCAGCTTCGGCGAAGAGGACGACGACATGACGTCCGATATCGATGAGAGCTGGGCCGAAGCGATTCTCGACGAGGACGAAAAACTGTCCCGCAAGCGCGCTGTCGCGCCCGAGGAATCCAGACCGGAAACCCAGCAACCGCCTGAGAAGACCAAAGCGCCCCAGCCTCCCGAGCGTGAGCCCGAACCCATAGCGCCGCCTTCTCACGCTCGCGAGCGCGCGAGCCAAGAAACGCCCGGCTTTGACCTGCCGGACGACGACGAGACCCTGGACGAAGCGGAACGTCCGATTAGCGCATCGCCCAGGGACGAACACGACGACCCCTTGGCGGCAACCCAGCGGATGGGCGGCGCAGCCCCCTACGACAACCTGCGCTACGAGCCGATAGCCGTCACGGGGCAACGCAGTTCCTGGGCACGTAAGACCTTATGGACCCTGGTCATCCTCGCCCTGATCGGACTACTGATCTCTCAAGTCACCTATTTCCAGCTCGACCGGTTGTCCAGCGTCCCCGAATTGCGCCCCTACTACGAGCAGGGTTGCGATATTCTCGGCTGCGACCTGCCACCCCTGGTAGCCATCGATCACATTCAGAGCCAAAAGCTGGTAGTCAGGACCGATCCGCAAAAAAGGGACACGCTCATCGTCGACGCGGTCATCGTCAACCAAGCCGGGTTCGAGCAACCCTTCCCCAACATTGGCCTCACATTCTCGAACCTCAATGGCGACGTAGTTGCCCAGAGCGTATTCGAGCCTGACGAATACCTGTCAGGCGAGGCCGGGCAGATGGAACGGATGCCGAGCCAGACGCCGGTGCGAATCTCGATATCCATTCGCGATCCCGGTCGGGACGCCGTCAATTACAACCTCTCGTTCCTCGCCCGGGACCGGAGTAGCTCCCAATAACTCAGACGTATCTCTCACGCCTGAATGGCACAGGACTACCTCTGAATAGCCCATGAATCACATCTGCGCGTTCCGAGTCAGTAATTGCACGCGGCATGATCTGCATCGACGCCTTTCCCTCGGGGCGCCCAGAGCGATTCACGCCCTGCCTTGCGGCTTTCTTAAAGGCTCTTCGCATGCCTGCGAAGACGCGCCTCGATAACGAGTCGCGCTGAAAGTCAGCGGCAATCCTGGGTTCGTTCAGAGATGCCTAAAGTCCCATCCCCGTCGGCACCTCACCGCTGAAAAGTCAACCAGATAGAACGAAAAATAATCAATTTTTTCGGCGCCTTACCCCTTCAATCACGGGTGGGTCGGGGGTATCATTGTCGCCCCTTGAGAACTGGTTGACTTTTAACCAGATCACCTGGTGTGAGCAGATGTTACCTGAAGCGAAGATCGGTTCCTACACACTACCCAATTCGTTGATCGTTGCGCCGATGGCCGGTGTGACGGACCGCCCCTTCCGTCTCCTGTGTCGTCGGCTCGGAGCCGGTCTGGCGGTCTCGGAAATGGTTATAGCAGACAGCCGGTTGTGGCACACCCGCAAGTCGCGCCTGCGTCTGGATCACGCCGGCGAGCCCGAGCCGCGATCAGTACAGATCGCCGGCGGCGACGCTGAAATGCTGGCCAACGCTGCACGCCTGAACGTGGAAAACGGCGCCCAGATCATCGACATCAACATGGGTTGCCCGGCGAAAAAAGTCTGCAATAAGGCCGCGGGCTCGGCACTGATGAAAGACGAGCCGCTGGTGCGCCAGATCTTGCAGGATGTAGTGGCCGCCGTGGACGTGCCGGTTACGCTGAAGATGCGCACCGGCTGGGACCGGGAGCACCGGAATGCCCCGCTAATCGCGCGCATGGCCCAGGACGCCGGCATCAAGGCCCTGGCCATCCATGGACGAACCCGGGCCGATGCCTACCTGGGCGACGCCGAGTACGACACCATCGCCGAAGTTAAGGCGAGCGTCGACATCCCGGTCTTCGCCAACGGTGACATCGTTTCGCCGGAGAAGGCCCGGCACGTGCTCCAGCACACCGGGGCCGACGGCCTGCTGATCGGCCGCGCTGCACAGGGCAGCCCGTGGATATTCCGGGAAATCGAGCATTTCCTCCGCACGGGCACCTTCATGGCAGCCCCTGCTCTGGACGAGGTCGAAGCCCTATTGCGGGAGCATCTGATCGCGCTTCATGGGTTCTATGGCGAGCGCATGGGCACTCGCATCGCCCGCAAGCATGTGGGCTGGTACCTCCAGTCCCATGACGTAGACAAACAGTTTCGCCGTCACTTCAACCAACTTGAGGCGGCGCAAACGCAACTCGACAGTATTGAACAGTATTTTTCAGGCTTACGAAATGGAGAGGTATTCGCAGCATGACCGCTGAGACACTGGCCAACGACAATGCACTCAATCCCAAAGGTGAAGGCAACCAGAGCCTGCAGGCCCCGGGCCGGAACGGCAATACCGTCACCCTGCGCGACAGCGTGGAAGTGGCGCTGAAGAACTACTTTGAACAGCTCGACGGCGCGCCCGTTACCGACGTCTACCAGCTCGTGCTGAGCGAGGTGGAAGCGCCGCTGCTGGAGCAGGTCATGCGTTACACGCGCAACAACCAGACCAAGGCTTCAACCATGCTGGGGCTGAACCGCGGCACCCTGCGCAAGAAACTGAAGCAGTACGGTCTGCTATAATCGCAGAACCCGACTCGACGAGGGCCACCGGTATCCACCGCGCGGCCCTCATTTCGTTCAGACTCAGTGAAAAACCGAGACCCATGGCAAACCAGGCTCCTATCCGTATTCGTCGAGCGCTGATCAGCGTCTCCGATAAGACCGGCATTATTGACTTCGCCCGCGCCCTGACCGGACGCAACGTAGAACTGCTCTCCACCGGCGGCACCTTCCGCCTGCTCCAGGACAACGGCATCGCCGTGACCGAAGTGTCCGACTACACCGGCTTTCCGGAGATGATGGCCGGCCGTGTCAAAACGCTGCATCCCAAGATCCACGGCGGCATTCTTGGCCGTCGCGGCACGGATGATGGCGTGATGGACGAGCACGGCATCCAGCCCATCGACATGGTGGTGGTCAACCTGTATCCCTTTGAAGACGCGATCGCCAAACCCGAGTGCGACCTGCCCACGGCCATCGAGAATATCGATATTGGCGGGCCCACCATGGTGCGTGCCGCCGCAAAGAACCATGACGATGTCGCCATCGTGGTCAACGCTTCGGATTACGGCCGCGTACTGGGTGAGCTTGACGGCGAGAGCGGCAAACTCAGCTATGCCACCCGTTTCGACCTGGCGGTCAAGGCGTTCGAACACACCGCTGGCTACGACGGCGCCATCGCCAACTACCTGGGCGGCCGTACCGCGGATAACGACAACGCCGACTTCCCACGCACGTTCAACGCCCAGTTCGTCAAAGTACAGGACATGCGTTATGGCGAGAATCCTCACCAGCGGGCCGCTTTCTATGCCGAGCGCCATCCCCGCGAGGCCTCCGTGGCCACGGCAGAACAGTTGCAGGGTAAAGCGCTGTCCTATAACAACGTGGCCGACACCGACGCCGCGCTGGAGTGCGTCAAACCCTTCGCCGATCCCGCCTGCGTCATCGTCAAGCATGCCAATCCCTGCGGCGTCGCCATCGGCGCGGATATCCGTCAGGCCTATGACCTGGCGTTCGCTACCGACCCCACGTCAGCTTTCGGCGGCATTATTGCGTTCAACCGCGAACTGGATGCGGAAACCGCCAAAGCCATCATCGACCGCCAGTTCGTGGAAGTGATTATCGCCCCGACCATTGCGCAGGATGCGGTGGATATCGTGGCGGCCAAGAAGAATGTGCGCCTGCTGGCCTGTGGCGACTTCAGCGGTGAGCGCGAGAAGGCGATGGACTACAAGCGTGTTACCGGCGGCCTGTTGGTACAGGACCGGGATCTGGGCATGGTGTCGATGGACGACGTTAAGGTGGTCACCGAGCGCCAGCCCAGCGAGGAAGAACTCAACGACCTGCTGTTCGCTTGGGAAGTCGCCAAATACGTGAAGTCCAACGCCATCGTCTACGCCAAGGCGGGGCGTACCATTGGCGTCGGCGCCGGCCAGATGAGCCGCGTTTACAGCGCCAAGATCGCCGGCATCAAGGCTGCGGACGAGGGGCTTGAAGTGGCCGGATCGGTGATGGCATCAGACGCCTTCTTCCCGTTCCGTGACGGTATCGACGCTGCGGCCACGGCCGGCATCAAGGCGGTCATTCAGCCAGGCGGCTCCATGCGCGACCAGGAAGTGATCGACGCCGCCAACGAACACGGCATTGCCATGGTCTTCACCGGCATGCGCCATTTTCGTCATTGATTGAGAACGGGCCTCGTGCCGGATGACGCCTTTGGCCCATCCGACCGAGATCGCTTCGGACTCGAACCGTAGGTCGGATGAGCCCAAGGCGCACTCCGACAAATAGGAATACAGCCATGAACATTCTGATCATCGGTAGCGGCGGTCGCGAACACGCCCTGGCCTGGAAAGCCGCCCAATCCCCCAGCGCCGATCGTGTTTTTGTAGCGCCGGGCAACGCCGGTACCGCTCGCGAACCGCGTCTGGAAAACGTCAGCATCGATGTACTGGCGCTGGACAAACTGGCCGACTTCGCTGCCGCCAACAACGTCGGGCTGACCATCGTGGGCCCGGAAGCACCGCTGGTTGAGGGTATCGTCGACCTGTTCCGCAAACGCGGCCTCCGGGTTTTCGGCCCGAACAAGGGCGCGGCGCAGCTGGAGGGGTCCAAGGCCTTCAGCAAAGATTTCCTGGCGCGCCACGCTATCCCAACCGCGGCCTACGCCAACTTTACCGATGTTAACGACGCCTTGGACTACGTCCGTGAGCAAGGGGCTCCTATCGTAGTCAAGGCCGATGGGCTGGCCGCAGGCAAGGGCGTGATCGTCGCCATGACCCTACAGGAAGCCGAGGACGCTATCCGCGACATGCTCGCGGGCAACGCGTTCGGCGATGCAGGCAGCCGGGTCGTCATCGAAGAATTCCTGGACGGCGAGGAAGCCAGCTTTATTGTCATGGCGGACGGCAAGAACGTCTTGCCCATGGCCACCAGCCAGGATCACAAGCGCGTGGGCGATGGCGATACGGGCCCCAATACCGGTGGCATGGGCGCCTATTCGCCGGCGCCGGTCGTCACCGATGCTGTCTACCAGCGCATCATGGACGACGTGATCCATCCGACCATTGAAGGCATGGCAAAAGAGGGGCTTCCCTACACCGGTTTCCTCTACGCCGGTCTGATGATCGATGCTCAGGGCGCCCCCAAGGTGATCGAGTTCAACTGCCGCTTCGGCGATCCGGAAACCCAGCCCATCATGCTGCGCATGCAGTCCGATCTGGTCGCGCTGTGTGACGCGGCCATTGACGGCAAACTGGACCAGTGCCGGTCCGAATGGGACCCACGCGCCTCGGTGGGTATCGTGCTCGCGGCCGGCGGCTATCCGGGCAGCTACGAGAAAGGCAAAGTCATCGGCGGCCTGCCCCCGAGCGAGGTAGACGGTGAAAAGGTTTTCCATGCCGGTACCCAACTCAACGGTGAAGACGTGGTCACCAGTGGCGGCCGTGTACTTTGTGCCACGGCTTTGGGCAACACGGTGACCGAAGCCCAGGAGAGAGCCTATCGGCTGGCTGGCCAGGTCGACTGGGAAGGTGCCTTCTATCGCAAGGACATTGCCTACCGGGCCATTGCCCGCGAACAGAACAAGCGGTAAGTTCAAGAGGCCCGGTCAAACACCGGGCCTCTTTCATTGGGTGAACCCCATGACCTGCCATCGTGTGGCATAAGGATATCCATGCACCGGCTTACACTGCGCTTCAAGGGCATCGTTACTCTGCTCGTTCTGTTGGTATGGCTATCGGGCTGCTCCCGCCAGGACCTTTACGATGCGGCCATCGCCTACGAGCGCAACGCGGCGGGGCTGGTCGAAGCAAGCATCGTTGTGGATGGTCGCACTATCGCGTATCTCCATAATAAGACGCCGCAAGAGGGCCGGGCGCTGGTCCTGCTACACGGCTTCGCCGCCAATAAGGCCCACTGGCTGCGCATGGCCCGCTATCTCACCGGCACCTATAACGTCTACGCCATCGACCTGCCTGGCCACGGGGATAGCAGCCAGGCCCCCGACGGCGATTACAGCATCGAAGCCCAGACGGGCTATGTGAACGCCATCCTCGATGCGCTCGGGCTGGGCCAGGTACACATGGTCGGCAACTCCATGGGCGGCGCCATCACTGCGCTGTATGCCGCCCGCTACCCCACCCACCTCGACAGCGCGACGCTGCTCGACCCAGCCGGTGTTCTCGAATATGACAGCGAATTTGTGTCATTGGTGCGGGAAGGTAATAATCCGTTGATTGTCCGCGAGCCCGGTGACTTTGAACGCCTGGTCGATTTTACCCTGGAGCAAGAGCCCTTCGTCCCCTGGCCCATCTATAGTGTTATGGAAGACCGGGCCCTAGCGCGCGAGGCCATCAATGAACGCATCTTTCTGCAAATCCGGGACTTCGGCTACCAACCGGCATTCCGCGACGCGCTGAACTCAATCACAGCGCCCGTGCTGATCGTCTGGGGCAAGAAGGACCGGGTGATCAACTACCGCAACGCCGAGGTGTTTGCCGAGCGGATCACCCGCTCGCGCAAGGTAATCCTCGACAATGTGGGGCACGCGCCGATGATCGAAGTACCCGAGGAGACGGCGAAGCTGGTCGCGGACTGGATCGAGAGGTCCTCCCCACCCCCAACCGAGGCGCTCTCCCGAATCGCGCCGGATTGATCTCGCGCAGTGGTAACCCTGCCGGTAACTTGCAACACTCGGCCGCTCCAGCACCCAATAACAAGCGCCGCGAAAATAGACCATTAGGGCCCTATGACTGAAGCTATTTGGATTCTCTTTGCATTCACCCTCGGCCTGCTCGCCCGTGCTGCCGGTTTACCGCCTCTGGTAGGTTATCTGGTGGCGGGTTTCGCCTTGAACGGCCTGGCCGCCGAGTTCGGCTTACCCACCGAAAGCAGCGAGACACTCGAACACCTCGCCCATTTGGGCGTCCTGCTGCTGTTGTTCACGGTGGGGCTCAAGCTGAAGTTCCGGTCGATATTCCGCCCGGAAGTCATCGGCGGCGGGCTGGTGCATTTCGTTATCACCTGTCTGGTATTTATGCCGGGTCTCTACCTGTTCCTGGGACTGACCGGCCTGGATGCGTTGATGCTGGCGATCGCCTTGTCCTTTTCCAGTACGGTGCTGGCGGCCAAAGTGCTTGAATCCAAGCAAGAACTCCGCGCTTTCCATGGCCGCGTGGCCATCGGCATTCTGATCGTCCAGGACCTGATCGCTCTGGTGGTGATGAGCCTTACTGCCGGTCATGCGCCATCGATCTATGCCCTGCTGGTATTTGCGCTGCCATTGCTGCGCCCGCTGTTGTTTCGACTCATGGATGCCACCGGGCACGACGAATTACTGGTGTTGCTGGGCTTGATGCTGGCGCTAGCAGTGGGCGGCATCGGCTTCGAGCTGGTTGGATTGAGTTCCGAGCTGGGCGCCCTGTTGATCGGTGCGCTCCTGGCCAAGCACCCGCGGGCGGTGGAGCTCTCCAATTCCCTATGGAGCGTCAAGGAAGTCTTCCTGGTGGGCTTTTTCCTGCAGATAGGCATGAACGGCCTACCCGACGACCGAGCGCTGATGTTCGCCATCGTGGCGGCTTGCCTGCTGCCCCTGAAGGGCCTTCTGTTCTTTTTCCTGCTGCTGGTGTTCCGCTTGCGGTCCCGCAGCAGCTTTCTCTCCAGCTTGCTACTGGCCAACTACAGCGAATTCGGTCTGATCCTGGCAAGCGTCGCGCTACCCCAGTGGCTCGTCCCGCTGGCGTTGACGGTGGCGCTGTCGTTCATTGTCTCGGCGCCGCTTAACCGCATGGCCCACCCGCTCTATGCGCGATTGGGGCGTTACATCGATGCGTTGGAAAGCAGTAAACGCCACCCTGACGAACAACCGGTTTCGCTGGGCGCAACCCGGGTATTGATTATCGGTATGGGGCGTACCGGCACGGCAGCCTACGACGAACTGCGGGAGATCGAACCCAATCTGATGGGCCTGGACTCCGACCCGGCCCGCCTCAAAGGCCATCAAGATGCGGAACGGCATGTGTTTTTCGCCGACGCCGAAGACTTCAACTTCTGGCAGACCCTCGACATGCCGCACCTGGAGGCGGTGGTTCTCTGTCTGCATGACATCGAAGGCAAGAAAATCGCGGCCCGGAAGCTGCGGGAGCGCGGCTTCACCGGCTTTATTGCCTCCCATACCCTACACGTGGATGAAGTGGCCCAGATTCTCGATGCGGGCGCCGATAATGCCTATCTGACCATGAACGAGACGGGGGTGGCCCTCGCGGGACACGTCCAGCAGAAACTCAGCCTGCCGCCACGGGACCCGGTGACGGACACCCAACGAACTTCTGATTAGGTCTGTTGCCGATTCAGCATTTTTCAAAGGCGCCCGGATGTCAGCCCGGTCGATGGCCATGGCTGCCCGGGACGTGAGTCTCCTTATCGTCCGCCGCGGCCTCCATCCGGTCCAATTCGTTGAGGATGCCGCAATCCCGGGCGGCCTGCTCTTCGTGGCACTGGCCTTGGATGACTTCAAGCTGGTGCGCGAGCTGGTTAAGCTCGTCGATGCGCCGCCGGACATGCCCAAGGTGTTCCCCCAACAGCTGGTTGGCCTCGCCACACCGGGCTTCCGGGTTATCGCGCAGCTCCAGCAGGTGACGCACTTCATCAAGGGTCATGTCGAGTGACCGGCAATTGGCAATGAAGCGCAGCCGGTCGACGAAGCCGGCCCCATAATCCCGGTAATTGGATTCACTGCGCAGAGGCGCCGGAATCAGACCGATGCGTTCGTAGTAACGGATGGTTTCCTGGGTGAAACCGGTTTCAGACGCCAGTGTTCCGATACGCATCGCATTCCTCCTTACACCCGGTGCAGCTCTTTGCACACAGTGTATTTCTCTTTGCACCTAGTGTATTTCTCTCTGCACATAGAGTATGTCCCTTGCAGCCACCGTTCTCTTCCTTGCGGACAGTGCTCATACAGCGTCATCCGGTTGGCGACCGGCTCACTCCTGAGCAATCGGCGCAAAGGTTGCCCCGGTCAGGCGTGCGAGGTCGGCCGGGGCCAGCTCGATCTCCAGACCACGGCGACCGGCACTGACATAGACGGTAGAAAAAGCCTCCGCCGAGGCGTCGATGACGGTACGTAGACGCTTTTTCTGGCCCAGCGGGCTGACACCGCCGAGGACGTAACCGGTGGCACGTTCCACGTCCCGGGCATCGGCCATGGCCGCTTTTTTCGCGCCCGCCGCCTTGGCAAGCCGCTTCAGATTGAGCTTGCCGGTGACGGGCACGATGCCCACGGCCAAACCTTGGCCGTCCAACTGCAAGACCAGCGTCTTAAACACCTGTTCCGGCGCCAACCCCAGCTTGGCTGCGGCTTCTTCGCCGTAGCTCTCGGCGTGGGCATCATGTTCGTACGCGTGGATTTCGAAGTCTATCCCGGCTTTGCTGGCCTGTTCGATAGCGGGCGTCATACGTATTGCTCTCCTGATCCTGCATTTGAGGTCGCAGTGTCCCGAGCTCAACTCGTCCCCATCACCACCAGCTGGTCGCCCGGCTTCAGATCGAGCGGCGTATGGCGTTCAGGGTTCATCTCTATCAAGCGGCCGTGCTCGTCGGGTGTGCTTCTGAAAATGCCGAGGGCGGTTTCACCGCGGGCGCCAGCGGCCTGTTCGAAGGCCGCGAAATCAGCCTGCTCCGGCAAATCGAAATCCGCCGCCGGGCGTATCATGATTTCGGCCCCGCCGGGCGTAAACAATTCGTCCAGGACCACCCGCAGTTCCCGGCGCAGGGCCACTTGGGCGAGAATATGACTGAGGATCATTGGCGTGACCAGGGTCTCGCTCTGGTTGGTGACCAGCAACGTTTCGTTATCCGGGTCGCTCAACTCCATGATGACCTGAGGCATGGCCTCGGCGGACATCAAGACCTCCTGCAGTTGCAGATAGCCCATCATGGTACGGGCATCGGCCTCCTCACCGGTCGAAAGCCGGTCGCTACTCAGCAGAAACACGGCGTCGTAGCCCGCCGGATCGACGCGGCGCAACTCTTCCTCGACGACAAAATCGGCGACCAACTGGCGGTGCGTGACGCTGCCCCCCTGCGGCAGGTAGCGGGCGATTTCGCTATCGCGCATGTCCGCGGCGAGAATCGACACCAAGTCCACCTCGTAAGCATGGCCGGGATAACGGGCCATTTCCGCCAGCATAGCCGGCACGCGTCGATTCCATCCCAGTATCAGCACCCGGTGATGCGGACCGCTTTGCATAACCGGCAGTTGCTGGCCGCTTACGCGCTCCACCGGTTCGAGGCGCGTCTGGCCCTTGGTCTCGCCTGGCCCCAGGGGATCGGTATCGTCGTAGTCCTGAGCCATCACGATAATCCGGTCTTCATCCGTTATCGTGGTACCGGACGGCGCATTCAATCTTACACTCCAACCGTCTCCAGCTCGCTCGAGGATGCCGAGGACAACGGCGTGGGGACAGTCCCGGGCAAACTCGCCCAGAGTCCGCCCTTCGGCAAGGTCACCCGACCGGACAAAAACATCGTTGCCAAACCGGGCTGTGAGCAGTTCATTGAGAACCTCGGACAATCCAGGGTGCAGCAGGGTCTGCACCAGCAGGCGGCTGATCATGGCGTCGCTGGCAATCACCTCTAACGGGCCCGGGTAGGCGCGTTCCACCACCGCCTGCTTGCGGATATCCTCGATCTCGGCCACCACATAAGGTAACCGGGCGTGCAAATACTGCGCCTGCGAAGTCATCGACAGCAGCGCCTTGACCGTTTCCACATCGGAGGTCACCAAGCTGTCGGGCCCATGGGAGGAACTGGGTACGATCACCGCCGCTGCATCGAGGCAGGCCACCCGATGCAAGGCTTCCGGTTGCAGGGGGGTTCCCGAGCGCAAGACAATCTGCCGGGCGCGGCGGCCAATATCCCGCTCGTTACGAAGACTCAAGGTTTGTGCGGACGTCACCTCTTCAGAAAGCACCACCAGCCGCAAACGCTTGGTGGCATGACGCTCCAGAAACCGTTTGACCCGGCCGGTAGATGCCAGCAACTCCTGCAGGATGGGAACGGTGCGGCTGGTCCAGCCCAGGACAACAACGTGGTTGCGTAGGGTGACCGGCGTCAGGCCGCGTTCCAGATCGGTCATCTTGGCTATCAGCGAGCGCGTCAGGATCGCCACCAGCGTACCCATGAAAACGACGTAACCGGTCACGGTTAGCATGGTGGATACGAGCCTGCGCCAATCACCTTCGTCATCGCCGAGATAACCCGGGTCCGTCAGTCTCAGGAAGGCCCACCAGACCGCGTCGCCCAGATCGGCGAAAGAATCCGAGCCGGGCCAGACCAGCAACCCTCCGATCAGCGATATCAGACCAATACCCACGCCGACTACCAACAGTTGGAAAAGGGCCCCTTTTACAAACTGTCGTTCGACAATGTACTTAACACGATCTAGCAGTGACAACGGCAGCATGGGTTTTCCTTTTTCTTTATGTTTCGCAACCGACGGAGCCGACTCAATAGTCGGTAAATCATCATGTTAGCAACAGATCAAGCGGTCAATAGATCCGCTCTGTCTAGGCTGGGCGACTTCGCTCGGCATTAACCTATGTCAAGTCCCTTTACGACTTGTTCTTAACCGTCGCATGTCGTTCCTCACAACACTTCGGAAAAGGCGGCTTTTTACCGGATCGGCATTAAAAATGCTCCCGTTTTGGCCGGAGTCATTTTAGGTCAGCGGCGGGGATCGATGCTGCAGATCCAATGACTTTCAGGGAGCGTCCCTCCACCGTGGTCTCATTTCGAGTGATCGAGGCGATAGCGTAGTCTCCCGGGAAACCGAGACGGACTCGCTGCGGTGCAGCGCATGTCCTACGTTATCTCCCGGTTTCCCTCCAGGTATGACCTATTACTGTTGAAAGGACGTCGACGTCTATTTGTCAAAGACGGACACCCTGGGGACTGGCCATGCTTTCCAATAAAAACCTGATATGGCTCGCACCGGGCAACGAGCTAATAGCTCCCGGCAATGAACTGTCGTCCAACTGGACACTGACGCCTATCGATATAGCCTATCCGCCGCGACGACGACGTCCGGCCTTTCCCCTGACCAGAGTGGGGCTTATTGACCTGACCGGATTCAATGCCGACCACTGTCAGTACCTGGAAGCCTGGATAGAACAGCTACGACCCACCCACTGGGTTGGATTGCTCGACACACAGCCAGACCAGGCCGGGCCCCTGAGCGACATCGTTACGGACTTTTGTTCGGATTACCACACCCATCCCTATGATCTGCGGCGGCTTGATCACTGCCTGGGGCATCTCTGGGGCATGGCGAACCTGCGTCTGCGTCGCGGCTATGTTGGGAACAACGCCTTCAAGCATCAAGCCTTGAACGGAGCATCGCCTGCCATCCGTCAGGCCCGTGAATTGCTAAGACGCTACGCGCATACGCTTGAACCTGTGCTCATCACCGGCGAGAGCGGGACCGGCAAAAACGCCGCTGCCCGTTTTTTGCACGATTACTCCAACGTACGACAAGGCCCCTACATTGCCGTAAATTGCGCTGCTCTGCCGCCGACCCTGACACAGAGCGAGCTGTTCGGACACGAAAAAGGTGCATTTACCCACGCGCTGTCCGCCCGTACCGGTCGTATCGAACAGGCGAACGGCGGCAGCCTGGTATTCCGCGACATCGATGAACTACAGCCGGCGCAGCAATCGGTATTATTGCGCTTTCTTCAGGAAGGTCAGATCGAACGCCTGGGCGGTCATCGTCCGCGGAACGTGCAGGTGCGGGTAATCGCCACCAGTTCGAGACCATTGGAAAAGTTGGTCAGTACCGGGGAGTTCCGCGCCGACATGTTCTACCGGCTGGGTGGCCTGCAGGTGCGCCTCCCTCCCTTACGTGAGCGTCTAGAGGACATACCGTTGCTGGCCGAGGCTATCCTCGGCTCACCCGGTGGCCCGATCCTCCAGCAGGGCAAGCGACTGGGAGAAGAGGCTCTTCGCAGCCTACTACTGCATTACTGGCCCGGCAATCTGCGGGAACTGGAAAACCGGCTGCACCGGGCAATGCTGCTTGGGGAATCGATCGTCATTACCCCCCACGACCTGGAACTGAAACCCCCGGCGGCAATCAGTGGCGCCCTGCCTCATCTAACCCTCGCACGCGTCCGGGCACGCGCCGAACGCGAAGCCATTACTCACTGCCTCAACCTGTCGAATCAGAACATTTCCGCCGCCGCCCGACTGCTGCGGATATCAAGACTGTCACTGTACCGGCTCATGAAAAAACACGGCGCAAAACCGGTATATCCGACACCCAGTACCCGGGCGCTCAAGCGCAAAGGAGGTCTGTCATGAACTCGAGTTTTGTCGTGAAACGCATTGTCCTGCTATCGACTTTGGCTACCGCGCCTGTACTTGCCCAGGAGACACCATCCGAGGCAGAGGCAGAAGCCGAGCGTATCCAGGAAAAAGCCAGCGTGATCGCCTCGATCACGACCGACCGCGGCATTGTCACCCGCGCCGGACGTTTCGTCATCGAACCTGCATTCTCATATGCCAACAGCAACTCCACGGTTGTGGCCATCGAGGGCTACACGGTGGTGCCTGCCCTGTTGGTGGGGCTGATCAATATTTCCGAGGTGCAACGTGATATCTTCGTCGGTGCAGTCACCTTGAAGTACGGCATCACCAGTCGGCTGGAAACCACCGTGCGGGTCCCCTATCTCAGTATTGACGAAGATCTGCGCGAGCGTCAGGCCTTTCAAGGCACACCGGTTGATACGCTGAGCGAGTCATCGGGGGAAGGCCTGGGCGACGCCGAAGCCACCATCAGGTACCAGTTCAATGATGGCCTAGCCGGCTGGCCCTATATTCTGGGCACCCTGCGTGTTAAAGCGCCCACGGGAGAAGGCCCCTATGATGTTGATCGGCGAGTGTTGGAGGACAGCGAGGGCAACCCTATTGGCGTGGCCTTTTCCGAACGACCCACAGGCTCTGGTTTCTGGGGCATCGAGCCCGGGCTTTCCTTTATCTACCCTTCCGACCCGGCAGTACTGTTCGGCAATCTCAGTTACACCTATACGATTGAGGAGGACGAAGGCTTCGAGAATGGCGGTACGATCGACCCAGGCAATATCGTGCGATTCGGTTTCGGGATGGGATTCGCATTTAACGAGCGGACATCGTTCAGTCTGGGCTACGACCACTCAGTGATCCCCAAGACCGATGTGGAGTTCGACAACGATTTGAACAATGCTCAGTTCGACCGGATTCAAGTGGGCTCACTGGCATTTGGCCTGTCCCATCAACTGACCGCCGATACCAGCCTAAGTCTTTCCGTCAGTATCGGCGTTACGGAGAATGCGCCCACAACCGAGCTGACACTAAAGCTACCGATGGCATTTTAAGTCAGCGAGTTAACCAAACAGCTCACTAGCTAGCGGCTGGGCGACTGCAGAAACTGTTCGCCAAAGCGCTCGGATAGCCGTCCAGTACGCCCTACATTCCCGAGTTTGATATTCAGCGACCGGATGTTCTGAATGACACGCTCATTCATATCGTTTTGGATGCGTGTCACCCAGCTACCATTGCGCAACTCGGAAGCCGACACCACGGCGCCCGCCACTTGACTCGGTGTGGTGACAGTGGGAGTACCCGCGGACGATGGCGCCGTCACGATGCGTGCCACCTCAACACTCTCAACGTGCTGCTCGACGGGCCCATCACGTAGCGGTCGGTTCAGGTTCGGGATCAATAACCGATTGATAATCTCGATCTGGCCATCAATGGCGACGACCTGTTCGAGACCAATTTCGATTTCCATATTGCCCAAACGAAACCCACCACGCTGCTGATCCAGCGCCGGTTCGTCCAGTCGTGGGGATGTAGTCCTCCAGTCAACGCTCCAGGCCGGTGAGCCCAGAACGCTCCCGACAATAGCCAACAGGGTCGTGACGCATCGACCTGCTCGCCGTCTTGCCAAAGCATCTGTATTGTTCATGGGGTCACCACTCCTGGCCCAATGGCGAAAAAAGTACAGTTCTATCCATCGGCGACATCCCCGTGGGCTGGTCACCGAGTGGCGCCCGCGCCACCTGCCCCCATTCATCTTCACGATTGAACATGGTCCGCCCTTCCGGCAAATGGCTCCGGATCACAAAGGCAATGCCGTCCCACCGTGAAAGGAAATCCGCATGGGTAAAGATTTTAAGCCCCCTGGACGGGTCGCCGACCAGCACCTCTCCTTCGGAAATACCTTTGACGACAACGAAATGGCGAAACCCGTCCATATCCAACAGCACCACCAGCGGGATACGGACGGCTTCCCGAAGCTGGCCGAGCGGCATACGAAACCCGTCCGCCAGGAACCCCTGATTCGCCAGATAACGCTTCATATCCAGCATCGAGAAACCTTGCCGACGGACCTTTTCCTCGTCGGCAAGGGCTATCATCGAGGTAAAGACCGTCTGTTCGGAGACCGGATGATCGTAGTGATACGTCAGCAATGAAGCGACGGCCGCTGACCCGCAGCTGAAATCATATTGCTGCTGCACGACGGTCAGAAAACGCCGCTCCTTGAAGCTGGTAACGTTCACCAGCAGATCTCCGCCCAGGCCAGGCAACACCACAGTGCCGGCCTGGGCCATGGATCCGCTGACAACCAGCGCTGCCAGAAGTAAAACCGTCACTTTGCGATCCATGGCCCGATCCCTCCGTTACTGATTGATCAGAACATTGATTTGCGTGCTGTCCTGTATCACCACATGATTACCCGTATTCTGGATAACCGTGGCGACGCCGTTCATGTTCTCGAATGCGTGGTCGGAGATGGTGTTGTTACCGGTCACCACCGTACCGCTGAGCACATTGTCGGAAACGATAGCGTTCTGTTCGGTATCATTGACCTGCCACTGAAAGGGAACTCCCTGTCGCCCGTTGGACTCCTCCAGTTGCCCCGATGTCAGCGCGGTCGCGCCTTCAAAAAGGGCTTCGTCAACCAATGCCGAGTCGTTCGCCGATACCACCTCGCCAGCCCACACGTCGTCAACCAACACAAAGCGGGAAAAGACCAACAGGCCAATCCAGAGCACACACCCGGTATAACGCCGTCCAGTTACCATGGCTGCACCTCCCGAGAGACAGCCGCACCTCTGCCAAAGGCGCGGCCTATCCCATCAAATTACCGTGAACCGCCACCAGTGCTCAGGTTGGACATCACACTCACGTTGGATTGGGTCACTGCACCCGCCCCGTTGTTCTGAGAGAACGCGCCCACACCGGTGAAGTTGGCTGAACCACCGGAAATCTCATTGTGATGAGAAACCGTCGCGTAAGAGCCTTCGCCGTTGGCGTCGCCGTAAGTGGACGTGATATTGGAAACACTGCCATCCAGCGCCGCATTGTTCAGGAAGACATCGAGGTCCAGCGTGGTGGTTGTGGCGCTATTATCGGAGTTGTCGGAATTATCCGAGTTATCCGACATATCATTACCGCTATCGGCGATCTTGAAGGAATCGTTGACGTTGGTGCTGTTATCCGAGCTGTCTGAGTTATCCGAACTATCCGAATTGTCTGAGTTATCGGAATTATCAGAGTTGTCATTGCCACTATCGGCAACATCAACATTGGTGCTGTTATCGGAACTGTCTGAGCTGTCGGAGTTGTCCGAATTATCTGAATTGTCGGAGTTGTCCGACATATCGTTACCGCTTTCCGCAATTTTGAAGGCGTCATTCACGTTGGTGCTGTTATCTGAACTGTCGGAATTATCCGAACTGTCAGAGTTATCAGACATGTCATTACCGCTATCCGCGATTTTGAAGGAATCAGTCGCGTTCGCACTGTTATCGGAGTTGTCAGAGTTATCTGAACTGTCGGAGTTATCGGAATTGTTAGTGTTGTCATTTCCGGAATCGGAGTTGCCGGAATATCCATTGTTTGCGCTGGAGGTATTGTCGGCATTCACGTTCGGATCGCCGTCGCCACCTTGATCGGCCAGTGCTGCGCCAGACAGGCCCAGACTCATTGCGATAGCCAGTACCAGCAAACTCTTTTGTGCTTTCATGATGTCGTTCCCTCTTTGGTTGGCAATGTCACTGGAGCCACGTTGATGCCGCGTCCAGCGGGCGCCGGTGAACCCATGACGGAAGACCGGCGAGGTGGGCATTAGCGATTCCCATGCCAATCGCCGAAGGAAGGCAACAGCTTGTTGAAAGGTTTACGTTTTTCTTCAAATAGCCTCGACGCTTCCAGAACCGGAGAGTAGCAACCTGTTCCAACCTTGAAACAGGTTCTAGCTATTTGAAGAACAAGCTCGAGCGAAATTTTCAGGGATTCAAGGTGTTAGTGAGGCGAGGAGCCTGTATTCACCATTGACGGATACAACAGGGTGAGTTTGGCTGAATCAGAACGCCATGGAGACTGGAAAACAAAAGCCCCGCTCGGAAGCGGGGCTTTTAATATATCGAGCCGGGGCCACAACCCCGGTCGATGACAACCGAACCGTTCGATTAACCGAACTGATTCATGGTGTTGTCTTTACCACCAGCCTTCAGGGCGGCGTCACCGGCGAAGAACTCTTTGTGGTCGTCGCCGATGTTAGAGCCCGCCATGTCCTGGTGCTTGACCGTGGCGATGCCCTGACGAATTTCCTTACGCTGCACGCCGCCGACGTAAGCCAGCATGCCTTCGTCGCCGAAGTAGCCCTTGGCCAGGTTGTCGGTGGACAGGGCCGCGGTGTGGTAAGTCGGCAGGGTGATCAGGTGGTGGAAAATACCCGCTTCGCGAGCGGCATCGCGCTGGAAGTTACGGGTCCACTCGTCAGCCAGCTGGCCCAGCTCGGTTTCATCGTACTCAGCGCCCATCAGAGCGGCACGGTCGTATGCAGACACGTCCTTGCCTTCTTCTTTCCATGCGTCGAAGACCTGCTGACGGAAGCTCAGGGTCCAGTTGAAGGACGGGCTGTTGTTGTAGACCAGCTTGGCGTTGGGCACCACTTCACGGACGCGATTGACCATGGCGGCGATCTGGCCAACGTGCGGCTTCTCGGTTTCGATCCACAGCAGGTCGGCGCCGTTCTGCAGGCTGGTGATACAGTCCAGAACCACACGGTCTTCGCCGGTACCCGGACGGAACTGGAACAGGCCGGATGCCAGACGCTTGGGCTTCATCAGCTTGCCGTTAGCCTTGATGACCACGTCGCCGTTGTTGATGTCTTCCGGCTTCTCGATGTAATCGCCATCCAGGAAGCTGTTGTACTGGTCGCCCAGATCGCCCGGCTCGTCGGTCACGGCCAGTTTCTGGGTCAGGCCAGCGCCCAGGGAGTCGGTACGGGCAACGATAACGCCGTCATCGATACCCAGCTCCAGGAACGCCAGACGCACGGCGTTGATCTTGGACAGGAAGTCGGCGTGGGGAACGGTGACTTTACCGTCCTGGTGGCCACACTGCTTCTCGTCGGAAACCTGGTTCTCGATCTGGACGCAGCAGGCACCGGCTTCGATCATCTTCTTGGCCAGCAGGTAGGTCGCTTCGGCGTTACCGAAACCGGCGTCAATGTCGGCAATAATCGGCACCACGTGAGTTTCGTGGTTCTCGATCTGCTCGAGGATGTCGGCGGCCTTGGCGGTATCGCCGGCGCTCTTGGCCTCTTCCAGGCCACGGAACAGGTGGTTCAGTTCCCAGGAATCCGCCTGACGCAGGAAGGTGTACAGCTCCTCGATCAGGCTGGCAACAGACGTCTTCTCGTGCATGGACTGGTCAGGCAGCGGGCCGAACTCGGAACGCAAGGCGGCAACCATCCAGCCGGACAGGTACAGGTAACGACGCTTGGTGGAACCGAAGTGCTTCTTGATGGAGATCAGCTTTTGCTGACCGATGAAGCCGTGCCAGCAACCCAGGGACTGGGTGTACTGCGAGGTGTCCTTGTCATAGTTCGCCATATCTTCGCGCATAATCTTCGCGGTGTACTTGGCGATGTCCAGACCGGTCTTGAACTTGTTCTGGGCGCGCATGCGAGCGGCGTGCTCAGGGTTGATCGCATCCCAGCCCTTCATCTTTTCCTTAAGGGCTTTGATGGCCTCGATGTCTTGGTTGTACTGTGACATGGTCGATCCCGTTTTCAGTTGAGTGAGCCAAACGTCCTGCCTGCAACGGTGATTACCGGGCGCTGCTGGCTGACGATAGGGCCATTCTACGAACCACATAGCCATAACTAAAATTTATATTATGTATTTCCGCTATTTTTTTAGTGAATGGCAGAGCGATTCGCCTAACTGCCTGTTTGATCATTAGTTAATCACCCACACGACATATCGCTACTTTCTATCGCTCTATCGCTCTATCGCTCTATCGTTCTATCGTTCTTTCTCGCTTCCTTGCTTTGCGCCTTTCTTCCTTTGCTTCTTGCTTTTTGTGCTTTCGCTTTCATAACGCCTTTCGTGTTCAAGGTTGCGAAGTTTCGCAATCCGGCGTACTCTCCACTCAATATACTGTATATATAAACAGTATCCAATAGAGTCTGGACCGTTCAACGCCAGGTAATCGCTATGCGCACACGCGGCACCGGGAATAACCCCCACAATCGCTACCAACCCCTCACGTCCGATCGGGATATGGACGACGGCTGGTACCATGATCCGGATGACATGCTGTGTCCTGACTCCGTCGCTACCCAGGTGATAGACGAACAGGTGCGCTCGATTATCAGTACCAACCAGTCACCGGATGTGCCCTTCGATCAGTCGATCAATCCCTATCGTGGTTGCGAGCACGGCTGCATCTACTGCTTTGCCCGGCCGACCCATGCCTACTGGGACCTTTCGCCGGGACTGGATTTCGAAACCCGGCTGATTGCCAAGCCTAATGGCGCCAGGCTTCTGCGGCAGACATTCGATAAACCGAACTATATGCCCAGCCCCATCGCCCTGGGCGTCAATACCGATGCCTACCAGCCGCTGGAAAAGAAACGCCGCCTGACCCGGGAATTGCTACAGGTGCTCCGTGAATACAATCACCCAGTATCGGTTATTACCAAAGGGGCCCTGATTCTGCGCGATCTGGACCTGCTTGCGAGCCTTGCCCGGGATGGCCTGTGTTCGGTGCGCGTCAGCCTGACGACACTGGACAACGATTTGAAACGCCGCATGGAACCACGGACCGCTGCCCCGGCTACGCGCTTGAAAATATTGAGAGAGCTGTCTGATGCTGGCGTGCCCACCGGTATCATCATGGGGCCGGTGATTCCCTTTATTAACGATGCCGAGATCGAGGCGGTACTGGAGGCAGCAGCGGAAAACGGTGCCCAGCGGGCGAGCTGGGTCATGCTTCGCTTGCCATTGGAGATCCATGAACTGTTCGAGGACTGGCTGCTACGTCACTTCCCCGACCGTGCCCGCCACGTGATGAACCGCATCCGCGACCTGCGCGGTGGCAAAGCCAATGACAGCCGCTTTGGCCATCGCATGCGTGGCCAGGGGGTTTACGCCGATCTGATCCGCCAGCGCTTCAACCGTAAGGTGAAAAAGCTGGGGCTGAACCAGCCGGGCGCCGAGCCTTTGCGCACCGATCTTTTTGCGCGGCCGGGCGGTGAGCAGTTGAACCTGATACCGGTGGCGTCGATATGAAATCGCAACGGATAAAACATGCATCACCCATGCCGGTGGGGTTTGATATTTCTTTGACACTCGCCTGACAAAACCCTGATAGCACCCTACTTATCATAGCGCCTCCCCAACGACCGAATTCCGGGATGGCGCGATGTCCAATCAGGTGCAGTCACACGCAGGTTCAATCACTCACACGGGCAACCCCGTGGAGGCGCAATCATTTGTCAGCCGCCTCTATCGGCCATTTCGAGGCGGAGGCGCCTATACGCCCCTGCTCATGCTGTTCTGCGCAATACTTCTTATTGGAAGCCTGTCCCGGCTGTTGCTCGTGATCTGGAAAGCGGACCGGTTTGCGGACACCGGAATCGGTGCCACTCTGTTCCTTCAAGGGCTTCGGGTCGACGCGATCGCTGCCGGGATGGCGGTCGCCGTTCCTTTGCTCCTGTTGCCCTTGCTCGCCCATCGATTCGGCTGGCCGGCCTGGCGCCGCTTCAGCTATATCTGGGCGCTGATTATGGTGTTTGCCGTCCTGTTTATGGAGTTGGCGACACCGCCTTTTATCGCCCAATATGACGTTCGACCCAACCGGCTTTTCATCGAGTACCTGAAGTACCCGCAGGAAGTTCTCGCTACGCTCTGGCATGGCTTCCGGTTGCCGGTGCTGCTGGGCTCCGGCCTGTGCATTCTGCTGACCGCCTTATTCGCCAGGCTGTTGCGCCCCTGGCTGCGCGAGCAGCGGCGGCCGGCCTACAAGTGGACACTCATGGCCTGGCCGGTAGCCGTGCTCGCCGTCTTTATGAGCATCCGTTCCACGACCGACCACCGGCCGGCCAACCCGGCCATGTTTGCCCTGACCTCCGATGCGCTAGTCAATTCCCTGATCCTGAATTCGGCCTGGTCGGTCGGTTTTGCCCTTTACAATCTCAAGCACGAAGCTCAGGCAAGCGAGGCTTACGGCGCCCTGAAACCACAGGCCATGCTCGATGAAATACGCAACGCCCCCTGGTTGCGAGGTGCAGACTTTCCCTCCGAGCAATACCCAACCCTGCACTATCAGGCGGCGACGGTGGAGCGGAAACGGCCGCTCAATCTCGTCATCATCCTGGAAGAAAGCCTGGGAGCCACCTTCGTGAAATCCCTCGGCGGCGTACCCGTAACTCCCAACCTCGAGACGCTCAAGGATCAGGGATGGTGGTTTGAAAATCTCTACGCCACGGGCACCCGCTCTGTCCGCGGCATTGAAGCGGTGGTCTCGGGCTACCTGCCATCGCCGGCACGCAGTGTGGTCAAGCTGTCTTTGTCGCAAAACCACTTCTTTACCCTGGCCGGGCTACTTCGGGAACAGGGCTACGACACCGGTTTCGTCTATGGCGGCGAGGCGCATTTCGACAACATGCGCAGCTTCTTCACCGGCAATGGCTTCGAGCAGATTATCGATCAAAGCGATTACATCGATCCCGCATTTACAGGTAGCTGGGGTGTTAGCGACGAGGATCTCTTCGCCATGGCCGACAAACAGCTCGCAGCTCTTCACCAGACAGGAAAACCTTTTTTCCGCCTGGTTTTTACATCGTCGAACCACACCCCATTTGAATTCCCCGACGGTCGTATCGATTTGCACGATGCCGACAAGCAAACCGTCAACAACGCCGTTAAATATGCCGATTACGCGCTGGGAGGTTTCATTGCCCAGGCCCGCCAACGTGACTACTGGAAGGACACCCTCTTCCTGGTTGTGGCCGATCATGACGACCGGGTATGGGGCAACGAACTTGTGCCCATCAAGAACTTTCACATTCCCGGGTTGATTCTCGGAGCCGACACCCAGCCCAAGCGCGTCGGGACACTGGCCAGCCAGATCGATCTGGCGCCCACCCTGCTGTCCCTGATGGGCGTGAGCGCCACACACCCGATGATCGGCCGGGACCTGACCCTGCCCGACGAGGCTCCGGGCCGGGCGATGATGCAGTTCTACGACAACTACGCCTGGTTGACGGCCAATAACGACGTAACCGTGCTGCGCCGTGACCAGCCACCGTTGAAGGGACATTACGACCCGCGTGCCGGGATCACCAACTATCTCCGCCAGGCGCCCGGCGAGGCTAGCGTTCGCGAGGCCAAAGCCCATGCCATGCTTCCGTTGTGGCTCTATCGCGAACGAAAGTATCCGGGCGCCGAAGACATCGCGCCTTGACGTTTCCCTGACTTTTGCTGAACACCGGCTTCACACACCGCTCGTTAGGATGTCCGTTATGCAAACAGGGCTAATGACAGATGGCCGCAGAGGTTGGCGGTGGCTTCGTTTTCTGCTGACCGGCGGACTCTCGACCGCTATCCACTGGACCGTGATGGCAGCAGCGATAGCGATCGGCCAGGCGGCGCTCACTGCAAGCATTATCGGCAGCGTCGCCGGTGCGCTGACGAACTACCAGCTTCAGCGCAACATCACCTTCAACCATCGAGGCGCCCATCGACCGGCGCTTGTACGTTACCTGCTTTGCTATGCCTTCGGCGGCATCGTCAACGCGGCCTTTTTCTGGCTGCTGCATGGCCCGCTCGAACTATCGACAGTACCGGCCCAAACGCTGACAACGGCGGTAATCACGGGTCTGAACTATGTGCTTTACGCGAGGATTGTGTTCCATGACTAGCATCAACACGGAACATCGGGCGGTCGCCCTGCCCACGAAACTACTTTCGATCATCGTACCGGTCTTCAATGAACGGGCCGTATTACCCATCCTGCTCGAGCATTTGCGTCCGATTCTCCGGCAACTCGAACTGAGAACTGAAATCGTCTTTGTCGACGATGGCAGCGAAGACGGCAGCGCAGAATTCATCCGGGGAGAAATTCTCAAGGATTCATCCCTACGGCTTGGCCGGCTAAGCCGTAATTTTGGTAAAGAAGCTGCGCTTACCGCCGGCATAGAGCTGGCCCGGGGGCACGCCATCGTCATTCTCGACGCCGACCTGCAGGACCCGCCCGAGCTGATTCCGGACATGGTCGCGCGCTGGCAGGCCGGCGCCGATGTGGTGTTGATGCAGCGGCGTTCGCGCAGTGGCGAGTCCGGTTTCAAGCGTTTCTGTGCCTACGGTTTCTACCGCATTCTCAATCGCGCCTGTCGCGGGACCATACCGGTCGACACCGGCGATTTCCGACTGATGAGCCGCAAGGCGGTGGACGCCCTGCTCACCCTGGAAGAACGCAACCGCTACATGAAGGGACTGTTCGCCTGGGTTGGCCTGCCCACTGCCGTTATCGAGTATGACCGGGCGCCGCGCTCGGCCGGTGTCTCGAAATGGGACACCTTCGGCCTGTTCGGACTCGCCCTGGAAGCGCTGACGTCATTCTCGATCATGCCCCTGCGCTGGACTGCCGGTATCGGGCTGACCGCAGCCATCGCGGGAGCACTGTTTGGGCTGTGGATCGTCGCCAAGGCCCTGATACTTGGTAACGTTACCGCCGGCTATCCGTCGTTGATCGCCATCATCACCTTCCTCGGGGGTATGCAGTTACTCGGTATCGGGATTGTCGGCGAGTATGTCGGCAAGACCTACCTGGAATCCAAACGCAGGCCGGTTTACATCCTGCGTGACATCGTCGAGCAGTCAGGGCCGGCGGATCGAAGCATCAATACATTCCACGAGGCCAGTCGTTATGTTGAAGCGGGTTAGTCCCTGGTTTTGGTTGTTAGCGGCCGTCCTGCTCAGCCGGCTTTTGAGCATGACGATTTTCCCCCTGGTGGACACCACGGAACCGCGTTACGGCGAGATCGCACGCCTGATGGCCGCCACCGGAGACTGGATTACCCCGTGGTTCGAGCCCGGTGTGCCGTTTTGGGGTAAGCCCCCCTTGTCATTCTGGGCCCAGGCGTTAGCCATACGCGCCTTCGGCCTGACCGAATTCGCGTTACGGTTTCCTTCCTGGCTCTGCATGCTGGCCACCGTCGCGCTCATCTGGCGGTACACCCTGGAGATCAGCGGTTACCGTACCGCTCGCTGGTGCGCGCTGATTCTCTCCAGTATGGCGCTGACCTACGTGGCCTCCGGCGCGGTGATGACGGACCCTTTCCTCGCGTTAGGTACGACCCTGAGCCTCGTGAGTTTCGGCATGGTCATCGCCGGCCGGGTCGACAACTGGCGCTGGCTCTTTTTTCTAGGGATCGCCATTGGTCTTCTGGCAAAAGGCCCGCTGGCCGTTGTGCTGACAGGGTTTCCCATGGCCCTGTGGCTATCCTGCCGTGCACGCTGGCACTTCTACGGCAGGAGTCTGCCCTGGGTAAGAGGCACCCTGCTGACACTGGCGATAACGCTACCCTGGTACATTGCCGCCGAACTCAAGACACCCGGTTTCCTGGATTACTTTATCGTTGGGGAACATATTCGGCGCTTTCTCGACCCAGGCTGGGCGGGCGACCTCTATGGCAGCGCCCATGACCAGCCGAAAGGCATGATTTGGATATTCTGGCTCTGGGCCTCTTTTCCCTGGGGTGTGCTGGGGCTGGCGGGCCTGGTCACGGTCGCCGTAAAAGGACAGGCTGGACGACTGCGCAGGCACCTCAGCGGCGACAAATACAGTCAGTTCGCCCTGATGTGCGCCCTGTCCCCCATGCTATTTTTCACGCTCGCGGGCAATACGCTCTGGACTTACATTCTGCCGTCTCTACCTTTTAGCGCGCTGCTGATTGCCGAAGCCGTTAATGCCTGGCAAGTGCGGCTTACCCGCACCCGCCGTAACGTCGGTAGAGCCCTGATTCCGGCAACACTGGCGACGCCGGTTCTATTATCCGCGTTCGCATTGGTAGCCGTGACCAATCAACAGGAACTCAAGACAGAAGAAGGTGTGGCGAGCTACTATTTCTCGCAGCGCCAGCCCGGCGATAGCGCGCTACTCTATCTCGACAAACTGCCTTTCTCAGCCCAATTTTATAGCCGCGGAACCGCTAACGAGGTGACGCTGGAAGAGCTGCTCGATATGCATCAGAATCAGGCGTTTCAGCGCTATTTTGTCGCCGTGCCCAGAGATGAGGAAAACCGGGTGCTCGCCAAGCTACCGGTATCGCCCCGGATCGGGGCCGAGAACCAGCGCTACGTGCTACTCCAGTTTGAAGACCCGAAAGTACCGACCGAAGGCTGAGTGATCCATGTCAAAACCGCCGTCGCACACGTCAGGAGTGGTCAGCCCACTTCGCCTTCTCATCGTCGAAGATCAGGTCGACCTGGCTGAAAATCTGTTTGAGTTTTTGGGTGAGAGCCGTTATGCGCTGGATTTCGCGGCCGACGGCCTGACGGCGTTACACCTGCTGGCCACCCATAACTACGATGTGATCGTGCTGGACCTGATGCTGCCCGGCGTTTCGGGCTTCGAGATCTGCCGGCGCATCCGCAATGACCTGCAATGTTCAACACCGATCATCATGATGACCGCACGCGGATCGATGACGGATAAAGAACAGGGCTTCGAGTTCGGCGCCGACGACTACCTGGTCAAACCCTTTGAACTACGCGAACTGCAACTGCGTATCGAGGCCCTCCATCGCCGCTATAGCGGTCCGGGACAGACCGGACTGGTGGCGGGCCCGGTGCGCTTTGATCCGGGCACGCTGAGGGTCGACCTGGCTGGCCAGCAGGCCGAATTGACGGGCATCCCCGCCCGGCTGTTCGAGTTACTGGTGCGCGCCTATCCCAACTTCCTCAGCCACGAAGCCCTCAGCGAAACCATCTGGGGCCACGACGGCGCCGGTATCGAAGGGCACACGCTACGAACCCACATTTACTCTCTACGCCAAACACTGCAAAAAGCCCTTGGGCATTCTCTGATCAAAACCGTCTACGGGCGAGGCTACCGTATCGACCCACCGGCTGAGGTGGAGTCATCGTTACGGTGAGACGCTCCCTGGCAACCCGGCTTTTCCGCAACCTCTTTCTGGTCAGTCTGGTCACCGCGCTACTCTCCATCGGCGGTATCGAACTTTTCTATGGGGATATGGAAGACACCATTCTCACACTTGAGCTGACCGAGGAGCGGACGTTTTTTCGCCAACAGATTAACGAAGCCCGTTACCAGACCTGGCGAACGGCCCGGCTCCGCGCCTTTTATCTCCCCAAGGGCGAAAGCGATGCGGTGTTGCCAGAGTACCTGCAGGGCAGGCCGTCGCCTTTTTCGGATGAGATTGAGCTTCCCGGGGCGACCTACCTGGTATTGGTCACCGACGTGGATACGCCACCGGGCCGCCTGTATCTCTCCCAGGACATTTCAATCATGGAAGAACAGGAGCTGCTTTCCCAACTCACCGTTATGGCTGTGTTGCTGGGTATGGCCCTGTTGGGTTTTATCCTTTCCCGGCTGAGCGCCCGCTATCTCGTGCACCCGTTACGCAAGCTGACCCACCAAATCCAGGGGACGGAGCCGGCAAAGTCCATGCGCCGGCTTGAAACCAACTACCGCGACACCGAATTTGCCGATATCGCGGCGGCCTTCAATCGCTTTCTGGACGCCATTGAAACCTTTGTCGAGCGGGAGAAATCGTTCGTCAAACTGGCCAGCCACGAACTGCGCACGCCGCTGGCGGTGATGACCGGCGCTTTGGATATCATCGAGAGGCGAGACAGCCTGTCGCCGGCAGACAAACGCACCCTCGCCCGCATTCGGCGCGCGACTCAGGACATGCAGTCCGACGTCGATGTACTGCTTAAACTCGCCCGTGGGCATATCGACAGTGACGAGCACCGCACACTGAGCCTCCACCACAGCATCGAAGATACATTGGATGAATTGGAGAGCAGCCAGGCCGATTATCGATCCAGACTCCGGTTCACGCCTGGCCCGTCCGACCAGACCGTAACGACGGACCCAGCCCTCCTGCGCATGTTGCTGCGCAATCTGCTGCTAAATGCGTTGAAACATACCCAGCAAACCGTCGAAATTGACGCTCTCCCAGGGCACCTGCGTATTCGCGACTACGGCAGTGGACTACCGGACCATATCTCCGAAAGACTCACTCATACGCCCTTGGCTGAAGAGGGACGTATTCAGGAAACCAGTTTCGGCTTGTTGATCGTCCAACTGATTTGCGAACGGCTTGGCTGGCAACTGGCCGTCATCCAGACCAGCCCCAAGGGCACGGAAATCGAGATCCGGTTCGACGACACGGTAAAGATTCACTAACTCAAAATCCGGGAAACCGCTCCATCTGCCAGCAAAAAACGGAAGGAAACATTACCATTTGTCGGGTATCGATCTGGTGCGTACCTAGGCCAAGCTGGTTCTCTTCTCCGTCGTCAACCCGTCGGCTCGCCTCCTACCTCTCTGTTTCTAAAACCTTTCCCGGATATTGTCGGACACAGTAGAAATCGACCTCATTCAGGTCATTCATGCCGCGAATAACCGCATGTCGTTTTTTCGATTGCTCAGTGAACATCCAGTCACTAGTTTTAAAAGCCACTGCAATCTGTACTTCCCGCAGAGCGCACTACAAAAATTTAAAACAAACAGCGACAGGATACGCAACCCTATGAAACGACTCCTCACAGCCTTCATGAGCTGCGTGGTAATGGCGGGGGCCGCACCCCTCGCCTCCGCAGCAGAGGCCAACAAAGAACTGAAGATGGCCTACGACGCCGATCCCATCAGCCTCGACATCCACGAGCAGCTCTCCGGCGGCATGCTTCAGTTGTCGCACATGAATTTCGATCCACTCATTCGCTGGACCAAGGATCTGGAATTCGAACCCCGCCTGGCCAAGAGCTGGGAACGGGTCGACGACAAGACTATGCGCTTTCACCTGCGCGAAGGCGTCAAGTTCCACTCCGGCAACACGCTGACCAGCGAAGACGTGAAGTTCACCTTCGAGCGTCTTAAAAAGAGTCAGGACTACAAGGCGATTTTCCAGCCGTTCAGCGAGCTCAAGGTCATTGACGAACACACTTTCGAGCTGATCACCAAAGAGCCCTACCCGCTGGTACTGAATACCGCCACCTACATCTTCCCGCTGGACAAGGCGTTCTACACCGGGACCGACAAAGACGGCAAGGACAAGAGCGCCATTAGTAAGCAGGCGAATACCTTCGCGTCTCGCAACCAATCCGGCACTGGTCCGTTCAAAGTGACCTCGCGCCAGCAAGGCGTAAAAGTGGAATTCGAGCGCTTCGAAGACTACTGGGACCAGGACTCGCCGGGTAACGTCGGCCAAATCGTCCTGACGCCCATCAAGGAGAACAACACCCGTGTCTCCGCCCTGCTCTCCGGCGGCGTGGACTTCATCGCACCGGTTCCGCCCACCGATCTCGATCGTATCAAGAACGACCCCAAGACCAACCTGGTCACCATGAGCGGCACCCGCATCATCCTGTTCCACATGAATCAGGAGCGGGTCGAAGCCTTTAAAGACAAGCGCGTGCGCCAGGCCATTGCCTACGCCATCAACCAGGAAGGCATCGCGGCCAAGATCATGAAAGGTTTCGCCACCCCGGCCGCCCAGCTTTCCCCGGAAGGCTACCAGGGCCACGTCGACAGCCTGGAAAAGCGCTTTGATGTCGAGAAGGCCAAGCAGCTGATGAAAGAAGCGGGCTACGAGGACGGTTTCACCATCTCCATGATGGCGCCCAACAACCGTTACGTGAACGACGACAAGATTGCTCAGGCGGTTGCCGCCATGCTGGCTCGCATCAACATCAGGGTCGACCTGAAGACACTGCCGAAAGCCCAGTACTGGCCCGAGTACGATAACCGTGCTGCGGACATGATGCTGATCGGCTGGCATGCGGATACCGAGGACTCGGCCAACTTCTACGAGTTCCTGACCATGTGCGTGGACGCCGAGTCCGGCACCGGCCAGTACAACGCCGGCAACTACTGCAACCCGGAGCTGGACAAGCTGGTGCAGCAGGCCAACGTCGAAACCGATACCGCCAAGCGCACCGAGATGCTGCAGAAAGTGGAAAAGGGTCTGTATGAAGATGCCGCTTTCGTCCCGCTGCACTGGCAGGATCTGGCCTGGGCCTCCAAGGAGAACGTGAAGATCGAGCCGATCCTCAACGTAATGAACTTCCCCTATATCGGTGACCTGGTCGTTGAGTAACGGGACCTGAAATAAAAACCGGGTCCAACGCGACAGCGGACCCGGTTTTTTTGTACCCGCTCATGCAGATGAGCACGCAGTAAACCAATAAAACCCGGGAACACGCGGCTTTTCGGCGGCGCTTCCCAGCCAGTTTTCGGTGTGACCCCATGTTAGCGTTTTTGGTTCAACGGATAGGCCAGGCGATCCTGGTAATGTTCGTGATCAGCGTGATCAGCTTTGCCATCCGGGATGGTTTGGGCGATCCGTTGCGAGAAATGGTCGGGCAGTCCGTGTCCGAGGCCGAACGGGAACAGCTCCGCGAGGACTTGGGCCTGAACGATCCCTTCCTGGTGCAATATGTTCGCTTTGCCGGCAATGCAATCCAGGGCGATCTGGGCAACTCCTATTTCTATGGCAAACCCACCATGGATGTCATTATGGAGCACCTGCCCGCCACATTGGAGCTGGTCATCGCCGCCGGCCTGATGATCGGCTTTCTGTCCGTGCCTATCGGGGTTTATGCCGCGATCCGGCCACGCGCATTACTATCAAAATTTTTCATGGGCGTGAGTACGGTGGGCATTTCCATCCCGGTGTTCCTCACGGCCATCGTTCTGATCCAGCTGTTCTCCATCGGCGTGACGGTGTCCTGGTTCCCGTCAGACACCGGCTGGGGCCAATGGTTAAACGATTTTTTCTCCACCGATGGCGGCATGCCGTCCTATGGTCGCGGCGAGCTGACGCATCTGTTTGGCAGCTGGCACTCCAATTTCTTCACCTGGAACGGCCTGTTGCACCTGCTCCTGCCGGCGGTATCCCTGGCGTCGATCATGCTGCCGCTGTTTATCCGTCTGATCCGCGCCGAAATGATGGAAGTGCTGCAGAGCGACTATATCCGCTACGCCCAGGCAAAGGGCGTCTCACCGCGCCGCATCCACTTCCTGCATGCCCTGAAGAACACCATGCTGCCGGTGATCACGGTTGGCGGGGTGCAATTGGGCATCATGGTGGCCTACACCATTCTCACCGAAACCGTATTCCAGTGGCCCGGCGTCGGTTTGATGTTCCTCGAGGCCATCACCCGCAGCGACATTCCGCTGATCGTCGCCTATCTGATGGTGGTGGGCCTCATTTTCGTCATCACCAATACGGTGGTTGACCTGATCTATGGTCTGGTGAACCCCACAGTCAAACTGACAGGTAAGAAGGCATGACCACAGCGACCGCAACTGCATCCCGCTGGAGCCGCTTCCGGGAATCCTTTCTCTGGTACAGCTTCAAACGTGACAAGGTGGCGATTGCCAGCTTCATCGTCTTCGTGCTGATCGCCCTGGCGGCCATCTTCGCGCCGGTGCTGGCTCCGCACGATCCATACGACCTGGCTACCATCAACATCATGAACTCGGAACTGCCGCCGATCTGGGGCGACGGCGCCGATCCGGCTTTCCCCCTGGGTACCGATGCCCAGGGGCGCGACCTGCTTTCCACGATCCTTTACGGCACGCGCGTATCGCTGCTGATCGGTTTTGGCGCGGTCATCCTGCAAGCGGCGCTGGGCATCCTGTTTGGCCTGCTGGCGGGGTATCTGGGCGGTCGGGTGGATTCCATCCTGATGCGTATCGCCGATGTGCAGCTGTCGTTCTCCACCCTGATGGTGGCGATTATCGTCGGCGCCGTGTTCAAGGCCAGCTTCGGCAACCTGATGTTCGGCGAGATCGCCGTCTACATGCTGATCCTGATCATCGGCGTAGCGGAGTGGCCGCAGATCGCCCGCACCGTGCGCGCTTCGGTGCTGGCCGAAAAAAAGAAGGAATACGTGGACGCAGCGAAGGTCATGGGCTTTCGCACCAAGCGCATCATGTTCCGCCACATCCTGCCCAACACGCTGTCGCCAATCTTCGTAATCGGCACCGTGCAGATCGCCAACGCGATCATTTCCGAGGCGGCGCTGTCGTTCCTCGGTCTGGGCATGCCGGAAACCCAGCCGTCGCTGGGCTCGCTGATCAAATCCGGTTTCGATTATATCCAGAGCGGTTCCTGGTGGATCACGCTGATTCCCGGCCTGGTGCTGGTGGTCCTCGTGCTGGTCATCAACCTGTTGGGTGACTGGCTGCGTGATGTGATGAACCCGAGACTGTACAAGGGGTAAGCCATGGCACTGCTGGAAGTTAAAGATCTCGATGTCCGCTTCGCTGTGCGTGGCGGCGACCTCAAGGCCCTGCGCAAGATCAGCTTCTCCCTGGACAAGGGCGAGCGGCTGGGCCTAGTAGGGGAATCCGGCGCCGGCAAGTCAGTCGCCGCCTTCTCCATCCTCAACCTGATTGCCCGCCCCGGTTACATCGCCGGCGGCGAAATCCTGTTCGAAGGCAAGAACCTGGCCGCCATGAGCGACCGGGAGCTGCGTAAGATTCGCGGCAACCGTATCGCCATGATCTTCCAGGATCCGATGATGACGCTGAACCCGGTGCTGAGCATCGGCACCCAGATGGTCGAGGCCCTCAAGGCACACCGCCGCATCAGCACCAAGGCGGCGCGGCAGATCGCCCTGGACCGGCTCAAGCAGGTGCAGATCCCATCGCCGGACAAACGGCTGGACCAGTACCCCCACGAGCTGTCGGGCGGCATGCGCCAGCGGGTGATCATCGCCATCGCCCTGCTGCTGGACCCGGAAATCATCATTGCCGACGAGCCTACAACCGCCCTGGACGTCACCATCCAGGCGGAAATCATGGCCCTGCTGCTGGAGCTGTGCGAGCAGCGCAACGTCGCCCTGATGCTGATCACCCATGACCTGGGCGTGGTATCCCAGGTAAGCCAGCGCATGCTGGTCATGTACGCCGGGCGCATCATCGAGCAGGGTCCGACCAAGGAAATCATCAACGACGCCCAGCACCCCTACACTCAGGGCCTGATCAACGCCCTGCCGCAAATGGGTGAGCCGGGGCGCCGCCTGTTCCAGATACCCGGTTCCATGCCGTCGCTGGCGAAGATCCCCACCGGTTGCCCCTTCCACCCGCGCTGCCAGTTCGCCACCGATCTGTGCAAGCAGGAAATGCCGGAATACGTAGCCTCCGGCAACGTCGATGTGGCCTGCCATGAAGTGCGCAAGCTGATCGACGAAGAGAAACAACAGCGGGAGA
The DNA here is from genome assembly GCF_008122265.1 of Marinobacter fonticola. Lineage (NCBI taxonomy): Bacteria > Pseudomonadati > Pseudomonadota > Gammaproteobacteria > Pseudomonadales > Marinobacteraceae > Marinobacter > Marinobacter fonticola. The sequence continues at coordinate 4,057,679 of NZ_CP043042.1, forward strand.
TGACACCATGACGGCCCAACCCCTGGTTCAAATACGGGATCTGAAGAAGCGCTTCGACCTCTCCGGCAACTTCCTGGAGCAACTGCGTTTCCGCAACGGCCGCTTTGTGCGTCACCAGGAATTCGTCCATGCCATCAATGGCGTCAACCTGAACGTACAAAAAGGCGAAGCCCTGTGCGTGGTGGGCGAATCCGGCTGCGGCAAGTCCACCGTAGCACGTACCGTGATGGGCCTGCTGTCGCCGTCAGAGGGCGAGATCCATTACAGCGGCCAACGCATCGACGACATGGAAGGCAAGGCCGTCCTGCCCTATCGCCAGAAAATGCAGATGATCTTCCAGAACCCCTATGCCTCGCTGAATCCGCGGATGAGTATCCAGCAAACCCTGGAGGAGCCGATCAAGTTCCATCATCCGAACTGGTCGAAAGTCGAGATTCGCGACAAGGTGCACGAGGTCATGCATTCGGTGGGCATCGACCCCGACTGGGGCAAACGCTTCGGCCACGAATTCTCCGGCGGACAGCGCCAGCGTATCGCCATTGCCCGAGCCCTGGCGGTCGACCCGGAATTCATCGTCGCCGACGAGCCGATTTCCGCACTGGACGTGTCCATCCAGGCACAGGTGCTGAACCTGCTCATGGACGCCCAGGAAGACCGTGGCCTGACCTACCTGTTCATCACCCACGATCTCTCGGTGGTGGAACATTTCGGCACCCGCGTAGCCGTCATGTACCTGGGGACCGTCTGCGAACTGGCGGATACCAAAACGCTGTTCGACAGCCCGCGCCACCCGTATACCCAGGCGCTGCTATCGGCGATCCCGCGACTGGAGGATGACCGGCCCAACCACATCCGCCTGCACGGCGAAGTCTCGACCCCGGTGCACCTGCCGTCAGGTTGCGTGTTCCACGGGCGCTGTCCCTACGCCAACGACCGTTGCAGACAGGAAGTCCCCCAGTTGATCGCCACCGACGGCGGCGCGCAGGTGGCTTGCCATGCTGTGGAAGAGGGCCGTCTATAGTGTTCTATAGCGCAAGTCCGCGAAGCGAACACGCAGACAGGTAGCCCAGGCATGGAAGTACGCTGGTTAGAAGACTTCATGGCATTGGCCAAAACGCGGCATTTTTCCCGTGCGGCGGACATGCAGCATGTCAGTCAGCCCACGTTCAGCCGGCGCATCAAGCTGCTGGAAGACACCATGGGCGCAACGCTGATCAACCGCCAGACCCTGCCTCTGTCGCTAACGCCGGCGGGAGAAGTCTTCCTGGACATGTGCGAGCGCATTACCCGGGACGTGCGCGATACGCGAGAGCAGATCGCGTCTCTGGAGGCCGATGCCGCAACGCGCATCAGCGTCGGCTCAACCCAGGGACTGTTCTCCCATTTCTTTTCGGGGTGGGCGGAAGAAACCGGCCTGCGAGAGCGGTTGGAGATCAATCTCAAGTCCATCAACTGGGTTGGCGAGGATTTTCTCGACGCCCTGGATAACGGCGAAGTGGACATAGCGCTGTGCTACTGGCACGACGACCTGCCTTGGAAGCACCGGTTGGATGCATCGCGCTACGACTGGCTCACCCTGACGGACGAGCAGATCACGCCGTTCAGTATCTGCCAGGAGTCCGGCGCACCGCGCTTTTCGCTGCCCGGCTCGCTGGAGCAGCCGGTGCCGGTGATTGCTTACCACCCGCGCGGCTTTCTGGCGTCGGCCATCCTAGCCAAGCTCGGGCGGACCCGGCCCCAGGCGCACCTGCTGCCGTTGAACGAGAACACCCACTCCGCCAGCGTCAAAGCGCTGATCAAGCAGGGGTTCGGCATGGGCTGGCTACCCTACCGGATGGGCGAAAAGAGCGAACATTTCGGACAACTTCAGCGCGCCGGCGACGAGCGCTGGGACGTGCACGTGGAGATCCGTCTGATTCGTCTGCGCCAGCCACGCACGGACGATACCCTGAACCTATGGAATGAACTGGTAACGCAATATGCCTGACACGCGACTCGACGACCTGCAGCAAGCCCATATCCGGCAACTGCAAAAAGCCTACGCCGATATCCTGCAACAGCAGGGTTACGATGCCGTACTGATCAGCTCCGGCGCTGCACCTGTACGCTATGCCGACGACCAGTACCATCACCACCAGGGCTACGGCCACTTCCTGCACTGGACCGGGCTCGCCGGCATCGAACACAGCTGGCTATTGATCGATCGCGACGGCAGTGCCCGGTTGTGGCTGCATACACCGGTGGACTTCTGGCACGCCACGGCTGAGATTCCCGCCGAGGCCTGGACCCAACTGATTCACGTGGAAGGCCAGGCCGGCACCGGCGTTCCCGAAATCGCCTACCCCGAGCGTCTCGCCGTCATTGGCGACCCAGCCCAGATCAACACGGTTAAGGGTCAGGTCAACCCACCCGCGCTGCTGGCGGCGCTGGATCACCTGCGGATCTACAAATCGGAGTACGAGGTCGAATGTATCGAGCGTGCCAACGCCCAGGCTGCGCGGGGCCACAAGGCAGCGCGTGACGCTTTCCTGAACGGTGCCAGCGAATTCGCCATTAATCTCGCTTACCAGCAGGCCACCGCGCAGCGAGAAGTGGATGCCCCCTACCACAGCATCATCGGACTCAATGACCATGCCGGTATCCTGCATTACCAGCACTATCAAATCGACTCCCCGCCGCGAGCCCGCAGCCTGCTGATCGACGCCGGCTGCCGCTACCGCGGTTACTGCTCCGATATCACACGGACCACCGCCGCACCTGGCGAGAGCCGCTTTCAAGCGCTGGTCAACGGCGTCGAGTCCCTGCAACAGCGCCTGTGCGACGCCGTCGCTCCGGGGGCGGACTACGTCGAGCTGCATCACCGCACGCACTTGGGGATTGCCGCATTGCTCAAAGCGGCGGACCTGGTCACCGGACTATCCGAGGAAGCCATGGTGGACAAACAGATCACCCGCGCCTTCTTCCCTCACGGCCTGGGCCACTTCCTCGGCATCCAGGTGCACGATGTGGCCGGCAAGCCACGCCCCTCGCCGGAACACGCCCCGGCTCTACGCCTGACGCATCGTCTGGAACCCGGCATGGTCGTTACCATCGAGCCGGGGCTGTATTTTATTCCGTCTCTGCTCCCGCCCCTTCTCAACGGCGCCGATGGCCAGCACCTGAACCGGCCGCTGATCGACGAACTCAAGAGCTGCGGCGGCATCCGGATCGAAGACAATGTGCAGGTGACCGATAGCGGCGCTCGCAATCTGACCCGCCCATACCTACCTGAATAGGATTTCAAGGACGCACCATGCCCCACCACGAACAGTTCGCAAGCGACAACTACGCCGGTATCTGCCCGGAAGCCTGGGACTTTATGGGCCGCGCCAACGAGCGCGATGCCAGTGCCTACGGTGAGGACCCATGGACCCAGATGGCGGCGGACCGTCTGCGCGAGACCTTCGAGTCCGACTGCGAGGTGTTCTTCGTGTTCAACGGCACCGCCGCCAATTCCCTGAGCTTGGCGGCCATGTGCCAGTCCTTCCACAGCGTGATCTGCCACGAACTGGCCCACGTGGAAACCGACGAATGCGGCGGCCCGGAATACGCCTCCAACGGTTCGAAGCTCTTGGTCGGCGACGGCCCCAACGGCAAGCTGACGCCAGAGAGCATCGAGCGGCTGGTCACCCGGCGCACAGACATCCACTACCCCAAGCCCCGGGTCATCACGCTCACCCAGTCTACGGAAGTGGGCACCCTCTATACGGTCGAGGAGCTCAAAGCCATTCGCGAAGTGGCCGACCGGTACGGCCTGCGCATCCACATGGACGGCGCTCGCTTTGCCAACGCCGTGGCATCGCTGGATGTAACCCCGGCGGAGATCACCTGGAAGTCCGGCGTCGACGTATTGTGCTTTTCAGGCACCAAGAATGGTTTGGCTGTGGGCGAAGCGATCCTGTTCTTCAACCGGGAACTGGCAGAGGATTTCGAGTGGCGTTGCAAGCAGGCGGGGCAACTGGCTTCAAAGATGCGCTTCATCTCCGCCCCCTGGTGCGGCCTGCTGGAGAATGGGGCCTGGCTGAAGAACGCCGAACACGCCAATGCCTGCGCCGCGCGCCTTGAGGCAGGCATCAGCCAACTGGACGGACTTGAGCTTTGCTTCCCGCGCCAAGCCAATGCGGTGTTCGTCGACCTGCCGGAAGCGGTACAGGCCCAACTACGTGCCAAGGGCTGGCACTTCTATACCTTTATCGGCGGCGCCGCGCGCTTCGTATGCTCATGGTCCAGCACGCTGGAGCAGGTGGATCGGCTGGTGAAAGATATCGCAGCTGCAACCCGAGCCTGATCCGGTCAGGGTGCGGCCAGGCCGGGCGGCGTGTTGAAGTCCTGGACAATACGCCGATAGTCTTCGGTCTCTCGGTAGGCGCGCAGTTCGCGATCGAAGGCAGCTACAAGTTCGGGCGGCACCGCCAACGAGAAGGCAAGGTATACAGGGCCTCCACTGACCGTTTTCTCGGAGGCCACCAACTGATCGGCGATGCCGAGCTTTCTCGCCGCGTACCAGCCCACGGCCCGATTGGCCAGAAAGGCGTCGACGCGGCCGAACGTCACCAGCTGCAGACCGGCGCCGATATCACGTATCTCCGTGCGCTTGAAATCAGCTGCGGATTCCACTTCAAGGCCGTACGAATAGCCTGCCGATACCGCGACATGCTTACCCGCTAGACTCGCCAGACTTTCAACTACCACGGGATCTTGCTTGCGTGAAAAAACGACGGTCTCGCTGAAAAATAGGGGAACGGACGAGAAGCGCATACGCCGGCTCCGCTCGCTTGACGAGAAAGCACCGATCAGCCCGTCCTTTCGCTTGCGCGACACCTGCTCCAAAGCGCGTTTCCAGGGCACGAACGCCACTGAAACCTGAATACCGGCCCTTTGCGCAACGTTCTGGGTGATCGTCCACAGCGGACCGGTGGGCGAGCCGTCCGCCGATTGCGCAATAAACGGAGGCCAGGTCTCGGTCACCAGACTCAGCGTCTGCGCCGAGGTTAACGGCGCGAATAATGTTAGGAAAACAAGACAGAGGGTAAGCAACCCACCTCGAAAACAGCCTGCGGACAACATTCTCGCAACTCACTCCGGTGGACGACATCTGCAGAGTATCAGCCGACAGCCACGAGCGGTGTTCGCCATCGCTCGATGTCGCCTAACAGGACATACTCAGATGAACGCTGTCAGATGCCAAACGATGCGAACACCCCGGGCTGACTTTCCATAGCCCCTGGGTTCAACCAGATCAGAATGACGCCAGCCGCAAATGCGGGCATGGCGTCTTGGTGCAGATTATCACCAACCCCAGCCACTTTATTAGATGCAAAAGACAACTTTTGCAAAATCATCGGGAGCAAAGACCAAGGCACTCAGCGCTTGAATTTGGTTTCCAGCACTACCGCCGAATTGGTTCTTTCCACGCCGTCCAAATTACCGATCTCATCCAGCACCGCGCTCAACGCCTCCAGCGACTGAGCCTGGACGATAGCCAACAAGTCGTATTCGCCGCTCACCGAATAGAGCTGGGCCACGTGACTGATTTGCTCCAGCGCGATATTGGTCTTGGCGGTCAACTTCTGATGCACCTTAATCGAAACATGGGCTTCCACCTGCTGGGCGGTGTACTCGCCGCCCACATCCAGGGAATATCCCTTGATAACCCCATTGGCCTCAAGACGGGCAATTCGGTTCTGCACTGTCGAACGCGACAGATTCAAGGCGCGGGCCAGATCCGAAACACTGGTACGGGCATTGCGGCGCAGCAAAAAAAGCAGCCGCTGGTCCTGTTGATTGATCATATTGCTCTTTCAAACCGTTATTTTGACCGATTCTGTCACTATTCCGGCTATTTCGACACTAAAAACTGACATAACCAAACCGCATAATAGTGGCAATAGCGCTCACACACCTTAAGGGTTGGCGACTAAGTTCCTGAAAAGCGGTTACTTCGATGCAAGTCCCTCGCGCCCCGGTCAGCCAAGGCTGAATACAGTTCCACGACGCGGTTTTTCGATAGCCGCTTTACGAAAAAGAGGATGCGCCATGATTATTCGACCGATTGCGCATAAGGACCTGCCCGCCCTGCAAGCGATTGCCATAGAGTCCGGCGCTGGCTTCACCTCTCTGGTGGACGACCGCGAATTCCTGATTAACAAGATCCAGCACTCGATCGACAGCTTCGCCCGTTGCGTCCAGCAGCCGGAAGACGAGGGCTACCTGTTCGTGCTGGAAGATCCGGATACCGGCGAGGTGATCGGCACCACCGGCATCGAGGCTTCCGTGGGCCTGGACAGTCCGCTCTACCACTACCACAAGAGTCAGGTGGTACATCGTTCCCGGGAGCTGGGTCTGTTCAAGCGGGTGGATGTGCTCAACATGTGCAACCATTACACCGGCTGCAGCGAGATCTGCACCCTGTTCCTGCGCCCGCAGTTCCGGCGTCCCAACGCGGGCAAGCTGCTGTCCAAGGTGCGCTTCCTGTTCATGGCTCAGAACCCGCAGCGCTTTGCCAGCACGGTGATAGCCGAGATGCGCGGCATCTCCAGCGATGACGGTATTTCACCCTTCTGGGACTGGCTACGCAGCAACTTTGTCGATCTGGATTTTGCGACCGTCACCCAGCTCGTCGGGGCCGGCAACAATGGATTTATCGCCGAGCTGATGCCCAAGTACCCGCTCTACACCCATCTATTGAGCGAAGACGCCCAGTCGGTGATCGGCGAAGTTCACGAGAAGACGCGCCCTGCCTTGCGCCTGCTGGAGGCCGAGGGCTTTCGTCATAAGGGGTATGTGGACCTGTTCGACGCGGGCCCCACGGTAGAAGCCGAACTGGATCAAATCCGCAGCATTGCCGGTTCCGTGGAATGCCGGGTGCAGGTAATCAAGGAAGGCACATCCGCATTCAAACCCAAAGCTGAAGGTATGGGACAGGCGGTCATGGTGGCAAACACGGCAGTGGAGCATTTCCGCGCCACGATCACTGACCAAGCCACCTACCTGCCTCAACACGATCTGCTACAACTACCGTCAGCACTGGCCGAATCTTTGGGCCTGCGCGACGGCGCCAGCGCTCGTTTTATCCCGATGGCGACCGCCAAGACCAGCGGTCTGCCCGAGACCGCGGCCGCACAGCCCGTTCCGCAGCCCCGTCAGCAACAGGAGCTCAAGTATGCACTCTGATCGCGATACCCTTTTCCAGAATCTCTGGGACAACTACCGCGAAGTGACCCCCAAGGCCGAGGAAATTCACCGCATCCTCGGCGGCACCCAGGGCAGCGAGATCGTCAACGACCACATCGCCCTGCGAACCTTCAACATCGACAAAGTAAGCCTGAGCAAGCTGGCCGAGCACTTCCTTCAGCTCGGCTACCGGGAAGGGGGCGAATACCACTTCGAAGCCAAGAAGCTCTATGCCAAGCACTTCGAACACGACGACCCGACCGCGCCCAAGGTGTTCATCTCCGAACTGCTGGTGGAGAAGTTTTCTCCGGAGCTGCAGAAGACCGTGCACGAAATGGTGGATCAGGTCAGCGAGGAAACCGTCACCGCCGATAACTTCCTCTATTCCGGCACGCACTGGCAGGTCGACTATGCGACCTACCAACAGCTTTTGGCCGAGAGCGAATACGCCGCCTGGATGGCCGCCTGGGGTTACCGTGCCAACCACTTCACAGTCAGCGTGAACCAATTGAAGCAATTCAAGACGCTGGAAGACGTGAACCAACTGCTGAAAGATGAAGGCTACACCCTCAACAGCTCAGGCGGCGAGATCAAAGGATCGCCGGAAGAACTGCTGGAGCAGTCCTCCACCATGGCGGATAAGGTCGATGTCCGGTTCAAGGACCAGACGGCCACTATTCCCAGCTGCTTCTATGAATTCGCCCTGCGCTACCCCAAGCCGGACGGTCAACTTTACTCCGGTTTCGTCGCGGCCTCGGCGGACAAGATCTTCGAGAGCACCGACGCGGGCATGTAAGGCGCGGGAACACACGTGCGGGAACTGTGCTAGGGTCAGAAGTATCGGCCGGGTTGCAAGCAACCCGGCTTGAGATGCCCAGACTGCAACGGCTATCCGGCCATGACCCGATCACACAGCAAATGGATTGAGGGGGCTCTCTGTCCCCTTGAAACCCCGAAATTCCTCTGCGATGAAATGCTTCGCGGCTTCGGCCAATGGCTGCGCGTGGCCGGTTACGATACCACCCTGCCCGTTAGCGGCACCCAGGATCGGGAGGTTTTGGCCGCCGCCGTCGAGGAGAGCCGTTGGCTCATCACCCGGGACCGGGAGTTGCTGCAACACCGCGACGCCCCACAACACGTCATCTTTCTGGCTAGCGATGGGCTGGAAGCCAACCTGCACGAATTGACGCGCCGTCTGGACCTGGACTGGCAATACGCCCCTTTTTCCCGCTGCAAGCGCTGCAATACCCTGCTGGTCCCCGGCAACCTGCCCGGCCACGACAAGCCACCCCACGCCTGGCAACGGGTGTTCTGTCATTGCCCGCAGTGTGAACAGATCTACTGGGAAGGCAGTCACGTACGGCGGATGCGGGAGAAACTGTTGCAATTCAGCCGCTGGCGCCGGCGCACGCCGGATGCAGCGCCAGCTTCGACTTAAACACTCAGGCAGATGTTTCGGAAAGCAACCCGCTTTGCGCGGCGCCTGTTACCGCCGTCAAGGAGGTAATACGCTGGTTGTGTACATCCCAGAGGTTGTTCTTCAGGGCACCGGGAATGTCTTTCAGAGAGACTCGCTTCACGTCATCGAACAGGTGACTGTAGGCCTTATGGCAAGCTGCCAGTCGATAGTTGGGAATCGCTGCGGAAAGATGGTGAATGTGATGGTAGGCAATATTGGCGGTAAACCAGTTCAGCCACTTGGGCACGACCAGAAAGCTGGTCCCGTCGACGGCGGCGCGGTCGTAGTCCCAATGGGCCTCGTCTGCGGCCCAGGAATCTTCGAAATTGTGCTGCACGGTGAACAGGATAATGCCGCCGGCGCCAGAGAGTGACAGGCTAATCACGTAGACCGTAAAGAAGGCCGCCGGGCCCATCGCCAGACACATCAAGACCCAGATCGACAGCAGCGCGATATTGTTGCCCGTCATGTGCCGGTAATCTTTCCAGGTCTTCCAGTACCGGCACTTGAAGTTCACGGCAATCGTCCGGACCGGCGTGCTCGGCTGTGCCAGCTTGGTTTTGACCACGTGAGCCAACAACATCAGGCTGCCTTTGAGCCAAGTAAAACGGGGATTGAAAATCAGATAGAGAAAACCGCCGACCGGAGCGAACGCGATGTTGCGGGTCATCCGGTACATTCGCTGCTGTTTGGGCGACAGGGCGTTGTACTCATCCAGCGACAACGTCGCCAGCGGACCGCGATACTGGTCCCAATTGCCGTTGGTCGCGTGGTGGAAAGCGTGGTTCTTCGACCAGACGTACTGGGGCATGCCGCACACCACGCCAAGCATAAAACCGGCGATCTGGTTGTATTTGCGGGTGGCGAACAGGGAGTTATGACCCGCCTCGTGCATCAGTACGAAGACGCGCAGCAGAAAAAGGCAAATAACGGCGACGCAGAGAGCCGTCAGCCAATAGGAAATGGACAGGCTGACGACCGCCAGATACCACGTAGCGGCGTAGGGGATGAGGGTGGACGCCATCTGGCCGAAAGCGATCCTATCGCTCTTGGCCGAGAACTCGGCAACGATCTTTTTCTTGTCCAGGGTGAGCGTTTGCATTGAACCCATGCGCTAATATCTCATAGCGTCAGTAATGGTTATGGTCCTTCCTTACGGCATTGAAGAACGCCGACGCTCTCGATCCCTCTGAAAGCTATGCGAATTCTACTTGCAAATTGTCTACCCAACGGCCCTTAAGTAGCGCTACGCACCGCAAACTACAGATCCAATGAGTGCACCAAGCAATTTGTTGCAAAACACTCATTTTATATTGGAATACATTTGCATTATCAGGTAATCGCGCACGCCAAATTAACACGCCTGATGGGGGATTCCTATGGAAGCGCCGGAGTTTTAGGAAACAGTTTGTGACAAGAGCTGACCCCAATCATTGGGAGACGCGTGAGAAAACCCCGGCTATGACGCGCCCCACCTCGGCATGCACCGCATTGAGCGCCTCATTCGGCAGCATGGTGCCAGAGTAATAGACCGCGATCAGAATCGGCGCCGCGCCTTTTTTGGGCCAGACAATCGCAACATCGTTGCTGGCCCCGCGGTCCCCCGCCCCGGTCTTATCGCCCACGGTCCAATCCGGGTCGAGACCGGCACGCAGTTTGGTATCGCCGGTGGTGTTGCGAATCAGCCAATCCTGCAGCTGCTGTCTGGATGCCGCAGACAACGCATCACCGACCAGCGCCAACCGCATGAGACCCACCATGGCCGCTGGCGTCGTAGTATCCCGCTTATCACCGGGTCGATTGGTGTTCAACCCGGGCTCGTTGCGGTCCAGGCGCGTCATGTCGTCGCCCAGGGTACGGATGTAGGCGGTCAATCCGGCCGGGCCGCCAAGCGTTTCCAGCAGGAGATTGGCCGCGGTGTTGTCGCTGTAGCGGATGGCGGCATCACTAAGCTCGGCGACCGTCATCTCGCCAGCGGGTAGATGCTGTTTAGCGATGGGCGCGTAGGACAGTATGTCTGATTCATCGTACTGAATCTGGCGATCCAGCGCGTCTTCGCCGGCGTCCACTCGCGACAATACCGCCGCCACGAGCACCCATTTGAAGGTGCTGGTCATGGCGAAGCGTTCATTGGCACGGTAGGTCAGCCGTTCGCCGCTCGCCGTGTCCAGTACGGCGACACCAAGGCGACCGCCGTTTTGGGATTCAATTTCAGCCATCGCCTCGTCAAAAGTGATGCTGGCAGTGGGCTCGGCCGCCAGGGCATGGGTAGCGGTCAGCGCCAGGAGCAGTATGCTCGCAAACGTAGGAAGCAATCGGGCGGGCATGAGCGCTCTCCGTAGGCATGTCGAGATAGGTCAACTACGCAGCAGCATAACCTAACCGGAGCGTCGATTTGAGGCGGTAGCGTGGCGAATTATGGATCAAATGTGGCACTAGTGTGCGCATCGATTGCCGAGACACAGATTACTTTACGAGTTCGGATCTTACTTGTGTTTTACAACACCCTCTTATATAGATTGACATGGGAGCGTTGCTTGCGACACGCCCGTCGGAGACCTGACACAACGCGTATTTACCCTGCAGTTTAATGACGACGGAGTTCATACAGTAGCAATCCCGAGCAGCCATGCCTTCGCCCGCGGAATCGGAATCCACATAGAACGAAGAAGGACACGTGATGAGCGCCGAGCAAATTGGTTTCGCTCTACTGATACTCGCCATACTTCTTTACGCCGGCAAATGGGTGCGCATGCATTGGCGGCCGGCCCAGAAGCTCTTTCTACCTGCCTCTATCCTCGCCGGCGCTATCGGACTGCTGCTTGGCCCGGGTGTGCTCGGGCTGCTGGTTCGCTCTACTGCCGGTCCCGACGCTGCGCTATCCCAGGGCGCCATCCCCGAAGCCATGCTTTCAATATGGAGTGACTTGCCAGGCCTGCTCATCAACGTGGTGTTTGCCACGCTCTTGCTCGGCGTGCCCTTGCCAAAGTGGAAACGGGTATGGAATCTGGCCGGGCCTCAGCTGGCTTTTGGCGTAACGCTGGGCGCGGGACAGTACGTCATCGGCATCCTGATCGCGGCTCTTATTCTGGCCCCGTTTTTTGGTCTTCCGCTGATGGCGGGGGCGCTGATCGAAATCGGCTTTGAGGGCGGACACGGCACGGCGGCCGGCCTACAGGGCGTCTTTGAAGACTTGGACTTCCCCGAAGGCGCAGACCTCGCGGTCGGCATGGCGACGGTCGGGGTCATTTCCGGCATTGTCGGCGGCATCATACTCATCAACTGGGGCGTGCGTAACGGCAAAAGCGCCGTGCTGGACAAGGACGTCGGGAAGATCCCACCCAGCCAGCAGCGCGGGCTGGTCGACAAGGAGGAGCGTCCTGTCCCGACCGGCAACATGACCGTGCGGTCGGAATCGATAGAACCGCTCACCCTGCATTTCGGGTTCATCGCCATGGCGATTCTGGTTGGCCTGGGAATTCTCGAAGGGCTTACCTGGATTGAAACGCATACATGGGGTAGCGGCGAAGACGGCGTGGAACTACTCGCAGCCGTTCCTCTGTTCCCTTTGGCCATGATTGGCGGGCTCGTCGTCCAGCAAGTGCTTACACGCTTCGATAAAAACGATCTGCTTGATCGCGACACCATGGTGCGCATTCAAGGCTTTGCCCTCGACATTCTCATTGCGGCAGCCATCGCGAGCTTGTCGCTGGCCGTGATTGCGGCCAACCTCGTTCCGTTCATTCTGCTGGGTGTTGCCGGCGTTACCTGGAACATCTGTATGTTCCTGTGGCTCGCGCCACGCGTTATTCCGAAATACTGGTTCGAGCGAGGCATTGGCGATATCGGTCAATCCATGGGCGTGACCGCAACCGGCCTGATTCTGATGAAAATCGCCGATCCCGAAAACAAAACCCCAGCCTACGAGGCCTTTGGCTACAAGCAGATGGTCTTCGAACCCTTCTTTGGCGGCGGCCTGATTACCGGCATCGCCGTACCCGTGATCTACAACTTCGGACCCTGGCCCCTGTTCGGCGTGATGCTGGTTTTGGTCGTTGTCGGGGTCGGTTCTGGGCTGTTCTATTTCGGAAGGCTGAAGCAGTAGCGGTTGGGCGATACCGTTAAAGCCAAGCCAATCTGGCACAAGTCTGCTGGGCAGGCTCGCAACTCAAGTGCCCTACTGGGGTGAATCGCGGGTTCGAATGAAAAGCCCCGTAGAGCACGGGGCTTTCCATTTAGGGAAGGTGCCAATACTGGCTGGTTAGCTACTCGGCGCCACCGCCGGCCTACCGGCATCGGTGCGAACGGGTAGCAAACGCAGCAGGCTACCTTTCTTGTCGTCCACCAGAACGTAGAGCGAGCCGTCCGGCGCCTGAACCAGATCGCGGATACGGCGCTGCATATCCACCCGCTCCTCGACGGCAATACGGTTGCCGTCCATCTCCAGGCGAACGATGGCCGTCGAAGAAAGACCGCCCACGAGAACACTGCCCTGCCACTCCGGAATAAGCCCACCGTCGTAGACCATAGCACCGGAAGGCGAGATCACCGGGGTCCATGAGCGAATCGGCTTCTGGTACTCCTCTGTGCCCGCATGGGGCGGAATGGTCGCGCGGTTGTATTGAGCGCCATTGCTCACCTTCGGCCAGCCGTAGTTTTTGCCCGGCTCGATGACATTGACCTCGTCGCCACCCAGCGGCCCCATCTCGAACGCCAGCAGCAGGTCCGATTCAGGGTGCATCACCATCGCCAGGATATTGCGGTGACCGTAGCTCCAGATATCGCCAAGGGCGTCCTGCTTGCCAACGAACGGATTGTCCTCGGGAACGGAACCGTCGGCGTTGATCCGTACCACCTTGCCGAGGTTGCTGCTCAGGCTTTGCGACGGATCAAACCGCATGCGCTCGCCGGAGGTGATGAACAGCTTGCCGTCGGGCCCGAACAGCAAGCGGTGGCCGAAGTGGCCGCGCCCCAGGGTCTTGGGCGCCTGTCGCCAGATCACTTCCAGATCCGTCAGCTGGTGACCCTCCAGCTTGGCGCGAGCGACGGCACCGCCACGAACGATGTTGTCGGACTTGTCGAGATTGCCGCCAAAGCGGGCATCGCCAGTATCGCCAATGCTGGAAGGCTGCTGATCCGAAGCCTCGACATAGGAAAGGTAGATTAGCTTATTGCTTTGAAAGTCCGGATGCAGGGCCACATCCAGCAGACCGCCCTGATCTTTGGGGCCGCGATAGGCCACCTCGGGCACGCCCTGGACCGGTTCGGAAAGCTCGCCCGCCTCGAAGATTCGCAGGCGGCCCGGCTTTTCGGTAATCAGCATACGGTTACCGGGCAAAATAGCCAGGGCCCAAGGAAACTCCAGCTTGGCCAGTGTTTCTACGGCCAAGTCGCCGGCACTGGACGACGTTACCGTGTCGCCAGACACCTGCGCCTCCGCCTGGGCAGCGGCGGAGAAACACAGAGACATCGTCAGCAGTGCCGCCAGTGCGGCGCCAACAAAGGGTTGAGGGTTCGAGAAGGCATGCGTTTGCAGCCTGTTGCGGCCGGTACAGTGGGCACGGGTTAAGAGCGTCGACATATTGGACCTCCTGTCCACGTGGATTGAGGGGGACTACCAGAAAGAACATCAGCTTCTTCAGCCTAGATAGATAGGCGAGGTTCGTCCATGTCGACGGGACAACACGGCACTCACGAAAACGTAAGCTTCGATTAAGGCTGCCAAACCGCTCTCACGATTCCTTTCCGACGGCTAGGCCGGCGCCGTCCCCTGATCCACCGGCTTAAAAGTCACCTTGCCCTCGGCAGCGGCGACCGTTCGGGCGGTGCGCTCGAAGGTCAGCGCAAGGCGCTCGAACATGCCCTCGATGGTGGCGGTCTGCTCATTCGGCTCGCTAGCGATGTGGATCGCAGCCAGTAAGTTGGCGCTTACCTCGCGAAAGCGGCGATTGAAATCGCCCCGCGCGCTCATGAGATAGGTCTCGGCCAAGGCGTGTTGCCATTGCTCGAGTAATACGTCGACAGCCTGGCTACGATGTGCATGAATGAGCCGCCGCAAGCGGATAGATACGTGGCCGAGATTGAGTCCGGTGAAGCCAAGGTCTGTCATGTAGCGGTCGCTGCGGCCCGTACCCTGATCGTAGTTTGCCAGCCGTAACAGACGCTCGCCCATACGCCCGTTAAACCAATTCTCCGGCTGCTCATGATTGTCGATATCCACCAGGTCCCGCGCGGTGGCCTTGAGCAGGCGGCGCTGCATGAGCTGACTGTCCGGCGGGGTGATCAGTTTAAAAACCCAGTACAGCACGCTGATCCCGACGAACAGACCGAGCGCCGTACTAACCGCACTGTCGGCGCTGAATGTCATGTTGTTGCTGGGCTGGGTAATAATGGTGAACGGGATGCAAAAGCCCAGCCCGTAGGGCAACGTTACCCGGTTGGCGAGCGCCAGCAAGCCCACAAAATAAGGGCCGGCCAATACCAGGACCATCATTTCAAAATCGCCACTGCTCTGCGACAGCAAGGCCAACCCGAAGAATAGGGCTGCCGGAATGGCGACGACCGCTCCCATCAGCAGTCGTCGCAGGAGAAGTGTGAGCACGCCCAGTGAGAAGCGAGCAAACATCACTGAAAATACGACCGGCATGATCATCAGCATCAGTGCCGCTGAACCTGCAGTCTGGATCCAGACCGTCGCCCCGATAACGAATACCAGCGCCGTGCGAAAGCCATTGATCGCGCCAATCAGCGGGTCACGATGGGTTTTCAGCTTGGGCGCGTTCAACAATGTCTGATCGCGGTTTTCCAGCGCGTTATAGGCCCGTAGCACCATCACCAGATCGGCTACCAGTTCCAGCGCTGTCTGCGTCAGCCGGGTGACGATGGCGGACTCGTTCTCATAGCCGGCCCGATGCTCCAGCAGTCTCCGGCGTAACGCATGCGCCAGTTGGTAGCTCTCCTCGTAACTGTCCGCCTCGGCAATCTGCTGGAAGTACGTACGCATCCAACGCAGCAGTTCGCTGAAGGCGGGCGACACCAGATCCGCATGATTACGCTGAAAGCGCCCCATGATCTGCGTCACGGCCAGCAGGGACATGACCCGGTTGCATAGAAGATTTGCCGCCCTACCCCGCCCTGGCCCTTCCGGCCCCTCGTAAACTACCGCACTGGAATCGTCGTTGAGCGCGACCAGGATTTCCAGAATCTGGTCGGCGTGCTGATGGCGCTGGTCGTGGGAGCTGTCGATATCCAGCTCCAGCGACAGGTACTCAAGGGTCTTGTTAATGACGCTACGGGCGTGCTCGCGCAGTCCATCTTTCACTTTTACCGGCCATAACAACTGGCTGACCAGCATGGCGCATAAGGCTCCGACCGTTATTTCGCTGATACGCGCCTGGGCGATAGCAAGCACGGACTCACCGCTTGTGGTACTGGCATCGGCCATGACCAGCACGACCACCAGACCCGCGGTCATCCCCGCCATGGCAAAGGCATAAATAAAATTGGTGTTGTGCACCATGGACGCCGCCGCAGAATTCAATCCAATCCAGAGGGTCAGGCATCCCAGCGCGAGGATGGGATAGGGCATCAGGAATGCGAGAATCAGGATACCGAAGCCGCCCCCTATCGCCGAACCGAAGATCTGGCATAGCGCCTTCTCGATCACCAACCCGCTTTCCGGGCGAAGTTGCAAAAAAACGGCGGACACCACCGCCCAATAAGGATGGCTCAGTTGAAGATACATGGAGACAAAGAGCGCCAACGCCATCGAGATCACCCCTTTCAGGGCGAAAATCACCGCGCGCTTATCCGGCATCAGAAGCTGAGCCAGTAGCGGATGAAGTGGCATCGGCAGGCTCCGCTAGTCGCTTTCCAAATAGATCGACGCCGTCATTCCGGCGCTGATATTGACGCCCTCCGGTAGCGGATCCAGCGCAATATCCACGGGAATGCGCTGAGCCAGGCGCACCCAGTTGAACGTCTGCTGAACCTGCGGGAGCAACTGGTTGTTGCCGCGGGTGTTAGTGTCGGCGATACCCTGGGCGATACTGGTCACCGTGCCAGTCAGCGAGTGATCGCCACTCATCAATTTGATGCGCGCTTTCTGCCCCACGTGGACCCTCTGCAACTTGGTTTCCTCGAAGTAGCCGGTCACGTAAAACGATCCACGCCGGATCAGCGACAAGACCGGATCACCTTTGTGGACGTAGTTACCTTCGCGCAGACTCAAGTTGATGATCGTGCCATCGTCCGGACCGTTTATCTGAGTGCGCGCAAGATCGATTTGTGAGGTTTCAAGCTCAGCCTGAGCCAGTTGATAGCTCGCTTTAGCCGATTCCGTATTGATCCGCGAGGTTTCCAGACCTTCTTCACTGATCGCCCGTTTCAAACTCAACGTCTGGCGCCGCCCATATTTGTGCTCAGCGAGCTCCCAGGCGGTTTTCTTTTGCGCGACACGGGCTTCATGTTCGGCCACCGCAGCCCGGTAGCGAGTATCGTCGATCGTGAAAACGGGGTCGCCCTTATCCACCGGCTGATTGTCGGCGACGCTCAGCTGCGTTACCCAGCCCGAAACGTCCGGCGCAACGGTGATCACGTCGGCCCGAATCCGTCCGTCGCGCGTCCAGGGAGAGTACAGATAATGATTCCAGACCCAGTTGCCGGCAACGATAGCAACGACCACCACCAGTAACGTCAGTCCTATACGCAATAACGTTCCCATGAGTCCCTACGAATAATTCCCAAACAGATAAACGATGGCTGCCAGATAGCAGACGAAGAGCGCGACATCGAACCAGGCGTCCTTCCAGATATAACGCCGTAAATCCAGGTGGTGTAGCGCCAGCCGGGTGATCGCCGTCAGAATAAAAGCCATTGGCATCAGGACCACCAATGGACTGAATAGCATTCCGCCAAACCCCAGTTCGTGAAGCATGTAACCCTTAGCGTCGCTTAAACACCGGACGAATAAATGCGCTGTCAGAAAGGATAGTCAAATCAGGCCCTTTTGCTTCGCGCTCGGAAAGTAAGTTAGTGAACTACGGTCGGGCTCGCTCAGACAAACGAAACTGGGACAATGTGAGGGAAGACACTCTATTTCCGGGCCGCTCCGGGGCCTATGGACGAGAGCGGCAACCGGGGGGCGGTCCTATTGCTAGTGCACTAGATTAGGGCTCACGCCCGGTTTAGCACCGCGTTAACCCAGGACTACACTCAACTGAGACCGAGCAAACACCGGCATTTGCCTACGCTTTCAGATCGCCGAAGGAAGGTTTCCCCCCAGCATATTTTCAACCACTGCCGCATTGTAGAAGGCTTCAACCGTCTGGATTTTGTCGTCCCGGACACGAAACCAGACCGCGAGCCGCACGTCCCCGATCGGTTCAAAATTGGTCCGGTAATCCAGGATCGCGAATACGTGCTCCCCGTCGGCACTGAGCTGACGGACGATCAGGTCTTTCTGGATGGCAGCCATACCGAATTGGTAGCCCAGCATGTCGTCCCGGCTAAGGAATCGCATATTCGGCCCCACGTACTCAAAGCCCTCGGCAACCAGCAAGGACTTTGCCTCATCAAAACGCTGGGCATGAATATCAGCGATGAACTGTGCCACGGTGTCTTTTGGCTGCATGAATAAACTCCACTTCCAATGCGGGGACGATTTGAGTGTTTGGATCCGGGTAGGCCATAAAATTGGCGTACCCATCTCACCTGTATACAAACCCTGTATACCAAAACCTTGTATACCAAAAAAGAGACGATGCCGGTGAGTCTGAGGACACCCTGTTTTGCCGTGAACCGTTTTGACGCGAAATAGTGAGACATCAGGAGATCATTGCCAATGGATATTTTAGCACCTGACCTTTTTTCGGATTACGACTTTATCCCAATCAGTGAATCAATGCCCTCGTCCCGAATGGTTGCCCTGGCTTCGTCCAACGCATTCGCATCGGTGTCGAATTCATCGTCCCAGACTGTGGAGTTGCCAAATTCATCGATGACTTCAAGAATCCAACCGCCGGTATCGCCTCGATAAATATCGGCCTGGACGGATTTACCGCCATCCGTCAGTGCCTGACTCAAAGGACTCATTTCGATCTCAAATTCATCGTCCATTTGCGGTCTCCGCCATGTGTTCTCCCGGATGGTGAACGAGGGGTCTGAACGAGAGGTCAGTTCGATTTATTTTTAGCCAAAACGCCCAAATTTAGATCGATCTGGCTCGCTGCAACGCTGGCCCCTTTAATTGTTATAGAGTGTTAGAGCGATTTTTCATCATGAGACTCACAGTGTAATATTGGTAGCCAATTTTATAAAAACCCCATTTATCAGGTGTTTTTTGTAGCACTTCGGAGAAACGATATGACAAGGAACGCTCATGCCTGACCAGCAGAATGATGCTCATGAACCCTACGTGACGGTCATTGAACCTCATACAGGGTGGCGCTCAGTTGATTGGAAGGAGCTTCGGGAATACAAGGACTTATTCTTTTTTCTTATCTGGCGCAATATCAAGGTACGTTACGCTCAGAGCTCCATTGGCGTGGGCTGGGCGGTCCTTCAACCTTTGGCCTCGATGCTGGTGTTTACGATTATTTTCGGGAACCTGGTCGGCGTCGAATCGGACGGAGCATCCTATGGGTTGTTCGCCTTTGCGGCGCTGGTGCCGTGGACCTACTTTGCGAACAGCCTCACTGAAGGCACCGCAAGCATGGTCACCAATTCTGGCATGATCAGCAAAATCTACTTCCCACGTCTTATCATGCCCCTCGCCATCATCGGCGCCCGCATGGTGGATTTCTTTATCTCCCTGGGCATTCTCGGGGTTCTACTGCTTTTCTTTGGGAAGATGCCTAACAGCGGCGTGATTGTGCTGCCATTACTCATTGTCATGCTGACCATCAGTGCTGCGGGCCTGGGACTGTGGCTGACAGCCCTGGCAATCCAGTATCGCGATATCAACTATGGCATGAGCTTCGGTGTACAGTTGTTGATGTACTCTGCCCCAGTGGTTTATCCGACCAGCATGATTCCGGAGCGCTTCCAACTGCTGTACGCCCTGAACCCCATGGTCGGCGTTATTGAAGGCTTTCGGTCTGCCCTTCTTGGAACCCGTGATATGCCCTGGGACTTTATAGCCATCGGTGCTGTCGTTTCCGTCATGCTCTTTGCCAGCGGTGTCATGTATTTCCGCCGCAAAGAACATGTATTTGCAGATGTAGCGTGACAGCGAGGAGTAGTTAAATGACGGATATCGCGATAAAAGTTGAGAATTTAGGCAAGGCTTACCGTCTTGGCAGCGAGGCCGAACGGGCCGAAACCTTTGTGGAGGCTGGCCTCAATCTAATCAAGGCTCCGCTGCGGAATTTCCGCAAGCTGCGAAACCTCGATACTTTTTCTACCGACCGCAGTGCAGACGATATCCTATGGGCGCTTGACGATGTTTCTTTCGACATTCGGCGCGGGGAAGTGGTTGGGTTTGTCGGGCGCAATGGTGCCGGTAAATCGACCTTGCTGAAGGTCCTGTCCCGTATTACCGAGCCCACCACAGGGCGTATCGAAATACACGGCAGGGTTTCGAGCCTGCTTGAAGTAGGCACCGGGTTTCACCCCGAGCTGAGTGGTCGCGAAAACATCTACATGAACGGCACCATTCTTGGCATGAAAAAGGCTGAGATTGATCGTAAATTCGAAGAAATTGTCGAATTTTCGGGCGTAGAACGCTTCCTGGACACACCGGTCAAACGCTACAGTTCGGGCATGAAAGTCAGATTGGCGTTTTCTGTGGCGGCCCATCTTGAGCCCGAGATACTCATCATTGACGAAGTGCTCGCCGTAGGCGATGCAGAGTTCCAGAAAAAATGCCTCGGCAAGATGGAAGAGGTGGCTGGAGGCGGCCGTACCGTCTTGTTCGTCAGTCACAACATGGCCGCGATACAGAACCTCTGTGGTCGTGCGATCAGTCTTAAGGCCGGGCAGGTCGTGGATGACGGCCCAACCAAAACCGTGATCGAAGATTACCTTGCCCGGTTCAAGTCGGAGGCAACCAGTGGTTTCCACGGCAACACCGACCGCAAGATCCTGTCGTCTACCCAGGTCACTGACGGTCGCATGCTGAATAGCAAGGGCACGCCTACGTCAGCACCTTGCGCAGGCGAGCCAACCATTTTTGAGCTGGATTATAAAACCTCGGAGAAATCCGTAGATGCAATCTTCGACATCGTTATCGCCAACCAGCACAACGTTGCTGTGACGCAAATGCGGACTGAGCCTCCGATTCCACTGGGTAAAGAGGGAACCGTCAGACTGACATTGGAAGATACACCGCTGCCTATCGGAAAATACACGGCAACCGTGACAGTCAAAGACGCCCGCAGCTTCAAGAATATCGATAAAGTGCCCAATGCGTTCAGCTTCGAGATTTTCATATTGAAAGACTTCTTCCATCTGGAAAGAGTCAATACTCAATATTGCAGTACACTGTCCAGACAGAAGGTTGAGCACAGTACTAGTACTGAGCGGCTGGAAAAAAATACCGAAGAAACGAATCCCGCAAGCTAAGCGTTACCGGGAAAACACAGACCAGGGTAGCGGGAGCACTCTGGTCTTTTTGTTAATAGCGAGTCACATCTTTTATTTAAGAGGCCACTGGGGAAATGAAGCGAAGTCGAAAGAAAGTTATTTTTCTTCCCCAGTGGAATCAGCAGAACCCCTATCAGGACTGCCTAGCATCTGCTCTGGAAGAAAAAGGCTTCTCCATTACGTTAGACAACTACCCCAAACACTCGCTCGTATTTTCAGCTACTGCAGATAAACACCCCGACGCCGGTGTTATTCATATCCATTGGATCGCTCCGATTTTTAATCGGTTATATTTCAGTAAAAACCGGTTTAAAAGTGAGGCTCGTTTTCTTATATACGCGTTGTATATGTTGATAGATATCCAACTGGCCAAAAGAAAAGGGGTGAAGATTGCCTGGACCATTCACAACCTGATCAACCATGAATCCAAAAACCCGAGGATGGAACTGAAGTACCGTCGTCTTTTGGCTAAACAGGCAGACATTCTTTGCTTCCATAGTAAAGAGGCGCAAGAGCTTGTCTACCATGAATACGATCTCAGCCCCCGGAAACCTTTCACTATTACGCAGCATGCCTGTTATCAGCCGTCAGTTCCTGATAGCTCAGTGGGAGAAGAATCCATTCGGGAGGCATACGGCATAGGCCCCGGCAAGTTTGTTTACCTTTTCTTCGGCCAGATCCGGAAGTATAAAGGCGTCAAACAGCTCATCGAGTCCTTCAGAGCATTGAAAGGACAAGATTTTCAGCTTGTCATTGCCGGCCATATCGTGCCCAGCGAAGAAGAATGGATTACGAACGAAGTAGCCAAGGACCCAAGAATAATTCTGAAAAACCGGTTCCTGCAAGATGAAGAGCTCGGACGCCTCATTAAGTCTAGTGACATTGTCGTACTGCCTTATGCCCGTACTCTGAGTTCAGGATCGGCCTTGCTGGCGATCAGTTATGGAAAGCCCTTGATTCTGCCAGAGAGCGGAAAGGTCATTGGAGTACCGGGGCAGCGCGGGGCCATCTATTTTGGCGACGACTATACCCTGGCGAATGCGCTGGACGACGCCTCGAGGGCAGACCTGGAATCGCAAGGCGCATTTAATCTTGAGCTGTCCAAAGAGCTGACCTGGGAAAAAATGACAGATCCGTTGCCAGCGCACTACCTTAGATAACACCCCTGAGATCCCAGGCTCCGCCACCGCGCCTGAAACCGCCGAAAAAGGGACCGGTTTGCCTGCCTGTCACTTAGTGGACTTATCAGTGTAGCCGGTGGATTTCTGACGCGCCGGCACAAGCGTCGGCAGAGCGTAGTTAAGTGCAGCAGCCATATTCTTCAGTCTGGCAAGAGACAGTGCCGGCGTAACAAGCTGGGCCAGACTCTCTGTGTACCGGGTACCTGCGGTCGCTGAGAAATTATGGGTTATAGTCGGCCCGATTCTGTTAAGGATCTTCAAGGTCTTGAAATAACGCAAATGCTCCGAGACTTGCTCAGGCGTCCTTGCTAACCAGCATCCATCAAACGCCTCCGAATAGATAACGTAACGACTTCGGGCAAGGGCTTCGAGCACCATTCGAGGCATACCGTCGTGTTTCGTGACCCGCAACAGAACGCCGACCTTTGGCCAGACATGGTCGAGACTCTCGATCCACCCAAAGCTCGTGACATTGGGATAATGGCCCAAAGAATGCGATTCGTCGCCGACGACAAAAAACGGCAAATCCGGGTTTGACTCTATGGCAGATACCAGTACGTCCTCACCATAAAACGTCTTGCGCTTGGTTGGCAGATACGCAAGGACACCCTTGGGAAGTTCTTCTGCGGCCGGGGAATTTTCAACGTTTTTGAGATCGCAGAGCGAGGGCACATACTCAGCCTTAATTCCAATATCCCCAAGCTCGCCGATAAGGTGCGGGGAGACAGCAATGTTCAGATCAACGGCCCTGTCCACCATTCTGGCGGCACGCATCGTCTCTTCGGATGCGAGACAGTTCAGAACATCGGTACCGACCCACCAACGGACCACAGCGCACCCCAAGAGTTTGGCCCTGAACAACTGGCGTTGCAAAAAACGACCATTACCGTTCTGGTAACGGATGAAAATGAGAGCCTGGCTTCGTCGTGCAAAATTCAGCCATTTTGCCGTATCGACGCTTATCGAGTCCCCGGCAAGTAGGACGTCAATGCCCTGATCGCGAAACTCCTGTGCCAACCCGTTCACCGGGTCAGAGTAGTCAGCACTCCCCGGGGCGAGGAGCACGCGCTTTAACAGTACGTCTTTTTGTGCTTCAGGCTTCGTGGACATGATGGTTCCATTCATAATTATTATCCTGTTTGGACATCACCAAACCAGCTTCCCCCGAACGATACAGGATCCCGGACCAACCTGCGCCAACCTGCGTTATCTTCGACTGCGGCTACCGCTTGGCATCCGCGAACTGAGCCCCTGAAAACTTCCAAGAACGTGACGGCCTTTGTCAACGCCCGCTCTTAACACCGCTAAAGGCCAGAACGTACGTATCAATACATCCCGGGCACCCCAAGCCTTTGGCGCAAGTAGAAGGGCCTTGAAAGCCAGGCGCCTGGCACCCCGCACGTCATTCCATTCCGGAACCAGACTGCGGCGTGCACTAGTGATGAGAAACAGATGGGCGAGGCCGGCCCGCCGCATCTCCGCACCATGTTTTTCAAAGAATCGGGCACGTGCATCGAGGTTTGCTTTGACATCGAGTGAGCGCCGCTCTTGACGCTCTTTGCCTTCCAGGGGTACCCGAAAATCGTTGTAACGGATAAGTGGAGCAGAGACAACCTCAGTCTTGTACCACCGGCAAATGCGCAGCCAATAATCGTAATCTTCTATCGCAGGCAGGTTCTCATCAAAGAAACCCACCCGGGCGATAACGTTTCTAGGGATCATTATGTTGGAGCCGCCGCCATGAAGAAGATTTCTGACCAGAAGCTCCCGATAAAGGTCGCCACGTGCAGACGGAACCTGCAGCGTGTAGCTACCGTCATCGGCGACCGTTTCCACCCCCGTATAAACAAGACCGACCTCAGGCGACGAGCGGCGAAAGAGTTCAACCTGTAACGCCAGCTTTTCCGGGAACCATTCGTCGTCATCGTCGAGAAAGGCGATGTATTCTCCCTTTGCCTCTCTCAGCCCCCTATTTCGGGCGGCCGCCACGCCCTGATTCTGAGGCTGACGCAGATAACGTAGACGCGAATCACCGAAAGATTCAACCACAGCAGCGGGATCGTCGTCTGAGCAATCGTCCACAAGAAGTACTTCGAAGTCCGGAAAGGATTGGGCGACAACGCTGTCGATCGTTCGCCGGAGGAGATGGGCGCGATTGAATACCGGAATAATGACACTGACGGTTGGGCGGTGTATCGGAGTAGGCCAAGGCAGACGCTCTTCGGTGGCTGCAGCCTCAGAGTCAGCCAGTAGTTGCTCGGCCAACGCGATCCCAAATGAAATTTCGTCAGGTTCTTCCGAACTCGCTTGAGTCACCGGCTGTGTTTGGCTACCACTCCCCTGGGACTCCCCTGCGCGGGCCATCAGGCGCTGCCAGCGTGATAGACCGTAATGCTCCTTCTTCAGCCGGGCCTGCTGAGACAGTCCGGCATAATACTTGGCCGCGTCTTTCTCAATGAATTCGAAGGCACGGGCCACGGCACTTCTATAAGTCTCGATCAGACCCTGTTCTTCCAGAGTGACCGCAATTTTTTCAACAACGGAAAACCGGCCGGTCAAGCCTCCGTAAGTGGCTTTTTTGCCACTCAGAGAAACCTGGCCCTCTGGCAGCACCCGGTAATAAGCCGTGCCCGAGGATGTTTCCGCCAACGGGATGCCGTTGGCGAGGGCCCGCATCACGAGGTCGCCATCGTCATTGACCGTGGCCTCCTCATCCCACCGGCCACTCTGGACGAACGCCGTCTTCGACCACAACAGAGCGCAGGGTGGGTAGTACCAGCCCGTTAACCAAGCCGCAAGGGCATCCTGATCAGGGTGTCTTGGTGCACAGGTTGCAGGCCGACCGGTCCATTTATTTTCCACGAGCTTGAGCCGGCGCCATGGGCAGGCGGCCATACCTTTTGGCTGGCTAGACAATGCACTTGCCAGGGCTGCCAGGGCATCGGGAGCGAGCACGTCATCAGCATCGAGAAACATGAATGCATCGGCCTCAGAGAGCGACGCGCCAATGTTCCGGCTTCGGGCCGCATTACCGGAGCGCTCAGTGTGGACCCGGACCTGGCCTTTGCAAGCGGCTTCAAATGTTCGGGCGATGGCGAGACTTTCGTCAGTCGAGCCGTCGTCAATCACAATGATTTGATGGGGAGCGAGGGTCTGCTCTAACGCAGAGCCTATGGTCTGTGCAAGATAGCGTTCTGCGTTGTAGCAGGGAATGATGACGTCGACTTTCATGCCAGGCCCCTTACGTGTGCTCAAGAGGTCGGGTAGACGGCGGATGATCGGTATGAGGCAGAATTTCGCTGACCCGCGCCGGATCCACTTTGAGGTCTTTTTCCAGGGGGTGGACGTCCCCGAGCGATTCGGCCCGCGCTAATGAATAACGATGCCCAAGGGCGGATGCCAGCGCATAGAAATTAGGGTTTGGGAAGCTCAAATCCGCAATTTCTACGATATGGGTACCTTTAGGGCAGAACAGCATATTGGTAAGCCCGGCACCATGAGGTGCAACAAGTACGGCTGTCTCACGCATCAGCCGTACCTGGTCTTCAAAGGTCATCTCTTCCATAAGCACGCGTTCGAAACCCTGGGGTTCAAGCAGAGCCCAGATGTCCTCTTCATTGACCAGCCGCCGGCGGGCCGCATTAAGGCGGCTTATGAATACCTTCCTCTGGGGCTCCGGCGCCTCATGAACGCCATACGCTTCCGGAACAAGTCGCAGGAGGTCTGGCCGGAACCGGTCGGTCCCCATAATAGTAAGCTCTTCTACAAAAAGCGGGCGGGCCGGATCGTATGTCTGGAAGTCTTCCGGCTTCAGGCCAAGCATACGCAGAGAGCCATCAATCGCGGGCGACCTCTCCGGGGGCAGAAGCACTTGGCCCAGCATGCCTTTCTTTCGCAATAGCAGAAGCTTGGGTAGATGAGCTGTCAGCCAGTGAGAGTGGTTATGGTAAACCCTCTCAATGAACCAGGTGGCCTTTTTCAGTTTGGCGGGCTCCGGCGACTTACGAAGCGTTTCGGCATGCATGGGTCTGAATCGAACCTCTCGCATGTCAAAAGCCCGTGCGTCCTGATTCAGGATGGCCGGATAAAAATCGTTTTCCTGAGCCGGATTTCGATACCACGTAATAAGGCAGTTCGGCACCGTGGCGATAAAGGTTTCACCACTCACGCGCTTTGGTACGTCGCGGAATGAATAGCCCCACCAGCCTTGATCGTCTGGCAATTCGTCAGGCGAACTAAAGTTTACCGGCAGAGCGTTCTTCTCTACAGCTTCAGGATGCACGGTTTCATAACGACCGGCGCCGGAATCACCTGAGTGCCGGGCAAAGTACGCCTGGACGCTTTCGCGTATCACACCCCGATAACCAAACCACCTCGGATGAGCCCCACGCTTTACACTCGCAGTCGCTATCCGGTCCCACTTTGACTCTGCGCTCCTGATGAATCGATCAAGGGAGCCCTGTCCTTTTGAAGTCATACTACATCCTTCCTGATGGCACCCGAGTTAGCGTCGGCATGGGTAAGCTACGAGGCCTGGTTCGTTCTATGCGAACCGCTGTAGCAAACGAGGCTTCTTGTCGGTGTCTCGCCGTTCGGTTTACTACTACTTATTAAAGGCTGATGACGAGTCTCACCTATACAGGAAACGCGACTGCTCGTTTATTCAAGTGCAGAGATAATTCTTTTAATAACTCTATAGCCTAAAAAGGCAGGTGTCCACAGCGCACAAATCAGCTACCGGGTTCGAGTTAGCGCGTTTTCTTATCATGAGGCCTTCCGGAAAGCTGACGCGAAACGGCGGCCCTTCAGGAACGTCCGCCTCACGCGGTTTGTTAAGCTTTTGACTTCAGGGCATAATTTTGTAGATCAAATGTGTAGAATTTGGTGCCGGGCGTTAACCTAGAAACCGTGACAGGATTAGTTTCAGCTGAATTATCGGCCATGGCATAGTGGATGCTTGAAAAAACCAGCGCCAACTTTTAATAGTTAGATTACTGGGCTTCGATCTTGCTAATGGTACCAAGAGAAACTGCAACTAGCTTTTCCTCTCCGTCTTTATAAGCATACACTTTACACTCGCAAGTAGACTGACGCTTTCCAGAGTATAAAACTTCAGATCTCGCAACCAACCGCTCTCCAATTGCGGGGCGAACATAGTTTACCTTGTATTCCGAGGTGACACAGGCTCCAAGCACCGAAGCGCCAGCGAACGTAATACAGTTATCCGCCAAATAACTAACAACACCTCCATGAGCAAAGCCGTTATTCTGCTTTAAATCTTCTCTTATCTCTAAGCTCAACTCGGCACACCCGTCGCCAAACTTTATTAATTCTGCCCCCAGAAGCAAGCTAAAAGGCTGCTGGTATAATATTTTCTTTCCCATCTCTAGCATGTTTGCATCTTTCTTGAACATGGCCTTGGCGTATCCCCTTCAAACTGCATTCCACTCGTAAACCGATACCTCGGACGATCCGCTGGTATGAACTGGGTCGCCAAATGCAATTGCTTGCGCCGCCGTTAAATCCTTAGCCGTAATAACGTACGCGCCACCTGACTTGTCAGTGAAGGGGCCTGCAAGTTCAAGGGCGCCATCCGCTTTAAGTTGAGCCAAGTATGCTTTATGCGCATCAATGATCGACTGATGAAACTGTGGAGTGCGCATTGTCATGACTAGGTATCGCATCAAGATCTCCCTTGGGTCGACTAAACGCAGAGATTTGCGTCAATTTTGGGGTCGCGAAGCAGTGGAAAAATACCCGGCAATAGCGACTTGTCATACATCAGTCTCCTCCGGAATCTGATCCAATAGGTCAGTAACGCCAATATCCGCGCCCACCTGTGATAGCAAAGTAGAAACTTGCCCTCGATGATGAGTCTGATGGTTAAAGAAATGAAGCACTAGGCTCGAATATCGTTTATTGCCAGGGACCCCTTTAATATTGTGATAGCTGAGGATGAAATCGAAATCATTTTCGGACAGTTCGGCTATCCAGCTGATGATCTGGCGATCCAACCGGATTCGCTGCTCGAATAAACTATCAAAATCTTCAAAGAGCATCTGATCTAGGCTGGTTGAGTTTTGAAGATCGGTGACCTCCCGCAACGAGTTCAGGCAGGACGGATGGGTAGAAAAACGTTTAAGCCAGATAGCATCCCCAACGAAGATATGGTTCAGAGTTCCTAGGATGGAGCCAAAAAAGGCGCCACGATCTTTCGCCAAATCCGCGGCAGAGAGCTGTCCCGCAGCCTCATAAACCTTCAAGTTCATCCACTGATTATAGGTGGCTAGCAGTTCGAAGTGATTTTTCAGGCTCATCAGAGTTTCGTCTCATGCATAGTTGGATAGGGAGTCACCCGCAAAAAGCGGGGACAAATAAATTTCGGCTGGGTTATCCAAAAAGGCCATGCAGCCCCCGTACAGCATTCTAGATACAGGGCCTCGTGTTCGCTCTTAAATCTTCAAACGAGACTTACCCCTCAGCCTTCCCTACAACTTCAGCCGTAGACACCAGTTCATCGATCATCGCCTCCAGCCGTTGCTGCCAAGTCTCATCGCTGAAACGCCCACTCTCGTCGAACGCCTTATGGGCTTGGGGCACGGCTAGCTGGGCGGGAATCACGTGCACTCCGATATTTCCCAGCATCATTCGCAGCGGTACCAACCCGCGCAGGCCGCCGAAGCCTCCAGGCGACGCGGCCATCAGTCCAGCCACTTTACCTTTGAAGGCGACCAACCCCGGTTCGTTCTCCGATTCGGGGCGGCTGATCCAGTGCAGCGCATTGACGATCAGAGGGCTCAGGGTGCTGTTGTATTCCGGTGAGGCCAAGCAGAAACCGTGGTGGGTGCGGAACTGGTGTTTGAGGTTTTTGGCAGCCTCGGGCAAACCGCTGTCTTTTTCCAGGTCGCCGTTATAGAGAGGCATGTCGTAGTCGGCGAGGTTGATACGGGTGACGGTGACGTCGCCGCGCTGCTCGGCAGTGTCGGCAGCCCGTGCGGCCAGCTGAGCGTTAAAGGAGCCTGTTCGGGTGCTGCCGGCGATGAAGAGGATCTTGATGGTATCGGGCATGGTATTGCTTCCTGCAGGGGTGAGCTGAATTCGATATCTCTATTTCATATAAGCAATGTCTATGAATGCGATAGAAACCGCTTAAGTAGCAATGAGTTGTGACTTTAAGTGGCCAATTTCTATACTGAGAGGTACTTTTAAGATTAGGGCACGTCGACGCTGTCGAAATCTGCTAATGGTTAAATTTTGCACTTTATGGTTAGCGTGCATAATGACTAAACTGTTTTAGCGATTCTAGTGCACTGTTTGGTTAATTCGCTGACTTACTGCGAGCTTCTGAAGGCTTTGGCCGCTGGTCTGCAGACATGGTGGTCCCATGTCAAAGAGCAGCAACGCAGATCCAGAGCCTTCAGAAGCTCGCCCGAAGGGAGACCCTGAGAATCTGGACCTCATTAAGTCAGCGAATTAACCAAACAGTGCACTATAGTTCAGGGAGAACACTATGGCTTATCAGGACACCCGATCACGGGATGAAGCCGCAGAAACACCCCTCTCGGCTTCACGGCAGGGCAATGCCCTTTCCATCCCCCTTTCCCAATATGAAACCCGGCGTTCCCCTTTTATCTGGGAGCGTAAGCTGCTGCAGAAGCTGTTGAAGCTTGCCGGCGGGCCGCCGGTGCAGTTCGAGCTTTGGGATGGCAGCCAGATCCGGCTCGACGGAACGTCACCTAGATTCACGCTGGGCCTGACCGACCCAAAGGCCCTCTACCAGCTTATGGGCAATCCCAACCTTGCCTTTGGCGATCTTTACAGCTCGGGCCGGCTGCAGGTTGAAGGCGATCTGCCTGAACTTCTTCATCTGCTCTACCGCTCAATCCACCGCGCACGCGAAAAATGGCCTTATTGGCTGGAGCGGCTTTGGGCCAACCACGCGCCCCGCTCCACCGGGGTCAGCGAAGCCCGGCAGAACATCAATCACCATTACGACCTCGGCAATGAATTCTATCGCCTGTGGCTGGACAAGGCGCAGATGCAATACACCTGCGCCTATTACGAGACCGAAGACCTGACGCTGGAACAGGCCCAGCTCGCCAAGCTGGAGCATGTGTGCCGCAAGCTACAGCTTAAACCCGGCCAGACCGTGGTGGAAGCCGGCTGCGGCTGGGGCGGATTGGCCCGCTACATGGCGCGCCATTACGGCGTAAAGGTGCATGCCTACAACATTTCCCGGGAGCAGCTGGCGTTCGCCCGCGAAGAAGCAAAGCGCCAGGAACTCGATCACCTGATCGATTATGTTGAGGACGACTACCGCAATATCGATGGTCAGTACGATGCTTTCGTCTCGATAGGCATGCTCGAGCATGTGGGTAAGAACCATTACGGCGATATGTCGGAAGTCGTCCGCCGCGCGCTCAAACCGGAGGGTTTGGCCCTGCTGCACAGCATTGGCCGCAACCGGCCGATGAAGATGAATGCCTGGATCGAGAAGCGCATCTTCCCCGGCGCCTATCCGCCGAGCATTGCCGAGTTCATGGCACTGTGCGAGAACGGCGGCTTCTCGGTGCTGGATGTGGAGAACCTGCGCCTGCACTACGCCCACACCCTGGAGCATTGGAAAGAACGCTTCGAGGAGAATGTCGAGCATGTGACCCAGATGTACGATGAGCACTTCACCCGTGCCTGGCGCATGTATCTGTCCGGCTCAATCGCGGCGTTCAAGGCCAGCTCCCTGCAACTGTTCCAGGTGGTGCTCACCCATGGCGAAAATAATCAGGTGCCGCGTAATCGCAAGCATCTGTATGACACACCCGCCGCACCGGAGTCTGCCTGACTATGGACCATTATGACGTGATCATCGTCGGCGGCGGCCCGTCCGGCTCCACCTTGGCCTGGGCACTGCGCAACAACGGCAAGAACGTGCTGTTGATCGACAAGGCCGATTTCCCCCGGGACAAGACCTGTGCCGGCTGGGTCACGCCGGCGGTCGTCGACAGCCTGGGTATCGACCTCGAGGACTATCGCCAGTCCCGCGTGCTGCAGCCGATCACCCAATTCCGCATCGGCATGATGGGCCAGCCGCCGGTAGACAACGACCACGGCGACGAGCCGGTCAGCTACGGCATCCGCCGTTGTGAGTTCGACACCTACCTGCTCGATCGCGTGACGGCGGATAAGCAACTGAAAACGCCGGTTAAGTCGATCACGCGGGAAGAAGGCAACTGGATCGTCAACGAGCGTTGGCAGGCGCCCCTGCTGGTCGGCGCTGGCGGCCACTTCTGCCCGGTCGCACGCCAATTGGGCGAGGGACCGGGCAAACACGAGACCGTCGTGGCTGCCAAGGAAGTGGAATTCGAAATGACGCAGGAGCAAGCGCAGGTATGCGAAGCCCGGGGCGAGCAGCCGGAGCTTTGGTTCTGCCGAGATCTGAAAGGGTATGCCTGGGTGTTCCGCAAGGACAACTTCCTCAACATTGGCCTGGGCCGGGAAGATAACCACAAGCTTACCGAGCACCTGGAGGCCTTCGTCGACGAGATGAAGGCTCAGGGTCGTATTCCTTCTGACTTGCCCGGCCGCTTTAAAGGCCATGCCTACCTGTTGTATGCCCACGCGGACCGCCCGCTGGTAGACGACGGCATCATGCTGATCGGCGATGCTGCGGGGCTGGCCTACACCCAGAGTGGTGAAGGCATCCGCCCCGCCATCGAATCCGCCCTGATGGCGGCCGACACCATCCGACGGGCCAAAGACATGAGCGCCCAGAGCCTACAGCAGTATGGAGACGCGATTGCCGACCGGTTCGGCCGCCGCGCCCTACCGGATAATGGTGGCTGGCAACTGCCAGGGTGGGTGAAGTCATCCGTCGCTAGCGGGCTGATGCGGTCGCATTGGTTTACGCGGAAGGTGGTGACGGAGAAATGGTTCCTGCATCAGGATGTGCCGACATTGAGGGCGTCGGTGTAAAGCAAGCCACTTGAGGTATGCAACTCTACCTGCGACACATAAAAGCTCGTTGACCGATGTAAAACAGAACGATGGGGTTGTGTAAAAAAGCTAGAGAGATACAGGGAAGGCTTACGCAATGGAACGCAACCCCCGCAGCTTGCGGGGGTTTGAAAAACTAGCGTGGGATTATTCGCCCAGGTATGAGCGATACATCCAAACGGTCTTTTCCTGCTGGGAAATGTAGTCGCTCATCAACGCAACGGTACCCTCGTCG
Source organism: Marinobacter fonticola (assembly GCF_008122265.1). NCBI lineage: Bacteria > Pseudomonadati > Pseudomonadota > Gammaproteobacteria > Pseudomonadales > Marinobacteraceae > Marinobacter > Marinobacter fonticola. Next base: position 4,090,338 of record NZ_CP043042.1, read on the forward strand.
TCCGATTCGCCTGCGGTGTTGAGGATATCGCGCTGTTTACGGATCAGCTTGGCAAAGCTTTCAACAATATGACCCACCGCAGTCTTGCCATCGCTGACGTCCTTGCGCTCTTCCACGTCGGAACGCTCAATGTAGGTGCTGTAGGCATGTGCCGGACGATGCCCCAGCGTCAGGATGCGCTCGGCCACTTCATCGATCTTGAGCAGCAGGTCATCGTACAACTCTTCGAACTTGGCGTGCAGCTCGAAAAAGTTGTCACCTTTAATATTCCAGTGGTAGCCGCGAACGTTCATGTAGAAGATCTGATAGTTAGATAACAGTCCGTTCAGGTCATCGGCGAGCTGTTCCGTCTTGCTGGTATCAAGACCAATCAGATTGGTGCTCATGAATAACTCCTTTTTGACGATTGTGAGTCGAGCTTAATACATCGCAGCCCGATGAAAAGTTCATTGCCGTTATACTTTCAATAGTGGCGTGCTATGAATTTTCAACTTAGGTGACTGAAATTTCACATCTCATTTGCGGAGAAGGTCGCAATGCAAAAGCGCCATTTTCAATAGCTAACCGCTATGCAAAATCGAAAAACAATTCATTTATCACTGATTCTCAATTACGCTTCAATGGATAGCATCAGGTTTTTAGTCGCGGAGTTGATCATGAGTGCATTGAAGCTATTTATCCACAGCCACGGCGCAGCGGGCGACCATTCTCTGATGAAAACGATCACCTTCGCCTGCACCCACTTTGCCGTCGCCTTCACGGTCGCTTATCTGCTGACAGGTGACATCATTATTGGCAGTCTGATCGCTATGGTGGAACCCGCCATTAACACGGTGGCTTACTTCTTCCACGAAAAGTTCTGGAATCGGCGCACCCACCGGGGCAAGCAGCAAAGCCTGTCTATCAATCGAACGCCAACGGCAGCCTAGAGTTTCTCTCTTCAAGCGTCCCTCCTTCCTGCCCCGCCCTGCTCGGGGCTTTTTTGACTAAACGACACGCGATACCCGCTTAATCTGGCAACATCTCTGGATTAACGTCCTAATTCGCGCCAGGTTTATTGACTCCGAGCACCAATTAAAATAATAATCGTTCGCATTCGCATTTGTGTCGACGGAGTCATTCATGACGTTCCCAGAAAACTGCGCTCGCCCTTCGGTCGCGAGCGGCACCTTGCTGTGTACCTTACTCGCCGGCACGCCACTCCTTGCAGCGGAAACTTCGGCGTTGCCGCTCCTAACCCATAACCTCTACCTGGATGAGTTGGTGATCACCGGTACGCGAACACCCCGCAAGGTGAGCGATACGCCGGTGCGCACCGAGGTGGTCTCCGGCGAAGACATCCGCAACACCCACGCCCACACCGTGAAAGAAGCCCTCGAGTACGCGCCCGGCGTTCTGTTGCGTGAAATCCATGGCAAAGCGGGCTACGAAGTCTGGATGCAGGGCCTCAACGCCGACCGTGTGCGGGTGTTGATCGATGGCCTGCCCATGACCGCCACCACCGGCTCATCCGTGGACGTCAGCCAACTCGACACCCTGGATATCGAACGCATCGAGATCGTGAAAGGGGCTGTGTCGGCTCAGTACGGCAGCTCGGCAATGGGCGGTGTAGTGAATATCGTCACCCGGCCGATCGATGCCGGTGTGTCCGCTCGGGCCACCGTGGATGGCGGTACTTACGGCGACCAGAACCCCAGTGGCGAGGCTCTGGATTTCGCTCGCCGCAACGGTCAGGCCAACCTCGACCTGGGTGGCGAGCATGTGCGTTACCGGCTGTCTGCAACACGGCAGGAAACCGACGGTATCGATCCCGAGCCGGAGACCTGGGCGCGCCCGGGCGATGCGATAGAACGCGCCCACGTGACCAACAGGCTGGAATGGCTACCGAGCGACGGGCACCGGATCTATGGCCAGGTGAACTATTTCCGCGAAGACGGCGTCTCCCGCTATTCGCTGGTCAATCCGGGTCGCGCTCCGGCGAAAGCGGGCAAAGACGAACTCGCCGAACGCTGGCGCGGCGCCTTGGTCGGCCAACATGTCCCCACAAGCGGTCCCCAGTGGCACTGGAGCCTGCTGCACGAGAATCTCGAAAACAACACCCGCAAGTACACCGCCGCGAGAAGCTTCGACAACCGGGACGCCACCCATACGCTCTCGCAGGCCTCCGGCTGGACCCAATTCGAACCGCTCGAAGACCACCAGTTGCAGTTGGGCACGGATCTTCGCCATACCCGTCTTGAACAATACAAGGACCGTGTTTCGGAGTTGTCCGGGGAGGAAGACGCTTCCCAGAACAGTAAGGAGCTGTGGCTGCAGGATACCTGGTTTGCCAGCCCGCACTGGGAATGGGTAGGCGGCGTGCGGTTCCAGCACGATTCCGACTTCGGCGACCACTTCGCACCCAAGGTCAATGCCCGCTACGACCTCTTCAGCGGCGACGCCGTCAATATATACCTGCGTGGCGGCTGGGGAGCGGGCTATCGGGTGCCTAACCTGAAGGAACGTCACTATTTGTTCGATCACAGCCAGCTCGGCTATATCGTCAATGGCAACCCGGACCTTGAGCCGGAAGAGTCTGACAGCTATCAGCTCGGTTGGGGTCTGACGTATCGGAATACCGCCTGGTTCGAGGTTAACGCTTTCCTCAACAACATCGACCGGTTGATCCAAACCGACGTGGACGAAGACGCCACCGCCGCGCGTGAAGACAACATTCAGGTCTTCCGTTACACCAACGTCGACCGTGCCCGCACCCAGGGTTTCGAGGTCACCGCCGGCTGGCAGTTCCGCCCGGGCTGGAAGCTCTCCGCCGGTTACACCTATCTCGACGCCGAGGACCGGGATACGGGGCAGCCACTCACCCGCCGCCCCGAGCATCAAGGCACGCTGTCCCTGGATGGCCTGACGCCGGTACCGGGCATGGCCTGGCTAGCGCGATTGCGTAGCCAGAGCGACGAGGTCGTCGACGCTAACAGCGGCCACGAATCTTCCGGCTTCACCACGATCGATCTCAAGCTTAACCAGGATCTGGGCGACAACCTGCGCCTGTTTACCGGGGTGAACAACCTTACCGATGCCCAACGCAACTTCAATGACGCCAACGACTTCGGCCCGGTCTCCGGACGTTATATCTACGCCGGCGTGACCCTGGGCTTCGGCAACCCCCTGTAACGCAACACATTAGCCAAAAACGACGCGCTTTTATAAACAACGCTCACTCAGAAGGAAAGACGCTATGATTCAGGCACGTTCCATCCTCTCCCTGGCGGTTGCCGCTATCCTCCTTGCTGGCTGCGGAGGCGGCAGCAGCAATGACATCGGCGACGACAGCGGAGAGTCCGATCAAGGTGAGTCCAGTACCGTCGACGACCAGCAGGCCGGCGTCGCCACCAAACAGCTCGATGCCAGCGATTCAGCCACGCCCGTATTTTTGAACCTGGAAACCGGCCAAACGGTGGAGCTGACCGCTGAAGAAGCCGCCACGTCGACCGCCTGGCACCTGGCGTTTCGGCGCAACAACATCCAGCTCAATAGCGGCGCTTCCGGTCCCGGCAATGTGGTCGGCGCCATCGGCGCCGGTCAGGCCGATTTCTACGACAGCAACGGCGAACCCAGTGCCAGCGTCTTCCTTAATGCGACCGCGGACAGCGAGCTCGAACACCTACTCGCGGAAATGGCCGAACCTTCGAGCTGGACACGCGACGAGCTGATCAGTGGATTCGCCGAGGACTGGTACACCTACGACGCCAGGAACGGCAATATCACGGCCAACTCAGAGGCTGGATGGCTGGTGCGTTCGGGTGAAGGCAACAGCTACGCCCGGATGCGAGTGACCTCGCTGGACTTCCCTACGCGCACAGGCGAAGGGATCAAGGCGTTCACCCTAGAGTTCGACGTGCAACCGGCCGGTGCGCTGACCTTTGCCGACAATGCCGCGCTATTTTCCGGCAGCATTCCAGCTACCGGCGGCGAAAGCTGCTTCGACTTCGACGCCAACGCCAAGGTCGCTTGCGATGACGCGGCATGGGACATCACCATCGGCTTTGCCGGTCGCGACTTTTACCTTCGCACCAACAGCGGCCCATCCGGAGAGGGCGAGGGGGGAGTTTTCGGTCCCCATATGCTGGCCGAACTGGCGAGTTACACCAACGGAACGACCTCCAACGCCGACACCGATATCTCCCACCATTACACCGCCGACTCAACCGGGGGGATTTTCGTGATGCAATCCTGGTACGCCTACAGCCTCCAGGGCGCGCACAAACTCTGGCCCAACTACCGCGTCTACCTGATCGACACCGACAGCACCAACGACACCTCGCCCGTATACGGCCTGCAGGTCATCGGTTACTACAACGACGCGGGCGCCAGCGGCTTCCCTAACGTCCGCTGGAAAACCGTCGAACTGACGGCGGCTGAATGATGACGGAGGTCGAAACCATGCAAACTGAAGCAATCGCCCCATCGTCTCTGGCCGACCGCTGGGCGGCACTACGCGCCGAAAATCCCGGTTTACGCATCCGCCAGGCAGCCCACGAACTGCAAGTGAGCGAACTAGAACTGTTACTGTGCCGCGAGCCCGAGACAGTGCAGCCATTGAAGCCGTCGTTTCCAGCCCTGCTGGAGGCCATGGACACGGTGGGCGAAGTGATGATCCTCGCCCGCAACGAATCCGTGGTGCACGAGGTGACAGGCCGCTTCAAGGAGTTCCGCACCTCCAGTTCCGGTGCCATGGGGCTTGCCCTCGGTCAAATCGACGTGCGGGTATTTTTTCGCAACTGGGCTCACGGTTTCCGCGTACAAGAACAGGTGCGTTCAGGTCAGCGGGAGAGCCTGCAGTTCTTCGACGCCCATGGCCAGGCGGTGCAGAAGATCTACCGCACGGATAACACCGACGCCACCGGCTGGCAGTCACTGCTTGACCGCTTCCTGAGCCAGAGCGACAAGACACCGGCCCTCGAGCCCCCGCGCCCGCCATTGCAACGTACTGACCGGCATACGGTGGATGTGAACGCGCTACGCCGGGACTGGGCGGCGCTCAAGGACACCCACCACTTCAACGCCCTACTCAAGCGCCACGCCACGGACCGGCTGACCGCCCTGGAACTGATCGGCGTGGAGTACGCGCAGCGACTGGACAAGGCCGCTGCAGAAAGTGCATCAGGCGTCCGCCCGTCCGTGCTTGAGCAACTGTTGCACCAAGTCAGCGCGAGCCGCTGCCCCATTATGGTTTTTGTCGGCAATCCCGGTATCGTGCAGATCTTTACCGGGCCGGTCTCGCGCGTCGTGCCCACCGGCCCTTGGATGAACATTCTAGACCCCGGTTTTAACCTGCATGCCAACGTTCGCTCGATTGACCAGTGGTGGCGCGTACGACGCCCAACGACCGATGGCGTGGTAACCTCTGTCGAGGGTTACGATGCCCAGGGCGAACTGGTGTTGACGCTGTTCGGCGAACGCAAGCCGGGGCAAGCCGAAGACGAGCGATGGCAACAGGAGGTTCAGACCTTGGAGAACGCGGCATTATGCGGTTGACGACCATCACAGGCGTGGCGCTGGCTTTACTATTCACGCTTGCCGCTGCGGCAGCCGTAGCCGGGCCACGCATCGTCAGCGCCGATGGCGCCATTACTGAAACCATCGTCGCTCTGGATGCCGCCGACCTGCTGGTGGGGGTGGATACCACTAGCCAGTATCCGCCGCAGATTATCGATAGTTTACCCAAGATCGGTTACCTGCGGGCGCTGCCGCTGGAAGGCGTGCTTTCGCTCAAGCCCAGCCGGCTGATCACCACTGAGGAAGCCGGTCCGGACGCCACTCTGGAGCGCCTCGCGGCTGCAGGCGTGGATGTGGTGGAGCTGCCGTTAGCGCGAGATGTGGAAGCCACTTTGAAGCGCATCCGGCGCGTGGGCGAACTGGTCGGACATCCAGCCGAAGCCAGACAGCTCACCACAACGATGGCGGCCGACATCGACAAGGTGAAAGCTTTCATGGCCGGCAAAACCGATGCGCGAGTGCTGATCCTACTTGCTGCAGGCGATCACGGTGTGATGCTCGCCGGCCAGGACACGGCGGCGGATGCCCTGCTCCAGGCACTCGGTCTGCGCAACGCGCTGGCAAATGTGAGTGGCTACAAACCCGCCAGCCGGGAAGCGCTGCTGGCGGCTAAACCCGACGCCATTGTCATAGCCGAAGCCCGGCCCGGTCAGTTCCGTCCCACCGACTGGCCCGCCCTGACACATTTAGATGCCTGGCAAAAAGGCCATCGGGTCACGGCCAATGCCATGCTCCTGCTGGGCTTTGGTCCGCGCTTGCCGGAAGCGATGCAGACCGTCGCTGCCATCCTCGTCAACACCGCCCCGGGAAACGATACCGCCCATGCACGCTGAGGATGTCAGGCGACTACCGGCGCCGGTGAGCTACGCCGTTTTGCTCATCATCCTGCTGGGAGCGGCCCTGCTGGCGCTTTCCAGCGGCGCCTACCCAGTCGCCATCGACGACCTGCTACGAATGTTCACCGGCAACACGCCGGACGATCCCACGGCGGAACTGGTGCTGTGGGACATCCGCATTCCCAGGCTTCTGCTGGGCTTGCTGACCGGCGCGGTACTGGCCGTGTCGGGCGCCCTGCTTCAAGGCCTGTTCCGCAATCCGCTGGCCGATCCCGGCCTGATCGGCGTTTCCAGCGGTGCGGCCCTGGCGGCGGTTGCCGTTATTGTCCTCGGCGGTAGCGGACTGGCGGGCTGGAGCGCCTTGGCCGGACGCTGGGCGTTGCCGCTGGCGGCCTTTATCGGTGGCAGCGTGACCACGTTGTTGGCCTGGCGCATCGCGCGCCGGCAGGGGCAGACCAGCGTCGCGCTGTTGCTGCTTGCCGGTATCGCCATCAATGCCATCGCCGGAGCGGGTACCGGGCTGCTGACCTTCTATGCGGACGATAACGCCTTACGTTCACTGACGTTCTGGACCATGGGCAGCCTCGCCCATGCCCGCTGGGAAGACCTGTGGCTGGCCGGCCCCTGGATGCTGGTTACTCTGATCGTCGCGCCGTTGCTGGCCCGACCGCTGGATGCCTTCCTGCTGGGCGAACCGGTGGCCGGCCATATGGGCTACTCCACCGACTGGGTCAAGCGTGGCGCCATCGTGCTGGCGGCGCTGGGCGTTGGCGCGGCGGTCGCGGTAACCGGATTGATCGGCTTTGTCGGGCTGGTCATCCCTCACCTTTTGCGACAGATTTTCGGCGCTGGGCATCGCCTTCTACTTCCCGCCTGCGCTTTGGGCGGCGGCGCGCTGCTGGTGCTGGCCGACTGCCTGGCCCGGGTTATCGTGGCACCGGCGGAACTGCCGATCGGTCTGATGATGGCATTACTGGGTGGGCCGTTTTTCCTGATGCTGCTGATGCGCAATCGATTTGTCTGAGCCAACCATGAATAAACTATCCGCTCGCCCAAACACGCAAACCGCCGAACCCATACTTCAGGTTGACCGGCTCGACATTCGCATTTCCGGCCGCCGCATCCTCGATAGCGTCCGCCTGCGACTATACTCCGGCGAACTGGTCGCCCTGCTCGGCCCCAACGGTGCCGGTAAGTCGACCCTGGTACGCGCCCTCGCCGGGGAAATCCATACGCCCGCCGAATGCATTCGATTCGCAGGCAAGGCACTCAGCCATTGGCGCCGCTCGGAGATCGCCCAACATCGGGCCGTCATGCCCCAGAAAGTCGATCTGCAATTCCCGATGACCGTCGAGGAAGTGGTGGCTTTGGGACGCCCGCGGGAAAAACCGCAGCAGCGTGCGCAGGTCGTGGGCACGCTGCTCGAACGGCTGGATATCGTTCATTTGAAATCCCGGCTGGTGCCGACCTTATCCGGCGGCGAGCAGCAACGCGTGCAACTAGCGCGGGTGCTGGCTCAGATTTGGGATCAGCCCGATCCGCACTTGCTCCTATTGGACGAGTGCACGTCCGCCCTGGACCCGGCGCACCAGCAGCTGGTATTTAGTCAGCTGCGATATCGGGCTTCAGCGGGTTATGGCTTGCTGGTCGCCGTACACGACCTGAACCTGGCCGCTCAGTACGCCGACCGTCTGGTGCTGATGAAGGATGGCCGCATAGTCTCCGAGGGAGCGCCCAGCACCGTACTGACTCCGGAAAACCTGAAAGCCGTCTACGGCCTGTCCGCCAGAGTGACGATGCTGCCGGAGGGCTATCCGCTGGTGATCCCCACGCCCCATGTTCCCCAAGCGCCAGCAGGCTGAGTCAAGCGCCGGGGCCGCACTCCAGGGCGCGGTCGATCATCTGCGGATCGATATTGAGCTTGTAATTGAGATCGCGCAAGGCGGTACGTACCCCCTCTTCGATCATCGGATGATAGAAGGGCATATCCAGCATTTCGGTCACCGTCATGTGCTTTTGAGCCGCCCAGGCCAGCAGATGGCCAATATGCTCCGCCGCAGGCCCGAACATCTCGGCGCCGAGAAACAGGCCGCTGCCACGCTCGCCATAGACCTTTAACAGGCCGCGGTTTTTGCCGATGACCCGGCTACGTCCCTGGTCCTCGAACGACACCTCGCCCACCCCGTAATACCCTTTGCAGCGCTCCTTCACCTGATCCAGAGTCAAACCCATGACGGCGATCTGAGGATCGGTGAAGACAACCGACAAGGGCGCGCGCCGCATGCCCGAGCGAATATCCGGGTAGCGCCCGGCGTTGTCACCGGCGATCCGGCCTTCGTCAGTGGCTTCATGCAAGAGCGGCACGTCCTTGTTGGCGTCGCCGGCGATAAAGATGTGGTCCTTACTGCAGCGCAGGGTGTAATGATCGAAAATGGGGGTGCCGCGCTCGTCCAGCTCGATCCCCGTGTTCTGGATGTCCAGATGATCCACGTTGGCGCGCCGGCCAGTGGCTGCCAGCAGATAATCGAAGTCTTCGCTCACCTCACTCGGCGATTTTCCCTTGGGTTTATCGGTGAACGTTACGCGAACACCTTTGTCGGTGCGCTCCACCCTATTGACTTGCGCCGAGGGATCCAGAGGGAATTCCTGATTGAAGGTCTCCAGGGCATATTGGCGGATAGCGTCATCCCGAATGCCGCCAAGATTGCCACTGACACCGAACATGCGCACACGCACGCCCAGGCGACTCAGAGCCTGGCCCAGCTCCAGGCCGATGATGCCGGGCCCGAACACCGCCACCGAATCCGGCAGATTTTCGAGTTCAAATACACTGTCGTTGACGAGCAAGCGGTCGCCGGCCACCTGGAGGAAATCGGGCACATTCGGCCGTGAGCCCGTGGCGATAACGATACGTCCGGCCTCGACTTCCAGTTTTTCATCCACCATCAGTCGATGATCGTCGATAAAGCGGGCCATGCCCTGCAGGCGATGCTCCGCCGGGAACCCGTCCACGGTTTCCAACACGCCTCCGACGAAGCGGTCGCGCTCACGACGAACACGGGCCATGACCGCCTTGCCATCGATGCTTACGTGCTCGGCATGAATACCGAACATATCGGCGCCGGCCACCTGATGAGCCACTTCGGCAGCGGCGATGAGCAGTTTACTGGGCATACAGCCGACGCGGGCGCAGGTGGTGCCATACCGCTCGCCCTCGATGACCACCAGGTTGTCCGTATGCTTGCGGGCCGCCTTGTACGCAACCATGCCGGCGGTCCCGGTGCCGATCACCGCCACATCAACCTTACGTCTTTCCATGCTGGCGTCCTCCTTAGTTAAGGCTTAAGGGGCCTCTGAATAACTCACATTAGGTGATTCCATACGCGCTTGCACGTGATCTGGAGCAGGGTCATGTTCATGCTCGCCGACAGCGTTTGCCGCGCTTATTTAGCGCAAGCATCAAGGCCTGCCCCAAACAGTTCCCCGTCTGTACCTTGACGCGCACCCTCGTTTTCCCGATGCTCGCCTTTTCAACCCGTCTGACGAGGCTGACACAATGCTCCAGTATTGGCCGGAATTCCTCACCGTTGCTCTGATTCACTTTCTCGCCGTGGCCAGTCCGGGGCCGGATTTTGCGGTGGTGCTGCGTCAGGCGATTTGCCAGAGCCGACGCAACGCCCTGCTGACCGCCACCGGCGTGGGCCTGGGCATCCTGGTGCACGTGACCTATTCCTTGTTGGGGATCGGCCTGCTCATCCAGCAATCGGTCACCTTGTTCAATATTCTCAAGGTCATCGGCGCCCTTTACCTGACCTGGATTGCGATCCAGTGTCTACGCGCCAAGCCCGGTGGCCTTCAGGTGACGGCGGATAAGGGTGCGGCACAGTCGCCGGGCAAGGCGTTCCGACTGGGGTTCTTGACCAACACCCTCAATCCCAAAGCCACGCTGTTCTTCGTGTCCCTGTTCTCGGTGGTCATCAGCCCCGGCACCCCGGTGGACGTACAAGCGTTCTACGGCCTCTACATGGCGGTGGCCACGGGCGCTTGGTTCGCTTTGGTGGCGCTCTTTTTCACCCTACCCCCAGTACGGCATGTTTTTGCCCGGTTTGGACACTGGCTAGACCGGCTGATGGGCGGCGCTCTGATGGTTCTTGCGGGACGTTTGCTGTTCTCCGTCGCTGGCTCGGATTCTACGCGTTAACACGCGTAACGGACGGGGACGGATTTGTCGGTCACAGGGCCGGGCCTTGGCCTGACCCTCTCGTCATGGAGAGTCAGGCATCGGAAGGGGCTCGGTTGCTGGATAATACAATGCAGCGGTCGGCGGAGACGGTGGGACGGTTTCGGGATGGGCGTGTGATTGCGCCTACGGATTCCGCCCTGTGGCCGCCAGCGATTTCAGCAAGACCTCCGTCTGCTTCCAGCCCAAGCACGGGTCGGTAATTGACTGCCCGTAGACCAGGTCCTCTCCATCATTCTGGCGACCTTTTTCCAGGAAGCTTTCCAGCATGATCGCGCGGATACTCCGGTTTCCGGCGCAGCGCTGAGCCATGACGTGGTGAGCGATATCCAACTGGCGCTCGGCCTGTTTGCAGGCGTTGTCGTGGCTGCAGTCCACCATCACCGCCGGGTTCATGCCCGCGTTGCGCAGAGCGTCGGTGGCTTCGCCGATACTTTGGCGATCGTAGTTGGTCACGCCGCGGCCACCGCGCAAGACAAGATGCACATCCGGGTTGCCGGGCGTCGAGATCATTGCTGGGGAACCCTCGATATCCGTGCCCAATCGATGATGGGTGTGGGCAGCGGACTGCATCGCGTTGATCGCCATGCCCACGCTGCCGTCCGTGCCGTTCTTGAAACCGACCGGCATATCCAGGCCGCTGGCCATTTCCCGGTGAACCTGAGATTCGGTAGTGCGGGCGCCGATAGCGGTCCAGCTCACCAGGTCGTCCAGGTAGCTGAACGCCACCGGGTTCAATGCTTCGGTGGCAATCGGCAGACCCAGCTTGGCCAGGTTCAGCATCAGCCGGCGCGAACGCACCAACCCCTGCGCCAGATCGCCCTCGCCGGTGCGCTCCGGATCATATAGCAGCCCCTTCCAGCCGACCGTCGTGCGCGGCTTCTCGACGTAGGCGCGCATCACCACCACGCACTGATCGCTGATCTCTTCCGCCAGCCGCGCCAGCCGCTCGCCGTATTCCAGAGCGGCCACTTCGTCATGCACGGAACAGGGACCAATGACCACCAGCATACGGGGATCGGTGCCGTTCAGAACCTGGCGCACGGTGTCGCGCTGCTGGACAATCTGGCGCGCCAAGTCGGCGCTGAGCGGGAGCTCGTGGCGCAGTTGCGCCGGGGTGGGCAGTTTGACGACGCTGCCAGTGGCACTTTCGGGGACCACAGTCGATCGCTCATCGTGAAGGGACTGGGCAGCGGATGTGAGTTGCATGTTCATCATGAGTACTCCGGCAATGTAAAAACGTGATGGCAATAGTCAGAAAATTCGAAATCGATATCGAAGATGACCGCAGGGGCTGACGCTCAATAACGCCAGCCGCTGATAAATCGCCAACCGTTCTGGCCAGAGAGCCTTAGGCTGCGTTGAAGCGGGTTTTTTGCTTGAGACTCGCTACTCATGGTTTTGTCCTTGCACTCTTTCTCAGTTCCGAAACTAAAAAGCCCCGAGGGCTGGCTGCCGATCGGGGCTTTTAGTCCGGTGGCAGCCTGGGTTTCCGCCGGGCCGCCTTCTGAATCTGGTGAAGGTTTCTACGCGTGGCCCGACCTCTGGCTAAAATAAAAGCCATAGGCATGCCACCAAAAAGACACAGACGCGATGCCGCCAGCCAGCGCACCAGCAGCGACAGCGACAGCGACAGCGACAGCGACAGCGACAGAGTTAAATTGACAGGCGTCGTGTGAGATATTCATGCTCTGAATCATAGCGCAGTCTGACTGCATTGCAACCATCGGAGAGGATTGGATGAGCAAACACAGGCGTACCTCGTACGGACCGCTGACCCTGATTTTCCTGATGATGGCCCAGGTGGCCCTGGCTGCGGCGGAGGTTCGAACGTTCCCCCTCAATAACCGTCCCGCCCAGGATATCGCGGCCCAGCTCCACCAGCTCTACCCCAACAATGAGCTGAACACCACCGCTCAAGGCCAAACCTTGGTGGTACGCGCAGAACCCCGGATTCTCAATGAAGTGGAACAACTCATCGGCACCATGGATGTAGCGCAGGCCCAGCTGCGCATTACCGTACGCAGTGGCAGTACCGGTGCCAGTGAACGGCAGGGCGGAGGTGTCTCGATCAATAACGGTAACGTGAGTGTTCAGGGTGAGCGCAAAGTCATCACCACGCGGCGCAACCAAGTGCAAACCCTGACGGTGCAGGATGGCCAGTCGGCCCATATCAAGTCCGGCCAGGTGCGCGCCTTACCCATTGCCATCCAGGGTGGCCGTAACCCGGCGGCGATCATCCAGCAGGTGGATATCAGCAGCGGCTTCCTGATCACACCTCAGGTGATTTCCGAACGGCAGGTGGAGTTGCAGATCATGGCCTTCGACAATATCCCCCAGGGCGACCTGCCAGCCGGCTACGAGACGGAGGCGGTGATGACGATTCGCCGCATTGAGCCTGGAGAGTGGGTCACGCTTGGCGCCACCGAAACCCGTCAAGCCGGCAACCAGAGCGGTATCACTTACGAGGTGGGCGGCAATAGCCAGCGTTCGCAGAGCTTCGACGTCAAAATCGAGGTCATGTAACTCAGGCCTGACGCCGGTTTCCCAATAGTGTCGTCTTGGCTTCGTTGATCTGTGCCGCCAGGAAATCGTTGCCTCCGCGATCAGGATGGACTTTCTGCATCAACCTGCGGTGGGCGGCCACAATCTCGTCCTGCGAGGCCTCGGCGCCGACACCCAGTATATTGCGCGCCTCGTCCTGACTCATGCGGTTAATGCTCGCACCGGCATGCTGACGGTGACCGGCGTCGGCCTGATCCTGCTGGCGCTGCTGATCCGCGCCCTGCCCTTTGTAGTCCCGGTAAAGTCGATTGATCAGCGGCAGATACCGAACGAGTGCCGGTAGCTTGCGCAGTAGCGGGAGCAGTGCAGCGCCCGCGGCCACGAGCACATGAATGCGCCCGGTGAGCAGGAGCAGCAGGATAAACAGTAAGAACCCGCCCGCCAAGCCGCGGAACAGATAGGCCTTCCTCTTAGGTTCCGGCAACTGCGACCAGGCGCGCAAAATATAGAACAGCGCGATGGTCAGACCGATTCCGAGAATCCAGTGCATGATTCAGCACACTCCACCAAAACTTAATACGTCACCGAAACTAGTGTCCCTTAACACCAGTCAGGCGCAGCAAAAATACCCCGGCACCATGAAACGCGCCTTTGCGATCATCAGCGCCAGCCATCCCGTCACAATGCCAATACGGTATGATGCCATGAGCATACAGCAAGCGCCCGGCTTTGCTATGCTTGCCGGGCTTCCGAAGATCAGGACCGCTCACCATGAGTTACAACTTACCCGCCGATGCCGCCATCGCATTCCAGGGCCATCGCGGCGCCTATTCCCACCTGGCGTGTCAGAAGATGTTCCCCGATCACGCCGTCCAGCCCTGCACCAGCTTTATCGATGCCATGCGGGCGGTGGAAAACGGCATGGCGGCGCGGGCGATGATTCCATTGGAAAACTCCACGGCGGGCCGGGTCGAGGAGATCTACCGGCTGATCCCGGAACTCAAGTTGCATCTGGTTGGCGAACATTTCGAACCGGTGGATCACTGCCTCATGGCCAGGCCCGGCACCGGCATCGACGCTCTGAAGACCGTCGCCTCCCACCCCCAGGCACTGGCCCAATGTGCGCGTCACATCGAATCGCTGGGCCTGAATGCCCAAGCGATGCTGGACACTGCCGGCGCCGCCCTCGCCGTCAGTGAAAGCAGCGATCCGACCCGCGGCGCCATCGCCTCGCGACTGGCGGCGGAACTCTACGGGCTCGACATCCTCCATGACCAGTTTCAGGATGTGAAGGGCAACACCACCCGCTTCATCATCCTGTCTGGCACGGAGATCCTGCCGGAGTTCCAGCCGGATCGGGCTTACATTACCTCGATCGTGTTCCGCGTACGCAATATCCCGGCCGCGCTTTATAAGGCGCTGGGCGGGTTTGCCACCAACGGCGTCAACATGGTGAAGCTGGAAAGTTACATTCTCGGCAGTCGCCTCAGCGCCAGTCAATTCCACGTGGATATCGAAGGGCATGTCGACCAGCGACCATTACAGTTGGCGATTGAGGAGCTGGGTTTCTTCGCTGAAGACCTGCGCATCCTGGGCACTTACGAGGCCCATCCGTTCCGTGCCAGCCACCAGTTCAGGGATTAACCGTGACTTTAGGTCAACTCTTCTTACTCTTCCTGATCGTCTTTGGCGCCTGGTATTGGTGGCGAGCGAAGGAGATCAAGGATACCGTGCTTCAGTCCGTCAAGCAGTATTGCAAAACCATGGATGTGATGCTGCTGGACGATGCCATCTACCTGCGAGGCGTCTGGTTCAAACGTGACCCGGAAGGCCAGCTCCGGGTCTGGCGGCGTTTCCTGTTCGAGTTCACCGCCACCGGCGAGGAACGCTACACCGGCCGCGCCATCCTGCTGGGCAAGCATATCGAACATATCCAGCTGGACGCCCATCGCATGCCGCCCAGCAACCTGCACTGAACGACCGCTTTCGACTGCCATCCCACGATTACTAATAATGCCGGAGGGCCGGTCGCCACGACGATCTCGAGACCGGCAAAACCTGTCCCTTGCCCGGGGGGCAGCAGATACCGCATAGTTGGGGTATGCCTGAGAGCCTCTCTTGGCGATTCTGGACACTTCCACGGCAACGGGCTCCGTCCACCGTCACCCGCCTGCCCGATGTGACATCACGACACAGGGAGCGAGCATGAGCGATAAAGCACCGATCAAGGGTTCGGATCTGTTCATCAAAGCACTGGAAAAGGAAGGCGTCGAATATATCTTTGCCGTGCCCGGTGAGGAAAACCTGGATCTGCTCGAGTCCATCCGTAATTCGAGCATCCATCTGATCGTCAACCGCCATGAGCAGGCTGCCGGTTTTATGGCGGCTACCTATGGCCGGCTAACAGGCAAGGTCGGCGTTTGCCTATCCACCCTGGGCCCGGGCGCCACCAACTTGATGACCGCCGCCGCCTACGCCCAGCTCGGGGCCATGCCGATGCTGATGATCTCGGGCCAAAAGCCGATTAAATCGTCCAAGCAGGGCTTGTTTCAAATCATTGATACCGTTGACTTGATGCGCCCGCTGACCAAGTACACACGGCAGATCAACAACGCCAACACCATTCCCGCCAAGCTGCGCGAAGCCGTGCGGCTAGCGACGGAGGAGCGCCCTGGCGCGGTCCACCTGGAGCTGCCTGAAGATATCGCGTCAGAGATGGCAGACTCCGATACCCATATTTTCGAACCCAGCGACGCCCGCCGCCCGTCCGCCAGCCTCAAGAGCCTCGATCAGGCCTGCAAGCTGATCCGCGAAGCGAAGCATCCGCTGATCATGATCGGCGCCGGCGCCAACCGGAAGCGTATCTCCAAGGCCCTCATTCGATTCGTGGAATCCACCGGTATCCCGTTCTTCACCACACAGATGGGCAAGGGCGTCGTGGATGAGCGGCATCCGCGCTATCTCGGCAGCGCCGCCCTGTCCGACGGCGACTTTGTACACTGCGCGATCGACCATGCGGACCTGGTCGTCAACGTCGGGCATGACGTGGTGGAGAAACCGCCGTTCTTCATGACACCCGGTGGCAAGCGGGTAATTCACGTTAATTTCAGCCCAGCCGATGTCGATCCGGTGTATTTCCCTCACCTGGAGGTGGTTGGCGACGTCGCCAATAGTGTTGAATGGCTCGCCGAGCATTGCGGCTCCTGTGAAAGCCATGACTTCGACGAGTTCATGCGCGTCAAGAAATCGGTTGAGAAACACCTGACCGAAAGAGTCAACGACGACCGCTTCCCCATTATTCCCCAACGCATTGTGGCTGATGTGCGTTCGGTAATGCCCGACGACGGCATCATTGCGCTGGACAACGGCATGTACAAAATCTGGTTTGCGCGCAACTACAAGGCCTACGACAACAACACCGTGTTGCTGGATAACGCCCTGGCTTCCATGGGCGCGGGTTTGCCCAGCGCTATGGCGGCCGCCATGCTCTATCCGCACCAGCGGATCATGGCCATCTGCGGTGACGGCGGCTTCATGATGAACAGCCAGGAACTTGAGACGGCGGTGCGCCTCAAGCTTAACCTGGTGGTCATGATCATCAACGATAACGCCTACGGAATGATCAAGTGGAAGCAGAAACAGGATGGTTTCGAGATCTTCGGCCTGGACTACGGCAACCCGGATTTCGTGCGCTATGCCGAAGCCTACGGCGCCCAGGGGCACAGCGTAGAATCCGCCGCCGAGCTGGCGCCAACACTGGCAAAAGCCCTCGAGGCCGGTGGCGTGCATGTCGTCAGCGTCCCCGTCGATTACAGCGAGAATGACCGGGTATTCAACCAGGAACTGGGTGACATGACGTGTTCGCGTTAACGGGCACGTTGAACCCAAGCGCAAACCGGACTTCGGCAATCACCTACTTGGGAACAGCCCCTCTGGGAGCGCGATTTCCTATACTGGCCATGACGCCCCGGACACTTTCTGCTGGAGAGTCTCGTGGCAAGAAGCTCTCGGGCGAGACTCCTGTCCCACCGATCAGCCGGTCCGGGCTGGCGTTTTTTCAGAAACAGCCAACATAGACTGGAGCCATGGACATACAAACCGACCACCGTTATGCAATTAACCTCAACGTTCGCGGCATCCAGCCATCCGCGACCCTCCGCATCAATGAACTGAGTAATCAGCTTCGGCTCGAAGGTCGCGACATCATCAAGCTCGGCTTGGGCCAGTCCCCTTTCCCGGTGCCCGAGCGCGTGACTGAAGCCCTACGCCAGCATGCGCATCAGAAAGACTATCTGCCGGTTAAAGGGCTGAAGGTCCTGCGCGAAGCCATTTCGGGTTACATGAATCGCTCCCAGCGAACCCGCACCAGCTGGGAAGACGTGCTGATCGGGCCCGGCTCCAAAGAATTGTTATTTATCCTGCAACTCGCCTACTACGGCGACCTGCTGATCCCCCGGCCAAGTTGGGTCTCCTACGCGCCACAGGCGCGCATCATCGGACGCTCGGTCCACTGGCTGCCTACCCACGCTGAAAACAACTGGCAACTGACTGCCGAAGAATTGGATATCTTCTGCCGGGACGATCCGACCCGTCCGCGCATTTTGATCCTCAACTACCCATCCAACCCGACCGGCTGTACCTATACCGACGACCAGCTTCTGGCCATCGCCAATGTGGCCCGTAAATACGGCTTGATCCTGCTCTCGGACGAAATTTATGGGGAAGTGCATTTCGAGGGCCAGCACAAATCCATCGCCCGCTACTATCCTGAAGGCACGATTATCAGCACCGGTTTAAGCAAGTGGGCCGGCGCGGGCGGCTGGCGGCTCGGCTGCTTTATCTTCCCGCAGGAACTGCGTCCGCTGCAGGATGCCATGGCGATTATTGCCAGCGAGACCTATACCGCCACCAGCGCGCCAATCCAGCACGCGGCGGTGACCGCTTTCGAAGGCGGCGAGGATATCGACGAATATCTACACCAGTCGCGCCGGATCCTGAAGGTGCTGGGCGAATACCTGCACCGCCGGCTGGAAGACATGAGCATCTGGAGTCAGCGGCCCCAGGGCGGGTTCTATCTGTTCCCGGACTTCTGCGACTACCAGGACGCCTTGGCCAAGCGCGACATCAAGACCAGCCCCGCCCTGTGCAAGGCATTGTTGGAAGACACCGGCATCGCCATCCTGCCAGCCAGCGACTTCGGCTTCGTGCCGGACAAACTCAGCGCCCGCCTGGCTTTCGTCGACTTCGACGGCACTGAAGCTATCGCCCTGGCTGCCAGCGACTTCGCCGACCGCACGCTGGACGATACGTTCATCGATCAAGCCTGCCCACGCCTGAAGCTGGCCATGGATAAATTGCAGCAGTGGTTGAAAAGCCTCTGACCCCGGCACACCAGCCCCGCGCTTTCGCGTGGGGCTCCTTCCTCCTCGCTGCGTTGAGCATCGCCCGCTAAACCGGCATGCTATTGTTTCACCCTATTTCGTCACGCCCATAAAAAGGACTATCCGTGCCCCAACCCAATCGCGTTGAAATAGCCGACTTCGCCGAAAAACTGGCCCGCGAGGCGGGAGAACTGATTGTCCGCGAACGCAACGAGAACACCTTGCGCACGGATTACAAGGATCAGACCGAACTGGTGACCCACGCCGATGTGATGGCCGATGAATACATTGCCAAGGCGATCCGCGAGACATTTCCCGATCACCGTTTGCTGTCGGAAGAGGCGGCCCCCGATCGCAGCCAGGCCAGAAATATCGATACGCCGCTGTGGATCGTGGACCCCATCGACGGCACGGTGAACTACGCTTACGGCCACCCGCAAGTAGCGGTATCCATTGCCTATGCCGATCAGGGCGCTGTTCAGTTGGGTGTGGTTCACGCGCCTTTTTCCGGCGAGACGTTTCGCGGCGTGCTCGGCCAGGGCGCGACGCTGAATGGCCAGCCCATCAGCAACAGCGGCGCCGAAGATCTGCGCCAATCGCTGTTCGCGACCGGCTTCCCTTACACCAAGGATAAGCTTGAACCGCTAATGCGGCGATTGAATGCCATGATTCACACTTGCCGCGACCTACGCCGGATCGGCTCGGCGGCGCTGGACATCTGCTGGGTGGCGAACGGGCGTCTGGATGCCTATTACGAAAGCGTCAGCCCCTGGGACTTTGCGGCGGCTCGGGTGATTGCGCTGGAAGCCGGCGCGCGTTGCGGTCACTTCAACCCGGCCCCGGAAGGCTACCCGGAGGATCTCTGGGGGCAGGATATCCTGATCTGTGCGCCGGCGCTGTTCGATCCACTGCGCGAGTTACTGCATCGCGCCTGACGCCTAAAGCTCGCCGCGCACGGCCCGCTGATCGGCGTAGATCGGGCTTAGCAGCTCTTCCAGTTCGCCGCTTTCGCGCATGGCGGACAACTCACGGTCGAATGCTTTCATCAACGTCTTGCCACGCTCGGTCGTCCGACTAAACAACAGGTGCAGAGCCTTGCTATGCAGTGGCCGCGGATGGTGGGTAATTTCGCTCCACTGCGCCTGGGGTAATAGCGCACGGACCATGCCATAGCCTACCGCCCGATCCTGGGGATAAAGGTCGATCCGGCCGCTCATCAGCAGCTTCAGGTTGCCCCGGTCCTCGGCAATGCGCTTAACGGCAATCCCGCCGGACTGCTCCGCCTTCTCAAAGGGTTGGCCGTAAAAATAACCGAGCGTAGCGCCAATAGTGTAGGGTTTGAGGTCGTCCATATCGTCCCAAGACAACGCCAACCCCCGCCGGTGAAAGAACACCTGCTCACCATCGACGACGGGATCGCTGCACAGGTAACGTAATGCCCGAGCCTCGGAACAATAATAAGGCATCATCGCATCCTGTTCGCCAGTGGCGACGAACTGGGCATTGCGCGTCCAGGGATAGACATTGAACTCGACGTCGTAGCCCGCCCGTGCGAAAGCAGTCTTGATGACATTGCCCATAGGCCCAAATTCAGGCGCTGAGGAATCGACATAGGGTTGCCAATCGCCGGTGGCGATGGTCACCGTCTGCGGTGGTGAAGATTCGGACCCTGCAAGGGTGGTACTGGAATACAGGCAAAGGCTGGCGCAAGCCGCCAAAACACTGGTGCAAACCGTTTTGTAACAGGACATTCTGATATCGCCGAGCTGGTTTAAGCTACCACGCGATCTCACCGGCACCGGTCCGAATGCAGGGAAACCGGCAACAACTTCCCGGACTACTGGGGTCACGCCTCATGGACAGTCCCGCAGCACAGTGCGGTCTGTCCGCTTGTTCAGAGTCCCTCAAAATCCTATGCGCTCCTGCTCCAGTCCACCGCACTGATCAGCGGACCAGAGAGCTCATGAGCCTTGTCGTAGAATGCAACATTGTCCTAGGAGGACGCTGATTTCGGGGGTCTCTTTATTTTTGTAGCCGCTATTCTGCTGTACGCCAGATACCGAGTGCAAGTGCATCCCAAAATTCGTCGAAGTGTGCATCCGGCGTATGCTGAAACGAGGAGCGGGCGAAACGCTGGATCCGGCCTTCAATCAGGCTCATGTACCACTCGGCGGTGCGTGACACGCTAGTCCGTGGGCGCAGCGCCTGGCGAATTTCGCCTTCCTTGATAACCTGGCGGGCCTGGGTTTCAAGACGCTCGAAAAATTGGGACGCCCGCTGGCGCAGACCTGCGTCTTCCCCTACCAGAGCGTCGCCGGTCAGCACCCGGCATAGACCCGGATTGCGACGGGCGAACACCAGCACGAGCTGAGCGAGCTTACGCAGCCGAATCCTGGCGTCGTCCTCTTCCTGCTGAATCAACTGGCATCGGGTGAACACGGTCTCTTCGATGAAATCGATCAGACCTTCGAACATTTTCTTCTTGGACGGAAAATGGCGGTAGAGGGCGGCTTCGGTGACACCAACCGAGCGCGCCAGCGCTGCGGTGGTGATGCGTGCATCCGGTGCCTGCTCCAGCATTTCTGCCAGGGCATGCAAAATCCGCTCACGGCGGCTTGGCGTGTTGTCAGTCATTTCGGTAATTCCAGCTCCGAAAGAATTTTCTTGGTTTTTCTTCTTCGGGGTCAGCGCAGCCCCAGATTGTTCTGACGCCACTTATGTCGTGGCTGGAGTAGTCTTACCTAAATCGCGGAAAAAGTGTGTTCCATTTCGTTTCAGAGCTGTTGTTTCAGGCATCTGGCTATTTCGGAGGACGGAGCTTTTCGGGGGATGGGAAGCGCTTTGGGGATGGAGAGCAGTCTAGCGGCGGGGGTGTTGGTGGGCTTGGATGCCCGCTTTACGCAGGCATCCAAAACAGGCGTTCAGAAAAACGTGCCGTCGATGGGCGAAGAGGCGCTTGCATAAGCCTTGCGCGGCATGCGTCCCGCCAACCAGGCTTCACGTCCGGACTCAATCGCCAAACGCATGGCGTTGGCCATACGGATCGGGTCGCCCGCTTGGGCAATGGCGGTATTCATCAGCACGCCGTCGCAACCCAGTTCCATGGCAATGGTGGCGTCCGATGCGGTGCCTACGCCGGCATCCACCAGAATCGGCACGTTGGCATTCTCTACAATCATGCGGATGTTGTAGCGGTTTTGAATCCCCAAACCCGAGCCAATCGGGGCGCCCAGGGGCATCACCGCAATGCAGCCCATCTCTTCCAGGCGCTTGGCCATCAGCGGATCGTCGTTGGTGTACACCATCACCTGAAAACCATCGTTGATCAGAGTCTCGGCGGCATCCAGGGTTTCTACCATGTTCGGGTAAAGCGTCTTTTCTTCACCCAACACTTCCAGTTTGACCAAGTTGTGGCCGTCGAGCAGCTCCCGGGCCAGCTTGCAGGTGCGCACGGCATCCTTGGCGTTAAAGCAGCCGGCAGTATTGGGTAGGATCGTGTAGCGATCCGGGGAGACGACATCCAACAGGTTCGGCTCATCCGGATTCTGGCCAATATTGGTGCGGCGCACCGCGACAGTTACGATCTCGGCACCGCTGGCTTCAATGGCTTGGCCGGTCTGTTCCAGATCGCGGTACTTGCCGGTACCGACCAGCAAGCGGGACTGGTAAGTTCGGCCGGCGATGATCAACGGTTTGTCCTGTTTCGGTTCGGTCATAACATGATCCTGGCAACGGGCAGTCGAAGCGGTACCCGATTCATCAAATGGAAAATGGGACTAACACGACCCGTATCAGCCGCCACCGATAGCGTGAACGACTTCAACGCGATCACCGTCGTTGAGCCGGTGTTCGCTGTGCAAACTGCGCGGCACGATATCTTCGTTCACCTCGACCGCGAGGCGGCGGCCGTTCAACCCAAGCTTTTCGATCAAGGTAGCGATGGTGGCTGCTTGGGGCAGCTCCTGCTGTTCGCCATTCAATTGGATATGCACGCTAACCACTCTCCGGTGCTCGCTTCAAAGCAGCAATGATTAAGCTCACCCAGGCGGCCATAAAGCAGAGGCCGCCAATGGGTGTGACAGGCCCCAGCGCCCTGATATCCATGAGGACCAAGCCATAAAGGCTGCCGCTGAACAACAGAATGCCGAGGATAAATAGAATCGCCGAGGCCGCCAGCCAGCGCCGGGCCAACCCGAAACCGCTGAACGTTGCCACGGCCAATAACGCTAACGCGTGGTATATCTGATAGGTAATGCCAGTTTGGAAAACTTCAAGGTCCCGGGCCGAGACGGTCTGGCGTAGCCCGTGGGCGCCAAAAGCGCCGGCCATGACGCCGGTCAGCGCGGCCAACGCGCCGGCTACCAGCACCCAGCGCATAAGGGGCTCACGAGCAATCACAGGTAATACGCTCGAGAGTATCCAGATTCATCAGGGTCAAGGCGCCACCCCAGACGCAGCCGGTATCCAGGGCCATGTAGCGATCGATACCGGTTTTGCCTTCCAGCGCGGCCCAGTGACCGAAGATAACGCGGGTTTCGTCGTCACGGGGGAACGTAAACCAAGGGGCGTATCCATTCGGAGCAGTATCCACGGCATCCTTTGCCGCCAACTCCAAACGTCCGTCTTCGGCGATAAATCGCATCCGGGTGAAATAGTTGGTGATGACCCGCCAGCGGTCCATGCCGGTCAGAGAGGGCGACCAACCCGCTGGGTCGTTGCCGTACATTTCGCGGAAATAGGTGGGGGCCTCTTCGCCTTGCAGAACGCCTTCAAGCTCCTGACCCAACGCCAGCGCTTGATCCACGCCCCAGATATGCGGCAGACCGGCATGGCTCATAAAGATATTGCGATCCGGATCGAACACCGCCAAATGTTGCTGACGCAGCCAATTGACCAGGTCATTGCAATCGTCCGCGTCAAGTATGGCCTGCAGCGTGTCCTTGGGTTTGACCCCGTGATCGCCCAGCACCACCGCCAGCAGGTGCAAATCGTGATTGCCCAGCACGACGTTGGCAGAACTGCCTAAACTCGAGATGTAGCGCAGCGCGGCCAGTGAGGATGGACCACGGTTGATCAGGTCCCCCGCCACCCAGAGACAGTCCCGGGAGGGCGAGAAGTCGACTTTATCCAGTACATCCAGCAAGCGTTCATAGCATCCCTGGATGTCGCCTACGGCATAATCGGTCATGGGCTTCCGTTTGCATCTTGGGTCTGTTCGGCCGGAGTCTGGCGCTGACCGGCGAGCGAATCGGCGATACTGACGTAATCTGCCAACGTAAGATTTTCCGGGCGCAGGCCGTCGTCGATACCCAAAGCCCGCAACTGCTCGGCTGAAATCAGCCCACCCAGCGCCTTGCGCAGGGTTTTACGCCGAGCATTGAAGGCGGTGCGCACCACGGCCTGCAGCTGTCCCAAATCCTGCGCCGGGAAAGGCAGCGTCTTGTGAGGTACCAGACGCACGATTGCCGAATCCACTTTAGGCGCCGGTCGGAAGGCGCCGGAGCCCACCTCGAATAACGGCTGCACCTGACAATGGTACTGCGCCATGATGCCGAGGCGCCCGTAGTTGTTCTCGCCGGCGGTTGCCGCCAGACGCTGTACGACCTCTTTTTGCAGCATGAAGTGCATGTCGTGCACCACACCCGCCTGCTCAAGCAGGTGGAAAATCAACGGTGTGGATATGTTGTACGGCAGATTGCCGACGATCCGCAACGGCTTTTCCGCTGCCAGCGCTGCAAAATCGAATCGAAGGGCATCCGCTTCGTGAATACGGAAATCCGGGTAGTTGAAGAACTTGGTCCGCAGCACCGGTATCAGGTCGCGGTCCAGCTCGACAACCTGGAGCGACGGGGTAACGGCCAGCAACTCTTCGGTCAGGGCCCCCAAACCGGGGCCAATTTCCACCAGGGCGTCGTCCGGCTTCGGATTGATGGCACGAACAATTCGCTCGATCACGCCAGGGTCGTGTAGGAAGTTCTGGCCGAAACGCTTGCGCGCCTGATGGCCGGCGGTTTTAGCCATGAGTCTGTTCCCGGCGGCAACGCGCCATCTGGATTGCGGTTTCGATTGCGGTGCGCAGGCTCCCGGCATCGGCCGTGCCAGTGCCGGCCAGATCCAGGGCCGTGCCGTGATCGACGGAGGTGCGCACGATAGGCAACCCCAAGGTCACGTTCACCGCGCTACCGAATCCCTTGTATTTGAGCACGGGCAAGCCCTGATCGTGATACATCGCCAATACGGCATCCGCCTTTTCCAGCAGGTGCGGCGTGAACAGCGTATCTGCAGGCAACGGCCCGGTCAGATTCAGCCCCTCGTCGCGAAGCTTCACCAGGGCCGGCTCGATCACCTCGATTTCTTCCCTGCCCAAGTGACCACCCTCTCCCGCATGGGGATTGAGGCCCGCGACCAGAATGCGAGGGCTCTCCACGCCGAAAAAGGCTTTCAGATCGCTATGGAGAATGCGCGCGACCTGCATGAGCCGGGATTCAGTAACCGCAGCCGGGACATCCTTGAGCGGCAGGTGCGTGGTGACCAAAGCCACCCGCAAGCCTTCGGTTGCCAGCATCATCACGACGCGCTCGACACCGCAAAGTGCTTGTAAAAATTCGGTGTGGCCGCTAAAAACGATGCCCGCCTCGTTGATGACACCTTTGTGGACGGGCGCCGTGACCATGCCGTCGAAGGTGCCATCCAGGCAGCCACGGGCGGCTATTTCCAGCGTGGTCAAGACATAACGGCTGTTGTCCGGATCGAGTTGACCGGCTTTGCGGCTGTTGATGCCGCCGACCTTAAGCACCGAGAGCTCCCCGGCGCCGGTGCTTGCCGTTTCCCCTGGCGACCACGCCGTCAAACGTATCGACAGCCCGAGCTGTTGCGCACGCTCGGCCAACAGGTCGATATCCGCCACCACGACAATGCCGGCCGGGCGGTCCTGTCCAGCCAGTTGCAGGCAGAGGTCGGGGCCGATGCCCGCCGGTTCTCCGGCGGTCAACGCCAAGGTCAGCGGTCGTGTCATAACGTTTTGGTGGACTCCTCTTGGCCGTCCTGGCCAGCGGCTTCTTCGTTCTCGCCGGTGGTTTCTTCCTTCTCATAGCCGGCCATCTTGATATCCACGTAGGCTTCTTCCCGTATTTCGCGCAGCCAGTTCTGTAATTCAACCTCGAACTTACGACGGTACAGGACCTGGCGGGCTTCTGTCTCTTTGAGCTGGTCGCCAATGTCCTGCTGGCGGCGCTCTTCAACTTCCAGGATGTGCCAGCCGAAGCGGGAACGGAAGGGGCCCTTCAGTTCGCCCACACTGGTTTCCTGCATGGCCTGTTCGAACGCCGGAACCATCTCGCCCGGGCTGACCCAGCCCAGGTTTCCGCCGTCGGAGCCCGACACCTTGTCATCCGAGTACTCACGGGCCAGTTCGGCAAAGTCGTCCCCGCTCTCCAAACGCCCGCGCAGCTCATTGATCAGATCTTCCGCCGCTGTGTCGGTGCGGGCTTCAGTCGGCCGAATCAGAATGTGCCGGACCTTGGATTGCTGGATCACCTGTCCGGTATCGCCGCCGCGCTTGTCCAGCACCGACACGATATGAAAACCGCTGCCACTGCGCAGGACCTGGGAGGGCTCGCCCACGGCCAGATCGGGGGCCACATCGACCACCAGCGATGGCAGCTGGTTCTCGGTCCGCCAGCCCAGCACCCCACCTTCGAGGGCGTTGGCGCCGTCGGATTCGGCCACGGCTACCTGCTGGAAATCCGAACCGCCGACAATTTGCTCGCGCAGGCTCTCGGCCTCGGTGCGGGCGGTTTCCACTTCCTCGGCGTTATTGAAATCGTCCACCGACACCAGGATATGGCCCAGCAGGTACTCGACGCCGGACGCTTCACGCCCGGCCTGGGCCTGCACGAAGTTCTGCACTTCGCGCCCGGTAATCCGGACCCGGTTGTCGACCCGGCGCTGCTGGACCCGGCTAAGCAGCATTTCCCGGCGGATCTGCTCACGCGCCTCACGGTAGGTCAGCCCCTCGCTGGCCAGCGCCTCCTCGAACTGCTCGATCGTGTAGCCGTTGCGGCTGGCGATATTCTGCATGGTGTCGTTCAGCTCGTTATCGCTGATCCGCATGCCCATCTTATCCGCCATCTGCAGCTGGATCGCATCGAGGATCAGCTGATCGAGCACCCGTTCCTCCAGTACGCTATCCGAGGGCAGAGGCGTCCCCTGGGCGTTGAGCCGGGCTTTGACGGTGCGCACCCGGCTTTCCAGTTCGGATTCCAGAATCACGCTGTCATCGACGATAGCGATCACGCTATCCAGCGGCTTGCGCTCTGCAAATGCGGATTGGGCGGCCACTACACACAGCAGCAGGACCATGACACGTGCGCACAGGCGCAGGGATGCCTTCATATTCACCTCAATTTAACGTCTTATACGGGCCACTTGGCTGACCCGCGTTTCAATAACGCATATTGGTTCGACCAAAGCGCCTATCGTCACGTTCGTCGAAGCCATAGATCGCTTCGGAAACACGGCCGCTGGAGTCGCCGCTGCCACCCAGTCCTTTGAGCTGGATTTGGAACAGGATGCGATTCTCCAGCTCGCGGTCATCCGTCAGGTAGTTCTGGCTAACCAGTTGCAGGCTCCAGCAGCAGTCCGTGTATTCGATACCGGCGAGGGAACCTGCCGTGCGGTCAGCCTCGGAGTCGTAAAGCCAGCGACCGATCAGGCTGACGCGGTCTGTGACAGGGAAAACGGCGCCAATATCCATCTGTTCGAAATCGTCCCGGTCGTAGGTATGCCCCAGGGTCGCCAGATACCGGTAGTCTGGCGAGTGGAAAACCAATTGACTACGACCTTCCTCGGTTTGCTTGCTGCGAGGATCCCAAAGCCCCGATGTGCGGATATCCAGAGTCTCCAGCGGTCGAAAAACCGCCTCCCCCGCCAAAGGCGAGTCGCTGCGGTCGTCCGCACCCACGCCGTTCAGGCTGACCTGGCGCTCATCATAGTAGTATACTTGGCCGATACTCAGACGCGCCCGCTCGATACCGGTATTGAGATCGTTGAAACGGGTGGTGACCGCCGCGGTCAGGCGATTATTGTCCGAAACCCGGTCGCCCCCGCTAAAGCGATTGGGGGAAAACAGCTGGTCGAAACTGAAGTCCTTCAGCGCGGTATCGAAGTCCGGAATGTCGCTCTGGTCCTCGTAGTCGGAATAGGCGTAGTAGAGCCGGGGTTCCAGGGTCTGATTGTAGGGAATGCCGAACATCGAGTCGCGGCGGTCGAAATAGAGCCCATTGTCCCATTCATAGATCGGCACCGTCCGGCTAAAGGTATCGTCCTCTCGAGCGGTATAATCCTCGAGCTGGTACTGCGTGTAGTCCAGTGTCACCGAAGGCCGCGAATACCCCCAAAGCGCGCGGAAATCCAGCGCCAATTCCGGTGCCGCCCGGAAGCGATGGCCGTTGGCCCGTGACAGCCCGGTCAGCGTGTCGTTGTCGCGATGAAAATACGTGTATTGGGTCGCCAACAGCGTCTCGACCACGCTCCACTGGTAATCGGCGCCGTAGATAATTTCCGGTAACTGGGAATAGGGTTTCTGGCTATCGGCGATAGTGTCGCTCAGCGTCTGGTAACCACTCAGGTACGCTTCGAAATATTGATGACGGCTGTCGTACCGTATCCCGCCCCGGCGCTGCAAATGAGTGACCTGATTGATTTCCAGCGTGCGGTTCAAGTCGCTGAGGTAGTCGTCGTCGGACACGGTGGAGTAGTCGGCATACCCTGTCCAGTTGTAGCCGAAATTGAGCTGACTGGTGAAGTCCAGCCCCCAGCGCTCGCCGTCTTCGCCGGGAAATTCGTCGGCGTAGTGCCGATCGTCACGGATATAGCCCAACTGCAGCACGGACTCGCCATACTCGCTGAGATAACGGCCTTCCACCTCGTTGAACAGCCCCCGCCCGTGAATGTACTGGGGCGTCAATGTCACATCGTAGTGCGGCGCCAGGTTCAGGTAGTAAGGCGTGGATATAAACATGCCGCTACCGGTATTCGATGTGCCGAACGAGGGGTACAGAAAGCCGGTCTTGCGGCGGTCGTCGATAGGAAAGGTCGCGTAAGGCCAGTAGAAAACCGGTACGTCCTTGACCTCAAGCCTGACATGAGTCGCTGTGCCGAAACCTTCCGCCCGGTCCAGCTCGATGTCGGAGGCGACAATGGCCCAGGCGTTGCTCTCGGGCGAGCAGGTGGTCAACCGGCCTTGTTCGATATTGACCAGGCTCTCCGTCGGCCGGGACAGGAAGCCTGCCTGTCCGCGCATCTCGGCCGCATGGATCAGGAAGGTGGCGGTATTCATCTCCAGTTCGCCGCTGTTGGCATCGTACTCAGCGGATTCGCCCGTCAGCAGAAAACCCTCGCCACGGGACACAATCGGTCCGCTCAACGCCATTTGCCCCGTTGCCTGATCATATTGCGCCCGGCTGCCCTGCGCACTGAAGGTACCCTGGCGCAGGTGGACATCGCCCTCAAGGGTAAGCTGCGAATCCACTTCGTAGCGGGCATTCAGGCCGCTGGCCTCAATAGGCATGTGCGCATTGCCTGACGAATTACTGTCAAATAGCGGGGATTGCGCACTGCCCAGCTCAGGCTGTAGGTAGCCGCCTTCGCAATAAGCCGGCAGCTCCGCCTGCTGTTCCGGGGGAAGCTCCGACCGCGGACGCCAGTCGATTTCCGCGGCGCTCTGGGCGCCCACTTGAGGCGCAAAAAGGGTCGAGGCGAGCACGCCAACCCACCAGTGGCCACTGCTGCCAGTCCGGAGACTCGTTTTCGTTTGAGGTCGCAATGGCACGAATGAAGGGTCCCGTTCCGTCTGTAAGGCCGCCGGTAGTTTACACGGCCCGGTCGGCCTTGTTAATGACGCGTCCTCATGGCCTTCGGCGCAACGCCTCAACCGGCCCCCGAGTGACTGTGCCAGCAGCGCCAAAACCTAGCTGCCAGCGCACTGACAGGGACCGGGCAGTGCCGCCCGCCGCCAATCATTACGACACCCTCATGTAGATTTTAGCTGCGGACCTTTTGCCGCCACACCGGCCTTCTGATATTTTCCGGTGAATTGGGTGTCACTTTGCAGATCGGCAGCTTGTCGATCTGCATCGTCTACTGGATTTGTCCCGATCAGGTTTAAAATAGGATCGATCGGCATCCGGACGCATCCCCTTTCCAGCCAGGTATATAACAGACAACATTCATGGATAGTAGACTGTCAGCACTAACGGACTGGGTCGCCCAGCAGCCGGGATTTGAAAGCGCACAACCGGTCACCGTGTCAGGCGATGCCAGCTTTCGCCGCTATTTCCGGGTGGCCCGTGCCAACGATGGCCGCACCTTTATCGTGATGGATGCGCCCCCGGAGAAAGAAGACGTACGCCCCTTTATCGCCATTGCCCGCCACTGGCACGAACAGGGTGTGCAGGTCCCCGCTATCCATGCCGAAAATCTCGACCAGGGTTTTCTTCTGCTGGACGACTTTGGCGATGCACTCCTGTTGGGACAGCTCAACCCGGATAACGTCGACCACTACTACGGTAAAGCCCTGGCAGCACTGGTCGGCATTCAACAGACCGGCGAACCGGAAGACTATACGCTCCCCCTTTACGACACCGCACTGCTCGAACGGGAGATGGCACTGTTTCGCGACTGGCTGATCGAAAAACATCTGGGGCTGACCCTGAGCGACCAGGAGCATTGCCTGCTCGATACGACTTTTGCCCTGCTCAAGGAAGCGGCCTTGGCCCAGCCCCGTGTCCCGGTCCATCGTGATTATCACTCGCGCAATTTGCTGGTGGTGGACGACGACTTGGGCGTCATCGACTTCCAGGACGCGGTACGCGGCCCGGTGACCTATGACCTGGTCTCGTTAATCAAGGATTGCTATATCCGCTGGCCCGAAGACCAACTCAGCCGCTGGATCGAAGACTTCCGCCAGCTGACGTTGCAAGCCGGCACCCATCGCGCCGATGCGGATACGTTTCGCCAATGGGTGGAATTGATGGGGATGCAGCGCCACCTCAAGGCGTCCGGCATTTTCGCGCGCCTGGCCATCCGCGACGGTAAACCGCGCTATCTGGACGACATCCCGCGTACGGTGGGCTACTTGACCGAAGCCAGTGCCCGCCAGCCGGCGTTGCGGCACTTCAACGAGTGGCTCGAGTCCCGTGTCATCCCGGCCCTGAACCAGAAGGCATCCGGTACGTGAAAGCCATGATTCTCGCCGCCGGCAAGGGCGAGCGCATGCGCCCGCTCACTCTGGACACGCCCAAACCGCTACTGCAAGTCGGCGGCAAGCCGCTGATCGTGCATCAGATCGAAAAGCTGGCGCGGGCCGGCTTCCGCGAACTGGTCATCAACCCGTCCTGGCTGGGCGATAAATTACAGGCGGCGCTGGGCGACGGTCAGCGCTACGGCGTCAGCATCAGCTATTCGCCAGAACCCGAAGCTCTGGAAACCGCCGGCGGCATCCGTCAGGCATTGCCCAAACTGATCGGCGAGAATGACTGGTTCCTGGTGGTCAACGGCGATATCTGGACCGATTTCGACGTTGCCCGGCTCACACCCCATGCTCATGACCAAGCTGTATTGGTGCTGACAGACAATCCGCCCCAGCATCCCGAGGGCGATTTTCACCTGTCCGACAACGAACGGGTCAGGACCGAGGGCGATCCACGCCTCACCTTCACCGGCATTAGCCTACTGCATCGCAGTCTGTTCGAAGGGTTGCAGCCAGGGTATCGTAAGCTGGCTCCGATCCTGCGCGATGCCATGCAGCGGGATACGGTGGCCGGGGTGTATCATGACGGCGACTGGCAGGATATCGGCACACCGGAACGCCTGGCGCGACTGGACCAGCAACTCCGGCAGGCCGCCGGCACCCGCCACCGGGGAAACGCTAGCGACGACGACAAAGAACGCGGCGATCACAAAGAAAAAGGAGCGCAGCAATGAGTTCATCCGCCGCATCGACGTCTATGCCGGCGCGACTGGAGAACGTCTTCTATGAACTGCTGGGCGAACTGAATGCCTGCGGCCACCAGGCGTCAACCTTACTGGAGCGCACCCGTTTGCCAGGCTGGAGCCGCCGCAGCCTGTTCTATCTCCTGGGCTATGTCGCCCGTGCCGATGGGCGGGTCACGGAAACGGACATCCGCTTTGCCGAGAGCCTGATGAAATCATTGCGCCTGTCATCCCGGCAGCGGCGCAGTGCCATCGAGCATTTCCGCGAGGGCAAACAGTCCGAATCCATCGCCCGCCGCCGCGGCCTACGCCTGCGCATGACCCGCTGGATCATACCCCGGCCGTCGATTCAGGTTGTGCTGTGCTTATGTCACGCGGCGCAGTTACATGGGGTGCCCAGCCAGGCCCGCCGTTACCGCTGCGAAGATGCCATCGACCGCACCGGCTTGCCCGTGGACCTGATGGATATTGTGCTCGACAGCTACGCGCAAAAGGTCTGGATCACCCAGCCGGAGCTCAAGGCTGCGCCCACATCCTACGAAGAGGCCTGCAAGCTACTGGGTGCGAGCCGCAACGATTCCTTCGAAGAGCTCAAGCGCGCTTACCGCCGGCGCGTCTCCGAGTCTCACCCGGACAAACTGGGCAGTGGGCTTTCAGATAAGGAATATGCCCTGGCCAAAGAGCGCATGCATCGCTATCAACTGGCCTGGGAGCTGATCAAACGTCGCGAAAAGGTGCGCTCGACCTAGTGCACTAGCGTACCGTCAAGCAGCGAACTACTCGAGCAAAGCGCCTCTTTTGAGGACTCAGCGGCGACTACGGGGATACGAAGCGGCGCTGTAGCCAAGCGCTGATCCGGCTGGCCACCTGTCGCGCATCTTGCGCCGTTGGCCGAGCCTGCATGGCAATCTGCTGTTGCGCGTAACCCCGGAAGCCGGAACGACGCACCGCTGACCGATGCTCGTTTGCGGCCCGGTCCGGGGTACGGCTGGAGCGCAGGTCGAGCACCTGAAGCTCAGCCGCCTGTGCCCCGGCGAGCGCGTCCAGGTCCGCTGCTTCGACGGTCGGCGCCACCCAAATCAGTGCCTGGGGCTCGTTCGCACCCGCGCCACTGCCGTTCAGCGACGAGCTAGCCACCGGCGCAGCCCCGTGACCGATACCTGCCAGCGCCACCCGCTGATAACCCTGCGCCCGCAAGTGAGCTATTGCCGCACCGATTTGAGCATCGAGCTTGTCGCGGTAATCCTGGCGCAGTTGGTCCAGATCGGCCTTGTCGATAACATCGATGACCGACCCGGCATCCCCCGCCGTTTCAGCCGAGCCGGTCGCGTTACCCTCTCCCTGCTCAGGCGATTGAACGGCCTCGCCGGCGTCCTTGGGCGCCGCCGGTGGCTGATTTCTCGCTCTGACCAGCGGATAGGGCGGTGGCTCCAGTCCCAGTGTCATCGCTGCCCAGCCGGCTGAAGCGAGCGGGCGACGCAACGCACCGGCAAGCGCGGCATCGGCCGTTTGCCCCTCGTCGGCAAGTATCAGTATCGCGCCTTTGGCCGGCGACTCTATCTCTCGCTCCAGCAATCCGAGCACACGATCATCGCCACCAACATCAAGCCAGACCGCCTGTCCCGGAAACTGTGCCGCCAGAGATTCACTGTGCAGCTGCGTGGAAATAAACGGGCGTGACGGAGACGCCGTCGCGGGCGCCTCTTTAGCCACATCGCCCGCGTTGCCTTCAGTCTCGGCCTGTTCGGTCGTTTGCGCCGCCACACTGGCAGTACCCAGCGCTCCCAAAACAATCGACAACAGGCGCCAACGCCTCTTGATCTGCTGCACAACCAACCCTCTTACATTACCTATCAAACTGTTAGACTACTGCTCGACCAGCCCCCGCGTCCAAGCAGCAAACCCGTTCGGGGATACGCCAGACTATGCCATGAGAGAGATTCGACATGCTTCCCGATCTTATCGCCCCCTCGATCCTGTCCGCCGATTTTGCCCGACTGGGCGAGGAAGTCGATAACGTCCTGGCCGCCGGTGCCGATGTCGTTCATTTCGACGTTATGGACAACCACTACGTCCCCAACCTGACCATTGGCCCGATGGTATGCGAAGCCCTGCGCAAGCACGGCGTTACCGCGCCCATCGACGTTCATCTGATGGTCACACCGGTGGACGACCTGATCCGCATGTTTATCGACGCCGGCGCCACCTACATTACGTTTCACCCGGAAGCCTCCGCGCACGTCGACCGTTCCTTGCAACTGATCAAGAACGGTGGCTGCCAGGCCGGCCTGGTGTTCAACCCGGCTACGCCCCTGCATCACCTGGATTACGTGATGGACCGGATCGACATGATCCTGCTGATGTCGGTCAACCCCGGCTTCGGCGGCCAGTCATTCATTCCCGGCACCCTAGACAAGCTACGTGAAGCCCGACAGCGCATCGACGCCAGCAAGCGCGACATCCGCCTGGAGATCGATGGTGGCGTGAAAGTCGACAACATCCGCGAAATTGCCGCCGCGGGCGCCGATACCTTCGTGGCCGGGTCGGCTATCTTCAACACCGAAAACTACACCGCCACCATTGCCGCCATGCGCGAGCAGTTGGCCTTGGGCCGCTCCGTATGAGACACCTTTTCAACGGCCAATGGCCCGACACCGCCCTGTTCGACCTGGATGGCACGCTGGTCGATAGCGCGCCGGACCTGGCGACCGCTATCGATGCCATGCTGGAAGCGACCGGCCGGCAGCCGGTTGGCGCTGACAGAGTACGCGGATGGGTGGGCAATGGCGCCCAGGTTCTGGTTAAACGGGCCCTGGCCGGGCAGTTCGATTACCAAACCGGCACACCGTTCAGCGACGACGATTTCCAGCATGCCCTCACGCTGTTCTTCGACACCTATAGCGACATGAACGGCCGACTGAGCTCGGTTTACGCTGGCGTTGAGCCCTTTCTTAAAGCCTTGGTGGCGGAAAATGTCAGGCTTGGCGTGGTGACCAATAAGCCCACCGCATTCACCGGACCGCTGTTGGAAAAGATGGACCTTCACCATTGGTTTAAAGTATCGGTCTGCGGCGATACCCTGCCGGTCAAGAAACCCGACCCGGAACAGATCTACCACGCCGTGGAAGCATTAGGCGGCGATATGGCTCGAACGCTGATGGTAGGCGACTCGATCAACGACATTCAGGCGGCCCAGCGAGCCGGCGTACCGGTGGTCGCAGTCCGTTATGGCTACAACTATGGCGGCAATATCGACGACGCCGGCGCGGATATTGTGGTTGATTCGCTCGTGGAGCTTTTGTAACCTCATCCAGATCTTTGAACAATCCTTTCTCGGAGTATCCTCGTGCGGGGACTGAAACTGACTGCAAATGCGCGTAGCGTGCTGACCTCACGCGCAACCCGATGGTGGCGATGGCGCACCGGCTGATTGTCAGCCCGGCGAGTGCGTCCCGTTCTGCACTTGCCTGAAACCGGCCCTGCAGTGCCCGTTCCTACGGAGAGCTGTGGAGGCTTGAGCAGATCAGATTTCAGGAAGCCGATTCATGACACCCGAACAGTTCGCCGACCTAACCGAGGCCGGCTATAACCGCATCCCTGTCCAACGCGAAGTCCTGGCCGATCTGGACACGCCGCTGAGCACCTACCTCAAGCTGGCCAACGGTCCCTATACCTACCTGTTTGAATCCGTCACCGGCGGCGAAAAATGGGGCCGCTACTCGATCATCGGCCTGCCCTGCCGCGAAATCCTGCGGGTGCAGGGCGACCAGATCACCATCACCCGCGATGGCGACGTGATCGAGACCCATACCAGCAGCGATCCGTTGGCCTTCGTTGAAGACTATCAGGCACGGTTCAACTCACCGGACCTGCCGGGACTGCCGCTCTTCAACGGCGGCCTGGTCGGCTACTTCGGCTACGACACCGTACGCTTTATCGAGAAGCGCCTGGCCAACACCTGCCCGCCGGACAAGCTGGGCACACCGGATATCCTGTTGATGGTGTCCGACGAGGTGGTGGTCTTCGACAACCTGCGCGGCAAACTACACCTGATCGTGCACGTAAACCCCTCCGACACCGACGGGCTGGCCGATGCGGAACGTCGTTTGAATGCGTTGGAAGATCGGCTCCATCGTCAGACCGCCGATGCGCCGGTGACCCCGGAAGCGCTACGCGGCACCCAGGTGGACGAGACCGATTTCGTCTCCGGCTTTA
The DNA here is from genome assembly GCF_008122265.1 of Marinobacter fonticola. Lineage (NCBI taxonomy): Bacteria > Pseudomonadati > Pseudomonadota > Gammaproteobacteria > Pseudomonadales > Marinobacteraceae > Marinobacter > Marinobacter fonticola. The sequence goes on from NZ_CP043042.1 coordinate 4,126,064, forward strand.
CCGAAGAGCGCTTCAAGGAGGCTGTCGGCACCATCAAGAACTACGTGCTCGACGGCGACGTCATGCAGACGGTGATTTCCCAGCGCATGTCGATTCCCTTCGCTGCACCGCCGCTAAACCTTTATCGCTCGCTGCGGGTGCTTAACCCGTCGCCCTACATGTATTTCCTCGACCTCGACGATTTCCATATCGTTGGCTCTTCGCCGGAAATCCTGGCGCGGGTCGAAGACGAGCAGGTCACCGTGAGGCCCATCGCCGGCACCCGCAAACGCGGAGCCACCGAAGCCGAGGACCGCGCGCTCGAAGCCGAGCTGGTGGCCGACCCGAAAGAGATCGCCGAGCACTTAATGCTGATCGACCTGGGCCGCAACGACGCCGGCCGGGTCTCGGAAACCGGCACCGTGCGCCTGACCGAGAAAATGGCGGTGGAACGCTATTCCCACGTCATGCATATCGTCTCCAACGTCACCGGCCGACTGTTGCCGGACACCTCCTGCATTGACGTGCTGCGTGCCACTCTGCCCGCGGGCACCCTGAGCGGCGCACCCAAAATCCGCGCCATGGAGATTATCGACGAACTGGAGCCGGTCAAACGCGGCGTCTACGGCGGTGCTGTCGGTTACTTATCGTGGAACGGTAATATGGATACGGCCATTGCCATCCGCACCGCGGTGATCAAGGACGAAACCCTACATATCCAGGCCGGCGCTGGCATCGTCGCCGATTCGGTGCCCCGTCTCGAATGGAAAGAGACGATGAACAAGGGCCGCGCCATTTTCCGCGCGGTCGCCATGGCACTGAACGCGTTCGACCGCTAAGCGAGGAACTATGGAACCTCTGATTGAATCTATTGGCGATTCTGCAAGCCTTGAGGGCCTTTCTGGCAAGGCGCGAATCGCCGGGAATGGTGGTTCCATTGCCAAGATTCGCAACGCAGTCCAGAAAGGTCCTCAAGGCTTGCCCGAAGGGGCTCGCCCTGAAAGCCGGACTCCGCGTTGCGGCTTCTTGAAAGACAACCAGCCTTCCTGCACAGCCGCGCCTTGATTCCGGCTTTCAGGGCGAGCCAGAATCGCCAATAGATTCAATCAGAGGTTCCCTATGTTACTGATGATCGACAACTACGATAGCTTCACCTACAACGTGGTCCAGTACCTTGCCGAGCTGGGCGCAGAGGTGAAGGTTTACCGCAACGATGAAATCACCATTGAACAGATCGAAGCGCTCAACCCGGAACGGCTGGTCGTTTCACCCGGCCCCTGTACGCCCAACGAAGCGGGCATTTCCTTGGCGGCCATTCGCCATTTCGCCGGACGTCTGCCGATTCTCGGCGTCTGCCTCGGCCACCAGGCGATTGGCCAGGTCTACGGTGGTAACGTCATTCGTGCCGGCCAGGTGATGCACGGCAAGACATCGCCCGTCTTCCACGCCGACAAAGGTGTTTTTCGCGGCCTCAACAATCCGCTGGAAGCGACCCGCTACCACAGCCTGGTGATCGATAAGGAGCAGCTTCCGGATTGCCTGGAAGTCACCGCCTGGACCCGCAACGGCGACGGTTCCGTCGAGGAAATCATGGGGGTGCGCCACAAGACGCTGCCGATCGAAGGCGTCCAGTTCCACCCGGAATCCATCATGACCGAACAGGGCCACGAGCTGCTGCGTAACTTCCTGCGCATGCCGTCCTCCGCCCCGGAACAGGCGGCCTGAGCGTCACGGACTAGAGAGAGATCGCAATGGATATCAAAGCTGCACTGAATCGCATCGTCGAGAACCTGGACCTCTCCACCGAGGAGATGAAAGCGGTGATGCGCATCGTCATGAACGGCGAAGCCACCGACGCCCAGATCGGCGCCCTGCTGATGGGCCTGCGCATGAAGAGCGAGACCATCGACGAAATCACCGGGGCCACCGAGGTCATGCGGGAGTTGGTTACGGGTGTCACCATCGAGACCAACAACCTGGTGGATATCGTCGGCACCGGCGGCGACGGCGCCAATTTGTTCAACGTTTCGTCTGCCGCCTCCTTTGTGGTCGCAGCCGCTGGCGGCGCCGTTGCCAAGCACGGCAACCGGTCGGTCTCATCGAAAAGCGGCAGCGCAGATCTGCTGGAAAAAGCCGGGATCAATCTCAATATGACCCCGGAACAGGTCGCACGCTGCGTAGAGGAAATCGGCGTCGGCTTTATGTTCGCGCCGTCCCATCACGGCGCCATGAAGTACGCCATCGGCCCGCGCAAAGAGCTGGGCATGCGCACGCTCTTCAACATCGTCGGCCCCATGACCAACCCGGCCGGCGTCAAGCGTCAGTTGATCGGCGTATTTACCGAGCGCCTGTGCCGTCCCATGGCGGAAGTCCTGCAGCGACTGGGCAGCGAGCACATCATGGTCGTGCACTCCAAGGATGGCCTGGATGAAATCAGCCTGGCCAACAAGACCCACGTGGCTGAATTGAAAGACGGCCAGATCACCGAATACGACATCGCGCCGGAAGATTTCGGGATCAAAAGCCAGAGCTTGGTGGGCCTCACAGTGGACAGCTCCGAAGAGTCCCTGGCCATGGTCCAGGCCGCACTAGGCCGTGGCCACACCGAGAACGTCGACAAGGCCCGCGACCTGATCGCCCTGAATGCTGGCGCGGCCATCTATGTGGCCGGTTTGGCGAGCACCGTTGCGGAAGGCGTCGATCTTGCCCAGGACGCCATCGGCAGCGGGCTCGCGATGGGCAAGATGACGGAACTCGCGGATTTCTCCCACTGCTTCTGACGAGTGGCTAATGTAGCCGACGCTTTAGCTTCGGAGCAGGCTCTGCCTGCCGGGGCCTTTTCAGGCCCACCGAAGCTAAAGCGTCGGCTACATTTTATGAACAGCACCTGAACCGAATTTCATAGGATTGCACCGATGACCCGTTCCGGCACCGACCGCACCCCAACCATCCTGCGCCGCATCGTCGGCCGCAAGTGGGAGGAAATCGACTACCGCCAGCGCCGGCAGCCGTTGGCCGACGTTCGCGCCCGGGCAACGGATACGCCGGCTGCGCGCGGTTTTGCCAATGCGTTGCGATCACGCATCGAAAAGCAGTCGCCCGCAGTGATCGCCGAAGTAAAGAAAGCCTCACCCAGCAAGGGCGTCCTGCGTGATCCGTTCGAGCCGGCTGCAATTGCCGAAAGCTACGAAGCCGGCGGCGCGACTTGCCTGTCCGTGCTCACCGACAAAGACTTCTTTCAAGGCCATGAGGACTATCTGACGGCCGCCCGCAAGGCCTGCAGCCTGCCGGTGATCCGTAAGGACTTTATGGTCGCGCCCTACCAGATCTATGAAAGCAAGATGATCGAGGCGGACTGCATCCTGCTGATCGCCGCCTGTCTCACCCGCGACCAAATGCAGGAACTGGCCGGCATCGCCGGTGAGATTGGGCTCGACGTGCTGGTGGAAGTCCACAACGGCGAAGAAATGGACGATGCCCTCACCCTCGATACGCCACTAATGGGCATCAACAACCGCGATCTACATACCTTTGAAGTATCGCTGGACACCACCTTCGAACTGCATCGCCGCATTCCGGAGGATCGCCTGACCATCACCGAAAGCGGCATCCTCACCCGCGACGACGTAACGGCGATGAGCGAGCAGGGTATCCATGGCTTCCTGGTAGGCGAATCGTTCATGCGCGCTCCAGACCCGGGTAAAAAGCTGCAAGAGCTTTTCTTCTAAAGCGCGTTATCGCGACATCCAAAAAGCCGATACCGCAGGTCCAAACGAAGCGGAGGCTGACCTTCACCGAAGTAGGGGCAGGGACGCCCCGATCCGCCATAGCGGGCCAAGGATGGCCCTCTAGGGCGGCGCAGGCGACGGTCAGCCTCCGCTTCGGGCTCGAGTTCCCTGCCTTACCCTTTCGATGTTCTCGATCCTTTACTTTCCTTCCGTTTCCTTTCGAAGCAGCGGGCAATATTTCGCCCAGCCAGCAAGATCTGGCTCGACCGGTGCAAGAACTTGCTTGGCCTGCTGAGGGCTTGAGCCGTGGCTTTTGGTTAATCGTCTGTTTTTGTTTGTTTTTCTTTTTCTGGCACAAGTATTGTTATCTCTTTGACGTCCGCAAGCGAATGGACTCCACTTTTTCTTTCCGTCAAGGAGCAGACTATGCCAACCCCATGTTATATCAGCATCGAAGGTAAGACTCAGGGCAACATCACCGCCGGTGCCTTTACCTCCGACTCCGTCGGCAACATCTACGTCGAAGGTCACGAAGACGAGATGCTGGTCCAGGAATTCAACCACATCGTCACCGTGCCGACCGATCCCCAGTCCGGTCAGCCCGCCGGCCAGCGCGTGCACAAGCCGTTCAAGTTCACCGCCGCCCTGAACAAGGCTACCCCGCTGATGTACAACTCCCTGGCCTCCGGCGAAATGCTGCCCAAGGTCGAGCTGAAGTGGTACCGCACCTCGGTCGAGGGCAAGCAGGAGCACTTCTTCTCTACCATCCTGGAAGACGCCACCATCATTAACATCGACTGTAAGATGCCCCACTGCCAGGACCCGGCCAAGGCCGAGTTCACCCAGCTGGTGGAAGTGTCTGTCGCCTACCGTAAGGTCACCTGGGAGCACGGCGTGGCCGGTACTTCCGGCTCTGACGACTGGCGTTCGCCGGTAGAAGCGTAAGGCTTCGCGCTTGGTTCATCGATCCTGTGAGGGATTCATGAACTGAGGTTTTGGAACGGCCAGCCCTTGCTGGCCGTTTTCGGGTGTGTTGCACAAGTTGCTTAGTCCCGCTGGGCGTTCGCCTATAGAGCTCGAGCCTGAAGCGAATGGACACCTGCGCTTGCGCTGCCCTGGATGGCCATCCTTGGCCAGCCAGGACGACCGGGGCGTCCCTGCCCCTCCTCCAGCGCAGGCCTCCATTCCCTTCGATCAACCGGGTGCGGGCTGCGTCGCTTTTGCAACACGCCTGCAGGCGTCAGCGATCACCACTGCACTTGTCCGATATCGCTTACAGCGCTGATTGCAGGTAACCGTTACACTTTGGCGCTTCAGCGGGTCACTTGTGCCCGCTGCAGGAAGCAGTAATGACTCAAGGAAGAGACCCCCATGCCCCAGCCTACCGGCCTGCAGTTTACGGCCCGCCTTGGTCGCTTGCCCGACGACACCTTCGCGGTGGTGGATTTCGAGCTGACCGAGCATCTTTCGCAGCCCTTTGTCCTGAAACTGAATCTGGCCAGTCGCTTTGCCGACCTGGCGGTTGCCGATGTGCTGGATCAGGGCGCGGAGCTGGTGATCTGGCAGGACGGCCAGGCGGTGCGGACCGTGCAGGGGGTGGTCAGCGCCTTTAGCCGGGGCGATACCGGTCACCGGCGTACACGCTACTGGGTGGCCGTCCAACCCGCCCTGTGGCGGTTAGGATTAATGCACAACAGCCGCATCTTCCAGCAGCAAACCCCGGAGACGATTCTGGGCACCTTGCTGGACGAGCGGGGGCTGGTGGATAAACGCTTTAATCTCAAACGGACCCCCACCGAACGGGAATACTGCGTCCAGCACCGGGAGACCGATCTCGACTTTCTCAACCGGCTCGCTGCCGAGGAAGGCTGGCACTACCGCTTTGATCATGACACGGCGGGTCAGCCGTTGGTGATGGCCGATCATCACCGGGATGCGCCGGAACTGCCCGAGGTGGGTTACAACGCCATGGCCGGGGGCAGCCACAAGGTTCCCTGTATCTTCACATTCCAGTACACCGAGACCGTCTCGGTGGCCGGTGTATCGTTGAAGGACTACACCTTCAAGAACCCCGCCTATGCGCTGATGCACCAGGCCCATGCCGCCGATAGCGAAGCGAACCAGCGGACCGACTACGAACACTACGACTATCCGGGCCGCTTCAAGGCCGATGCGGCGGGGCAGCCGTTTACCGAATCACGGCTTGATAGCCTGAGACGGGACGCCAGTATCGGAAAAGGGGAAAGCAATCGCGCTGACTTTACCGCCGGGGCGAAGTTCACGCTGGACGGCCATACCCAACCAACGTTCAACCGGGACTGGCTGATCACCGCCGTCAAGCACGAAGGCAAACAACCCCAGGCGCTGGAAGAGGAAGGCGGTAGCGGGGCCACCACTTACAGCAATGACTTCTGGACCGTGCCCGGGGATAGAACCTGGCGGCCCCCGATAACGGATAAAGAGAACCCCCGCCCGCGCATGGACGGCCCGCAGATGGCCCTCGTCACCGGCCCCGAGGGCGAAGAGATCCACTGCGACGAACATGGCAGAGTCAAAGTCCGATTTCCCTGGGACCGCTACTCACAAAACAACGAACACAGCAGTGCCTGGCTCAGAGTCTCCCAGGGCTGGGCCGGCGGCAGTTACGGGTTTATGGCCATCCCCAGAATCGACCATGAAGTCATCGTCTCCTTCCTCGATGGCGATCCGGACCAGCCGATCATCACCGGGCGGACCTACCACGCCACCAATACCCCGCCCTACGCGCTGCCGGAACATAAAACCCGCACGACAATAAAGACCCAGACCCACAAGGGCGAAGGCAGTAACGAACTGCGCTTCGAGGACGAAGCCGATCAGGAACAGATCTACGTTCACGCCCAAAAAGACCTGGACCTGCTGACCGAGAACGACCGCACTGAGGTCATTCACCACAACAGCCACCTCACGGTCGACAACGACCGCTACAGTCACATTAAGGCCAATAATCACAGCACGGTCGATGGGGAGAAGCGGGAGAAGGTCGGCAAGGACGCCAGTATCAGCGTGGGCGGCACGCTGCACCAAAAGTCCGGCACATCCACCCTCACCGAAGCGGGTAGCGAAGCCCACTACAAGGCCGGGGCCAAGGTAGTACTGGACGCCGGCGCCGAACTGACCATTGCCGCCGGCGGCAGCTTCCTGAAACTGGATGCCAGCGGCGTGACGTTGTCCGGCCCCACGTTGAAGATCAACTCCGGTGGCGCGCCGGGGAGCGGGTCCGGGCAGGATGCAGCCGGCCCGATGTTGCCGCAGGATCTCGAGAAGAATAGCCATCAAGCGATCGAACCGGCGCAGCTTGCGGAAGTGCCGCTCACACGCCCCCAGGCCAACAACCTCAAATCCGCCGCCCCATTCTGCGAGGAGTGCGTGAAGTGCCGCGAGGGTGTTTGCGATGTCTGAGCAGCCCTCGCTTCGACAACGCCTGGAACAGGCTGCCAGCGAACTGCCGGAAACACCCGACATCTACCTGGTCCTGAGCGGCACCAGCGACAGCGAACCGGTCCGCCATTTCTTCGACCGGGATGGCCTGAGCGCCCAGCCCCTCTATCGAGGTACGCCTTACGCCGGCTGGCAGGACGTCATGCCCTACCTCGTCGCCGTGTCCCCCGATAGCCGCTTTCTGGATTGGATCGATGAAACATCGTCGACCGACTGGGGCTGGGCCGCACTCTCGATGGCATCCATGGAGCAGGTATTCACCCATCTGCGCAGCCTGACCCAGATCGCTCTGAGCAATGGGAAAGCCGTTTTCTTCCGCCACTGGGATGCCCGCTTTCTCGGCCCTATTTACGATCATCTCGAGAGTGGCCAGCAGGCCCGGTTGATGGGACCGATCGAGAGCTGGATCGCCCCAGATCAAATCCAGCGCCGTAACCCCGGCCCGGTCATTGATGCCGAAGAAAAACCGTACCCTTGGTTCACGCTTCCCAAGTCGGTTGAGGATGCGCTGGCGACACTCTGCTGGGATCAGCTGATCGATAGCACGGTAGCGGCGCTCCACCAACTGGAGCCCTCGCCCATCGCTGCCTACCCGGCGCCGGTCGCGCGGCAGAAAGTCCAGCGTCACCTTCGTCGCCTGGTTGGGCAAACACCGGTGACCGAAATCGACACCGCCACCTTCAACACATTGCACCATCGCCTCCAGCAGGACGCTGGGCGCTCAATCCGAGGTAAGGATCACCCATGACCATGGCGCAAAGGACAGGACACGCCGCGTCCTCATCGGAAGACACCCTCAAGCCGGACATCAACGCCCTGACCCGCGAACTGCGCGAAGCGGTGGTCAAGAACTACGACGCCTGGAAAGACGACTGGTTCAAGTCCGTCTTCCTCGGCCACGAGCAGGTGCTAGCCATCAATGGCGCAAACACCAGCGCCGGTTCCGATGACGATCAAGTGGTGTCCGCCACCGTCGCGCCCTGTGAGGAGTTGCGCAAACTCAAGATTGCCCACTTCCACGAGAACATCAAGAAGACTCCCATCCCGGTCACCCCCTTCGAAGTACAGGAAAACCAGGGCGGCTGGCTGGGCGACGACTGGACAACGGTCACCACCGGCATCACCGACGCTAATGGTCTGGCCGAAGTCACCGTCACACCGGGCAAGGAATACCGCGTGATCCTCGTCCCGGATATTTCCAAGGCGGACATGGACGCCCTCTACACCAGCTACGACGGCTTTATCGAAAGCTGCTGCGGGGTGCTGGAAGACGCCTGGAACAGCGGCGCCAGCCGGCAGTGGGACACCTACTTGGCACTGCCTGCCGACCGCCGCGATGACGCCGTCTACGCCAGCGCGGTTAGCGGCCTTGCCGATGGCTTTACCGGCATTCTCGACGACCTCAAGCGCATCTACGACATCATCTGCGGCCTGCTGGATTACGACTTCTCCGACATGCCTGAAGACATGGCCGCGCAGATGGAGAAGCTCAAGGAAGCCGACGACGCCTACCTGAAAGCCTGCCTGGTGGCGAACGACGAGATCTTCCTGTTCATCGTCATGTCCACGCTGCGCCAGTACTTTCGCATGCAGTCCCCCACCCAGCTTGCGGACATGGCGGGCGAGTTGCTCGGGCAGGTGCTGTTCGACGTGGTGGTGGGCCTGATCATTACCGGCGGCGCCGGACTGGCGGCCAAGTACGGCACCCGTATCGGCACCAAGGCGGTGGCCAAAGCGGTCGGCCGGGCCGGAGATGACGCTCCTGACAGCGTGGACCTGGGTCCCTTCCTGGTGAAGCTGTCCGATGGCTTCCAGCACTATATGGACGACATCGGCACCAATCACCGTAAAATCCAGACGGCGGGCGAAAGTAATCTGTCGCCCTCCTCGGCAGCTCGCGCATCCGACATGCAAGCCCAGCACCCGGCCTACAACGCCCTGGGGGCCGACGAAAGGGCATTGCCGCTACAGGCCAACCGACACGACAGCGCCGCCTTAAGCGAGAAACCCCGGGAGACCGGCGCACCGGACGAGCCGTCGCCCGCCACCACCGATCAGGGCCGCGCCACCCAGGACAATGCGTCGACCGAGACCTGCGGCGACCCGGTCAGCACCGTCACCGGCGAGGAACTCCTGGAGCTGGTGGATGTCCGCCTGGAAGGCCCGCTGCCGTTCGAGTTCAAACGGATCTACCGCTCCGGTTCCAGTGACCGCCAACTGGACATGGGCTACGGCTGGCGTCACAGCCTGAATCACAGCCTGTCCTTGACCGAAGACGGGATCACCTGGCACGACCACGAAGGCAAGAATACGCGCCTGCCGTCCCTCGACAGCACCCCGTTCGGCAGCAATTCACAGTCCGGCATGGCCGCCTGGCGCGACGGTGAGCAAATCGTTACCTGTGCCGGCGAAAAGCAGCCCCGCTATCATTTCGAGCGGCATGGCGATGAAGGCCGGCTGATCCGCATCAGCGACCGCCATGGTAACGAACTGCGGCTCGGCTACGACCTGCACGGGCGTCTGCATCGGCTCGTCAACGATGCCAACCGGGCATTGGCCTTCGAGTATCGGGACGACCGCCTCGTGTCGGTCAGCCTCCTGCATCGCCGGCTGACCGACAACGGACCGGCCTGGGAGCCGCTGCAAACCGCCCACACCTACGGGTACGACAACGGCGATCTGGTCGAAGCCACCAATGCCGCGGCCGAAACCGAGCGCTACGCATTCGACAACCACCTGCTGGTCCAGCGCACCCTGGCGAGTGGCTACAGCTTCTACCTGGCCTGGGACGACACCACCCCCAAGGGCCGTTGTGTCCGCCAGTGGGGCGACAGCCCGGAAATCGACACCCACTTCGCCTGGGACGACGAGAAGCACACCTGCACCATCACCTACGTCGACGGCAGCGAGGAGCATTGGCAGTACGACGACGGCGCCCAACTCCAGACCAAGATCGATCCGGACGGCGCCCGGCACGTCAACGAATACGACGACCAGGGCCGGCTGACGGCCAGCATCGATCCGCTCGGCGCCAAAACCACCTACGGCTACGACGACGCCGGACGCCTGGTCAGCAAGGTCGGCCCCGACGAGAAACCCATCCTCTTCACCTACCGCCAGGGGCGCATTGCCGAGATCCACCGCAGCGGCCAGGTTTGGGCCTTTGCCTACACGCCCCAAGGCGATCTGGCGAAAGAAACCGACCCCAAGGGCCGCATCACCGACTACAGCTACAACCGCCTGGGCCAATTGACGCGGGTCGACCTGCCCGACGGCCGCCGCCATACCTGGCAATGGAATGATCAGGGCCAATTGCTGGAAGAACAGACCCCCACCGGCGCGCTCCAGAAATACCGCTACGACGCCTTCGGCCGGCTGCTGGCGAAGAAGGACGCCCGGGGTGCGATCACCCAGTACACCCACGATGCGCTGGGCCGGGTGGTCGAGGAGAAACTGTCCGGCAACCGCTCCCGCCGCTATGCCTACAACAGCTTCGGCAAGGTCACCCGCTTCGTCGACGAACAGGGCCGGGAAACCCGTTACGAGTACGACCGCAACCTGCATCTGCTGACCCGCCGCATCAATCCGGACGGCAGCGAGCTGAGGTACCGCTACGATCACCACCGCTTCCTGCTGACCCGGATCGAGAACGAGCGCGGCGAGCGCTACCGCATCGACTACTACCCGAACGGCTTGGTACGTGAGGAAACCGCCTTCGACGGTCGCCGTACGGGCTACAGCTACGATCTCAACGGTCATTTGCTAGAGAAGACCGAGTACGGCACCCGCGATGAAGCACTACAGGTCACGCAGTACGAGCGCGATGTCCTCGGCCAGTTAACCCAAAAAGTGCTCCCGGATGGCCGCGAGGTCCAGTACCGCTATAACCGCGACGGCCAACTGGTCGGGGTCGACGACGGTCACTGGCCGCTGGCGTTCCAGTACGACGAACAGGGCTTACTGCGCACCGAACATCAAGGCTGGGCCTCCCTGCATTATCACTATGATGCCTTCGACCGCCTGACCGGCATGACCATGCCCGACAGCCAGCGCGTGGACTATCAGCGCGATGCCGCGGGCCTGCTGGCGGGCATCGACCTCAATGGCGCCATCCTGACCCGCCACCGCCTGTCGGCGACCGGCGAGGAACTGGAACGCACCCAGGGCGACCTGCTCAGCGCCTACGTCTACGACGACGAAGGCCGGCTGACCCAGCACCGCCTCCACCAACAGCGCATCAAGGACGTCTTCTACCAGCGCGACTACCAGTACGACACCACCGGTAACCTCAAGTCCGTTAACGACAGCCGCAAAGGCCTCCGGGAATACGTCTATGATCCCCGGGACCGCCTGGTGGGCGTGCGCGGTGACGTCTACGAACAACTGATCCACGACCCCGCCGGCAACCTGCTGGAACAGGCGCAGAACTCATCACCGCAGGTCAACGCCAAAGTCCAGGGCAACCGCCTGACCCTGCACGGCGACTGCCATTACGAATACGATGACTTCGGCAACCTCGTCGCCGAGCGGCGCGGCAAGGACCAGAAGCTGGTCACCACCTACCGCTACGATTGCGAACACCGCCTGGTGGAAGTCACCCGCCCCGATGGACGAACCTTCCGCTATGAATACGATGCCTTCGGCCGCCGCATCGCCAAGGAAGACGATCATCAGCGCACCGAATTCATCTGGCAGGGCGACCGCCTGATCGCCGAAGAAAGCGGCAACGACTACCGCACCTACCTCTACGAACCGGACAGCTTCCGCCCACTCGCGCTGGCCGAAGGCTACGGTGCTGAAAACAGCCGCGTCTACTACTACCACCTGGACCACCTGGGCACGCCCCAGGAAATGACGGATTCCGGCGGCCAAATCGTCTGGTCCGCCACCTACCGCGCCTACGGCAGCGTGGTCAGAAAAGAAATCGCCCAGATCCAGAATCCACTGCGATTCCAAGGCCAGTACTACGACCCCGAAACCGGCCTCCACTACAACCGCCATCGGTACTACAATCCGGCTACGGGACGGTTTATGACGCCTGACCCGATTGGGTTGGCGGGTGGCTTGAATAACTACCAGTACGTGCCGAATCCGACGGGATGGGTGGATCCGTTGGGGTTGGCTTGTGTGCCAAAGGATGAGCCAAAGTCAGCAAATAATAGGCCTGATTTTTACGTAGGCCCGAGTGGACCGTCCGCTACCCTTCCTTCCTCAGGTTACCGTTACATGGATTCCAGCTTCGCTGAACAGACCTTTACCTCTAAAGAGGCTCCTCTAAGCTATTTTGGCTTCTCCGAATTCAAGTCCGGCGCCGAGGCACGTGATGCTTTCCAAGTTTATTATAAAGCGGGCGATCCGGCCTCTTGGAGTGACGCCAGATTGCTGGGCAAGTTTGATACACTTCAGCTTTTTGATGGGGCCGGTATACCGAACGCTGAAATTCCAAAAGAATTTGGAGGCAAGGGACCAGGATTAGAGCCTTTCACTGCTTCTTACCCAGAGTATGGAAAAGGGGGAGAACGACAACTCAAGCCCAAAGAGAAGCTATGGGTTAAATTCTACGAAATAAAACTACTACCGGAGTCTGCAAAATGACCGAGGACCAGTTCATCAAGAGCTATCAATATCTAGTAGACAAATACGTACAAGACGCCTCTATAGCACAAGAACTGATTAATCGAGTTAAGGCTGAAGGATCAAATTCAGCCAAAGATCTTATGCACAACTTTCAAGTTAACAGCACCCCAGTGCACGAAGATGATTCAAAACTCATAAAAGAAATTGCTTTCTTTTTTATATAACACCGGCAGGCCAAACAGAAAAATCCCTGTTGGCCCACAAGTCGACAAGGGATCTAAAAGCTATCTTTCGGGGGGTGAGTCACAGCTTGAAGTTATGAGCCTTCCTGCAGATCGTATGTCACACCTTAGCGTTGTTAAGAAAGCGCCAATTGACTAATGGGAAAATTTCGTTTGAGTGCTCTTCAAGATTTAGCTGTGAGGAAAGAACATTCCTTGCTTCAGTGGAAGTATGGGAATCAATCACGAGAGGCTCTAATTCCTCAAATTGATCAAGCGCTAGAGGACGCAGATTCCGGACATATTGTTGTTCTTTCTGGAGAAAAGAATAGTCTTCCAGCGAAGCTCATGGTCGTCTCCGCAGAATCAACGCAAGTGACAAATATCCACCCACCAGACGAATTCGACTACTACTATTTATCCAGGCACCCAGAACTAGGGGTTTCCGTGGTGTGCGTGTCTGAAAAGCCAGTAGAAGGATGGCGAGATTGGCACTTCGGAATCAACTATAGTGATAGAGAGCTCTTTAGGCACTGCCCGGCGTACTAATATGACTAAAGAGAAAATTTCATCAATGCTCACGGAATACAAGATCGCGGAGCACATTCCCTTTATTAACGACCTCCTAACGTCGGAAGACTTTCGTTGGATCACTGATCAGCCAGTTCGAGTCGATACCGCCACAGAGCTTAGGCACCTAAATATCCATCGTGAAGCCGTGGAGCAATCCAACGTCGAAAGCTGGGGTTTCAAACAGAGTACAGAGAAACTCTCAAGAGCAAGTGGGTACGTAGATTTCGTCGCGTTTAAAGCTTCGGGATATTCGGCGAAAGTTTACCTAGACGACGTAACCGAAGAACTCCTCGGTTTAGTAGTAATCAAAAGACAGAGTCCAGCTCCCAGCATCGACAGCGTAGGCAGAGCAATGGGCTAAATGCCCAAGATTATTACGCGCTAAGTTTCGTAAAATTTTTGACGTAAATTTGCTATGGCGGAAAGCGTTACTTGATACCGTGTTCGCGATTGGCCCCATTCGAGTTTTCATCTGTTTGTAGATGGAAGTGTTTATTCGGACGATGGGGTGGGCGGTGAGAACAATTCGTTGAATGTTGGCGAGATTAATGCGGTTCGGCAGGTCTCACCAGACATAGTAGGTTGGGCTGACGAAGAAAGCCCAACATAATGATTACCTTTTGGAATGTTGGGCCTCGCAAGCTCATACCGCCAGCGAACAGCGGATATGACAAAATCTACCGCTGAACCATCGTCCTAGCCCCCTGAATAAACTTCTCCTTATCCCGCTCCCGCTGCGGCTTCTCAACCCCACTCTGACACCCCGGCCGCTGGCCCAATTCATCTAACCAACGGTTCAAGTGGTCCAAGCCTTCCACAGAGGCACCCGACCACTTATGGGTCCGCACCCAGGTCCAGTTGGCGATGTCGGCGATGGTGTATTCGTCGCCGGCCAGGTAGGGCGATTCCGCCAGCCGTGAATCGAGCACTTCGAATAGGCGACGGCATTCGTTCTGGTAGCGGTCGATGGCGGGCTGGATCTTTTCCGGGAAGTAGCGATAGAAGACATTGGCCTGGCCCATCATGGGGCCGACGCCGCCCATTTGGAACATGAGCCACTGCAGCACTTGAAAGCGCACCTTCGGGTCGCTGGGGTAGAGCTTGCCGTATTTCTCGCCCAGGTAGATCAAAATGGCGCCGGACTCGAAGACCACAAAATCGTCGTTGTCCCGATCCACGATGACCGGGATGCGACCGTTGGGATTCATGCTCAGAAATTCCGGCGTTTTCTGCTCGCCTTTGGAAAGATCCACGGCAATCAGGTTGTACTCGACACCCATTTCGTCGAGTGCAACCGTCACCTTGTGCCCGTTCGGTGTAGGCGCGGTGTAGACATCAATCATCGGGTAGCTCCTTACACCTTGGCGGACGGACGAGCCTTGACCCGGTCATACCACGCTTGGAGGTTGGCCTGCTCCGGCTTGATACGGATGTTGTTCACCTTATTGAAGTCGATAGTGGTGAAGGCGTTGATATCGGCAGCGGTGAAGGTGTCGCCACAGAGGTATTCACGGTCTTCCAGGTGCTTGTCCAGGAAGTGGAAGAACTTCTCGACGTTCTTGCCGCACTCTTCGCCCCATTCCTTGATCGGGTTCATGCGGTCCTTGAAATAGCCGGTGGTGTGCTGAAAGCACATGCCCGTGGGCAGGAAGAAGAAAAACTCGATCCAGCGTAGCCACTGTTCCACGTGGGCCTTGCCGACTGCGCCTTCACCCAGCAACGGCGTGGTGCCCGGATGCAGTTCTTCGAAATAGCGGCAGATCGCCATGGTCTCGGCGATGCTGGTCCCGTCGTCGAGTTGCAGCACCGGCACCTTCTTCATCGGGTTCATAGCGGCATATTCCGGCGTCAGGTTCTCGCCTTTTTGCAGGTCGATCTGGACGAACTCGGCCTCGTCCAGCAGGCCTTTTTCAGCCAGGAACATACGAACACGGCGGGGATTCGGGGCGGTCTTGGTTTCGTAGATCTTCATGGACTCTCCTGTCGGCATCGGTCATTTGTTGTTGTTTCGGCCATTGTTCTGCAATTCGGTATCACTCTGCAGAATGCGCTATCGTTAGCGGGCTTAGGGATCAAAGCTTGCCGCCAGGTTGGACCCGGGTCAAGCAGCCAATGACGTGCCGTTGATGTAGCGGGTGATTTCGTCGATAAGCCAATCGGGATCGTCGAGAGGTAAGTCGTGACCCGCATCGGGGTGCAGGCGAAAAGTCCAGTGCCAACGTTCGGCCAGATCCTCGCTACAGCGCCAATCGACAATACGATCACCTGTGCTTGCCAGCAATAGGGCATGCGTCAGGGGGCGTTCCTGAAGGGGGCGATAGCGCGCGGCCGCCATCAACTGGCGCGTAGCATTGGTAGCGGAAACCGGACGTTGGGTCTGGATACTGTACCAACGCTGGACGGTCGCCGGGTTGAGTTGTCGGTTGGACGTCAACGCCAGCACCTGTGCTTCGCGCTCGCGCAGATCCCGCAATGTCAGCAGGCGAAGCAGGGTGGGCCAGGTGGCCGGCTTGAGCCGATGCCAGGGGCGATTGAAGCCACTGCTGGTGTTAATGAGGATTAGGTGCTCGATCTCCCGATCAGCCTGCTGCGCCCAATCCACAGCGACCATGGCACCCATGGAGAGAGCGATCAGTCCGTACGGTCCCGGAATATGGTCTACCTGCCTTTGCACGGCCGCTCGTATGGCCGGCACGGTCCAGGGGCTCGGCTCACGAAATCGGGTGCCGGTACCCGGCAGATCGACGGTGTGGAACCTGTGTTCCGGAAAGGTATCGCGCAGACGCTCGGGTAACACGCCCCAATGCGCATGCTCGCGGGTTAAACCACGCAACAAGATCCAGTGCATTCAGCGTTCCTTAAAGCGCCACTTCGATTCCGGTTTCAGGCATCGCCGGAACCACGAACTCACTTTATCCCTGCTCGCGGTACCAATGCATGATGGCCGCCTCCCGGAGCATGGGCTCCTGGTCCTCGGCTGGCAACCAGTTTTCATGATTGGCTGCGGCCCGCATCAGAAAATCGATAAAGCTTAGATGAGAGCGTAGCACCCGCTGGTGGCGGTGGGGGACCATCGGGTTAAAAAGCCCTTCCAGCCTTAAAAGCTGACGCGGCCGTTTGCGGATCCAGCGCCAGGAGCCCATTTCCAGCGTCAGCGGAATAAAAGCCCCCTCCCCTTTGCGGTTAACCTGCTTGTAAAAATAGTCCCATAGATCGCCGTGGGTCAGATAATGGCGGGACTGCGGCTCAAAAGCGTAGGTGTGATTAGGATAGGCCTGTTCCCACAACAACTTGAGTGCCATCACCGAGGCAATGCGGCGCATAGGCCGGCGACGGTAAGCATAGGGGAACCAGATTTGGTCCTGCCAGCCAAAGCCGGAGTGGCAATCCAGCGCCACGCTGAAGGGACGGCCCGGCAGCAAATCCCGGATGACGGCTTCGAGCGCCCGGTTCTCGGGTTCCATGCCGTTTTCCGGCGTGCCGGTATACCAGGGCAGGCGGCGCGAAACCCGCTGCCCGCCGAGCAGGAAAGTGCTGGTGCCCTGAGCCTCGATCGGTGCATTGCGCATTAAGTCTACACCGTTGGGATTGCTGCGCTGGTTGAGGAACATGCCGCCCGGATTGAGGACCGGCAGCAGAGTGATGCGAATGCGCGAAAGCAGATCCTGCATTTCACGGTCCCAGGTCAAACGGTTGATCAAGCTCTGCAGCCAGGCCAGGATCACTTGCGCGCCAATGCGCTCCAAACCGTGCACGCCGCCGACCAGCAGCAGCACCGGCACGTCGTCCGCCTCGCTGCCGATATCCACGCGATAGAGCGGGAGCGGCACGTCTTTCAACGCCACACGCTCTATAACGCGGGCTTTAACGAGCTCCGGTGCCTCGGCCAGCATCCGCTCAAGGGAGACGATTTCCGGCAGGTAGTCCCGTAGCAATCGTCGCTGTCGTCGATCCCGAGTGGACTGCTCCAATGGAATCGCCGCATGAGGCGTGAGGTCCCGCAGTTCTGTCATAACGCTCTCCCGGATGACATCAACCTGTCATTTTAGCGAGCCGTTGCTACAGATTGATGAAAGGCGCGTTGTCGTCCATCCTCAAGCTGATCAGGATTAAAACCAAACCTGCCTACCCAAAGAGCGCGCGCCTATGCACATCCGCAAAGCCTCCCTATACGACGCCCCCCAAATTGCCCGCCTGGCTACCGAACTGGGCTATCGATCCACCGCGGTGGACATCAATAACCGGCTGGACCAGTTGATGGGCCGCGCTGACCGTTACATCGCCGTTGCGGACGCCGGCGACGAAAAAATATTGGGATGGATTGCGGTGGAAAAACGCCTGTTGCTGGAATCCGGTGAGAAGGCCGAAATTGTCGGGTTGATCGTTACCGGACAAAGTGCACGGCAGGGTGTCGGCGCTGCGCTGGTCAAAGCCGCAGAGAAGTGGGCGGCCAGGCGTGGTCTCGAACACATCACTGTTCGCTCCAACGCGGAACGCGAAGGTTCCCATCCCTTTTACGAAGCCCAGGGATACGTGCGCCGCAAGACGCAGCATGTCTACCTCAAGTCGCTCAGCTCCAACAAAAGCTGATGCCCGACTCCAAACAGGCGACCAGAGGATCCATTGATGGACACGAAGGAACGTTTCCTGAAACTGCCCCACCCGCCCCATGACAGCCAAGTACCCCTCGAAACCGCCATCGCCTCTCGGCGCAGCTGTCGCGAGTTCGATCGCCGCATTATTCCGCTGCCAGCGCTTTCTCAACTGCTCTGGGCCGGCCAGGGCCAGGATCCCCAGACCCGCCTACGCTCGGCGCCGTCGGCCAATCAGACCTACCCGCTGACGCTGCATGTTGCGGCCCACCACGTGAGCAAGCTCGCTATCGATCTCTACCGCTACACGCCAGGCAACCATAGCCTCACTCCCGCCGGTCTGGGCGATGTGCGAACAGCCTTACAAGAACTCGCCCTCGAGAAGCAGCCCTGGATCGGGCAGGCGCCGATGACTATCGTCGTCAGCGCGGCTGTCGACACAATGAACGGCGAGTTCACGGGACAGCCGCCCGCGGGCCGGGGCGCTCGCTATGCCTATATCGAAGTAGGCGCCGCGACGCAGAATATCCAGTTGCAGGCGAGTGCGCTTGAAATGGGGACGGTGCTGGTGGGCGCGTTTGACGACGAGGGTATTGCAGAGGCTCTGAAGCTACCGTCAGGGCATCTGCCGATAGCTCTGATGTGTATCGGCTACCCGCACGAGTAGAGCAACCTGGAGTGGAGAAACGGACCGAATAGGCGTTCGGTCGAGGACTTTCGTAAAACAACCCTCAGGCTGCCTTGCGAAAGTCCTCGGACCGGACGATCTTGGCGCGCTTGCGGTTATAGCGGGTTTTGTCCTTAACAACCTGCAGCCGATAAAGCGGTGAACGCAGATCGCGCTGAACCTGATTGTGTTGGGTGGGTGTTCGTTTCTTTCTTGCCATAACAAAGCTCCTTCGTTGGAACCCGTATCGTAGGCGTCGTCGGCACCCTATGCAATCCGCAGCAGTACTGAGTTTTGCTTCAGGTGACGCTTGGCCTATCAGGGTCTGTCAAACACATGATGACAGCTAATAGTTTTGCAGAGCGGAATTATATTTCCTATCGCAAAATTACGTTACATAATTCAATGGAAACACCGCGCCATTTCCGGATACTGGCAGGCCTTCTTGAAGCTCAATTTCCATCGGAGTGCTGCCCATGGGTTTCTTTCAGCGGCTACGTATCCGCTCGCGCCTGCTCATTGCTATCTTGGTTCCTGTTTTGCTCACCGCAGCCGTCGTGGCCTGGGTGACCACCGTTCAACTTAAAACCAACGGTGACGCTGAAATCGAGCGATTGCGAGGCAACCTCATCGAGGCCCATAAAACCGGGCTCAAGCATATCGTCGAAGCCGCCCGCACGGCTATCGAGGCGGATTACAACAGCACAACGCTCAGCGCGGAAGAAGCCAAGTTACGTGTCCGAGACACGATTCGGTCGATGGGTTTTGGCGCCAAGAACTACATCTTTGCCTACACCCACGACTCCTTCAATCTCGCATTCCGCCCCAAGCCCAGCGCCGAAGGCTATGTCAAGAACAGCACCGCGGAGACAAAGGCCTTGCTCAAGGCCTTGTTCGACGCTGGCCGCAATGGTGGCGGTTTCTATGCTTACGAGCGCAAGAACCCGGCATCCGGTGAGGTGGAGCCGAAGATCTCCTACTCGCTGGTCCTCGACAAGTGGAATTGGGTGATTGGCACCGGGGTCTACGTCACCAGCGTCGATAAGACGGTCGCCGCAGCCGAGGCCCAGATTGCCGATAACATCAGCGCAGCACTGGCTTCGATTCTCGCGGTGACGGGCATTGTCGTCCTTATCGCCATCGGTTTCGGCGTGCTGGTTGGCCGAACGGTCACCCGGCCGCTGGCAAACGTGAGTCGCACCATGCAGGAAATCGCCGAGGGTGAAGGCGACCTGACCCAGCGTCTGCCCGACAGTGGCCACGATGAGCTGGCCGAACTAGGCCGCCGTTTCAACGCATTCGTAATCAAAATACAGAAAACGATTCGCGACGTGGGCGATACCACCCATCAGGTAGCCTCCGCCGCCGAGGAACTCAGCCGTGTCGCGGAAGAAACCCGCCGCTCGGTGCAGGTACAGGGTTCGGAGACCGACCAGATCGCCTCGGCAATCAACGAAATGGCGGCCACCATCCACCAGATTTCAAAGAACGCTAATGAAGTCCAAACCGCCGGAGCCGATGCCGACCAACGAGCAAAAGAAGGCGGCCAAACAATTTCAGCCTCCCAGCGCTCGGTTCGCGAACTTTCCGCCAATATCCTCAAGAGCGCCGAATCCATCGATGCACTGGCAGCCCGCAGTAACGACATTCAGTCGGTGCTGGACGTGATCCACGATGTAACCGACCAGACCAATTTACTTGCGCTGAACGCCGCTATCGAAGCGGCCAGGGCTGGCGAGCACGGGCGCGGATTTGCCGTCGTCGCCGACGAGGTCCGTCAGCTTGCACGACGTAGCGGTGAATCGGCCGGTCAGATTAGAACCATGATTGATGGCTTTATCGCAGAATCCCGCAGCGCGGTGGAAACCATGCGTGCGTCACAGGCGCTGTCTGACGGCACCGTCGAACGCATCGACCAAGCCACTACTGCCCTGAATACGATTGAGTGTTCGGTGGATGAAATCCATAACCAGGTTACCCAGATCGCCACGGCGGCAGAACAGCAAAGCCAGGTCGCCGAAGAGATCAACCAAAACGTGATCCGTATTGTCGAGGCGGCCCAGCACAGCGACGAAGGCGTCACTCAGACCAACGAAGCAAGCCACGAACTGGCCCAGCTCAGCGAACAATTGCGCACGCTCGTTAGTCAGTTCAGGGTTTGATAATACGAATCTGTCAGGCCGCTGTGCAATTGTGTGCAGCGGCCTTTTCCTTCACATCGCCACCGGCGCCACACCGATCAGCACCCGGTGCAGCCACACCACAAACAGCGCATAAACCACCAGGCCGCCGGCAATAGCGATGATGTCGTTCATGGGGTTGTGAGGCAGCTCCGGCTTTGCCCGGGGTGCACGGCGTTTGAGAGAAATCCGGTCCGCCACCGCCCAGGCCAGAAAACCACCGAATAACAGCACATCCGCGAGCATGCCATTGGCCAGCAGGTGGGCCAGCGCCCAGAGCTTGACCGCCACCAGCATCGGGTGCTTCACCGCACGCTGGATACGGCCGGGCAGATAAGTGGCGAACAGCAGGACAAAGACCGGGATCAACAGCACCATGGCGAGGTGGCGCATCCACATGGGCGGCGTGTAGATCACCACCGGCTCCAGTCGCGCCTGACCGTAGCCCCAGATCAGGAGCACCAACCCCACTAGCGCCACCAGCGAGTAAAGACCCTTGAACGGCCCCTCGCCCAAGCGCTCCGCCATGCGGTTACGCCAGGGCTCGGCGACGATCGACAGCGAGTGCACGCCCAGGAAGATGATCAGTCCAAGGATCAGTACGGTCATTGCGGTGCTCCCTCATCGTTTTTCAGGAGCTTAGCGGAGAAGTCTGACGCCCGAAAGACAGGAGGGAGAATAAGGGAGGCCGGGCAATAGGTACTTGCCCGGCCAAACGCTTACTGAACGTCAGCCCTATTGAACGTCGGCGTTATGATAGACGTTCTGCACGTCGTCGAGGTCGTTGAGCATGTCGAGGAACTTGTCGAACATCTCCACGTCCTCGCCGGTGACCGGCGCGGTGGTCTGGGGCAGGAACTGGATTTCGTCCACTTCGAAGTCGATCTCGCCAAAGGCATCGGCCAGCGCCTGCTTGGCTTTGGCGTATTCGGTGTTGGGCGCGAAAACGGTAATACGGCCCTCTTCGTTCTCGATGTCAGTGACATCCACCTCAGCTTCCATCAATGCTTCGAGAACCGCCTCTTCGTCGTCTCCGGCGAACGCGAATATGGCGCAGTGATCGAACATGTGACTGACGCTGCCCGGCGTGCCGATCTTGCTCTTGGTCTTAGTGAAACAGACGCGGACATCGCCAAAGGTCCGGTTGGGATTGTCGGTCAAGCAGTCGACGATGACCATGCAGTTGCCCGGACCGAACCCTTCGTAACGGGCTGCCGAGTAATCTTCGCCGCCGCTACCTTTGGCTTTCTCGATCGCACGCTCGATAACGTGGGTCGGCACCTGGTCTTTCTTGGCCCGGTCGATCAGGTTGCGCAGGGACAAGTTACCATCCGGGTCGGGGCCACCCTGCTTGGCGCAGACGTAGATCTCACGCCCGTACTTGCTGTAGACCTTGGTTTTGGCGTTGGCCGTCTTGGCCATGGAATCTTTGCGGTTTTGGTAGGCTCTGCCCATACCCGTGCCTCAATGTGTAAACGCAGTACTTGCTAGTGAACAGAATACGTAAAGAATTAAGTGGAACAGCCGGTGCTGTTCAAAAGAGCAGCGATTTTACACATAGAGCGCTGGCCAGTTCTATTTTTTAATCGCCGCTTTCTGTAACCCGAGGTTCACTGCAAGCCGTACCAGCAGCCCGGCCACCAAGCCCCAGAAGGCTGCGCCAACACCCCAAAGGGTCACCCCGGACACGGTCACCAGAAAGGTGATGAGCGCCGCTTCCCGGCCTTGGGCGTCATCCAGGGCCGCATGCAGGCTGTTACCGATGGTGCCCAACAGCGCCAGCCCTGCCAGGGCAACGACGAAAGCCTTCGGAAAAGCCGCAAACAGAGCCACGACGGTGGCGCCAAACAATCCCACCAGGATATAAACCACACCTGCGCAGACGGCGGCCAGATAGCGGGCCGACTTCTTTTCGCCAGCTTCTTCGCCCATGCAGATGGCGGCTGTAATCGCGGCGAGGTTGAAAGCATAGCCGCCGAAAGGCGCGAGGATCAGCGTGGCCAGGCCGGTCACCGTCAGTACGGGAGAAAGGGGCGTGCGAAAACCGTTGGCCCGAAGCACAGCCAGGCCCGGAACGTTCTGGGAGGTCATGGTGACGACAAACAGCGGTACACCAACACTGATCAGCACCGGCAGCGAGAAGTCCGGCCAGACCAACCGCGGCTCAGCCAACGCCAGTTCCAGCCCACCCCAATGCAAGCTTCCCTGCAGCCAGGCAGTCAACATTCCCACAGCCAGCACCAGCAGGATCGCATACCGCGGCAGCAGTTGCCGGCTGATCACATAAGTCACCAGCATCAGCGCGACCAACAGGAAGCTGCCCTCCAGCGCCACGAATGCATCGAGCCCGAACTGGAACAGGATGCCCGCCAGCATAGCCGCTGCCAGGGATTGCGGCAGGTGTTTCAGGATACGCTCGAACCAACCGGTCCAGCCGACGATGATGGTCAACACAGCGGCGAAAATGAAGGCTGCCGTCGCCTGCTCCAGGGAGAATCCTGACAGACTGGTTGCCAGCAAGGCCGCACCTGGCGTGGACCAGGCCGTCAGCACAGGCTCCCTGAAATAAAGCGAGAGGCCGGCACTGGTCAGCCCCATGCCCAACCCCAACGCCCAAATCCACGAACTGATTTGAGCCGACGTGGCCCCGGCGCTCTCGGCAGCCTGCAGAATAATCACCACAGAACTGCTAAAACCCACTAGGACGGCCACGAAGCCGGCGGTCACATGGGAAAGCGATAGGTCTTTGAGCGCACTGGGCAAGGCCACGGCTTTATCCTTAGTTTTTTGTGCGCTATAACGCACGCTTTACGCGACGTTAGCATTGTGCGTTATGACGCACAAGTTCTAGAATGCGTTGATTGAAACCAACCTTGGAACGAACCTTGGATTGGAACGAACCTTGGAGAGCCCGGCTGCATGGACATCGCCGCCCATCTGGCACAAACCCTACGCCAATTGCGCAAACAACGCGGCTGGAGCCTGGATCGCGCTTCGGAGGCCACTGGCGTGAGCAAAGCCATGCTGGGCCAGATCGAACGCGGTGAATCCAGCCCCACCGTGGCGACCCTGTGGAAAATAGCCACCGGTTTCAGTACCGCCTTCTCCGGACTGATCACGCCTCCACCTCACGCCTCGGACCTGCCACGCTTCGCGAGAAACTCGCAGACCGATGTCGAGCTGCCAGCGGATCGCCTGCAGGTAAGACCGCTCTTTCCTTTCGACGCCAGTTTCGGCTTTGAATTGATGGCGCTGACCCTCCCCCCGGAAACAGAGCACGTATCAGAGCCCCACGAAACCGGTGTGATCGAGCATGTGACTGTGGTCGACGGCCCGATGGAGGTCCTGATCGATGGCCGATGGCGGGCCCTGGCCACCGACGAGGCCGTTAGATTCGCTGCCGACGCGCCTCATGGCTACCGTAATCGGGGCAATCAGGCAGCCACATTCCATAACTTGATCCACTATCCTGCCGGTACGCGCTAACCTGTTGAGAATGATCGACGACACCTAATTTTGCGACGCCTTTTGGACACCGTATGAAAACACCCCTGGGTATTATCGAAGGCTTCTTTGGCCGCCCCTGGAGCTGGGAAGCCCGCACCAAGCTGGTTTCCTTGCTGGCCAGGCACGGTTACAGCTTCTACCTCTATGCGCCCAAGGCGGATGCCTACCTGCGGCGGCGCTGGAACGAACTTCACCCCGCCGAGACCGCCGACACCCTGCGACGTTTCTCCAGGCACTGCCAGAACCAGGGCATGCGTTTCGGTGTGGGCCTCAGCCCTTTCGAGACCTACCGCAACTTCGACGCCGCCGCGCGCCGGGCGCTCACGGAAAAGCTCGCCTCTCTCGACAGTATGGGGATTGATGACCTGGCCATCCTGTTCGACGATATGCGGGGCGATACGCCGGATTTGGCCCAGCGTCAGCTGGAAATCATCGACTGGATCCGCCATCGCAGCGGCGCCCGTCTGAGGGTCTGCCCCACTTACTATTCCGATGATCCAGTACTCGACCGGGTCTTCGGTCAGCGTCCGGTCGACTACCTGGAGACGCTGGGCGAGTCGCTTGCAGACGACGTCGATATCTTCTGGACCGGCGAAGAAGTATGCGCCAAAGAAGTGTCCCCCGGTCATCTCAGGCAGGTCGCGGCGCTGCTAAAGCGTAAGCCGCTGCTGTGGGACAACTATCCGGTGAATGATGGGCCACGCATGTCGCAGCACCTGCATTTGCGCGGTTTCACCGGTCGTCGCGCAGACATCGGCGAGCACTTGGCCGGCCACGCTATCAACCCGGCCCTCCAGCCCACCCTTTCCTGTATTCCGGCGCTGACCCTGGCTGCCAGTTACCGGGAGCCGGACAATTACAGCTACATGGCGGCTTTTCGCAAAGCTGCCCGAGAAGTGGCGGGGGAGGGTCTGGCACGCCTGATCGAAGAAGACATCATGGCTCTCCAGGATATCGGTCTCGATAAGCTCGGGGAGCGAGAAACCCGCTTACGCCGTCACTACGGCGAGCACCCACATCCGGCGGCACAGGAAATCATGGCCTGGCTGGATGGCTACTACCGCATCACCGATGAAGCGGTGCAGACGCAATAACAGCATAGAGGAGATTCCGGCGATGGCCGCTTACCTGATCGGACATATCAAGGTGCATGACGAGCGCCTCTGGCAGCACTATGTCGAAGGCGTGGCAGCCTCGCTGGAGCCCATCGACGCGCGGATTCTCTTTCGCGGGGAAAAGCAGGCCGACCTTGCAGGAACGAACCCACGTGATCGAGCGGTGGTCGTCGAGTTTGCCGATGCCGGTGAACTGGGCCGCTGGTTCCACTCCGACGCCTATCAGGCGTTGATTCCCTTACGGGACCGGGCGGCGGATGTGATGATTACCAGTTACGGATAAATTTGCGGGGGTCGTGCTGGCAGTCATATGTAGCTGAAGGGATGGTCCCCTCTCATCAGCTACATACTGAAGAGCAGCCAACAAAAAAACGGGCCGCGGCCCGTTTTTATAGATCGAATACACGCCGCCGCTATCGCGTCCCGTAAACCACCATGGTCTTACCTTTCACCTGCACCAGTCCCTGATCTTCCAGGGTCTTGAGCACGCGGCCAACCATCTCGCGAGAACAGCCGACGATGCGGCCGATTTCCTGTCGCGTGATCTTGATCTGCATGCCGTCTGGATGGGTCATGGCATCCGGTTCTTTGCACAGGTCCAGCAGCGTGCGCGCCACTCGGCCGGTCACATCCAGGAACGCCAGGTCGCCCACCTTGCGGGTCGTCTGGCGCAGGCGTGTGGCCATCTGCTCACCGATAAAGTAGAGCACCCTTGGATCCTGCTGGGCAATCTCGCGGAACTTGGTGTAACTGATCTCCGCCACTTCGCATTCGGTCTTGGCTTTGACCCAGGCACTGCGTGAATCCATGTTGTCGAACAGGCCCATCTCACCGAAGAAGTCGCCGGCATTGAGGTACGCCATGATCATTTCGCGGCCATCGTCGTCCTCGATGATGACCGTGACCGAGCCCTTGACGATATGGAACAGGGAGTCACTTTTGTCTCCGGCGTAAATAATAGTGCTTTTGGCCGGATAGCGCCGACGGTGGCATTGCGAGAGGAAATAGTCGAGGTGTTTGGTCTTTTGCTCAACCGGTCTGAGAATCGTTGCCATAATACTGTTGTGCCTCCTTCAATGGCGAATCCCGGTGTTGTTGTATTCACCCAGCATCCGTGTGGGCTACTTTTGTACTGTTTGCCAGTACTTTTTTCAGTACTTCTTTTTCAGTACTTCTTTTTCAGTACTTCTTTTTCAGTACTTCTTTTTAACATCTTGCCGTGCTGTTAATGCCGGTGCTTTCGCGGCCGGTACTTTTGTTGCTGGTACTTGTGCTTCAGTACGTTTTTTTCTCAGTGAGGCATAAGCCTTCACTGCCGCCCGGTATGTCCGGATCCCCCTGAACGGAACACAACATTCCGTCGATCCAACCGGTCAGCCACTTGTCGCGTGTGGCGAGCCACTTATAACAGGAAGCCTCAACCCCGGCAACACGGCACGGCGGCTGTGTTCACCGGTTCGAACGTCGAGAGAAAACGCGCAATACGTTTCGAGTATAGAACAAACGTCCCGATTATCCGCAACTTGCGTCGAGCCGTCCGCTGCCGTTTCTCCCGGGGCGCGCTGTGGTAGCATTCAGCCTTTGATCACAGGAGACCCACATGAAAGCAACCATCGACTGGACCGGCGAAGCCAGCTTCAAAGCCACCAGCGGTTCCGGCCATAACGTCCAACTGGACGGCCCCCCGGATCACGGCGGCAAAGACCTGGGGCCGCGCCCCATGGAAATGGTACTCATGGGTCTCGGCGGCTGCTCGGCTTTCGACGTCATGAGCATTCTGCAGAAATCCCGCCAGGAGGTTACAGACTGCCGCTGCGAATTGGACGCCGAACGCGCCGATGCCGTACCTGCCGTGTTCACGCGCATTCACCTTCACTTTGTCGTGACGGGTCGCAACCTCAAGGATAATCTGGTCAAGCGCGCCGTTTCCCTATCGGCGGAGAAGTATTGTTCAGCATCGATCATGCTGGAAAAAGGCGGTGTGGAAATCACTCACGACTACGAAATCCACGAGGCCGAATAAGGCGCGAGCAAACCGTCCATCAACGATGTAGCCCGCGTTCATGCTAAATTTTCCCGTAATATGCGGCAGATAACGTTTGAACTACGGGAAACCGCTACAAAATTCGGGGTGGGCTATCTGTTCAACGCTTGGGCGGATAGGCATAATACGCCCCCTCTCCGCCGGCCTGCGCAAAAGGTGAGCAATCCTGGTCAGTTACCGGTGGCGGCCTGGGCGGCACAAATTGCGCTTTGTGCCCGCTGTCATTCATCTCCTTAACCGGGGGGGC
Organism: Marinobacter fonticola; assembly: GCF_008122265.1. NCBI lineage: Bacteria > Pseudomonadati > Pseudomonadota > Gammaproteobacteria > Pseudomonadales > Marinobacteraceae > Marinobacter > Marinobacter fonticola. Next base: position 4,153,974 of record NZ_CP043042.1, read on the forward strand.
TGTGATGGAAACCAAACTCGAGCTTCATGGTTTCAACAACCTGACCAAGTCGTTGAGCTTCAACATCTACGACATTTGCTACGCGCGGACCGAAGAACAGCGCAGGGCTTACATCGACTACATCGACGAGATGTATAACGCGGAGCGACTGACGCAGATCCTGTCCGACGTGGTCAAGATCATCGGCGCCAATATTCTCAACATCGCGCGCCAGGACTACGAGCCCCATGGCGCCTCGGTGACGATGCTCATCGCCGAGCACGAAGTCGGCCATCCCTCGACCGATAACGAGGAATCACCCGGCCCGCTGCCCGACGCCATCGTTGCTCACTTGGACAAGAGCCACGTCACCGTCCACACCTATCCGGAAAGTCACCCCTACGAGGGCATCAGCACCTTCCGCGCGGACATTGACGTTTCCACTTGCGGCCTGATCTCGCCGCTGAAGGCGTTGAACTACCTGATCCACAGCTTCGACTCCGATGTAGTCACCGTGGATTACCGGGTACGCGGCTTCACCCGCGACGTGGACGGCAAGAAGCACTACATCGACCACGACATCAACTCGATCCAGAACTACCTGAGCGAAGACACCCAGAACGCGTACCAGATGATCGATGTCAACGTGTATCAGGAGAACCTGTTCCACACGAAGATGAAGCTCAAGAACTTCAACCTGGACAACTACGTGTTCGGCGTCAATGCCAATGATCTGGGCCAGGAAGAAGCTACAAGCATCTCCGAACGCCTGCAGCGGGAAATGCTGGAGATCTTCTACTCCCGCAACGTCGAATAGCGTCGCAGTCTACAAGTAGCGGCGTCCCCTGGGCGCCTGCTGCTTGTTCAAATTTTCTGATCGACCCTTCCAGAATTCTCCGTTTTCATCTTTTCGCCCCACGCAGTTCAATAGCCTCAACAGATTCATTCGGCACTGGAGGCTTTGAACATGACTAATATCCTCGTTATCACAACCAGCATTTTCGGCGCAGAAGGCCAGTCATCCCAACTCGTCAAACGTATGCTGGATCAACTTCGTCAAGCCCATGGCGAAGCCCATATCGTTACGCGCGACTTGGCGACGGAACCCGTCCCGCACCTGGACGCGACTCGTTTCGCCGCCTTAATTGCGGGAGCAGACGACCGTAACGACGAACAGAAGCGTGTGGTTGATTATTCAGATTCTCTGATCCAGGAAATTCAGGACGCCGACATCATTGTGCTGGGCGTGCCCATGTACAACTTCGGCATCCCCTCGGCGCTGAAGGCTTACTTCGACCATATCGCCCGCGCTGGCGTGACCTTTCGCTACACCGAGAACGGACCGGTGGGTTTGCTTGAGGACCGCCCGGTCTACGTACTGGCAGCGCGCGGCGGGATCTATGCCGGCACGCCGAATGATTCGCAGACCCCGCATGTCCGCTCGTTCCTAGGCTTACTGGGACTGAAAGACGTTCACTTTGTCTATGCCGAAGGGCTAAACATGGGCGATGATCGTAAAACAACCGCACTGAGAGAAGCCGGCGAGAACATGGCTAACCTGACGGCTTGAGCACACTAGGTTTATCAAGCAACCACTTTTCCCAAAAGGGAGGAGATCGAGATGACCACACGTACCATCAAGCAACTCATTCCGGGCGCGGAGACGTCCGATGGCGCAGGCGTTCGCATCAAGCGCACGCTGGGGCAGCAGCCATCGGTGCGACTCGACCCCTTCCTGATGCTGGATGAGTTCGGCTCGGCACAGGCATCCGATTACATTGCCGGGTTCCCGTCCCATCCGCACCGGGGGTTCGAGACCGTCACCTACATGATCGAAGGCCACATGCTGCACGAGGACCACCTCGGCAACCAGGGCAATCTACGCAACGGTGGCGTGCAGTGGATGACCGCAGGGCGTGGCATCGTCCATTCGGAAATGCCGCAGCAGGAAGAAGGCATGATGCGCGGCTTCCAGCTCTGGCTGAACCTACCGGCAGCGGAGAAGATGAAGGATGCAGACTACCGGGATATCCAGCCGGACGAGATTCCGAATATTGCCATCGATGGCGGATCGATCAAGCTGATTGCAGGCGAGCTGGAAATCGCGGGCGAGCCTCATCGAGGCGCCGTTACCGGCGGTAGTACGCAGCCGATCTATGCCGATGTACTTCTCGAGCCCGCTGCTCGCATTAAACTGCCGGTGCCTGAGGGCCATAACGCCCTGCTATATCTGTACGAAGGTGATGCCAGCGTACATCAGAAACCGCTGCAACGAAGCGCCGCGCACATCCTGACCGAAGGTGACCGTGTAACGCTCTCTGCCGGCCCGACCGGCGCGCGCGCGTTGCTGATCGCCGGCAAGCCCATCGGCGAGCCTGTCGTGCAGTATGGGCCTTTCGTGATGAACAGCCGTGAGGAAATCGAACAGGCCTTGCAGGATTACCGGGAGGGGCGTTTGACGGCCTGAATGTATTGAATGTTTAAGGGACTCATGGCGCACGGGTGGGGCATTTTCGCTATAGCGAACGTAACCCTAAGCGAACTGCTTGTGTGCCATTAGCTCCAGCACCATCGGCCTGACAATCAGGTCCATCGCCAACGGCAGCTTGGTTCCTGGAATCACCAGCGTGTCGTGCCGGGACATATGGCTGTCCGGAATCATCGTCAGCAGGTAGGGAAAATCGATATCCCGGTGGTCCCGAAAACGGATAACGATCAAGCTTTCATCGTCCGTCGGCACCTCCCGCACGTTGAACGGGTTGGAGGTATCCACCATGGGCACCCGCTGAAAATTCACGTGGGTATGGCCGAACTGGGGCACGATATCGGTGACGTAGTCGTCCATGCGGTTGATGATGGTCTTGACCACGGCTTCCTGAGAGTAGCCACGTTCGTTGGTGTCGCGGTAGATCTTCTGCATCCACTCCAGGTTGATGATGGGCACCACCCCGATCAGCAGGTCTACGTAGTGGGCAATGTTGTACTGCTCGCTGATGACCCCACCGTGTAAGCCCTCGTAGAACAGCAGGTCGGTATCCGCCGGCAACGGCGCCCAGCGGGTGAAGGTGCCTGGCTCGTAGCCTTCGCGGATGAGGTCGAGGTCTTCCTCATGGACGTATTCGCGGAACTGGCCGGTGCCGTTGATGCCGTAATCGTAGAGCAGGCCTTCGAGACGATCGATGTGATTGGCGTCCAGAGCAAAATGATTGCGCTGCCCGTAACGGCCCTTTTCGGCGAGCACGGCCATCTGCGCACGGGTGTAGCGATGGAAGCTGTCACCACTGACCATCGCGGCGTGGATACGCTCGCTCGCGAAGATTTGGTTAAAAATGCGACCGGTCGTTGTCGTGCCGGCACCGGATGAGCCGGTCACTGCGATAATCGGGTGGCGCTTCGACATAATCGGGAAATCCTGAAATCCGGGAGCCTCGAGCGGCTTTTGCGTTTGCCTCGATCAAGCCTGCAAAAGGGGCAGCATAGCGGGGAAGTGCGAACCTGTCAGCTCAGGATATTATTGAGCAGTTGCGGCTTATCGATGATATAGCCTTGGGCATAGTCCACACCGAGGCTGCGCAAGGTGTCGAGGGTTTGCCGGTCCTCGACCTGGGTGGCAATGACCTCGCGGCCGGTATAGTGAGCCATGTCCACCATCGAGCGCACCATGGCCCTATCTGTCTCGCTACCGGACACATGCCGGGTGAACGCGCCGTCCAGCTTGATTAAGTCCACCGGCAGGGTGCGCATGTATTGGTAGGATATCGGGCCGCTGCCGAAATTACCCAAGCAGAAACGGCAGCCCAGCTCCTTCATTTCCGCCATAAAATCCGCCACTTCCTGCAGGTTGTGGATGGCAGCCGCTTCGGTGATTTCGAACCAGAGGCGCTCGATGGGCGCATCTTTCTCGCTGAGTTTTTCGTAGATGAATTCCAGTAGCGATTCGTCGTTGAGGGAGTAGCCGGATAGGTTGATGCAGACACCGCCCAGCTTGCTGGCCCCGGACTCGGCATCACGTAGGGCATCGAGCATGCGGCCCACGACCCAACGGTCGACCGCCTGCATGCGGTTGTAACGCTCCGCCATACGCACGAACTCAGCGCCGGTAATCAGATTGCCGGTGTCGTCATACATACTGATCAGAATTTCGTACTGAGTGCCCATCTGCGCTTCCTGGTGCAGCGGGATCATCTTCTGACAGCGCAATAGCACCCGATCCTCGTCCAGGTTGCCAAGATTGGCCACCTTCGCGGCAATCTTCTCCTGCTGGGCTTGTACTTGAGCGTCCATGACATAGGTGGAGGTGCGACCGTTGCCAAGCTGTTTGGCCCGCTTACAGGCATCGTCCACGGCCCGTAACCAGCGTTCGGCGGTGACCAGGGCCGGCAGCACCGGGGCAATACCGGCGCAGGCGCTGATCGCGTAGTGGTTGCGCCCGAAAACCAGCTCCAGCGCCTCAATGGCGTGGATAATCGCTATCGCCCGCTGCTCGGCGTCTTGCGCTTGGCACAAAAAGGCAAACCCGTCGCTGTCGAGCCGCGACAGCGGACAGTCGGGCCCCATATGCGTGCGCAGACATTCCGCCACCCGTGCCAGGGTATCGTCGCCGGCTTTGTAACCGGCGCTGTCGTTGAGCCGCCTGAATTGGCGCAGGTCGACCTTCACCAAACTCAGCGACTCGCCGCCGGACCGGGTCAGGTGCTGCTCCAAAACACGTTCGAACTCGCGCCGGATCAGCAGCCCCGTCAGTTCGTCGTGTGTCGAGGCCCATGACAACTGGTCGTAGACCCGCTTAACCATACGATCGATACTTTCATCCACCAGCGGACGCTCGTACTGGCTATCCGGGATCAATATCCCCTGTTGGAGCTGCTTGGCCAGGGGTTCAAGCTCCAGCTCCACCACTCTCATGCCCTGGTGGTTAACAAAAACGAAACGGCTGAATTCACGGGCGATCCAGACCAGACGAACGTAAAAAGGCTCATTGGGATTATCCTGGTTACGCAACCAGTCGCCCGTACGCAGCCGCTGGGCTCTTGCAATCCAACGCTGCAGACTCCGTTTTTGCCGTTCGCTGGCCTCTTCCTCGGCCGGCTTCGCGACAGGTCGGGCCTTGGGAAATTCGACCCATTCCATATCGGCCGTCTGACGTTTCACCAAAAAACGTTTAAGCTCGTCCCGAATCAGCGCCGATGGCATGTGGTTGCTGGAAATCGAGGCCAACCCATCCTGGATGACCCGAAGCAGCTCCGGCAGATTGACACTGGATTGCGGATCGTCACCATACGCCAGCAGCGAATCGATCACCGACAGGTAATCCTGCCAGAGCTGACTTTCGGGGCCTTGGCGGATCCAGGTCAGGGAGAGCAAGTCACGCCACCCGCCGTTGAGGAGACTCACCACCGGCTGCGGCACCTGGCGACCGCCCAGGCGCTCGTCCAACAGCTCGCCCACGGCTTTCTTGGCATCCGCCACTTTCTGAGCGCCCTCAGCGGCAGCGGTAACCCGCTCTGTATTGCGGCGGTAAACCAGATTCTGGCGTTCAATTAAATTGTCCAGTTCGCCCTGGACACTCTCGAATACCCGGGTATCCCGTTCGAATTCCTGAGTGACGCGGTGAACCATGTCATCCACCCGGCGCTGGATCACAGGGCTAATGCGCCCCCCTCTCACACCCAGCTGCGCCAGGCGATTCATCACCCCACGCACCGGGCTCTTGTGGTCGTCAAAGAAGGCGCGATCACGTAGCACCACCTTGAGCACGGGCACTTCCAGCCGGCGCAATTGCTGACGTGACGACTCGTTCAGCCGTGGGCTATCCACGACACTGCGCAAGAACTGATCGACCACATCGACGGCTTCTTGTTGGTCTGTATCGAGACTAACCGCGCCTGCCGCTTTCACCTTGCCCACCACGCGCTCGCGCAGGGGCTCCTCCGGCAAGGCATCGACGGATTCAGCCTGAACTTTTTGCAGCATCTGCAGTTCGCGCTGGAACTCGCCTGCGGACAACGGGCGGGCCTCGGCAGGAAAATCCATCGGTGCGAGCACGCCGCGATCCCCTCGACTTGAACTCAGGGTCGCTAACAGATTGCGTACAGTCTCGAATGCGGTCTGAGCACTCTGCGAATGGCCGCGGAAGCTGTCTGGAGACGCGCGGCCAGGTTTGACGCCGGAACGATCCGGTTCCGCTTGGAGCTTCGGTTCAGGCGCGGGCTTCGGTTCGACTTTGGACACGGGTTTGGGCGCTTCCGGCCGCGGTGTGCGATCGCTGAGGTAACGGCTCAGGTCCAAATCCGGCAATATGCCATGACGAATCAGGATCTGGTTAAGCGCCTTGTAGAGCGGCTCCAACGCTTGAAGAACGGTCTGCTCGAAGATTTTGAGGCAATTTTTTTCTACTTCGCGGCCGGCCTTCAGGTGCTGCACGCTGCCATGGAAAGCGTCGCATATCAGCGCCGGCCCTAACGGATTTTGGTGCCCGGTAGCATTGCTAACGCCCAGTTTATCCAGACGCATCCGCAGTTGTAGCAGCTCACCACGATAGAGAGTATCGGCCTTGGTCACCATAACCTTGAGGGTTAGCCAGTCCTCAAACTCGCTCTTGTCCACCAGGGACAACTCACTACCCGGCGCACCCTGGCGTTCAGGCTTCAACGGCGATTCCAGGGCCAGGCTCATCTGATGCCAGATCGTCCGCTGGCGCGCCTCGATCTGACTCGAAGCATCGACCATCTCGTTGGCGAGCTGGTCCGAGCTTGCCTGCAAGGCAGACTTTTTCAACCCGTCGACCATTTGCATCAAGCAGTTGGCCATCAGCGGTTCGATATGTTGGACCACGGCCCGCGCGCACTGATGCAGGATGAACTGGACCCGCTCGGTAGGGGGTTTCAGGTGGGCTCGTTCTTGGGGGGAGTTTGCGCCGTAGAGCTGTAACATGGCATCCAGGGCCGCTGGACTGGAACGCGTGAAGGCCACGCCCATGGCACCTTCGATCAAGCGAGCCACCTGCACGTGAAGCGCGTGCTGGGTTCGGCCGTCCGCACCGCGAAAACGCACCACAAATTCGTCCGGAGCCCGCTCGGATAGTGTCTGACGAACACGACGCGTGGTATCGCCGGAAAAGCGGATAAACAGCCCCTCGGCGCAGAAGTCGGCAATTTGACAAGATAAAGGCTGGCCATCGCCCAGCTGAAGCTGCGCAGCAAGCTTTATCGGTCGGCGGGGGCTGGCGCGTCGTTCCATCGATACCCTTGACTGAGAGGTAGATCCGAAAGGCGTCCTGGCGACCTCCCATTCCAATACACCAGTACACTAGCTCCAGTATAGTGGCTGGTGTCGCGCTTGTCGGGCCGTTGACAAGCTTTTACAAAGCCATCGTTCAGGCCTTTCGTGTCTGTTCCGATTTAATCGATCACGTGACGGACAGGACAAATTCAATGCGACAGCTTAGCCAGATCTATCCTGTTCTGCTACTGATCTTTGGTTTGACCGGCTGCCAATCCACCCATCCAGAGTCTTCATTGTTCGATTCCCTGCAGTATTATCAGCAAGCCGCAAGCGGACAACTATCGCTACTTTGGCACCGTGAGCCCATCGACAATTTGCTTAACGGACCCGATGCGCCAGAGCCGCTACAACGCAAGCTGGCATTGGCAATGAAGGCCCGCGCTTTCGCTGAAAAACAGCTTGCCCTACCCGTCGAAGGGACCTTCTCGGATTTCGTTACCCTGGATCAACCCTACGTGGTGTACAACCTAATGGTTGCACCGGAATTCTCGTTAGAGCCACTCGCCTGGTGCTACCCGGTCGTGGGTTGCCAGTCCTACCGCGGCTACTTCCACCTCGAGGATGCCCGGGCCGCTCGCGACCGCTACGCACGCGAGGGGAACGATACGTTTATTGGCGGCGTCACCGCCTATTCCAGCCTGGGCTGGTTCGACGACCCGCTGCATACGGGCTTTACCGCCTTGCCGGACGACCGCATGGTGGCCCTGATGTTCCACGAGCTGGCCCACAAAGTGGTCTATATCGCCGACGACACCCGCTTCAACGAAAGCTTTGCCACGGCCGTCGAACTTGAAGGGCTCAAACGCTGGCTGGACGCCACCGGACAGCCGGACAAATATCAGGCGACCTTGGCCCAGCTGAGTCAGCGGCGCGCGACCCTGGCGCTGATCGAACAGGCTGCGGGCCGTCTGGAGACGCTTTATGCGCAACGTGAGTCATTGGATGAGAACATCCTGCGGGAGCGCAAAGCCGACATTCTGGCGAGCCTGGCATCGGACTACGCCCGGCTCGAAGACCGCTGGACCGAACCGGGTCCCTTGGCCGGGGTGATCACGCAGATGAATAACGCCGTGCTGGGGCTCTTTCGCCAATACAACAGCGACGTACCGGGGTTCCGCCAGATGCTGGTCGAAGCCGGAGGAGATTTCGCGCGTTTTTATGCACAGGTGAAAGTGCTGGCCGGGGCGCCGGCGGACATGCGCCGCCGGCAACTGGAACGGCTAGGCGAGTCTTTTCACGAAGACCTTTGAATTGCGCTGGGTATTGTAGCTGGCCAGCTTGGGTCCGGGCAGGGACTGGACGGTAGAGGGCTCGAATCCACGTTCGCGAAACCAATGCTCGGTCTGGGTGGTCAGCACGAACAGATTTTCCAATCCCCGGCCCCGGGCAAGGCGCTCGACCATGGCCAGAATCTCGTCGCCGCGACCGGACCGGCGGTAGGTTGGATCCACCGCAAAACAGGAAAGCTCACCGGATTTCTCGCTCGGATACTCGTATAAAGCTGCACAACCCACGATAGTTCCGTCCCGCTCCACGACCGTGAAGCGATCGACTTCCGTTTCCAGCAGCTCACGGGAACGCCGCACGAGAATCCCCTGGTCTTCCAGCGGCTGAATCAGCTCCAGGATACCGCCAATGTCCTCCACTCGAGCACCGCGGATCTGTTCGTAGTTGTCGTCACTGACCAGGGTGCCGGAACCATCCCGGGTAAACAGCTCTTCCAGCAGCGCCCCGTCACGCACGTAACTGATGATCTGGCTGCGCCGTACCCCACGCACGCAGGCCTCGCAGGCGGCCCGCAACAGGTCGGCGGCGTGCCCTTCCAGCGGGGCGTCGCTGAGCCGATCCCGGGCCTGACGCACGGTCATCTCACGGATGAGCTGGCCATCCTCGTCCAGCACGCCCTCTTGTTCGGTGAAGATGATCAGCTTCTCCGCTTTGAGGGCCGAGGCCACCTGACTGCCTACATCCTCATAAGACAGGTTGAACACATCGCCGGTGGGCGAATAGCCCAATGGCGGCAGCAGTACGATATGGTTCATCTTCAACAGGGCGTCCACACCGTCCACATCGACCCGGCGCACCCGGCCGGTATACCCGAAATCCACGCCATTGAGCACGCCCACCGGCCGCGCGGCCACCAGGTTGCCACTGCTCACACGGATGCGGGCGCCATGCATGGGCGAGTTGATCAGCCCCATGGATAACCGGCTTTCCAGGTGTGCACGCAAGGCACCGACCGCTTCGACCACCAGCGGTAGCTGTTCTTCCGGGGTGACTCGCAATCCTTCGTGAAAGTTGGAGTCCAGGCCGGCCTGATCGAACCGGCGCTGAATCTGTGGGCGGGCGCCAAAAGCCACCACCAGCTTGACTCCGAGACTACTGAGCAGGGTGATGTCGTGGATGATGTTGATCAGGTTATCGTGGGCGAGCGCTTCCCCGCCCAGGGTCAGGACAACGGTTCGGCCGCGATGGGCATTGATATAGGGGGATGAATGGCGGAATCCGTGCAGCCAGTCATTCGATTTCAAACGCGTTGTCTCCTTGGTCTAGGTGGTCCGTTCCCGGCTCAGAGCATAGCGCTGCGTCAGGCTTGAGGTTGAATACAGAAATGCTGGATCAACCGGCTCAAGATGTCCACGCCGGGCTTTACCTGGGATAGGTCAAGATATTCGTCTGGCTGGTGCGCTTGGTCGATGTGGCCCGGCCCCATCACCAGCGTTTCCATACCCAATTTCTGCAGCCAGGGTGCTTCGGTGGCAAAGGCGACTGCCTGGGCCGGATGCCCTGTCAGACGTTCGCAGACTTTGACCAGCTCGGAATCGGCGGAGGTTTCGAACGGCGGCACACCATCGAACAGGGGTTCGAAGCGCAGGCCGAGTTCCCGGCTTTGGGCCACGGGCCTCACCTTATCGAGGATCGCCTGGCGCAGAGTCTCCATATCCATACCCGGTAGCGGGCGTAGGTCAAAATGCAGCTCGCAGTTGGCGCAGATGCGGTTTGGATTGTCGCCCCCGTGTATGCAGCCCAGGTTCATGGTCGGGACCTGGACCTGGAAATTGTCATTCCGGTACTTGGATTGCCAATGATCACGCAGGCTCAGCAATTCGCCAATCGCCGTATGCATCCCCTCCATCGCATTGCGGCCCAAAGCCGGATCGGAGGAATGACCGGACTGGCCCTCGAATACCAGGCGTTCCATCATGATGCCCTTGTGCATACGCACCGGTTTGAGCCCCGTGGGTTCGCCGATCACCGCGTAACGTCCTTTGGGCCGGCCAGCTTCCGCCAGGGCCCGGGCGCCGTTCATGGAACTTTCCTCGTCGGCGGTCGCCAGGATAATCAGTGGCTGCTGAAAGGTCTGATCGAGATGGGCGCGCGCGGCCTCGATCGCAAGCGCAAAGAAGCCCTTCATATCGCAGGTGCCCAAACCGTACCAGCGGTCATCGCGCTCAGTCAGCTTGAACGGGTCGCTCTGCCAGCGCTGATCGTCGAAAGGCACCGTATCGGTGTGGCCCGATAGCACCAAGCCCCCTGGGCCGCTGCCCAGGGTCGCAATCAGGTTGAATTTCCCCGGCATGCCGGGCACCGGCATGATTTCAACGGTGAAACCCATGGGTTCGAGCCACCCGGCCAGGATGTTCACCACCGCTTCGTTACTGTGATCCCACTCCGGCGACGCACTGCTGATGGAGGGCTGGGCGATCAAACGCTCCAGCATTCCCCGGATATCGGGGGCGGCGTTGCGGGTGTCGGCGCTGTGTTGCGTCATGGGAAAGCCTCAGAATAAGACTTCGGAACTGAATCGGTACCGGCCGGATAATCCGGCCAACCTCGCCCGTGCAGGATTCACGGGCTGCGATTCACGGACTACGATTCACGGACTACTTTGAACAGCAGGCGGCGTGTCGTCGGAAATCGCGTCCGGCAACTCGGTCTGCGTCTCCGGCGCCGTTTCCTGAACGTCGTCCGGCGCGGGCTCGGCTACCGGTCGTGACGGCAGCTCAAGCCCCTTATCACCCGGCCGCCGCCATACTTCGAACAGTGTAATCGCTGAGTTGGCCAGTGGATAGGCCACCTCGCCGCCATCGACGATCCGCGTGACTTCCAGCCGCCGGTCGTCGACTCCGGACAACCGGCCCTCGACCACTCGGCCACTGCTCAGCGCAACGCGCACGTTCTTACCCAGCCAGCGTCGCGCCTCGTCAGGGTTCGCCTTCACGTATCGAAGCGAGTCGCCGCCGTTATCGGACGATCGCTCAAAAGCCGTGCTTGTCACCGGCGACACCGGTTCGCTGCGCGGCAGGTAACGCACGAACAGGTCCGGCACCTGTGCGCCGTTGTAAAAGACGTCGAAGTTGCCCACGCCCGGGTCAAGCGGCACGACCTCACCGGGCACGTCCCGCTGGGGCAAGCCGAACAACGGATCGCCTGCGGTCAAGGTCGCGTTCAGCTCGCCGCCATCACGCAGCCAGACTTTGTACAGCGCACGGAGCTGGTCGCTCGGGCTGAATCCCTGCGCCACCAGCCGCTCGCTGAACACCCGCGTCGCCTGCGCCGCCCAGGCGTCAATCTCGAGCCCGGATTCGCGAGCACAGAAGGCGGCGACACGCCGCATAAACCCGCCATCGCGTGCAACCAGTGCGACCGACCCACCATATTCGTCAAAACCTTCGGCATCGTCACCGAACGTATCCAATCGCAAGCCCGGTGCCCGCAGCTCCAGACTGCCCAACTTGCCCGCATTGACCTCCAACCCCAGTCCACCGGTATCGTCCAGCATGGCGCTCTGTTCGAGCTGCAGGTCCATGGCCACTTGGGTGACACCGAGCTGCATCAACGCTGCGATATCCAGCGCCGAGTTGCCACAGGGAATATTGACCAGACCGGCTTGAACCGCTGAGTTTCGAGGCGCAACCCAGTCACGGATCAACGGCGTGGCCAAGGCCATGTGCAGATGTTCTACCTGCAACTGCCACTCCCCGGGCAGCGGTCCACCGGAAATGGCATCGAGCAACTCGGGAGCAGCGGCGGTGGAAAAGGTCAGGCGGCCGGCCTGGATCGACTGGGTCAACGAGAAGTGCTGGTACTGCAGGTCATAAACCGATACCTGACCGGAAAGACTGGAGCCGATGCCGCCCCAGCTTAGGACGCCCTCATCCTCTACGACTTTTTGTGCCCTCTTCAGCGCCTCATTGACCTGATACCAGGCCACCCCCTTGAAACCCATATACCCCAGCAACAGGATACCAATCAGGGACAAAAACAGCTTTTTCATGCCGACTACTCTTTGCTCTGTTAGGAGGATATCCTGTTGCTGCTTGGCTCTGCCCGGCGCCATTTGGCAGGGTATTTGGTTTCGGCAAACTGACAGGTATTCCGCAGATTTTGACAGGACGCCATCAATTACATTTATTGTGCATCCTGAGCAACTATACTTTAGCAGGTTGCGGCAAACCTAAGAGGCAACCCGCTCGCACTTTTAATGCAACCGAACGTTCAACTCAACGGCTACGAGCGCGACAGCATGATTGCTCATCACGAACGAGCCTATATCCGTCATCCAGCCGATATTCCGCTGGAAGTCAGCCCTTCATACCAACCATCCGCCCCCGGTGAGTTACGCAATCTAAGCCGTGGCGGTCTGGCCTTCACGGCACAGCAACCCTTCCCGGCGGGCAGCGATGTCACACTGGTCATCAATTGCTGTCCGAATTCGCTGAAAGTTCGCGGGCAAGTCGTCTGGTGCGAAGCCCGGGATGGCGGATACGAAGTGGGCATTGCGTTCTATACGCCAGCCGAGGCCTACCAAGTGCGTATGGTGGAGCAGATTTGCCAGATCGAGCAGTACCGCCAGGACGTGTGGCGCAAGGAAGGCCGCCATTTGACGCAGGACGAAGCCGCGCAGGAATGGATCAGCCGTTATGCGGATCAATTCGCTCAAACCGGCTGGTCGGACTAGCGACTGCACGCGGCCCACACATCAGAGGTCCCTAGACAGCCGCCCGACAATCCAAAAGGGCTTAATCAGCCACGGGAAATCAGCGTTCCTACACCTTCGTCGGTGAAAATTTCCAATAACGTGGCATGGGCCACGCGGCCATCGATAATGTGGGCGGTGCGCACGCCATTTTCCACGGCACTCAGCGCACAGCGGATCTTGGGAAGCATGCCGCCGTGGATCGTGCCATCCTCGATCAGCTCATTGACACGCGTGGCTTTGAGCCCGGTCAGCACGTTGCCTTCTTTGCTCTTGAGGCCAGACACGTTGGTCAGCAGAATCAGCTTCTCGGCATTCAGCGCCTCGGCCACCTTGCCGGCCACCAGATCGGCGTTGATGTTATAGGACGCACCATCCTTGCCCACACCGATAGGCGCAATCACCGGGATCACATTGCTGCGGGTGAGCAGGTTGATCACTTCGGTATTGACGCTTTCCACCTCGCCAACGTGGCCAATGTCGATAATCTCGGGGCGGGTCAGTTCCGGCGAACGATTAAGAACTTCCAGTTTGCGGGCGCGGATCAGGTTGGCGTCCTTACCGGTCAAACCAATGGCAGTACCGCCATGATGGTTGATCAGGGAGACGATTTCCTTGTTTACCTGACCGCCGAGTACCATTTCCACCACGTCCATGGTTTCGCTGTCGGTGACACGCATGCCGTTGACGAAGCGGGAGTTGATATTCAGCCGCTCCAGCAACTCGCCGATCTGCGGGCCGCCACCGTGGACGACAATCGGGTTCAGACCGACGGTTTTCATCAGCACCATGTCGCGCGCGAAGCTGCTCTTGAGGTCATCGTTCTCCATGGCATTGCCGCCGTACTTGACGACCACCGTCTTGCCGGTAAAACGCTGGATGTAGGGCAGGCCCTTGCTCAATACCGCGGCCACCTGCATAGCGGTTTCACGATCCAATGCCATGTCAATCAACCTTCTAAATCTTGCGCAAGCCGAAATGCCAGCTCGCACCGGGGTTCACGTTGCGCGCATTGTAATGCAGCCCCGGCGAGGCGCAATATTGCCGGGATGGCAAGTGGGGCTAAACGGATACGAACTTACCCTGATCGTAGACGCCCCATGCAGATCCAAGCCGTCGCCTAAAACCCAAGCTCGAGATCCGGAGCCACGCCTTTTAGCTGCGTACGGAAAACATCCTTGATACGCTCCAGCGCCTCCTCGGACTCCGCCTCGAAACGCAACACCAGCACCGGCGTGGTATTGGAAGCGCGGCATAAACCCCAGCCATCCGGATAATCCACCCGCACGCCATCGATGCTGGTCACGTTACCGCCGCTGAAATCGCCTTGGGCACTGAGTTTGTCGACAATACCGAACTTATTGTCGTCGGTCACTGCGACGTTCAGCTCCGGCGTACTGACATCCTCGGGGAATTCAGCAAACACGTCCTGACTGTCCCGATCCTCGATGCCAAGGATTTCCAGCAGGCGCGCCGCGGAATAGAGCCCGTCGTCGAAACCGTACCAGCGCTCCTTGAAGAACACATGGCCAGACATCTCCCCGGCCAGCAAGGCGCCCGTTTCGCGCATTTTCGCCTTCATCAGCGAATGCCCGGTTTTCCACATGATCGGCCGGCCACCCGCCTCGTTGATCACGGTTGCCAGGCGACGGCTGCACTTCACATCGTAGATAACATCGGAACCGGGGTTGCGGGAGACCACATCGCGGGCAAATAGCATCAGCAAGCGATCCGGCCAGATGATCTTGCCGGTGTTCGTCACCACGCCCAAACGATCGCCGTCACCGTCGAAAGCCAGGCCGATGTCCGCTTTCTCGGATTTCACCTTCTCGATCAGCGACGCCAGGTTCTCGGGTTTACCCGGATCGGGATGATGGTTGGGGAAATTACCGTCCACCTCGCAAAACAGCGGCACCACCTCGCAGCCCAGCTCTTCCACCAGGATGGGTGCCAGTTCCCCGGCGATACCGTTGCCGGCATCGAGAACGACTTTGAGCGGCGCGGCAACGGCAATGTCACCAATGATGCGGTCGAGGTAGGCACGGCGTACGTCCTGCTCCGAATAGTCGCCCTGACCCTGGGCAAAATCGCCGCTCTGGATGCGATGCAGCAGTTTCTGAATATCATCGCCCGACAGCGTATCCTCGCCGAGCATCATCTTCAGACCGTTGTAGTCGGACGGATTATGACTACCTGTGACCATCACGCCCGAGCCGGTGCCCAGATGCTGGGTCGCGAAGTACAGCACCGGTGTGGGCACCGCGCCCACGTTGATAACATTGCAGCCGGTACTCACCAGACCGCGCGTCAAGGCATCGGTCAGTTCGGGGCTGGAATGACGGCCATCGTAACCGACACAGATATCGGTCAGACTTCGGCTGCGCGCCTCGCTGCCGATGGCACGGCCAATCTCGTGCACGGTTTCGGCAGTCAGGGTGTCGCCAACGACACCCCGGATATCGTAGGCACGGAAGATCGACGATGAAACGGAGGCCGCCGGTGGCGTTTCCTCGACCATCGCAAAGGCGTCGTCGCTGCCGGCGTTGCCGAAGCCGAGTACGTCTTCGTCGCTGTCCAGCATATCGATATCCAGCATATCGTTTTCCTGAAACAGCGGTTCCTCACCGGTACTGTCGCGCTGGCCGCTGGCCGCTGGCCTGGCGCTCTTGGCAGCTGACTTAGACTTAGCGGCCTCTTCTGCCTTGCCAATACGCTTCTCCACGGCCTGGGCCAAACGCTGGAGCACCTCGCCGATGGACGCGACTACGTCCCACCGATAGCTCGGGGCCTTAAGACGGTCGCCGGCGAAAGCCTTATGCGCCCATTGTACGAGTCCTGCCACATCGCGCCGCAAGTCGGATTGCGCACGGCTAAGCAGCAACCAGATCAAAATCATCGCAATGACGGCCGGTATGACAACGACCGTCAAGGCCATGATGGGATTGACCAAGGGTGCCAACGCCTGCTGCGGCTGATACTGCAGCGACCAGTTGGGTGCCGAAAGTTCCCGGGTTGTCGCTTCGCCGCTCCCGGAGCCGGCAAATGCCACCGTTTGGCTGCTGCCTGAGACCGTCTGGATCAACGCCAAACGTCCGCCCATGGCGGGGTCGCCCAGGCTCAGGGCCGGGACGATGACCGAAGGCTCGAAAATGACCAGCAACGTCCCCTTGACGGCACGACTGCCAGGATCGGTGACGGGTGCGGCGAACTGCACGAACCAAGTTCCTTCCCGCGGGAAGGCATCCGGGTGGAGTTGGCGACCGGACTCGGCCTTCTTGGCCAGATCAAGATTAACGAAACTGAGTTCGAAGTTGCGTCCGGACTGACGCCCCACGTCGCCATAGGGGAAGACGAACACCGCGTGGGTGCCGGGCAGCATCGTCTCCAATTCGGCAACCAGACGCGCCCGGCTATCCGGCTGATCGATGGCCTCGCGCACGTGCGCCTGGCGGCTATAACCATCCACCACGTCACGGATCAGCGACAAACGTTGTTCCAGACGCGCCTTGGCATGATCCGCCACCAGCGCGACACGTGCAGCCTCGCGCTGCCCTTGCGCCGGTACCAGGACCAAAAAGTAGAGCAGAGCCGCCGCCGCCAACCCTGCCAGCAACACCACGATAGCCTGTTGCGAGCCGACACCGGCCAGACTCTTCAGCTTCACGCCATTCTTCGGTTTGGCCTCGCCGCGCGGCTGCTTTTTCTCCTTGGCGTCCGGTTGCGCCGGGCTGTCCACATCGGACGTTTTCTTTTTGCCGAGTTTCATAGGTATCCCGTTATTCTTCTTGAATCTTGCTGTTCTTGGCCGAACTCTCTTGCCAGTATAGATCCCAAACGACCGACTCGTGGGCTGGCTCGTTCGTTAACCCGTTAAGGCTCGAAGCATCTGTCTAGCGGCGTTGCAGCACTCGATGTGGAATCGTCCTGCCTGCCGAACGGTCCTTTGTCCAAAGCACTCAACACTCGCAGCAAATTAACGAACGAGCCGGACAGCACCCTAAACGCTGCCTGTAGAACCGAAACCGCCCTCCCCTCGCGCGCTTGCGCCGAACTCGTCAACGATGTCGAAATCAGCTTGCACGACGGGCACCAGAACGAGCTGGGCGATTCGCTCGCCTGGCTCGATTGTGAATGCGGTTTGCCCCCGGTTCCAGCAGGACACCATTAGCTCACCCTGGTAATCGGAATCGATCAGCCCCACCAGATTGCCCAAAACGATACCGTGCTTATGCCCCAATCCGGACCTCGGCAAAATCATGGCCGCCAATGTGGGATCGCCGATATGCAGGGAAAGCCCCGTCTTGAGCAGTTCGGTATCGCCAGGCTGCAGCGTCAGCGACGCATCCAGGCAGGCACGCAGGTCCAAACCGGCAGAGCCCTCGGTTGCATAGGTGGGCATGGGAATTTCACGGCCGATCCGCGGATCGAGGATTCGCACCTGGAAGGTCTGTCGAGTCATGCAAAACGCCTTAATCTATTGTTAATAAGAGGATTGTTCTTGCAACCGCTTACTTGGACGCTGATTTACGCGCACAATGATTTAGTCGTACAAGGGCTTATTTATACATTGCCTTATTTACACAGCGGTTGGTTTTCATATTCGTTTATTGAGCCGGAAACGCCTGTTCCGCGATCAATCGAAGCAGTTCGCGTGCCAGCCCCCGTTTATCGGCTGGCGGGAAGGACCGGCTGCCGGCTCTCCAGATCACCGTCACGGCGTTCTGGTCGCTGTTGAAGCCCAGACCCGGCTGGGATACGTCGTTAGCCACAATCATGTCCAGATTCTTGCGCGCCATTTTATCCCGGGCATAGTGTTCGACATCCCGGGTCTCCGCCGCGAAACCGACAGTAAACGGTTTGTCAGGACGTGACGCAATCGTTGCAAGGGTGTCGGGATTGCGCACCAACATCATGCTCATGGTTTCTTCGGACTTCTTGATCTTATCCCTGGCCAGGGAATCGGGGCGGTAATCCGCCACCGCGGCGGTTGCCACAAAGACATCGCATCCCTGATCCACCGCTTTTTCAGTCGCCTTGAGCATCTCCTCCGCGGTCGTCACGGAAATACGCTCGACCCCTCTGGGGCATTCCAGGCTGACCGGCCCGCTCACTAACACGACCTCGGCGCCCGCATCTTTGGCAGCTATCGCCAGTGCATAGCCCATCTTGCCGGAGCTGTGGTTGGAGATGTAGCGCACGGGGTCTATCGGTTCCCGGGTGGGGCCAGCGGTGATCACTACGCGCTTACCGGCCAATGACTGCGGTTCGTCCAAACGCGCCGACAATCGGTCTGCCAGCGCCTGAGCCTCCAGCATCCGGCCCGGCCCCACATCGCCACAAGCCTGATCACCGGCATCCGGCCCCCACAGCTCGATCTGGGCATCCTCGGCGAGCAACCGCGCATTGCGCTGAGTGCGGGCATTGCTCCACATCGCCTGATTCATCGCCGGCGCCAGAACGATCGGCGCCGTGGTCGCGCAGCACACGGTGGTCAGCAGATCGTCCGCCAACCCATTGGCCAGGCGCGCCATAAAGTTCGCGGACGCCGGTGCCACCATAACGATATCGGCCCAGCGAGCCAGCTCGATATGCCCCATGCCGGCCTCGGCTTCGGGATCCAGCAGGGAATTGCGTACAGGCTCACCGCTCAGGGCCTGGAAGGTCATCGGGGTCATGAAGGCCTCGGCTCCCGAGGTCATGACCACCTGAACCTTGTGTCCAGCCTTTTTCAGCAATCTGACCAGTTCTGCGCTCTTATAGGCGGCAATGCCCCCGGTCACACCCAGCAGAATGTTTTTCTGCGCCATGCTCGGCTCCATTTCTCTAATCATTCAGCAGTGTGCGGCGATCCGAACCGTCCCTGCGATAAGCTCTGTAAGATAGCATTGCAGCCGGGCTCCCGACAGTCCGGGCAACCTATGGTATGCTTCTTTCACGGTGCAGGACGCACCCTTAGAGTCACTGAAGAGTAACTAACCCCGGAGGGACTCGGGAATGAACCACCCACACCCCTGGCCGACTGACGAGCGGCCCCGCGAGCGCCTGCTCAAACACGGCGCGGAAAGCCTCAGTGACGCCGAGCTGCTCGCCATTTTCCTGCGCACAGGTACAGCGGGCCAACCCGTCATGGCACTATCCCGACATCTTATTGACGAGTTCGGCAGCCTGCGAGAGCTGATGACAGCCTCCGCACGTCGATTTTGCGCGATCCACGGTCTGGGCACCGCCAAATACGCACAGCTTCAGGCCGCCATGGAAATGGCCCGACGCGTGCTCGACCAGCCCCTGCACCAGGGCGATCCACTACGCTCTCCGGAAGACACCCGGCGTTATTTGAGTAGCCGGCTGGGCCACTACCCGCACGAGGTGTTCGCCGGTTTGTTCCTGGACAATCGCCACCGCATCATTCGCTACGAGGAACTGTTCCGCGGTACTATAGACGGCGCTGCCGTATATCCCCGGGAGGTGGTCCGCCACGCTTTAGAGTACAATGCGGCGGCCGTCATCTTTGCCCACAACCATCCGTCGGGGGTCGCCGAACCCAGTCAGGCCGATATCAGCTTGACCCAACGCCTGACCGAAGCCCTCAAATTGGTGGATATCCGGGTGCTGGACCATATGGTCGTGGGACATGGCGAAGTGACGTCCCTGGCGGAGCGGGGTTTGATGTAAGGGTTGAGGAGCCATTCATAGGCCCCTTCTCCTCCTTATATAAGGAATCTCCGAAGAATTGGACAAATTCCCAACAATTTTTTGCGTTGGGCCAGCCATTCTGGTATAAAAGCGTCCCTTTCTGGCGGCGTCTGGCGAGCACCCAGAGGCGCGAAATAAAGAATTCCGTATTTCAGGACTTAAGCTCAGGTCGGAGGCAAAAATGTCCAGAGTCTGTCAGGTTACCGGTAAGCGGCCGGTCTCCGGTAATAACGTTTCTCACGCGATGAACCATACCCGGCGTCGTTTTCTGCCCAATTTGCAGAGCCATCGCTTCTGGGTAGAAACTGAAAAGCGCTTTATTAAGCTGCGCGTTTCTACGAAAGGTATGCGTATCATCGATAAAAAAGGCATTGACGCTGTGCTGGCCGACCTTCGTGCCCGCGGCGAGAAAGTGTAAGGAGCCGCATCATGCGCGAGAAGATCAGATTGGTATCATCAGCAGGTACAGGTCACTTCTATACGACCTATAAGAACAAGCGCAACACGCCCGAGAAGATGGAGATCAACAAGTACGATCCCGTCGTTCGTAAGCATGTTGCCTACAAGGAAGCCAAGATCAAGTAATTGGTCCGCTTCTAAAAAAGCCGGCACCCCATTGTGGCTGCCGGCTTTTTTGTGCCTGAATCTTCAATGATCAATGCCAGCACGAACCAACATCTACTTCAGAATTTCTCCACATAGCCCGACGGCAGCGAGATATCCATGGCAATAGGAAGGTGATCCGACACTGGATGATTCACCACTTCGGCCTTACGAATCTCCAGTGACGGACTGACCAGAATATGGTCCAGTGCCCGCTCCGGGCGCCAGCTGGGAAAGCTGTGCGCCGTAGCCGGCAGGGGGACCAAGTCGGTTTCACTGAGCGGGGTATTTCTGAGCAACTGCTCGGCGTGGTTATTCATATCCCCCATCAAAACCACATGCCGGTATTCGCTGACGAGATCGCGGATGAACCGGAGCTGGCGATTCTGGGCCTGAGCGCTGAGCGACAGGTGCATCATAACCAGAACCAGGGGATCTTCAGGATCGCCATAACGGGCCACGATAGCCCCACGCCCCGGAATCAGCGCCGGCAGTTTATGCTCGGTGACATCCAGCGGCCGGTAACGGCTCAACAAGCCATTGCTGTGCTGCGCCAGGCGACCCAGGTTTCGATTAAGCTGCTGGTACCAATACGGAATACCGCTGGCTTCCGCCAAGTATTGCACCTGGTTGATAAAGCCACTCCGCAAGCTACCACCATCGCACTCCTGCAACGCCACCACGTCGTAGTTCCGCAACAGAGCGGAAATTTTATCGAGATTTTCGACGCGCTTACGATAAGGAAGGACGTGCTGCCAACTGCGGGTAAAGTAGTGGTGGTAGGACGAGGTATTGATACCGACCTGGATATTGTATGTCAGCAACCGGATGTGGCGGTGAGGCTCGAATTCCGGAACATGATCGGTTCCGGAATTCGAGCCTCGACTAATTGTCCCTTGCTGGGATCCGACCATTTCCGAGAGCTGTTTGCGGATTCGCTCGTACATGCCCTGCTGACCCGGCCGATGGAGACTTAGTTGGCGCTGCGCTCCTTCTCAACCAGATAGTCGATAACCTCGATCATATTCTCGTGATTACCGGCCATGGAAGCGCTGACTTTGTATTTCCCATTGACAACCATAGTCGGAACGCCAGTAATCCGCGCGGCCCGAACTTTCGACTGTGCTTGCTGCATCTTCGCATTCACGCCGAAACTGTCAAAGGTCTTGATGAATTTTTCCTTGTCGACGCCATAGTCGGCCAGGTAGTCGGCAATACGCTCCGGGGTATTCAGCGGCTTGCGATCACGCGCCAGGGCGTCGAACATCGGCGAATGGGTTTCATCGAGCACACCGAGGGCCTGCGTTGTGTAGAAGGCGCGGGCATGGGTTTCCCAGGAGCTACCTAGAGCAGCCGGCAGCAGGATAAACTCCACATCGTCCGCTGCGTTCTTTTCCCATTCCTCGATCAACGGCTTAAAATCGTAACAGTGCGGGCAGCCGTACCAGAAAACTTCGGTCACCTCAATTTTTTCCGGGTTACCGGTCGGCAGCGGTGTACTCATTTTTTCGTAATGCGTACCTTCCTGCCATCGCCCCTCTTGGGCAAACGCTACCAACGGCAGCATCAAGAAGGCACAAACCCAGACTTTCAAGAACTTCGACATCATTAACTCCTGTAATCCGTTGTCGCAGGGGCTTCTGACCCGGGCTGCGTACGAAAATTCCCGACGCTCCGTAAAAAGCCTTAAACAAGCATTCCTTAACACTCGCGTGATGCAGCATTATTGCGACTCTGATCCACACACGCAACGCCTGAACTTTTGCGGATTCTTAATCAAAAAACCCCCGCCAGAGGCGAGGGTTCTTCTACAACGTATGCAGATCAATGCAGGCCAGAAACGTAGCTGGCTACCGCTTCCATTTCGTCATCGGACAGCTTGGTAGCGATATCGATCATGATTTGACTCATGGCGCCAGTGCTCCGCTCGCCATTCCGGTAGGCCTGGAGTTGCTTGACCACATAGTCCGCATGCTGGCCGCTCAGACGCGGAAAGCCCGCAGGCTCATTACCCATGCCCTGCGGGCTGTGACATGCCGCGCAGGCCGGAATATTTTTGGCCAGACTGCCGCCGCGATAAAGCGCTTCGCCCGCATCCACCAGCTCCGGATTGGCCTGGCCGATAGGCATCTGCTGCTGATTAAAGTAAGCAGCCAAATCTTCCAGATCCTGCTCGGACAGATTGTCCAGCAGACCGGTCATCTCTGGAATTTGACGGTCACCGGACTTGATATGGCGAAGCTGATCGAAAAGATAGTCTTCCCCGACGCCGGACAGTTTTGGATAGACGGGCTGGATCGGCTGTGCCCCGCCCTGACCGTGACATCCCGCGCAAACCGTGGCATTGGCCTTACCCGCTTCCGGATCACCGGCGCCGTGTGCTGTTGTCGCCAGGCAAAAACCCAAGACTACACCTGCGATCAGTTTTTTCATGCTCGCCCCGCTCTCTCTCATCAGAAAATCTTTTCTCAGCTAACGCCGCCGCGAACTGCACTCATGGGCGCCCGCGTTTGAATTGGTGTGGTATTATACATAAATATCGGGCAAGCGCTGCCCCAGTCCCCGGCAATTCTGGCGTGCGCAGACCCCGGAATCAAGCAACGGTACCACAGGGTTGGAACAATAGTAGGCTTACAACAGGGTTGGGCTTGTAACGAGGCGGGGTTGTTACCAAACAGACGCTACCACAACGCTAAACGCCGCCCTCCGAGCCAGCCGCAGTATACCGGTCGCCAACCCCTATCCATCTGCGCCAAAACCAACAGGAACACGTCTGCCGTGCACGATTTGCCCGAGTCCGAAACACCCCTACTCAAGCCGATTGCTTTCAATAGCGCCCGCTTTCTCATCAGTGCGTCCCGAGTCAAGGAATGCCCATCGGACGAGGGAAGCGAAGTGGCGTTCGCCGGCCGCTCCAATGCCGGCAAGTCCAGCGCCATCAACGCCATTACGGTGAACGGCAAACTCGCCCGCACCAGCAAGACGCCGGGGCGTACGCGCCTGATTAATTTCTTTTCGCTCAACCGCCCGGGATGCCGTTTGGTGGATCTGCCGGGATACGGTTATGCCAAGGTCGCAAAGGAAATGCAGGACGACTGGCAAAAGCACCTGGACGACTACCTGTCCCGTCGCGAATGTCTGCGCGGACTGGTGCTGGTGATGGACATCCGTCATCCGTTACAGGATTTCGACCGCATGATGATCGAATGGTGCGAGCACAGCCAGATGCCGCTGATGATCCTGGCGACCAAAGCCGACAAACTGAAATCCGGGCAGGCCAAGCAGGCCATGTTGCAAATACGGCAGGCGCTACAGGACTTTAACTGCGTGGAACATCTCATCCAGTTTTCCGCTATAAAAAAACAGGGATTGGATCAGGCAAGGCATGCGCTCGAAGCGTGGCTGGAAGCGGGCTTGGAATTGGAGCGAGGCGAGAAGGCTGGTACGGATACCCCTCAACCCAAGTGACTAACCAAGTAACTATCCCAAGTGACTATCTATCACGCATCTATCACGCACTAACGCGCAGGCCATCGCCCCAGTTCATCAACCAGTCAAGCCGGTCACATGAGTGACGACCCCATCGCTCAGCGGGACTTTCAGAGGCCCATACAAAAAGCTCCCGGCTTGCAGGAGCCGGGAGAACGTCAGGGTTTTGCTTTCAGCTAAAACCTGAGCCCTCAAGCTCAGGAAGACGCAACCAGTAATCCGTTCTGGCTTGCGTCCGGTTATTAAGACGCCGCCAAGCACCAAAAGTTCCCACAAGCCGTCTATTTTTTAGACTATTTCAGCCCGTTTTTAGACTATTTCAGCCCGCCGGGAATAAACACCGAATCTGGCGTCGAACCAATCACGTCCGGCCGGTAGCGGGCCCGGATAGCCATCACGTCATCGCGATACTCGGCATTCAGGTAGGGCATCTCCAGCGTCAGTACCTGGAAAATACCCTGCTTGAGCTGGTTTCGGGTGATGCTGTCGTAGGGGTGGCTGGCGTGGGCCGTCTTGAGAAAGGCCATCCAGTTGGTGATGACCAGCCAGACATTCAACGACAACGCGTCTTTCAATTCATCGGGCTGGTGCTGAAACAGGCCACCTTCCCCTAGTCCCGAGAGAATCTGTTTGATCGCCGTCAGGCAGCGTGAAGTGAAGCGCCGGTAGTCCTCCCGCAGGCGTTCGTCGTTATCCAGCAGGAATTCCAGGTCGCGATGGAAGAAACGATAGCTCCAGAGCCCGTCGAACACCGACTCCAGGTAGAACATCATGTCATCCAGCCCCAACGGCCGATCCTCGGGGATCTCCAGGTAATAATTCACTAACTTCTCATACTCCTGGAAAATTTCGTAAATAATGTCGGACTTGTTGCGAAAATGGTAATAGAGGTTGCCTGGGGAAATTCCCAGATGCGCTGCGATATGGTTGGTGGTGACGTTGCGCTCGCCGCGTTCGTTGAAGAGATCCAGGCTGCAAAGCAGAATTTTGTCGCGTGTTTTCATGAAGCAGGCTTTTGTTGTCGGGACGTTTTGGGAGGGATTGAAACTCCAGGCAAAAACACCTTGGCCCAGGCTGCATGGGCCAACTCTTGACTCTCTAGAGTATATACTCTAATAATAGCCAAAAAATACAATATGAATAATTTTTGATCACCCTAATCGCTTTTGATTTCTCTTGATTACCCTAACAAACACCCAGCGTTGCCCGCCTTAAACGGGTCGTCGCCAGTGATACAAGCAAGGGATGCAGAAGCATCAAGAGCGTACGGACGCTCGAGGCTACCGGCTAGGAGAGGCATCATGTCTGCAAGTGTGGTTCATCTGACAGAAAGCAAAAAACAGATCCAGCAGACCGCACGGATCTTCGAGGAACAGCGCCGCGCCTTTCGGCGCAGCCCTGCGCCGACTCACACCGAACGCCGAGAGAACCTCAAGCGCCTAAAACGGATGCTGTTGACCCATGAGGACAGGCTGATCGAGGCTATCGACAGGGACTTCAGCTGTCGCTCGGCGGATGAGACCAAGATCGCCGAGTTAATGCCCAGTGTGCAGGGCATCAACCACACGCTCAAGCACCTGAATGACTGGATGAAGCCTGACAAGCGCAGTGTCAGCGTTCTGTTCCAGCCCGCGAGTAACCGCGTGCACTATCAGCCTGTCGGCGTGGTCGGCATTATCGTACCCTGGAACTACCCGCTGCTGCTGGCCATGGGGCCGCTAACCGGTGCCCTGGCGGCCGGCAACCGCGTCATGATCAAGATGACCGAGTTCACCCCCCGCTTTTCGGCACTGCTCAAGGAACTGATCGAGGACAATTTTCCCCAGGATCTGGTCAGCGTGATCACCGGAGAAGCGGATGTGGCCGCCGATTTCTCCAGCCGTCCGTTCGACCACCTCCTGTTCACCGGCTCTACCGCCGTCGGCCATCATGTCATGAAGGCCGCAGCGGAAAACCTGACACCCGTTACGCTGGAGCTGGGTGGTAAATCGCCCGCGATCATTTCACCGGACGTCCCCATGAAGGATGCGGCGGAACGCCTCGCGTTCGGCAAATCGGTCAACGCCGGCCAGACCTGTGTCGCGCCGGATTACGTTTTGTGTCCAGCCGACCGCCTGCAGGTCTTCGTCGATGAATTCCGCAGCAAGCTATCGGACATGTATCCAAGCTTGCGGGACAATAACGACTACACCGCAATCATCAACGAACGCCAGTATGCCCGGCTCCAACGCCTGTTGGACGATGCCCGCAACAAAGGTGCAAAAGTCGTCGAAATCAACCCTGCCGCGGAGAATCTGAGCGACGGCACCCGTAAGATGGCCATGCATCTGGTGCTGAATCCTACGGACGACATGCTGGTCATGCAGGAAGAGATTTTCGGGCCGATTCTGCCGGTGATCGCCTACGGCAATCTGGACGAAGCCATCGACTACATCAACGACCGGGCGCGGCCTCTGGCGCTGTATTATTTCGGCTATGACCGGGATACCCAGGATTTTGTGGTCAACAACACCCATTCCGGCGGCATGTGCATCAACGACACGCTGATGCACGTCGCCCAGGACGATCTTCCTTTCGGCGGTATCGGTGCCTCTGGCATGGGCCACTATCACGGCAAGGAAGGCTTCCTCACGTTCTCCCATGCCAAGGGCATCTACGCGCGGCAAAAGGTCAACAGCGGACGCTTTGTGTATCCGCCCTATAAGACGCCGTTCCACAAAATGGTTTACCGGATGTTTATCCGCTAGGGCCGTCCGAGGTTCCTCGCAAACAAGGCATTGTTCACTTGAGCCGGGGCATGGAAGCCCCAACGTCGGCTCACGCCGTTGCGCTTCTAATTTGAACCCTCCTGTAAAGTCAGGCTACTATCGCGCTGCATCATCGTCAGCGAGGGCAGAAAATGAATTCCGTCGTCTATCCCGGTACGTTCGATCCGGTTACCAATGGTCATCTGGATCTGATCGCTCGAGCATCGCGCCTGTTCGATAACGTCATCGTCGCCGTGGCCGCCAGCACGAAGAAGAACCCCTTGCTGACCCTGGACGAGCGCGTCCAGTTGATCGAGGAATCCGCCAGCCATCTACCCAACATCAAGGTCGTCGGTTTCAGCAAGTTACTGGCTGAATTCGTCCAGGATCAAGGCGCCAATGCGCTGATCCGGGGGCTGCGGGCCGTGTCCGATTTCGAGTACGAATTCCAGCTTGCCGACATGAACAGGCGCTTGGCCCCCGGGGTGGAAAGTATTTTTCTAACACCGGCGAATCACCTGTCCTATATTTCCTCCAGCCTGATCCGGGAGATCGCCTCCCTGGGTGGCGACATCACCGAATTCGTGCCGCCTCCCGTAGCGGCGGCACTAAAGAAAAAATTCACCGCTGCGGATAACTGACCCACCGCCGTATACGGACTTTTGCGGGTAGGCAGACTCTGACAGCGGGCGGGTAAATCCGTTAAACTAGCGGACTCTAGTAGAGCTAGTAGCGGAACGATAGAGAGACCAAGAGGTCTCTCCGCAGGCCTCGAACACGAGCGCCCCGAGCACCCGAATATTATCCTCCCAGAGGACTTCTGCATGGCCCTGATGATTACGGACGAGTGCATCAACTGCGACGTCTGTGAGCCGGAATGCCCGAACGAGGCGATCTCGCCGGGCGACGACATCTATATTATCGATCCCAACAAGTGCACCGAATGCGTGGGTCACTACGACGAGCCCCAATGCCAGCAGGTGTGCCCGGTCGACTGCATTCCACTTGACCCGGGACACAAAGAGACCGAAGCTCAGTTGATGGACAAATACCATCGCCTGACAGGGGCCTGATAAGGAGCTGATCGCATGCTGGCACGGACGCCCGGAATAAGCCTGATTGTCACGGTTTTATTCATTCTGGGCGGCTGTGCCTCGGCACCCCCTGCCGAAACCGGCGTCAACGCTGTCTCCAGCGCCCATCCGCTGGCAACTCAGGCCGGCCTGAAAGCCTTGGAGAGCGGCGGCAACGCCTTCGATGCCGCCATTGCTACGGCCGCGGTCCTGGCAGTCGTGGAACCCTACAGTGCCGGCATGGGCGGTGGCGGCTTCTGGCTGCTGCAACAGCCGGACCGGTCGACCGTCCTGCTGGATGCCCGGGAAAAGGCGCCGGCCGCGAGCACCCGCACCATGTATCTCGACGACAACGGCGAGGTGCACCCCGACAAGCTCTCAATCAACGGCCCCATGGCGGCCGGCATTCCGGGTCAGCCCGGCGCTTTCGTCCACATCAACGAGCATTTCGCCGAACGCCCGCTGCGCGCCAACCTGGATGATGCCATCCGTCTGGCCCGCAACGGCTTCCGCGTCGACGAGCATTACCGCGCCCGAGCCGAATGGCGAGTGGATGTGATGCGCCGCTACCCCGCCACCCGGGAGACCTTCCTGGTCGACGGCGACATTCCCGAACCCGGCACCCTGATACGTCAGCCGGCGCTCGCCGACACGCTGGAAACCTTGGCCAAAGAGGGCTGGGATGGCTTCTACGCCGGCGACGTCGCGCGCAGCATCGTGGACGACGTGCGAGCCGGTGGCGGCATCTGGCAGATCGAGGATCTGCAGGACTACACGGTCGTCGAACGCCGGCCGGTCGTCATCGACTATGAGGGCGCGACCATCTGGACCACACCCCCGCCCTCTTCCGGCGGGATCGCCCTGGCGCAGATGTTCGGCATGATGCGCGAGCGGCCGTTTGCCGACGTTTACCCCGATACGCCCGCCAACGATCCTGTCGCCCGCGCCCACTATCTGACGGAAGTCATGCGCCGGGCCTACCGGGACAGGGCGCTTCACTTGGGTGACCCGGATTTCACCGACATTCCGGTCGATCACCTGCTGGACACCGAGTATCTGGCCAAGCGCATGCGCAGCGTCGAACCGGGGCAGGCCACCACCAGTCAGAGCTTGGAAGGTGAATTTTCCGGCGGCAACCACACGACACATCTCTCCGTTATGGATGCCCAGGGACGTAAAGTGAGCGCCACCCTCAGCATCAACCTGCCTTTCGGGTCCGGGTTCCTATCCGAGCAAACCGGCGTACTGCTGAACAACGAGATGGACGACTTTGCCATTAAGCCCGGCGTACCCAACGCCTACGGCTTGGTGGGCGGAGAAGCCAACAGCGTAGAACCGGGCAAGCGGCCACTGTCGAGCATGACGCCGACGATCATGGAATCGGATGAGTATATGGCCATTATCGGCACGCCAGGCGGCAGCCGGATTATTACCATGGTGTACCTCGGGCTACTGGATGTGATGGACGGCCGATCCGCTGAGCAAACAGTGGCTGAGCCCCGCTTCCACCATCAGTATCTGCCCGATGCCATCCAGCATGAACCTGACACGTTTACTCCCCAACAGCAGGCCGAACTTGAAGCCATGGGCCACAGCCTGAAGGATGTGGGGCGCCAGTACGGCAACATGCAGTTGATCCTGCGCAAGCCCACGGGAGAAACCACCGCCGCAGCCGACCCCCGAGGGATCGGCCAGGCCGTGGTTAAACCTGTCCGTTAGAAGCCCCCGTTAGACAGCCCACTAATCATGTGGGCGTGGCATGTGGGCGTGACATCGAGGATCAATGAAGGGAAATCAGATCAACGGCGGAATCGGGAATTCCTGTTCGTTGATTTTCAGCATCATGTCGGCCAGCTCGGCATCGATCCGGTAAACGTCACCATCGCGGACCAGGACGCCCTGCCGGACCAACCCCTCCAGGTTTTGGGCCAGGGCCGGACGCCCCTCAAACAGTGCCACGGGGACCGACAGGTCCAGCTCACCTGAGAGCTGCTGGACAATTAGCGGCATCTGCGCGCGCTCATCTTCCGGCACCGCCGGATGGGACAGTTGCCAATGGCCCGAGATCGCTCCGGCGGGTGCCTGCAGTTCGATCTCAGGCATACCGATGGTCAACCCGGCGGCGGCCACGTTCTTGGCAGCCTGACTGAAGCGCTGCATCAGCATCATCTGTTGCTGAAACCGTTCCTGGCCGGACATATCGGGGTCCATTTGCGCGTTATTGGCCTGGATGTCCGTCGCCACTTGCTGAAAGTCCATCCAAGCCGCCACATCCAAATTGTCGATATCCAGGACAATACGATGCGGACCGTAGGTCTCGTCGTTGACGGCCACCTCTTCGAGGGTAAGTTCGGAATGGGACGAAAGACGCGTGTCGTCCTCGGCTGGCGAGGTCTGGCCGGTAAACTTCAGATTTTCCAGCTTCACGGTAGTCTGATCCGTCTCTACAAACTCCGCGTTTTCCAGGGTCATTTCGCCGCCCCCGGTCCACAGATTCCCGGCGATCCGGTCTCCTTCCTGAGAGATCTGCAAATTGTCGAAGCTCATTTTGACGGTATCGCTACGCACCACGGCACCCGGCCAATTCAGATCGAGCTCGATATGATTGCCAGCCTCGGAAATCTTTGCCCAGCCATAGGCTTCGGCGGCATTGAGCGTCTCTCCTGTCTGCTCGTCTTCGGCGTTGATCGCCGGCACGTTCAAATCCGCTTCCAGGGTGCCCCATAGCCAGGTACTCAGCGTCAGCCGCGGCGACTCCTCGGGGAACAGGCGCTGTAAGCCGTCGTTATCTTCGGCTACCGGCGTAAGAGCGACTTCGCTACCCAGCGCACCGTGGGAGACGTCGCCATCGAAACCCACGCGATAGGTTTCTCCGGACTCCGGATCCATCACGTGAATCTCGCCGGTAATCTCGCCGCCGAAAAAACCGCGATCGTATGTGTCGGTCACGATCCGTAAAAATCGCTGTTCGTTGTTAAGCTGGCCGGTCGCCTGTCTCCAATGCTGTTCCGTCAGTACACCAACACCGTAGGGTGCGCCAATAGCGACAACCAGCACCACGGCACCGGCCAAAATCCTTTTTTTCATGTACTGCGTTCTCCTGATTCATGAATGACTTGTCGTGCGCCGTCGATCACCTGACAGAGCTGATCCAGACCGTCTACCAGACGCAAGGTGGGGCGGGCCAGGGTATCCGGCGGGAGCAGGACGAGCTGATCGTACTCTACTGCCGGAATGCCGCCAAGCGCACGCCACCGGCCGAAGACGGACTCGGGCTCGCCCTCGCCCGCGGAGAGAATCATTTGCGGGCGGCGTGCCAGTACCGCTTCCTCGCTGACGGCGGCCGTCTTGCCGGACAGATCGGCAAAAACATTGTGCCCGCCGCAACGGGCGATGGCATCGGTGATGTATTGATCGCCGGCGAGCGTCATTAGCGGTGCATCCCAGACCTGATAGAAAACCCGTACCGGGGCACGCTCCGAATACGCTTGGGTTAGCTGTTCGAGCTGCCCCCTGTATTGCCCGGCTTTCACCCGAGCGCGCTCTTCGGTGCCGGTCAGCCGGCCAAGCCGAACCAGCGCTTCGGGAACAGCCGTTAGGGTGTCCGGCTCCAACACGAAAACCGGCAGATCGAATTGCCGCAGGCGATCGATGATCTCGGAACCGTTACCGCTCGCCCAGGCGAGAACCAGATCGGGCTTTAGTGCCAGGATGCGCTCGAGGTTAAAGCTGTCGTGACGACCGACCCGGGGAATAGCCTGCGCCGGCGGCGGATAATCGCTGTATTCCGTAACGCCCACCACCCGCGAACCCAGCCCCAGGGAGAAAAGCAGCTCTGTGGTATGCGGTGCCAGACTGATAATCCGCTGGGGCGGCGTCTCGAGGGTGACCTGCGTACCGGTATCGTCCGTGGCTGTGAGCGCCGCGCACGGAAGCGCCCAGGCCATCAACGCTAACAACGTAAGGCGCCGTGCCAGTTCGGTCAGCACGTCATTTACTGGTCAGCCGGTCCAGTAGCAAGGTTTGGGCTGCCAGCCGATCTTCGCCCTCCTCAGGCGAGTTCTGGAGATAGCCCCCGTCCGGCTGTAGCACCCAGCTTTGGCAATTGTCCGCCAGATAGGTTTCCAGATCCGAACGCAGGCGATCGGCCAGTTCCCGGTCGTCCACAGGGAAGGCCACTTCCACCCGGTTGATCAGGTTGCGCACCATGCCGTCCGCACTTGAGCAATACACCTCGAACTTGCCGCCGTGGCCGAAGTAGTAAACCCGGGTATGCTCGAGGAAACGGCCGACAACGGAGCGCACATGGACATTCTCGGACAATCCGGGCACCCCCGGCCGCAGGCAGCAGATACCGCGAATGATTAGCTCCACCCGCACCCCGGAACGCGACGCCCGGTACAGGGCCCTGATCAGATCCGGGTCGGTCAGAGCATTGATTTTTATAATGATATGGCCGTGCTCGCCCAGCAGCGCTTCTCGGTCGACCAACTCGATCAGGCGCTTGTGCAGGGTAAAGGGCGCGTGGAACAGCTTTTTGATTTTCAGCGCCTTGCCCATACCGGTGAGCTGCTGGAACAGCTTGTTGACGTCATCGCCGAGGGCGTCGTCACAGGAGAGCAGGCTATAGTCGGTATAGAGCCGGGCGTTGCCTGCGTGGTAGTTGCCGGTACCCAGGTGCACGTAACGCTTGAGCCGGCCTTCCTCGCGCCGCACGATCAAGATCATCTTGGCGTGTGTTTTGTAACCCACCACGCCGTAGACCACGACAACACCGGACTCCTGCAAGCGGCTGGCCAGCTCCAGGTTTTCTGCCTCGTCAAAACGGGCCCGCAGCTCGATCACTGCGGTCACTTCTTTGCCCCGCCGGGCCGCATCCATCAGCGCCTCGACGATCTCCGAATCGGCGCCCGTACGGTACAGGGTCTGACGGATGGCCAACACCTGCGGATCCCTGGCAGCCTGACGTAGGAAGTCGATGACCGGCGTGAAGCTTTCATAGGGGTGCAGCAGGAGGATCGGCTGCTGCCGGATGGCGTCGAAGATGATTTCCTTGTGACGAATCTGCTTGGGCACCACCGGCGAAAAACCGCCGTACATCAGGTCCGGACGATCCACCAAACCACCCACGGCCATCAAGCGGGTCAGGTTGACCGGGCCGTGAACGCGATAAAGCTCACGTTCGGTCAGACCGAATTCGCGTAGCAGGAATTCAATCAGGTCCGGCGGGCAGTTATCCGCCACTTCCAGCCGCACGCCGTCCCCGAAGCGGCGACTTAGCAGTTCACCGCGCAGAGCCGAGGCCAGATCTTCCAAGTCGTCTTCCAATTCCAAATCGGCATTGCGGGTGAGACGGAATTGATAGCAGCCCTTGATTTCCATACCCGGGAACAACTCGTCGGCATGGGCGTGGATCATCGAGGAGAGGAACACCAGGTTCTCGCCACCCTTGCAGATATCGTCCGGCAACCGCACTAAGCGCGGCAGCGAGCGCGGCGCCGGAACGATGGCCATACCGGTCTCACGACCGAACGCATCCTTGCCGTCCAATTCGACGATGAAATTCAGGCTCTTGTTGACCAGTCGCGGGAACGGGTGGGACGGGTCGAGACCGATGGGATTGATCACCGGCAGGATTTCGTCTTCGAAGTAACGCTGCACCCACTCCGCCTGCGCTTCAGTCCAGTCGCGACGGCGCACGAAGTGGATATTCTCCTGCTCCATCGCCGGAATCAGCACGTTGTTGAGAATGTCGTACTGTTCGTAGATATAATCGTGGGCGACGCGACTGATCTCATTAAGCAGTTGTTCGGGCAGTAGCCCGTCCGGCCCCACGCTCTCGCGCCCGTACTTCATCTGCTGCCGCAAACCCGCCACACGAATCTCGAAAAACTCGTCCATATTGCTGCTAAAAATGCAGCAGAACATCAGCCGGTTGATCAGTGGATGGGTCTCGTCCATTGCCTGCTGCAGCACCCGGTAGTTAAACCGCAGATGGCTGAGCTCGCGGTTAAAGTAATTCTCGCTGGCATTGATATCCGGCAATTGCTCAACAGGCAGTTCAGCGGCAGTGGAGGCTTCCGTTTCAGTGGTCATAATCAGTCGGTTTCCGGTTCGGTGACTTCGCGGCCGTTCAACGGGGGTCAGAGCGCAGAAGCTGTGCGGCGCGCTTGGCAAAATACGTCAGGATGGCATCGGCGCCGGCCCGGCGCAGACACAACAGGCTTTCCATCATCACGGCGTCGCCGTCCAGCCAGCCGTTCTGAGCCGCCGCCATATGCATGGCGTACTCGCCGCTGACCTGGTAGACAAAAGTGGGCACCTGGAGTTCGTGCTTAACCCGGTAAACGATGTCCAGATAAGGCATGCCGGGCTTAATCATCACCATATCGGCGCCTTCCGACAGATCAATGGCTACTTCGTGCAAGGCCTCGTCGCTGTTGGCCGGGTCCATCTGATAGGTGGCCTTATTGCCTTTGCCGAGGTTGGCAGCGGAACCCACGGCATCGCGGAACGGTCCATAGTAGCTGGAGGCGTACTTGGCGGAATACGCCAAGATACGGGTATTGTGGTGTCCCGACTCTTCCAGGGCCTGACGGATCGCGCCCACGCGGCCATCCATCATATCCGAGGGCGCGACCATGTCCGCGCCGGCGTCCGCATGGGAGAGCGCCTGGCGTACAAGCGCTTCGACGGTGATATCGTTCAGGACATAGCCTTCGTCGTCGATAATGCCGTCCTGGCCATGGGTGGTGAACGGGTCCAGAGCGACATCGGTAATCACCCCCAGATCGGGGCACGCCTGCTTGATCGCGCGCACCGCACGCTGAGCCAACCCGTCGCGATCCCAGGCGGCGGAGCCGTCCAGGTTTTTGATTTCTGGCGGCGTCACGGGGAACAAAGCGACGGCGGGGATGCCCAAACGCACCAGTTCGTAGGCCTCTTCCACCAGCAGGTCGATGGTCAGACGCTCGACACCCGGCATGGAAGGCACCGACTCGCGGGCGTTTTCGCCTTCGATGACGAAGACTGGATAGATCAGGTTATCCGTAGTCAGGCGGTTCTCGCGCACCATCCGGCGGGTAAAATCGTCTTTCCGATTACGGCGGGGACGCGAAGCGGGAAAGACACGTTGGCTTGACGAAAACACAGCTAGACCTCCTTAAAGTGCGGATGCAGCGCGACGGCAGCAATCCCGTTGGCCGGAAATGTCGTATCCCACGCTGTTTCAACGCATTATAGCGAGCGTATCGGGGAAATGTGACAGTCAACGAACAACGGCCTCTATGGCCGCCCATCGGGACCGGAATTTTGCCGTTTCCGGATAAAAATGTGACAACTGGACTGTAATGTCTGGCCTCAAAACGGGTCAGTACGCTTTAGCCGAAAGGCTCTGTGCACTAGATACGCCAATAACACCGCCGTCGCAAGGAAAATGCCTGCATGAAAACATCCCGGAAAGTCGTCCTGCTGGCCGCTATCGCCATCCTGATCGCCTTGTTCTTTGCCTTCGACCTGGGGCGTTTCCTCAGCCTGGATTATATCGTTCAACAGCGGGATGTCCTCCAGCAGCAAGTCGACCAGTATCCTTGGGTGAGCGGCGCCACCTTTTTCCTGATCTACGTCGCAGTGACCGGTTTATCGCTGCCAGGGGCCGCAGTCATGACCCTGCTCGGTGGCGCTCTGTTTGGACTGTTCTCCGGGCTTTTGCTGGTTTCGTTCGCCAGTTCCATCGGCGCCACCTTGGCTTTCCTGGCCTCCCGCATACTGTTCCGGGATACCGTGCAGCGCCGTTTCGGCGACTCCCTGCGGGCGGTAAACAAGGGCGTAGAGCGGGACGGCAGTTTCTACCTGTTCGGTCTGCGTCTGGTGCCGATCTTTCCGTTCTTCGTGATCAACCTGGTCATGGGGCTAACCCCAATGAAGACCTTGCGCTTCTATGGGATCAGTCAACTGGGCATGCTGCCGGGCACTATCGTCTACGTGAACGCGGGCACCCAGCTGGGCCAGGTCGACAGCCTGGGCGGCATCGTGTCGGCGGAGCTGATCGGCTCCTTCGTGCTCCTGGCGATATTCCCGATCATTGCCCGGGCGGTCATGAATCTGATCAAGCGCCGGCGTTTGCTAAAAGACTATAGCCGCCCCAAAAAGTTCGACCGCAACCTGATTGTGATCGGGGCCGGATCCGCAGGACTGGTCACGGCCTACATCGCCGCCGCCACCAAGGCCAGCGTTACGCTCATCGAAAAGCACAAGATGGGCGGCGACTGCCTGAACACCGGCTGCGTCCCCAGTAAAACGCTGATTAAAAGCGCGCGCATTGCCCACGATGTGCGTCGCGGACAGCAGTTCGGCATTGCAACCTCGGAGGTGAGTGTCGATTTTCCCGCAGTCATGGCGCGCATTCAGTCGGTCATCAAAACCATAGAGCCCCACGACTCCATCGAACGCTATACCGATCTGGGCGTCCATTGCGTGACCGGCGAGGCGCGCATCGTCGACCCCTGGCGAGTCGAAGTCGCGGGTCAAACGCTAACCGCCCGCAATATCGTCATCGCCACCGGGGCACGCCCCTTCGTGCCTCCCATCGAGGGCATCGATCAGGTGCCCTACTACACGTCGGATAATCTCTGGGAGCTGCGGCAGGCGCCGCGCCAGATGCTGATTCTGGGGGGCGGGCCGATTGGCTGCGAGCTCGCCCAGGCGTTTGCCCGGCTAGATGTACCGGTTGTCCAGCTAGATCAGGCGCCGCGCATTCTTCCACGCGAAGACGACGACGCTGCTCAAGCGGTAACCGATAGCCTGGTGGCCAGCGGCGTCGATCTGCGCACCGGCGCGAAAGCCAAACGGTTTGAGCGGGAAGGCACGACCTATACGCTGGTATACGAACAAGACGGTGAAGACCGGCGTGTTGAGTTCGATGCCCTGTTATTGGCGGTTGGCCGCAAGGCCAACACCGAAGGACTGGGACTGGACGCGCTGGGCATCGAGACCCAGGCCAATGGAACGGTGCAAGTGGACGAAACCTTGCAAACCCGCATTCCCGGCATCTATGCCTGTGGCGATGTGGCGGGGCCCTACCAGTTCACCCACGCGGCCGCCCACCAGGCTTGGTATGCCTCGGTGAACAGCCTGTTTGGCAGCTTCAAGACCTTCAAAGTGGATTACCGGGTGCTGCCCTGGACCACCTTTACCGATCCGGAAGTCGCCCGTGTTGGCCTTAACGAGCAGGAGGCCAAGGAGCAGGGTATCGCCGTCGAAGTCACCACTTACGCACTCGACGACCTTGATCGTGCCATTGCCGAAGGTGATACCGAAGGCTTTGTGAAAGTGTTAACCCCCCCCGGAAAAGACCGCATTCTGGGTGCGACCGTTGTCGGCAGCCATGGCGGTGAACTCATCACCGAATTTATCAGCGCCATGAAGCACGGTTACGGGCTCAACAAGATTCTGGGCACTATCCATGTTTATCCGACGCTGTCCGAAGCCAACAAATTTGCAGCGGGCAACTGGAAGAAAGCCCATGCACCGCAAAGCGCCTTGCGTTGGCTGGAACGGTTTCATGCCTGGCGGCGGGCCTAGTGTTAATTCGCTGATCTACCGCACGGCACACTCGCGCACTCCAACGTCGGTGGAAGTGGTAACCTCTAAGGAGCCGTGCGAGGCCGGCCACCGCAAACACTCGCTGGCCGGCCTTACGTCGCGTCCTCTGAATGAACCAGACAGCGCATTAGATGGAGCGGTTATTGAAACCGGACTCCGCCCGCCTGGGTGCATCCGAGCGCAGTGTCGTGTCGAGCTCGGTAATCTGGCCGCCTTGACGTAGAAACTCATGCATGTCGGCCTCGAGCTTGGCCCTTACCCGGGCCCGGCCGGCAATGCTATGCGTATCTTCGGTATCAGACGTCCAGTTACTGGAGCTTTCCAGATTACTTTCGTCGAATTCACTCATGGTTCAACCTCCATCAGCGAAAACAAAGCTGCAGTCCGAAAAATCGGACCCGTCTCGGCCTCGGAAGCCAGTCACTGCCGCGCCTTGCGCACTATATAATCCCGATTCGGTTTAAACACCATTAACCTAAAAGCCTATTTTTGTAATTTTTTGTAACAAGCATCAGGCGCATCAAAGCCAATGTATTGAAAACTCAGTACAGGCCTGTCCTGATGGAGGTTTTATGCAAATTGACACAAGAAATGAATAGTGATTCACTTCTTAAAAGGAGAGCGAATGGCCTATCGCGAAACGGAGAAAATGCGGCTAAGGAAAGCCGAGGTGCGTCAACGCATTCTCAGTTGCGCCTATCAGTGTGTCGCTGAAGGTGGATTCCGCAATGCCCAGATCAACCAGGTGGCCGACGTCGCCGGTGTGGCAACAGGAACTGTGTACCGCCACTTCGAGTCGAAGACCGAGCTTTTTGCCGAAGTGTTCCGAATCGCCACCCAGCGCGAAGTGGACAAGGTGGCGGAGGCGTTGGCGGGCAGCGGTTCAGCGTCGCAGCGTCTAGAGCGAGCGTTGCGGCAATTTGCCGAACGCGCCTTACACGGCCCCGTGATGGCCTGGTCGCTGATTGCCGAACCGGTAGATCCGCAGGTGGAAGGCGAACGACTGGCCTACCGCCGGGCGTACGCCGAACACTTTGAACAGGTCATTGGTCAAGGCATAGAGGAAGGGTCGCTGCCAGCACAGGATGCGCGGCTGAGCGCTACTTGCCTGGTGGGCGCGATCGCAGAAAGTTTGGTGGGACCGCTCTCTCCAACACAACAGACACCACAACACAATAAGGCCGGCGTTTTCAACGACAAACAGATCAACGCCCTGATCGAGCCGATCATCAGCTTCTGTCTGCAGGGGGTGACCGGCCAACGGAGATAACGCGATGAATACGGCACACCCCTCGATTAAGCCGCAGTACGATCCCCAACCGGCAACTGACCGCTACCTGGCCACAACCCACGACGTGCTCAATCAGCCGCCGGCGCTGGAAAACTATAACCTGTTCGAGCAGGACCAGGCATTGCGCGAAGGGATCTCACGCGAGGGCGCCGAATGGGCGCGGGACGAGTTGACCGGTTACGGCGAACTGGTGGGCCAGGCTGGCATTATCGAGCTTGGTTTCCTCGCCAACGAAAACAAACCTGCGTTTCATACCCATGACCGTTTCGGTCATCGACAGGATCTGGTGAAGTTCCATCCTGCCTATCACCAGCTGATGGACCTGGCCCTCTCTCACGGCTTGCACAGCAGCCCCTGGCGCGATCCCGGCCGGGGCGCTCACGTAGCGCGGGCGGCTAAGTACTACATGCATTCGCAAGTGGAAGCGGCGCACTGCTGCCCGATCACCATGACGTTTGCAGCCATGCCGTCGATCCAGAAACAGCCGGAACTGGCCCAGATATGGGCACCGAAGATCACGGCCCGGGCCTACGACCCCCGCAATGTGCCCGATGGTCAAAAGTCGGCAGTCACCATCGGCATGGCCATGACGGAGAAGCAAGGCGGATCGGATGTGCGCGCCAACACGACGCGCGCCTATCCGCAAGGCAGTGGCGGCCCAGGCCAGGCTTATGAACTGGTCGGCCACAAATGGTTTGTTTCAGCCCCCATGTGCGACGCCTTTCTGGTGCTGGCCCATGCGCCAGGGGGTCTCTCCTGTTTCCTGATGCCGCGCTGGCGGCCGGATGGCAGCAAGAACCCGTGGCAAATCCAGCGGCTGAAGAACAAAATGGGCAACGTGGCCAATGCGTCCTCCGAAGCGGAATTGCGCGGTGCCCTCGCCTGGATGATAGGCGAGGAAGGCCGTGGTGTACCGACCATTATCGAAATGGTCGCCATGACGCGTTTCGACTGCATGATCGGCAGCTCCGCCGGTATGCGCCAGGCAGCGGCCCAGGCCTTGCACCATTGCCGGCACAGGGAGGCCTTCGGCGCACGCTTAGTCCAGCAGCCGCTGATGCAGAACGTACTGGCCGACCTGGCCCTGGAAAGCGAAGCGGCGCTGGCCATGACGCTGCGCGTAGCAAGGGCTTTGGACAACCAGGACCGGGAGCAGGAACGCCTATTTACCCGTCTGGCCACGCCGGTCGGCAAATACTGGATCTGCAAGCGCGCCCCGAACCATGCCTATGAGGCCATGGAGTGCCTCGGCGGCAGCGGCGTAATGGAAGACTGCATCATGCCTCGCCTGCTGCGGGAATCGCCGGTCAACGCTATCTGGGAAGGCAGTGGCAATGTGCAGTGCCTGGATACCCTGCGTGCCTTGCAGAAATCCCCTGACAGTCTCGAGGCCTACTTCAACGAAATCGGCGAAGCCAGGGGCAGCGACCCACGACTTGACCGCTTCGTCGCGCAGTTGCATAGCGATTTTTCCCGCACGGACCATATCGAGTATCGAGCTCGCAATCTGGTGGACCGTCTGGCACTGGCTTTACAGGGCTCGCTGCTCATCCGTCACTCCACTGCGGCAATCGCCGACGCGTTCTGTGCCAGTCGGCTGGAGTCTCATGGCGGCCTCAATATCGGCAATCTGCCGGTGGGTACCGATGCTGCCGCCATTATCGAACGTGCGACGCCTATTGTCGGCTAGCGCCACGCGTTGCCGGCTAATATAGTAGACTGATAGCTTACCCCGCCCGACGGCCTCAGCGGGCGGGACGAGCCAGAATCGCCAATAGACTTGATCAGAGGTTCCTTATGTCCGAAGCCATGCGTCGGCTACTGCTCGAAGCGGCCGGGGATCAGCCCGTTATTACACCCCACCTGGGCATTCTGACCCTTCATTTCCAGCTTTACGGTTGCGACGACATCAAGGCCAAACGCCGGGCACTTTCGCCCCTCAAGGCCATCTGGGGCAAAGAGTCCGATCTGGCCGTGGTCGAAACCGGCGACATTGACGCCGTGGATCGCGCTACTTGGTCCATCGCTGCCCTGGGTACCTCGACCCAGTTGATCCAGCAACGCCTGGATCAGGTGGAGAAGGCCATCGAGCAACGTATCGACGCCCCGATTCTCGACGTTCACCGCGAAATGCTTTGAGACATTTCGCTCGCTGGTATCATCATTACTGACAATTTATACTACGCGGCCTTGGAATCCTCGAAAGCGGGTCGCAGACAGTCATGTCAGCCTGTTGGACCCGCGCGGGAAATCGTTCAGGGACGCGAAGCATGTTTCTGGCAGATATGCCAGACTGGCGCATGGTAAGGCGAGTGTGTTGTGAGCACACCGAGCCCCAGAATTCCGATGCGAACCGGCCGGTGGACACCACCGGTTCGTATCAACCACTGAAAGATGTGTGGCGCGTATGACCGGTAAGAAAAAGACGGCTCAGGCTTCCCTTGAAGCCATGTACAGGGTATTTACGGTGCCAGAAGCGCCGGAGTCGACCCTGAGCCGGATCGACCAGGATATTTCTCGCAATCTAGCCGGGTTCCTGCAGGAACACATCGTTGCCATCGAGCGGGATCTGGGCGACGTGGTCAAGGATTTTAACGAGTCCGCCGTTCCCGAGAAGCCCATCTTCGTTTCGGAGCAGACCCAGTTCCTGCTGGACAAGCTGGTCGCCAATTCGGTCCATACCGCATCCCCCAGTTTTGTCGGCCATATGACATCGGCACTGCCCTACTTCATGCTGCCGCTGTCGAAAATCATGATCGCCCTCAACCAGAACCTGGTTAAAACCGAGACCTCCAAAGCCTTCACCCCGCTGGAACGCCAAGTACTGGGGATGATCCACCGGCTGGTCTACAACGAAGACAGCGCCTATTACCGTAAATGGATGCACGATCCTCGCTATGCGCTGGGGGCGATGTGTTCCGGCGGCACCATCGCCAACCTGACCGCACTGTGGGTGGCCCGCAACCAGGCGCTCCCCGCCGAAGGCAGTTTCCGCGGTTTGCACGAAGAAGGCCTGTTCCGGGCGCTACGCTACTACGGCTACGAA
The DNA here is from genome assembly GCF_008122265.1 of Marinobacter fonticola. Classification (NCBI taxonomy): domain Bacteria; kingdom Pseudomonadati; phylum Pseudomonadota; class Gammaproteobacteria; order Pseudomonadales; family Marinobacteraceae; genus Marinobacter; species Marinobacter fonticola. Next base: position 4,195,762 of record NZ_CP043042.1, read on the forward strand.
GGCGCGGCCATTCTGGTATCCCGGCGCGGCCACTACTCCCTGCGCAAGGCCGCGGACGTTCTGGGCCTGGGCCGCAGTGCGCTTATTGCCATCGACACCGATGAGGAAAACCGCATCCAGACCGACGCCCTGCGCGACAAGTGCCTGGAGTTGCAAAAGCAGAAAATCAAGGTGATCGCCATCTGCGGCATCGCCGGTACCACGGAAACCGGCAATGTCGACCCCCTGGAACCCATGGCCGACATCGCCCGGGAATTCGGCGCTCACTTCCACGTGGACGCCGCCTGGGGCGGTCCCACGCTGTTTTCCCGGACCTATGGCCCGCTACTCGCCGGGATCGAGCAGGCGGACTCGGTCACCTTCGACGCCCACAAACAGCTTTACGTGCCCATGGGGGCCGGCCTGGTCGTCTTCCGCAGCCCTGAACTGGTCGGTGCCATCGAGCACCACGCCCAGTACATTATTCGCAAGGGCTCGCGAGACCTGGGCAGCACCACACTGGAAGGCTCTCGTCCCGGCATGGCCATGCTGATCCACTCCGGCTTGAAGATCCTGGCCCGGGAAGGTTATGAATTGCTGATCGACCAGGGCATCGAAAAAGCCAAGCTGTTTGCCGATATGATCAACCAGCGCGAAGACTTCGAGTTGGTCACCAAGCCGGAACTGAACATCCTCACCTATCGCTACTGCCCGGCCGCTACCCAGGACGCATTGGTCCATGCCGATACCCTGCAGTCCGAACGCATCAATGCCTCGCTGAACCGTATTACCAAATACATCCAGAAGGCCCAACGGGAACATGGCAAGGCGTTTGTTTCACGGACCCGGCTGGAGCCGGCCAGGCATCACCACTTCCCCTGTGTGGTATTCCGGGTGGTGCTCGCCAACCCGCTAACCACCCCCGACATCCTGCGCGACATCCTCGACGAGCAAGCGCAACTGGCCCTGGACAGCGAACTGCAGGATGAGATGGACGTACTGGAGAACCTGACCCAGGCGGTCTCTCCCTCGCCGCGCGCCCACCGGGCCTGATGCCGCGTTGCTGGCAGCCTGTATCGCGTGGATCCGCAGCGGCGTTATACTGAACGTTGCCTCTAAAACAGACTCATAAAAACAACAGACACACAGGAGTCCATCTATGGCCAAAACCGCAGATCAGTGGTTTGCCGAATACGGCGAAAGCCACCGCAACCCGACCAACAAGGCCATCCACTGGGTGGCCGTTCCGGTGATTTTTACCACCATCATCGGCCTATTGTGGTCGATACCCACGCCAGCCGCCTTCGACAGCGTGCCCTACTTGAATTGGGCGACTCTCGCTTTGGTCGTCACGACGGCTTGGTACGTGCACCTGTCACCGCCCTTAGGCATCGGCATGGGCCTTTTTAGCATGCTGATGGTGCTGGCGATATCGGCTTTCGAACAGACCGGCCTGATGCCGGTGTGGGCCGCATCCTTGCTACTGTTCGTGATTATGTGGATTCTGCAGTTCGTCGGGCATCACATCGAAGGCAAGAAACCATCCTTTTTCAAAGACATTCAGTTTCTGCTGATCGGCCCGGCGTGGTTGATGGGGTTTATCTATCGGAGTCTGGGGATTCGTTACTGAGGCTCCACAGCTCAGAGATACAAGGGAGTCAATGTAGCCGGAGCTTCAGCTTCGGAGGTGCCGAAGGCGCCCCTCTCAAACGGGGATTGTTATCGCGGAAGCCGTCCTGTGGACGGCTCGGAAGCTGAAGCATCCGCTACATTGACTCCCCTGACCAACCAAAAAAAACGGCGCCTGCTTTGGCGCCGTTTTTCATTCCGCCTCTAAACGGGCAGTCAGTAAAGCGCCGCCTCGTCGTCCAGCACATCCCGCAGGATATCCAGAAACATGCGGTCCGCCTCGCTCCACTGCTCGGGGATGCGCACCGTGGTATTGGCGCTGATTTCCTCGGCGATTTTCTGGGTGGCATTAGGATCGTCCCGGTAGCGGCGTGCGATTTCCACGCACTTGACCGCCACGGTTGGATCGCTCAGGACTTTCTTGATAAAGGCACGCAGCTCATCGATGATGCGCGCCTGACGGCCTTCGGATGCAGTGCTCATTCGGTGTCTCCACGTTTTTTAGGTATCAAATCGAGATTTCAGCGTATCGCGTTAAGCTAACCAAGCCCAACCCCCAGGGCAAGCAATAGAACGGTGACACCTGCGTAATCACACCATCAAGCCGCGCAACATGAAGAACAGCAGGGCCGCCATCAGCGCCGAGGCCGGCACAGTGATAATCCAGGCCGCGGCGATACGGATTAGCTGAGAGCGCTTGACCAATTCTTCCTGGTAAATTTTCTTCAGGCGCTTGCGCTCCTTCTTCGACAGCGGGACATCGACCTTGTTCTTCTTGGCCTGCTTGAGCATCGCCTCCATCTCCTGCACAGTCGCCTCGCGGAAACGGCTCAGGAAGGACTGCAGGCGTTCACGGTCTTCCGGCTCATGATCCTTGATGATGCGATGAAGCTGGGTCGCGTAGCTGCGTTTGAGGTACTCACGTAGGAAGCCGACCCCAAACACGCCGCCCAAAGCAATGTGCGTCGAGCTTACCGGGAGCCCCAACTGGGAGGCGATAATCACGGTAATGGCCGCCGAAAGCGCAATACAGAAAGCGCGCGTCTTATCCAGTTCGGTGATTTCACTGCCGACAGTTCTAATCAGGCGCGGCCCGAATAACGTCAACCCCAGCGCAATACCAATGGCACCCACCATCATCACCCAGAGCGGGATGGCCGCCGCGGTAGCGACTGCCCCTTGAGACAGGGCCTCGTTGATGGCAGCCAACGGACCAATAGCATTGGCCACATCGTTCGCCCCATGGGCAAAGCTGAGCAACGCCGCGGCAAAGATCAAGGGCCAGGTAAATAGGCCGTTGACGCCGTCTTCGCCATTGCTCATGGTTGCGGCCTTACGGCCCACCATGGCACGCATCAGGAAGAAAACCCCGACAGCCACCGCCAGCCCCACCAGGGCCGCAGTCGTAAAATCCACCGACATGAGGTGCTTGACGCCCTTGAGCATGAGGTAGGTGCCGAATGCCCAAGCCATGATGGCCACGATGACGGGCACTACCTTGCGGGCCGCAGCGATCATGTTCGACTGATAGAGCACGGATTTTTTGATGACGTAAAGAAAGAAGGCGGCAATCAACCCGCCCAGCACCGGGGAAATCACCCAGCTGGCGGCAATAGCGCCCATCACGCTCCAGTCGGCGATACCCCAGCCACCGGCTGCAATGCCGGCACCGAGCACACCGCCTACGATCGAGTGCGTGGTGGACACCGGAGCACCCATCCAGGTCGCCAGGTTGAGCCAGAGGGCGCCGGCCAGCAGAGCCGCCGTCATCAGCCAGACAAAGGCTTGAACATCCGTTAGGCCGGCAGGATCGATAATGCCTTTCTTGATCGTCGAGACCACCTCGCCGCCGGCAATCAACGCGCCCCCGGCCTCGAACAGGCCCGCAAGCAAAATGGCAGCACCCAGGCTGAGAGCGCCCGAACCCACGGCTGGACCGACATTGTTGGCAACATCGTTGGCGCCGATATTGATGGCCATGTAAGCGCCGATAACAGCGGCGGCCATGAGGAGACTACTTCCGGGGAGGCCTTCGGTCAGCTGGCCGACGAAAAGCCAGACAATCACCAGGAAGAGAAGACTGATGCCGAGTCGGAAGCGCTCGGTGCGTTTACTGGTTAGGGCGCTGTCCATAAAGGACGTGTTCTGGGCCATGACGAATCACCACAGTTGCTCGTTCGTTAGGTGGCGTCACTATAGGCAGTTCGTCAGAAAAATGAAATATAACTGACATACTTACCGGCTCAGACCAACGAGGGCACCACTGCAGTCGCGATCTAGCTACAGTCGATCGAGCCATCGCCATCGGCCTGAACCGCCCAACCTTGAGCCGCCAGAGCCCGGCAGCTACCATAATTCGCCGAAACCCAACCGAGGCAGCACAATCCCATGGCCCGAATTCGAATTCTCGTTGGCAGCGTCTTTGGCGGTGCCTTGTTGACCGCGCGCGAACTGCGCAAGGATCTGGAACAGGCGGAACATCACGTCGTCGTACTGGAAAAACCGTCCCTCGACGACATCACCAGCAACGACGATGCACTGCTGGTATGTACCTCCACGACCGGCCAAGGCGAAATTCCCGAAACGCTGCTGCCGCTCTACCTGGAGCTGCGGGACAAGCTGCCGCTGCAG